>SVNK01000015.1 GCA_015066935.1 Ruminococcus sp. | reverse complement strand
GCCGGCACAATTTAACGGAAGCGTTCCTCGCTTCCGTTTATTTATATTCGGACCATTAGCTCAGTTGGTCAGAGCTCCCGGCTCATAACCGGTCGGTCCGGGGTTCGAGTCCCTGATGGTCCACCAATTAGTTGATTATTCCTGATTTGAAAAAAAGAATTTAATATATCTGATTCTGTTGACAAATCGGGGGTGTTATGATATAATAAACTGTAAATAAACCGTTGATGCGGAAGTAAAGCTGATGATGCTGCCACAGAGAGTCCGGAAAAGGTGCGAGCCGGATGCAAAACAAGCCAGCAAATGGACCGCGGAGGGCGCAGTCAAATGCCTTGAATGGCAGAGTATTCTGCGACGTATGACTCACGTGAGAAGTCGGGGGTATGATAGTATCCCATAAGGCGCACAGTAATACTGTGAATCAAGGTGGCACCGCGGATATGATTATTCGTCCTTGACAGATATTAAATCTGTCAGGGACTTTTTGTTTTTGGCGGACAATTGAAAGGATGTATCTTATGTCAAAAGGAAGATTCGGTGTTCACGGTGGTCAGTATATTCCTGAAACTCTGATGAACGCCATTAACGAGCTCGAGGTTGCTTACGACCACTATAAGAATGACCCCGAGTTCAATCGTGAGCTTAAAGAGCTGCTTGACAATTATGCAGGCAGACCCTCGCTGCTCTACTATGCCGATAAGCTTTCAAAGGAGCTTGGCGGCGCAAAAATCTACCTCAAGCGTGAGGACCTCAATCATACAGGTTCACATAAAATCAACAACGTACTCGGACAGGCACTTCTTGCAAAGAAAATGGGCAAGACACGTCTTATTGCAGAGACAGGTGCAGGTCAGCACGGAGTTGCAACAGCTACGGCAGCTGCACTTCTCGACATGGACTGCGTCGTTTTTATGGGCGAGGAGGACACAAAGCGTCAGGCACTCAATGTTTACAGAATGAGACTCCTCGGAGCTGAGGTCATTCCCGTAACTTCGGGAACAGCCACCCTTAAAGATGCCGTTTCCGAGGCAATGAGGGAGTGGAGTACTCGAATCGACGATACACATTATTGTCTTGGTTCTGTTATGGGACCTCATCCGTTTCCTACCATTGTCCGTGACTTTCAGGCAGTTATTTCCCGTGAGGCAAGAGCACAGATTCTCGAAGCAGAGGGCAGACTCCCCGACGCTGTTGTTGCGTGTGTAGGCGGCGGCTCCAATGCAATTGGAAGCTTTTATCATTTCATTCCCGATGAGGGAGTACGTCTCATTGGCTGCGAGGCTGCCGGCAGAGGAATCGACACATTTGAAACGGCAGCAACAGTCAACACAGGAAAAATCGGTATTTTCCACGGTATGAAGTCATATTTCTGTCAGGACGAATACGGACAGATTGCTCCTGTTTATTCGATTTCCGCAGGTCTTGACTATCCGGGAGTTGGTCCTGAGCATGCAGACCTCTTTGATAAGGGACGTGCTGAGTACGTTCCCGTTACAGACGACGAAGCCGTAAATGCTTTTGAATTTCTTTCACGTGTGGAAGGAATCATTCCTGCTATAGAGTCGGCACACGCTGTTGCATACGCAATGAAGCTCGCCCCGACAATGGATAAGGACAAGGTTATTATCGTAACCATTTCAGGCAGAGGCGACAAGGACTGTGCCGCAATTGCACGTTACAGAGGAGAAGATATCTATGAGTAATATAAAACAGGCGTTCACGAATGGTAAGGCATTTATTGCGTTTATAACCTGCGGTGACCCCGACCTTGATACAACAGCTAAGACAATTCGTGCAGCCGTCGAGAACGGAGCCGACCTTATCGAGCTTGGAATTCCCTTTTCAGACCCCACAGCTGAGGGTCCCGTAATTCAGGGAGCAAACATCCGTGCCCTTGAAGGCGGAATCACTACAGATAAGGTGTTTGATTTTGTTAAGGAACTCCGTCGTGATGTGAAGATTCCGCTTGTGTTCATGACATATGCAAACGTAGTTTTCTCGTACGGGGCAGAGCGTTTCATGAAACGATGCAGCGAACTTTCAGTTGACGGAATCATTATCCCCGACATTCCTTATGAGGAAAAGGGTGAATTCTCAGACGTTGCAAAGCAGTACGGAATCGACATGATTTCGTCTGTTGCTCCGAATTCAACGGACCGTGCCGAGATGATTGCAAAGGACGCCGAAGGATTCATCAGTATAGTTCCGGGACAGGGTGCCTCTGAGAATCTTGTTGAGGAGCTTGCTGTAACGGTCGAGCACGTCCGTAAGGTCAGTGACATACCGTGCGTAGTTGGATTCGGAATATCCAGAACGGAAAAGGCTTCAGCAATGGGAGCAATTTCCGACGGAGTAGTTGCCAGAACAGCTATGGTCAAGCTTATGAAGAAGTACGGCAAGGATTCAGCGAAGTACGTTGGTGAATTTGTAAAATCAATGAAGGAAGCCGTAAATAAGTAATCACAAAAAAATCCTCCCCGAATATAATATACTATCACATCTGAGGAGGATTACATATGAAAATTGTAGTTATCAAAAGCCCTAAGCTTCTTTCAGGACTGTTCAGAGTCATTTTCAGAATCAAAAAGGACGAAGAGTAATAATAAAGCCGCAGACAGAATCTGCGGCTTGTTTTTTTGCATTACAGCAATCCGAGTGACACGGTTCAGATACCGCAGTCCTCATAGTCCTTCCATTTTTCAAAGTAGAGCTTATTGCTCCAGCTTTTGAACATGATATAAGTAACCGAAGCGATTGCGAGGAAAATTGCGGCGAGCATAGGGAGTGAGTCTTTTATAATTTTATTTGTTGCGATGTTTGAATTATCATCCATTGGAAGCACCTCTTTATTTTACAATATTCTTTATTCGGCGTCGGCAGTAGCAGCAGCACCCATTTCAGCCATAAGTCTCTGGAGTTCAGCGTCCACCTTAGCGTCGGTTTCAATCTGAGCGAAAGAATCAATCACATCCTCGTCAGCGCCTGCGATTTCTGAGAAAGCGTCAGCCTCAGCCTCTTTGCGGTTGATTTTGTCTTCCATTCTCTGGAATTTCTCGTAGGATGAGCTTTCGTCGAATCCGCCTGCAGCCTTTGCAAGATTCTTCTTGGTTTCGGCCATCTGTGAACGAGCGATAAGCATAGCCTGACGTGACTTAGCGTCCTCAAGCTTTGATTTGAGAACCTCAACCTGATTGCCGATAGCCTCGGTCTGGTCGGAGATTGACTCATACATATCCTTATAGCTTATAACGTCCTCGTCAGCCTTGACCTTCTTAGCGAGAGCCTGTTTAGCAAGCTCCTGATTACCCTGTGAGAGAGCAGCCTTAGCCTTAGCCTCCCAGCTTTCAGAAATTTTCTTAGCCTCGAGGTATTTCTTTTCAGCCATACGCTCACTTGCCTTAGCCTTGCCGTAGTTCTGGGTAGCCTTGGTGAGTTCAGTCTGCATGTCGATGATAACCTGTTTTACCATTTTCTCAGGGTCTTCTGCCCTGTCGATAAGGTCGTTGATATTTGATTTGAGTAAGTCGCTTAATCTGCTGAAAATTCCCATGATAAAAATCCTCCTGTAACATGATATTAGATTTTACGGTGACCCCTGCACCGTCTGATATTATTATAGGGCTTTTCCGAGTAGTTGTCAAGAGTATTTCAGCAATTTCATCAAATTTTCATCAATGTAACCGCTTTGTTTTTATACCAAACAACATATTTGGACTGTATCAGAGCGATGGAACGGGTGACTGACAATAAAAATCCGCCCATGAATCAATCACAGGCGGAAAACTTTACATGAGAAACTCAGTAATCGTCACGGCTTTTTGTATCTTTTTTATAGAACTGATCGAGGGCGTCGCTTGCGAACAGGGTAACGAATACAGAAATAGTGAGGATGAGCGTAACAGCGTAGAAGATACCTGTTTTGGCGGTACTTTCGTGCTGAGGGATCATCGGGAGTCCGGGGAAAACCTGTATAATACCAAAAGCGAGGAAAATTAGGGATGTGAGCGTTTTAAGTCCGCCGATACCCGTCATAAGTGATAGTGAGAAGACACCCACTACTGCGGCGATATAGAGTGCGGAATTCTCGATAGTTTTGGAGAAGCCGTCGAGACCGTCCTTATAGCTCATACCGAGCTGACCCGAATAGAGCAGATAGAATGCAACAGCGGCAAGAACTCCGAGCAATGCAACCACAAGAGAGATTCTGAAGCCTTTTTTTGCGAGTTCCGCACGTCGTTCCTCTTTGAGGGCGAGCATCATGCGGAGACTTTCTTTAGGGTCTTTCTGGTCGGAAACGAGAGAAGCGGAAACTGATTTTCTTGCGTCCTTTTTAGCTTTTTCGAGGTCCTCGTCAACGTACTTGGGAACATATTTCGGGAGTTCGGGTTCTTCGTCGAGAACGGGAGCCTTTATAGGCTCGGCAGGCTGAACAGGCTGTTCCTTTTTCGGAGGCGGAGTGTAATTGTCGTCATCAAGCACGGGAGCCTGAACAGCTTCGGGAGGAGCTTCTGCACCGAGCTGAGCACGTCTCATATCAATGACCTGTTTTTTCTGGACATCGGGGAGTGCGTTGAATCTTTCAAGGAGTTCGCCGTCAAGACCGTTGATAATATCCTCATCGGAGAGGACGAGTTTTTTTGGTGCAGACGTGAAGACGTTATTGTTATCGTCGAGTACGGGAGCAGTTACTCCTGTAGGAGCGCCTTTTTTGGACGAACCGTAATCAAACGAGTCCATATCGTCAAGCACAGGAGCAGCAACACCTGTCGGACCGCCTTTTTTTGCGGAAGGAGCAACATATTCGATGTCGTCCAGCACGGGAGCAGTCACGCCCGTAGGACCGTTATTGACTGCAGTGGGTGCGGAATAATCAATATTGTCGAGAGGGGAGCCGCCGTAGATTTTATCGTCGTTCATAAAAAATCACCTCGGTTTTATAAATATGGAAATCGTGGTCAGTTTTCTTTGGCGATGTCGGAAATATCAACATCCTGACCTGATGAAGAAAGAGCGTAGTATCTGAGGATGCAGGCAGCGTCAACGGCGTCGATTTTGCCGTTTTCGTTGACATCTGCGGCACTTCGCTGAAGGCTTGTAAGTCCGGTGTCGTCTGAACCCGAAGCACGTGCATATGCTTCAAGAACATCGGCTGCATCGGATGATGTTATCTTACCGTCAGCGTCAACGTCCCCGAGGGTAAATGCTGTGGGATCGTACGCTGTTTTTGACAGGGGATAGAGTGAAGTGAAGCTTTCAGCGGTATAATCGGGATACATAGCGGAGTGTTCGGGGTCACCCGAACCTGTTGTATGCGTCTGCATACTTGTATAGGAATCGAAATCCGAGCTTCCTTTGAGGAAGTAGTGGAAAGCCTTGCCGTTGAAGGTAGAATCCCATGTTACGTCCATGAGGTAGCACGAACCGTCTATATCGGCGAGATTCCATGCATGGTTTACGCCTTCCGACGTACCTTCGACAACACGGTTCCTTACGCCTGCTTCAGTGAGAAGCCTGTAAAGAAGCTGGGAATAACCCTGACATACAGCCTCGTTATTGATAAGAGCACCATATGCCGAATAGAGGTCGGTATCGTTCACACCGTCGGCGTAATCGACCTTTGAAGCGATATAATCGTAAATAGCCTTTGTTTTCTGGTAGTCGCTTTTTCCGCCGAGATTAAGGCTTTTGATTATCTCGCTGACTTTTGTGTCAACAGCCTTTTCCTTTTCGGCGTCAGCATGGTATTTAAATGTGAAATTGAGTTGAGTACGGCTGCTGCTTGAAAGGGAGTTGCACGAATACGAGGCGATTGCAAGACGGAGATAGTCTCCCTCGTTGGCGGTGCCTGTTTCTTTCAGAGCAGTATCCAGAAGCGAATTTACCGTAACGGAAAGTGGATTTCCTGTTTTCGGGAGGATAAGGCTTATTGAGGTTTTACGTGATTTGAGTGCAGTTCTGAAATATTCGCCTGCCTTTACGGTGTCGCTGAACGACGGAACATCATCCGACAAAACAGCAGGCGAGTCTGCCGACACATAAATCGGTGATTGGGCAGACATGGCAGAGTATGCGTATAACGGAACAGCAGCAGATATAAGTGAAAGTGCCGCTGCCGCTGAAATAAACTTCCTGAGTATTTTCATAATGGCAGTACCTCTCTGTAATTGAGCGCTTTCAGACTTATGATATGAATTTGTCGGGAGCAGGATTATCTTTCGATAATCTGAGCTCTGTCGGGACCTACGCCGATCATGCTTACGGGACATCCGACAAGCTCCTCAAGACGCTTGATGTAGCTCTTGCAGTTTTCGGGAAGCTCATCGAAGCTTCTTGCCTTGGAAATATCCTCTGTAAATCCGGGGAACTCCTCATAAACGGGAGTACATCCCTCAAGGTCCTCAAGAGCAGGGGGGAAGTTTTCGATAACAGAGCCGTCGGGCTTTTTGTAGGCAACGCAGATTTTGAGAGTATCAATGTTTGCGAGGGTATCGAGCTTGTTTACAGCAAGACTGTCGAGACCGTTTACTCTTACGGAGTGACGCACGATAACAGCGTCGAACCAACCTGTACGTCTGGGTCTGCCTGTAGTTGTACCGAATTCGCCGCCGACAGTTCTGATCTGGTCGCCGATTTCGTCGTCAAGCTCTGTCGGGAAGGGACCCTTGCCGACACGGGTTGTATAAGCCTTTGCAACACCGATGATATTTGAAATAACCTTGGGACCCACGCCTGTACCTACGCAGACGCCGCCTGAAAGGGGATGTGACGATGTAACATAGGGATATGTACCGAAGTCGATATCGAGGAGGGTAGCCTGAGCACCTTCAAACATTATGGTTTTGCCTGACTTATGGGCATCAAAGGTAAGAACGGAAACGTCGTCCATATAGGGACGGAGGCGTTTGCCGTACTCAGTGTACTCTCTGGTAACAGCGTCGAGGTCGAAAGCTTCGCCGCCGTAAACTTCGGTGATGATTTTATTCTTGAGCTTGCCTGTAGACTGTATCTTTTCTGCGAGAACTTCGGGATTCACGAGGTCATACATTCTGATACCGCAGCGCTCGTACTTATCCATATATGTAGGACCGATGCCTCTCTTTGTTGTACCGATATCCTTACCGCCTCTGAAAGCCTCTGAAAGACCGTCGAGAGTGATGTGCCATGGCATAACGATATGAGCACGGGGGTCGATTTTGAGATTGGCAGTAGAGATGCCTCTTGCCTCAAGACCGTCGAGCTCGCCGATGAAGTCCTTGGGGTCAAGAACAACACCTGCGCCGATAAGGCAGAGAGTGTCTTTATAGAGAATTCCCGAGGGGATGAGGTGGAGCTTGTAAACCTCGCCGTTGTTCACAACGGTATGACCGGCATTGTTTCCGCCCTGTGAACGGACAACAACATCGGCACGTGATGCAAGAATGTCGATAATCTTGCCTTTTCCTTCGTCTCCCCACTGAGTTCCGATAACAATATTTGCAGGCATTAAAAATTCCTCTTTTCATAATAATTGCGTATGCACGCTTACAATTAATTATAACAGATAATGCACAGGATTTCAAGTGCCTTTGCGTATTTTTTTGCAGTAAATTTGCGGATATTGACTTCGGGTTATATAAATGATATAATTATAAGGATATTAAGGACAAATAACTTGAACGAGAGGTAATATATCATGAAAAGACTGCTTTTTGTAGGCGATGTGGTAGGAAAAGCGGGCTGCGAATTCCTTTGTTCGGAGCTGGGAAAGATAAAGCGTAAGTATGATATTGACATAACTGTTGTGAACGGCGAAAACTCGGCTCAGGGCAACGGTATAACCCGCTATTCGGCAGACATGATAATAAATTCGGGAGCCGATATAATAACTACGGGCAATCACGCTTTCCGCCGTAAGGAGTCGCTTGATATTTTTGATGAGGACTATATTATCCGTCCCGCAAACTATCCCGAAGGCGGTGTTGTCGGAAAGGGCGTGTGCGTGCTTGATATGGGAGCGTATTCAGTAGCTGTTGTGAATCTTATGGGGACGGTCTACATGGAACCTCTTGACAATCCCTTTGCCAAGATTGACGAGCTTCTTCCGCAGCTTGAAACACCGAATATCTTCGTCGATTTTCATGCCGAGGCAACTTCCGAGAAAAAAGCAATGGGACACTATCTCACGGGGAAGGTCACGGGAGTTTTCGGAACGCATACCCACGTCCAGACTGCCGACGAGTGTATCCTCGACGGTCATACAGCCTACATCACCGACGCAGGTATGACAGGACCGGAGATTTCATGTCTCGGAGTTGACGTAAAACCGGTAGTCGATATGCTGCGTTTCAGGATGCCCGCACGCTTCAAGGAAGCCGACGGAAAATGCTTTTTATGCGGAGTGGTGACCGAATTTGATGAAAAAAGCGGCAAATCGCACAAAATTGAGAGGCTGATTATAAAATAATCTACAAATTTTCTCCGAAAGTATTGCAATTCTGACGGATATGCATTATAATGTAATTGTACTATAGCACTACTGCGGTTGTACAAATATAATTACTTAGGAGGGTTATTATCATTATGGAAGTTTTAAAAGTATCATCACATTCGTCACCGAATTCCGTTGCAGGTGCAATTGCGGGAGTTATCAGAGAGCAGAAGGCTGTTGAGGTTCAGGCAGTCGGAGCAGGTGCTGCAAATCAGGCAATAAAGGCAATCGCAATCGCAAGAGGTTATCTTGCTCCTATTGGTATTGACCTTATCTGTATTCCTGCGTTCGCCAACATCCAGATTGACGGCGAGGAAAGAACAGCTATGAAGTTCATCTGCGAACAGCGCTGATTAATGTAAATACGGAAATTCATGGGCGGATAGTAAGGGCATGACCATATAGGATATTATATGTATTTATCGGGTGAAACCTTTCTGAGGAAAGGTTCTCCCCCGAGCCCCCTTCCAAAGACTTTTAATACAAATTTCAGCCCTATAGGGTGTGTATATCAGGATAAACATGCAGTTTAAAACATTCTGGATACACCCTATCGGGCTGAAATTTCATACTGAAAGTTTTAGGAAAGGAGTTTGAGGAAGAACCCTTTTTCAAAAGGGTTTTCCTCAATAAGCAACGTATATATTTCTGTATGGATGATACCCTTATGTTCGCCCTTGTTTTATGGGAGAATATTATGGTACGTAAAGATAAAGACAACTATTATCTCGACCTTGCCGAAGTGGTTGCACAGAGATGCACTTGCCTCAGGCGTCATTACGGAGCAATTATCGTCAAGAACGACGAGGTCATATCGACAGGCTATGTAGGTGCACCGAGAGGCAGGAAGAACTGCTCCGATATGGGAGTCTGCATAAGAGAAAAGCTGAATATTCCCAGAGGAGAACGGTACGAACTGTGCAGAAGCGTCCATGCAGAGGCAAACGCCATAATCAGTGCATCAAGGCGTGATATGCTCGGAGCTTCATTGTATCTTGTCGGAACAGAGGTATCGACGGGAGAGTACGTTTCGGGCGGAAACAGCTGCTCGATGTGCAAGAGAATGGTGATAAATGCGGGAATCGAAAGGGTAATTGTCAGGGACGACAAGGAGAATTTCCGTGTGATAAATGTCAGCGAATGGGTTGAAAATGACGAATCGCTGTCGGGAGTTTTCGGATATTAGGAGGAAATCAATGCCTGCAACACTTTTCAGCGGAATTGAATATTTAAAAGGCGTGGGAAAAGCGAGAGGCGAAAAATACCGTAAACTCGGCATAAAATCCCCCTATGAGCTTATATACCACATTCCGAGGACGTACCTTGATTTCAGCAATTACGTCCCCGTAAGTCAGACTGTGCTCAACGAGTACAACGTGCTGAAACTGACGATTTTCCGCAAAATGCCTCCGCAGAGAATCCGTGGGGGACTCGTCATCTGCAAGGCGGCGGCGACCGACGGCATCGACGACATCCTCATCGTGATTTACAACAACGTCTACGGCTTTCAGGCTCTCAAGGAGGGCGGTACATATTATATGTACGGCAAGGTCACGGGGAACCTCATCCGCCGTGAACTGACTTCTCCCGTATTTATCGGAGGCACCGAAAGAGTCCTGATACAGCCTGTATACCCGCTTACTCAGGGACTTTCCGTGAATATGGTGAGGACGAATATGCGTCAGGCACTCAACATGATGAGTGCGGAGCCTTTCGAGACGCTGCCCGAAGATATTCTGCGTAAATACGGACTTTGTCCGCTGATGTACGCACTTGAAAACATCCACTTCCCCGAAAGTGAGGAGGCTGCGGAAACGGCTCGGAGACGGCTTGCGTTTGACGAGCTTCTGAAGCTTCAGCTGGGGATGTCGGTTCTGAAAAGAGGGAATCGTCGGAACACGGCTCACAGAATGGACTCTGACGTTGACATGGGAGAGTTTTTCCGTAAGCTGCCGTTTGAGATGACCGACGACCAGAAAAAAGCCGTTTCGGAGATTATTTCTGATTTGCGTCAGGACAGACCCATGAATCGTCTGCTTCAGGGTGACGTGGGAAGCGGAAAGACCGTCGTTGCGGCAGCCGCATGTTTCTATGCGGCAAAAAACGGGGAGCAGTCGGCGCTTATGGCTCCGACGGAAATACTTGCGATACAGCATTTCAACACATTATCGGGCTTTCTTGAGCCTCTCGGACTGACAGTCTGCCTGCTGACGGGTTCGCTTACAGCCAAGAAAAAGGCGGCTTTGCGTGAAAGGCTTGCGTCGGGCGAAATAGACGTGATTGTGGGAACTCACGCAATAATCCAGAAGGATGTTGAATACAAATCGCTCGGACTGGTCATCACCGACGAGCAGCATCGTTTCGGAGTTGCCCAGCGTGCGGCACTGGCAGAAAAAGGCGGTTCGCCGCACAAGCTTGTAATGTCAGCGACGCCGATTCCGAGGACGCTTGCACTGATTATTTACGGTGATCTTGATATTTCGGCAATCAAACAGCTTCCGAAGGGCAGAAAACCGGTGAACACGTATGCGGTTACGGGAAAACTTCGTCACAGAGCGTTTGCGTTTGTGCGTGACAGGCTCGACGAGGGACGTCAGGCGTATGTGGTTTGTCCTATGATTGAGGAGAGCGAAAGTGACCTCTTTGCGGTAAAGGTTTATGCGGAGGAAGCTGCCGAGGGCGACCTGAAAGGCTACACGATAGCGCTGCTGCACGGCAGGATGAATACTGCCGAAAAGGAAAAGACCATGAAAAAATTCCGTGACGGCGAAATTCAGTGTCTTATCTGTACGACCGTTGTTGAGGTTGGTGTGGACGTGCCGAATGCGGCTGTCATGGTGATTGAAAATGCCGAAAGATTCGGACTTTCCCAGCTTCATCAGCTCAGGGGACGTGTCGGCAGAGGCGGCTTTGAAAGCACCTGCATACTCATCACCGACAGTACTTCCGAGGACTGCAAAAAACGTATGAAGATTATCTCGTCCACCACAGACGGCTTTAAAATTTCTGAGGAAGACCTGAAAATGCGTGGTCCCGGAGACTTCTTTGGAAATGCACAGCATGGACTCCCGCCACTGAAAATTGCGGATATAGCCTGCAATACGGAGCTTATGGAGATGGCGCAGATCTGTGCGAAGGAGATACTTGAAAGTGACCCCGAGCTTGAACTGCCGAAGCACTGCACGCTGAAAATCGACATTATGAGACTCTTTGAAAAAGAGATAACAGGATAAAAATAAGCCCTGATTTTCAGGTCAGGGCTTTTGGTTTGTCGATAAAAACGATTATATGTGGACGACCAAAGGCAGTCACTCATAGGGAAGAAATATAAATCGGTTGAGAATAACTGTATTGTCTGCAAGTTATGACCGTCCACTCAAAAAATAACTGTTGACAAACAAATCTGAGCGTGCTATAATTATAAAAATGAGTTTTGTTCAACATTCAATGATACCGACAGTTTCTGCCGCGTCTCTGCAAGATGTGATTTCTCTAACAGAATCTTCGGACGCATGATTTCCTGCCGCTGTTGCCGAGGGGCTTCAGCGGCTTTATGAGCACCGATATATAATCAAAAGGTTATATATCGTATAATCAAAACGTATCAAAATGGATGTCGGATAATTCTGTTTCGCCGAAATGGAAAAATGTCGGCGATTATTTATTCTCGCATTATAACCAAAAGGTTATATACTCTATAACTAAAAATACTCAGGAGGTAGTTATGAACTTGACAGATCAATTTCTGGATAGTCTGGAAGCAATTGCCGCTAAGCCGATTCCGCAAAATGTGATAGAACGTGCCAAGCGTGCAATGCTCGATTATCTGTGTGTGACGATTGCAGGTGCGCAATCACACCGTGACAAGCTTGCAGCCTACTGCGAATTTGCAGCACCGGAGTCAGGAGATTATACCGTTATTGGCTGTAATCGCAGGGCATCGCTTAAAGAAGCGGTATTTCTCAACGGACTGAACGGCCATGCACTCGACTATGACGACGGCACCAATGCCGGTATTATTCATCTTGGTACTCCTCTCTTTTCCGTACTGCTGCCACTGGCACAAAAACACGGCTGCTCTTTTCAGAAGCTCATGCATGCGGTAATAATCGGCTATGAGACTTCATTCACAATGGCACTTTCGATTCAGCCCATGCACAAGGCGATGGGCTACCACGCAACAGGAACATGCGGAACACTGGGAATTGCAGTTGCGGTTTCGTATCTGCTCGACTTTACACCTCAGCAGCGAAAGGAAGCATTTGCCGCTGCATGTGTATCTGCAAGCGGAATGCTTAATGTTCTCGACGACGGTTCTGAACTCAAGCCCTACAACGCAGGAAAGGCAGCAGTTTCAGGAATTACTGCCGTACAAATGGCAATGGCAGGTTTCCATGGTCATCCCGATCCTTTGGGAAATGAGCGAGGATTCCTCAAAATGATGACAGGAAACAGCGATTTACCACTGAAACAGCCTTTGCATGAAGGAACATATGCAATTGAAAAGGCATACACAAAACCCTATGCGGCTTGTCGTTATCTGCATCCTGCAATTGAGGCTGCCGTTTTTATGCGGAACAACTATAGTCTTTCTCCCGAGGATATAAAAAGCATCGACATCCGTACATACTTATGGGCTGTGAATAAGCATGACCACTGTGAGGTTCCGAGTACAGCTTCCGCAAAGATGAGTATTCCGTACAGTGTGGCTGTTGCCATAGTCTATGGCAGAGCAGGACTCAGGGAATACAGTGAGGAAAATATAATCAATCCGATAATTCTTGAAACAGCAAAAAAGGTTTCCGTTGCTGACGATGCGGAACTTACCATAATTTTCCCTGAAATCACATCGGCAATCGTGAAAATTATAACTTCCGACGGCAGAGAGCTTGTTCACCGTGTTGATCATCCCAAGGGAGAACCCGAAAATCCACTCACAGATGAAGAGTTCCGTGACCGCTTCAACGAGCTTGTGCTGTTCGGCGGTAAAAATCCCGACGACGCTGAAAAGATATTTGAATTTGTGCAGAACGGCTGCTCCGACTGGAACGAACTTTTTGCACTGCTTGATTAAGGAGGACGCTTTGAAAAAGATTAATTTTGTACTCGGTACAATGACTTTCGGTGAATCTCTCTTCGGAAGCGATACCGAAAATATGATAGAGGCTTTCGGTAATCTTGGCTATACCGAACTTGATACCGCTTATGTCTACAACAAGGGACAGAGTGAGGAGCTTATCGGAAAAACTCTGAAAAAAGAAGGCGGAGAAAAATTCTCGGTTGCCACAAAGGTAAACCCGAGAATCACAGGCAGACTGGACGGCGATGCTGTAATGATGCAGTTTAAGGAATCTCTCAGACGTCTGCAGCTTGACTCTGTTGATACTCTGTATCTGCATTTTCCCGACGCCGATACCCCCGTCGAATCGGCTCTTGAAGCTTGTGCAGAGCTTCACAGTGAGGGAAAGATAAGGGAACTTGGACTCAGTAATTTTCCTGCGTGGCTTGTGGTGGACGTTTATTATCGCTGTAAGCAGAACGGATGGATTCTCCCGACCGTTTACGAGGGACTTTATAACCCTCTCAGCCGAAAAGCCGAATCGGAGCTTCCCATGGTGCTTGATAATTACGGACTGCGTTTCTACGCATATAACCCTCTTGCAGGAGGAATGCTTACAAATAAGTATTCAAGCATGGAGGCTTCTCCATCTGACGGACGCTTCACCCATCGTCCCAACTACAAGAACCGCTACTGGAAGAAGTCTTATTTCAACGCCGTTGATACTCTGAAAAATCTTTGTGCCGAGTACGGGATAACAATTATTGAAGCTGCATATCGCTGGCTGGCTTTTCATTCCATGCTCAATCCCGAACGAGGCGACGCAATTATCGTAGGTGCATCAAAACTTGAACAGCTCGAACAGAATATTGCCTCAGTTTCCGCAGGTCCGCTTCCCGACGAAATCGTCGCAGCTTTCGAAACAGCATGGAATACGACAAAAGCTGATGCTCCCGAATATTTCCGTTTCTATAATCCCAACAGCAATTTATAAAGGAGGCTGCTATGCTTAATCAGGAAAAATTTTATAATTCTCTTAAAAACAACGGCGTCGATTTTTTCACAGGCGTCCCCGACTCCTATCTGAACGGCTTCTGTAATTATCTTGTGGCAAACGCATCGGAAAGTGAACATATAATTGCCGCAAACGAGGGAAATGCCGTCGGAATTGCCGCAGGTCACTACTTTGCAACAGGTAAGCTGCCTCTTGTATATATGCAGAATTCAGGCATGGGAAATGCGGTGAATCCGCTTGCATCACTTGCCGACAAAAACGTCTATTCCGTACCTATGATATGGCTCATCGGCTGGAGAGGTCAGCCGGGTACGGGTGACTGGGCTCAGCACCTTTTGCAGGGAGAGATTACAAAAAAGCTGCCTGAAATCATGAATATCGAATACAGGGTTCTTGCTGACGATGAAGCAGAAACGACACAGATTCTGGAATGGGCGTGCCGTAAAGCGATGAATGACCGCTGTCCCGTGGCACTGATTGCACCGAAAGGCGTGCTTGCAGCAGAAAAGAAACCAAATATCCCCGATACAAGTTATCCCCTCAGCCGTGAAGAAGCAATGGAGATTGTCATGGACTGCATGCCCGATGATACGATTTATTCAGCCACAACAGGCCGTGCAACAAGAGAGCTTTATTTCCTTCGTGACCGTCGTGGCGAGGGTCATCAGAACGATTTTCTCAATGTCGGTTCAATGGGACACGCATCATCCGTTGCACTCGGAATTGCAGTAGCTAAGCCCGACCGTCAGGTCGTGACATTTGACGGCGACTGTGCCTGCATGATGCACATGGGAGCACTGACAATGGTGAGCAAAGTGAATGTTCCGAAGTTCCTGCACATCGTGCTCAATAATGGTGCACACGAATCGGTCGGAGGACAGCCGTCCGCAGGATTTGCAGTGGACTTTACAGGGATTGCAAGGGCGTCGGGGTACGCAACCATTGATACTGCCGTATCTGCAAAAGAAGAAATTGTTTCTGCAATTGAAACGCTCCGAAAGTCAGAAAAAGCAGGATTTCTTGAAATCCGTATTCATAAGGGACTGCGTGGCAGTCTGCCGCCTCTTGATATTTCTCATGAGGGATTGATTACGGAACTGATGAATGAATTACAGGGAAAGGAATGTGAATAACATGAACAGTATTGAAAAAACAAGAGAATTTCTGGAGAAAATCGGTCTGCCGAAAGGTGATGCCTACGACCTTCCCACTTCTGAAAAACGCTTTTCCGACGGTGCACAGTTCCGTCTTGAAGTTCCGGGTATTCAGGGACCTTCCACAATGAAAACGCTTCTTGAAGAACTGGATAAGTACGGAATCAGCATACATCGTGTTACGCAGACAAAGGGAATATGGACACTTCTTGATGAAGAAATTGAAAAAATGGTGGAGTATGCGAAGAAATGGCAGGTTGAACTTATTCTTGCCATAGGCCCACGTGCCACAACCGATACATCTGCATCTGTCAATACTCCCGAGGGCGTGAGAATGGGCTACAGACTTCGTGGACAGGAGCAGGTTATCCGTGCGATTGAGGACGTTAAGCGTGCGGTAAGACTTGGGGTGCGTTCATTTCTTGTATACGACGAGGGCTGCTTATATGCACTGAATAAATTCCGTGAAGCAGGCGAAATTCCTGCTGACTGCCGTTTCAAAATGTCCGCACACACAGGTCACGGCAATCCATGTTCCGCAAAGCTTCTTGAAAGCATCGGTGCGGATTCGATCAACCCCGTTCGTGACATACAGCTTCAGATGCTTGCGGCAATGCGTCAGGCAATTGACATCCCGATTGACATTCATACGGAAAACCCCAAATCAACAGGCGGCTTTATAAGACATTACGAAGTTCCTGAGATGATACGTGTTGCCGCACCCATTTATCTCAAAACAGGCGGAGCTGTTGCTAAAACTCATAGTTGGGACACTACGAATGAGGACGCAAAGAAACGTGCAAAGCAGGTTGCACTTGTGATGCGTGTGATTAAGGAGTATTATCCCGATGCAATTATTTCAGAGAAAGGATGTATAGGTGAATGAGACACCAGAGATATAATCCGGATTTTAAATTCGTGAAGCTTCCTGAAAATTTCAATAAATATACGGATCGTGAATTGCTGCAGTACTGTCTGGGAGCAACTATGTATATGCCGGGAACAAAGGATTTTCTGCCGAAGATTCTTAATTGTGCAATGCCGGGACTTACTACGATCGTATTCTGTTTTGAGGATGCCTGTGCCGAGAGCGAAGTTCCTGTGGCTGAGGAAAATGTACTGCGGACACTCGATGCAATCAGTACTGCTGTTGACAACGGAACACTGAACCAAGATGATGTTCCGCTGATTTTCTGCCGTGTACGAAATCAGGAACAGTTTGTAAGCTTTTCCGAGCGTCTGACGCCGCATATGGCAAAAGCACTGACGGGTATCAATTTCCCGAAATTCAATTCGGAGAACGGCGACGCTTACTTTGCGCATCTCAAGAAGCTCAGTACAGAGCTTGGTGAGATTCTTTACGGTATGCCTATTATTGAAGATCCTCGTGTTGCGTACAAAGAAAGCCGTATGCAGGAGCTGATGAGCATTCGTGCCATTCTCAACAAATATTATGACATGGTGCTTCAGATTCGTGTCGGCGGTACTGATTTTTCATCCTGCTTCGGTGTAAGGAGAGGCGTTGACTATTCGATTTATGACATTATGACAGTGCGTGAATGTCTGGTGGATATACTGAACGTATTTACAAGAAATAATGAATTCGTTGTATCGGGACCTGTCTGGGAATACTTCCGTGCAAGCAAGGCGATGATGTTTGAAGAACTGCCCAGACATACGCTGGACGACTATCTGATGAAACGCAAGCCGCTTGTCAATCATGAAGTGGACGGTCTGATGCGTGAAGTTATACTTGATAAAGCAAACGGATTTGTCGGCAGAACTGTTATTCATCCCACTCATATCAAATTTGTAAATGGTCTTCAGGCTGTAACCCGTGAGGAATATGCCGACGCAGTGCAGATTCTCTCAAGCAGTGAGGGCGGAGTGCATAAAGGACAAAATGCCAACAAAATGAATGAAATCAAACCGCACACCAACTGGGCAACGAAGGTAACGATGCGTGCCCGTGCATTTGGTGTCATCGAAAATGAAAACAGCTATCTGAAGCTTTTGAGTGAAAGTGAGTGATTTTATGCCCATAGAACTGACAACTCCTCTTTCTGAGGAGACTATCGCTTCTTTGAATGTAGGGGATATGGTTTATATTTCCGGAGATATTTTATGCGGCAGAGATGCCGTTCTGCCAAAAGTTACAGAGATGCTTGAAAACGGAACTGTTTCACAGCTTGGAGTTGATTTGCAAGGCAGCGTTATGTTTCACACTGCTGTAAGTCCAGCCGGAGTCGGACCTACTTCAAGCAACAAGGCAGAAATTGAAGCAAGCATAGCTCCGCTTTCGGCAGGAGGCGTGAAGCTTCATCTGGGCAAGGGTGCTTTAAGCGGGAAAACAATTGCCGCATTGAATGAGCATAACTCCGTTTATGCAGTGATTCCGCCTGTAACAGCACTTCTTGGTCAGCTGACAGTCTCACAGCGTACAGTCGCTTTTTCCGATCTCGGCATGGAAGCACTGCATATGCTTACAGTAAGGAGATACCCTGCCATTATTGCAGCAGCAAAGGGAAGGAGTATTTACGAATGAAAAATGCAAATCGAATCACAGAACTTGTCAGCAGTGCACTGATAGAAGCCGGTTCTTCATTCCGTGAGGATAAAAAAGAGGCATACCGCAAAGCTATCAGCAAGGAAACAAATGCACAGACAAAGTGGGTAATGGAAACGATTCTTGAAAATGCTGATGCAGCTGAAACAAACCGCAGTCCTTTGTGTGATGATTCGGGGATTCCGCATATTGTCCTTGAAATCGGAAAGAATGTCGCCGTTACGGGACAGATGCTCGACGAAATCAATGAGGGTATTGTTCAGGGTCTCAGGCGGCTTCCGGGCAGACCAATGGGGATAATCGGAAATGACTGTCAGAGAATTGACCAGTCACTTGGTCTTGATGATGACCCTGCTGCTGTGAAACCTGCCCCTCTGCTTATCCGCAGAACGGATGACGACGTACTCAGACTTCATATAATGATGTTCGGCGGCGGTCCTGCAATCCGTGCAAAGACCTACCGTGTTTTCCACAAGCATAATACGGATGTTGTTATTGACGAAATTATAAACTGGTCAAAAGAGGCGGTTGCACAGCTCGGATGTACTCCGTGTACGCTTGCTGTCGGCATCGGACGTTCTCATTTCGAGGCTGCTGCGATGATGCTTGAAGCACTTACGGAAGGCACTTATGAAAAACAGAACGAAATGGAAAAGCGAATTACAGATGCTGTAAACACTGCTGATATCGGTGCTCTCGGACTGCACGGAAAAACATCCGTACTTGCAACCTTCCTCAAGGTTGGTCCGCAGAGAGCAAGCGGTGTACGTATAGTGTGCATGCGTCCCTGCTGCTGCTTTGAGCCGAGGATTGCTACGGTTGATCTCTTGAATGGCGACGTTTACTGAATAATAACCGAATCTGAAGTCTATCGCCTGAAGTGTCTGAACAAAAGAAATACGGAGAGCTGAAAACTCTCCGTATTGCCTTAATAACGCCGTTGTACAGGCTTTAATCGTCTGTTATAGTAAACAGGTCGTTTGGTGAACATTCAAGAATCTGGCAGAGGATTTCAATGGTTTCGAGTCTTATCATTTTGGTTTCGTTGTTTGCCATTTTTGCAAAGTTACCGTAGCTTGTACCCATTTGTTTCCAGAGCCAATAACGTGTTTTCCCCTTTTTTTCAAGCAGTTCAGTAATGTTAAGCTTAATCATATCTGACCTCCTCATATGTTATTTAAACAACATATAATGTAAACGTTATATAATAAAATTATACCCCTTGACTTGTAGAACAAAGTGGTATATAATGTATACATGAGATATTTCGGAGGTGTGCTATGTACAGAGATGAACTTGAAAAAACAGTCGGGAAAGTAATAAGCGAGATGGAACGGTCAATGCTTGAAGAAATCCACGAAGCTGTCTGCGACGACACCCTGAACGACTTCGACTGCGTAGAAAAAATCGTGGGAATTTTTGAAAAAAATAATATCAGATGCGGTACAAGGCACGATTTTTGACCGAAATACAGGCGAAAATGATAAATATAAAAAAATCTGAAATTTTTTTCAAAAAATGCTTGACAAATCAAAAAAACTGTGGTATAATAATTTTCGTCGTCAG
Organism: Ruminococcus sp.; assembly: GCA_015066935.1. Lineage (GTDB taxonomy): Bacteria > Bacillota > Clostridia > Oscillospirales > Ruminococcaceae > Ruminococcus. The sequence continues at coordinate 3,613 of SVNK01000015.1, read as the reverse complement.
GGAACTGACACGAAAGTGGGGGTTTAGCTCAGCTGGGAGAGCATCTGCCTTACAAGCAGAGGGTCACAGGTTCGAGCCCTGTAGTCCCCACCAGAGTGGCCCGGTAGTTCAGTTGGTTAGAACGCTAGCCTGTCACGCTAGAGGTCGTGAGTTCGAGCCTCATCCGGGTCGCCATTTTATGCCTCTGTAGCTCAGTTGGTAGAGCAGAGGACTGAAAATCCTCGTGTCGTTGGTTCGATTCCGACCGGAGGCACCATAAAGAACGTGAAAAACGTTCTTTATCAAATGCGGATTTAGCTCATCTGGTAGAGCGCCACCTTGCCAAGGTGGAGGTAGCGAGTTCGAGCCTCGTAATCCGCTCCATAGTACTGGGGAAATATCCTTGGTATTGACGAATCCCGAAGCAATAGTTTCGGGATTTTTTTTATAGTTTTGTATTGGGGTGTTTTTATGAAATCAAAAATTATTAAGGCAATACCGCACAGAGCTTGTGCGAAAGATGCGAAGTCAGATTTTTCGTCAGATTGTACAGAAATTCCGAAGGCATACTGACGTATGTCAAGGAATTTTTGTGCGGAATGGCGAAAAATATGCAAGCAGATTTCGTGCAAAGCCGTCAGGCGGGCTTTGTGCGGTGTTGCCTTATGCAATACTTCTTGTTCTGGCACTTGTTTTTGTGGTTATCGGAGTGGTTGTGGGCGAAAGAGATGGAAACACGATGCTCGTTGTTTTCGGCATAAAGGAAAATACCATATCCGATTTCTCGTTCCTTATTGGTGCACTTCTCGTGTTTGCGGTTTGCATTATCGAGGTAGTGCGTCGTGTTGTCAATCGTGACCGTGTTGGGATTGCGCTAATAGCGGGTGCTGTTGTATTTGGCGGTGCTTTGGGACTGGTTGCCAATCACATTCTGAATAATGAAGGTGCATATTCATTTGTTAAAACACTTGAAAGTCCTGACGGCGAGCATACTGTATATTATTATGATGCTGAACTTTCCGGAAAATTTACTTTAGTCAGAACTAAGGGGATCTGTGTTCTGAAAAGAGTGAGTATGTTCGAGTACGAGAAGTGTAACGTCATTCCCAAGTTTGATGAGAAAGAGGTTGAATGGGGCGACGATTCGGCAAAGTATCAGTTTTACACGCTGGACTATTCAACATACGGAGATTAAACGGCGGTCCCCTATATTATAATAAAGAGGTGCGTAATGGAAAAGGAAATGCGTTATGCGGTGCTTATAGACGCCGACAATGTTGCTGCGAAATATACGAAATACATTCTTGACGAGGTTTCCAACTACGGAGTTGTTACATATAAAAGAGTGTACGGCGACTGGACTCGTCCGAATCTGAGCAGCTGGAAGAATATGGCGCTTGACAATGCGATTACGCCCGTTCAGCAGTACAGCTACACAACGGGAAAGAATTCGACCGACTCCGCAATGATAATCGACGCTATGGATATTCTCTATTCCAATAATGCCGACGGCTTCTGTATTGTGTCGAGTGACAGTGATTTTACGAGACTTGCAATACGTCTGAGGGAGTCGGGAATGTACGTTATCGGCATGGGAGAGCAGAAGACTCCGAAGCCGTTCAGTGCGGCGTGCAATGCCTTCAAGTATCTTGAAGTGCTTGCGGACGAGGAGCTGCAGAATTCCGCCGATAAGGAAAAGGTTGAGATGAAGACTCTTGAATCGGCTATAATCCGTATAATTTCGGAAAACGCCAATCTTCAGGAGGAGATAAATATCGGAGAACTCGGTAGTCGTCTGCAAAGCAGATACCCTGACTTTGACGTGCGTAATTACGGTTACTCGAAGCTTTCGCAGTTCCTCAAGGAGTTTGAATGTCTGAGTTTCAGGCAGGTGGGTAGCAGTATTCTTGTTTCGCAGAAGTCCGACAGAACCGATCTCCAGCTTGTGGTCACGATGCTTACAGCGATTGTCCGCACTAACGGGACAAAGGGATATAATCTGGGCGAGCTTAAAAAACAGCTTTGTTCGAAGATGCCGGATTTCAGTGTAAAGACCTACGGCTATTCGAAATTCAGCCGATTTGTTGAAAATCTGCCGGGATTCAGGATCAGGAATAATACAGTTATGATAGCGGAGTGACCTTTCGGGAGGAGTCTGGATGGCGAAAAAAGCGTTAATCATAGGATTTATTTGTATATGCGTGATGTTTGTGGTTTCGGGGGTGACGTTTCTGCGTGAAAGCGGTGTTCTGAGAGACCGTCCCGAACCGCAGTACCTTTCCGATGAAGAAGCGGAGTATCGTCCTGTTTATGAACAGCTTAGTGACGGCGAAAAGGCTGCGTATGAGGCTTTACTCAGGGGGATCGACGGGATGAAAGACGTTATTCCACTTCCACGTGACATTGACGGAGATGTGTATTCACGTCTTTACTGCATTATCGAAAAGCAGGAAGCGGAGTTCTTTTATCTTGACTCGGTGTTCAATACTGCAAAAATTGTCGGCGAGGCAAAAATGAATTATCGTGAAGCTGCGGACTTGGTTGAGTGGAAGCGGTACGAGCTTGACGCAGTGGTGAATAAAGCGATGAAAACCATTGAAGGAGCGGGAAGCGAAACTCAGCGTGCCCGAAGAATACATGATTATCTTATACGCAGTTGCACATATAATATAGGTAAGGACGAGAAATATGCCGCAACCGCCTATGGGTGTCTTGTTGAGAGAGAGGCGAATTGCGAGGGTTACGCAAAGGCGTTCAATCTTCTTGCGTCGAAGGCGGGACTTAAAAGTGTACTGATTACAGGCAAGAATGACAAAGGCGAAAATCACGCGTGGAATCAGGTGAATATAGATGGTCAATGGTATAATGTTGATGTGACTTGGGATGATACGGATGTGTCGGGGGTTATCAGAAACAACTATTTTCTGTGCGATGATGAGAGTTTCGGCAGAACTCATTTTGCAGACAATAAGTATTTTCAGTCCTTTGAATGTGGAGACAACAGCCGTGATTATTATGTTTCGAACGACCTTGTGGCAGATTCGTTTGGGAAAACCGAGGAGATTCTGCGTCGTGAAATTAAAAAAGGAAACGACGAAATCCGCATAAAGTTCACGGACGAGGAGTTGTTTGAAACGTTTGGGAAGAACTTTATTGATAATCAGAGAGTTTTTGAGATAGCTCTGGAATGCGGTGCTGATATAGGCGGAATGACGGCGGTGACGCTTGAGGAAAATGCCCAAAACATGGTTGTGACGGTTGTTCTGAACTGAGGTTGGTTAACATGCACACAAAAAAACGTCAACCCCAAATTGAGTTTGTTGAAAAAACAAGCTTGACAAACGCAAAAAGGTGTGATATAATAATAAAGCTGTCGGACGAGAGTGTGGTACGAAAAAGAAAAATGAAAAAACTTTCAAAAAGTACTTGACAAACGCTCTGACAAGTGATATAATGTTAAAGCTGTCTGAGAGACAGCAGGCATCTTGAAAATTGAACAATGCTTGAAAAAAGTAACGACCCTTGAGATTCTGGTTATGCAGAGATGTGTAACAGAAATTTGAGAAAAGTCAGAAAAGACTAAAAAATCGAAGCAGTAATAACGCAAGCGTTATGAAGCAGGATGATTTCAATG
>SVNK01000003.1 GCA_015066935.1 Ruminococcus sp. | reverse complement strand
TATCCACGGCTTCTATAATTCTATGCGTCCACACTCTCATAATAATGGGCTTCCGCCCATTGCTGCTGAAGAGTTTGTCACTTAGTTCTCAACTTTTTTCTGTCTACTTTATTGACATTGGACCACTCATGCTGAGACCGACTTCATCGGCACTTTTTTTCAAGAGTTCCTTTTCTTCAAGGAAGCAGCGGATTTTAAGTTCTGCGTTCATTTTATTATTAGTAGCCATTGTGATGGTCTCCTTTCGCTTATGGTTGTGGGAACGGCTGCTAATCTTGTACCATTCATTCCCACATAATACACTTGCTCCCACACCTCATGGTGCAGTCGAATGAATACCTACACCCCGGGGCTTATCGCCCCGAGATATAGACTGTGTTTTCACTCATCGGATTCATCGTCAGTCGCCTGACACTCTCCGCTTATGAAGGAGATTCCGCAGAATCCCTGTACACTGTTTCCAGTGCTGTCAGGAACTCTGCCATCTGTAATAGACGCATCGTAGTTTCTGACCTTGTCGTAAAATCTGTTTCTGCTCTCTGGTTTCAATGCATTAGCTTTACAGAAGACTGTATATGCCGCATAGAGTACAACCTTTGATACCCTTCCATTCTCTGAAAGCTTACACTTTTCATCAAGAAAACTCTCTGCACTATGGATAAGGTATCTGCGGTGCTTGATGTGTTCCTGAGCGATAGGTGACATCTTGAAGTCGTACTTGTCCATGATAAGTCTTTTCAGGCTATCAAGAGCAAGTGAAAAGATAACGTCCTTCTCCGCAAGAAGCTTCTCCTCTAAATCAAGGTCGATTTCATCCTCAGGTATTGTCTTATTGAAAATAAGGTATACTAAGCGGTCGAGTATAGCGTCATCCATAAAGGTGAATTCCACATCGGAATTCCCTGCAAACACAAAACTGAGTGTAGCAACGAAATCACGCTGTTTCTCGTATTTCTCTGAGCCTGTTGTAAACTCACATGAAACAAGACTTTTGAAACTCTCCTCGTTGCGATTCGGTCTTGTACTTGTCTCACGGCTGATATTACAGCGTTTACCTTCATAATGAGCCTTAGCTCTCTCACCACTCATAGTATGAAATGGTTCATGGGATACAAGATTGCTTCCGATTGCAGCTTCGAGAACATTCAGGATTGTACTCTTACCTGTACGTCCTATGCCGTAGAACACGAACGCCTTGCGTCCTTTGGTAAGACTACTGATACAGTAACCAAGTACCCTTAACAAGCACTCCAACTGGTCGTAACCTACGCTCGTTTCGATATAATGCTTAAAATTAGGCGCATCATCGAGTTTGAAGCGAGGACGGTAGCGTATGTTTATCACATAATCAAATTTGAACTTGCCACGAACCGGAACAAGTTCCTGTCTCAGAATATCATATACACCATGTGACAGGTTGACTAACATTTGTCCTTTCCAGAATTCGCTTATCAAATCAAGCTGCAATTCAGGCATATAGCACAGGCGCTTCATCGCTTCTTTGATCTCTTTGTTTGTAGCAATGCATATGATATGTTCAGAGATTTATATTTACAATATGATAATACTTTTAACAGCTTTTTTGATTTAAGGCAATACCGCACAGAGCTTGTGCGAAAGATGCGAAGTCAGATTTTTCGTCAGATTGTATAGAAATTCCGAAAGCATACTGACGTATGTCAAGGAATTTTTGTGCGGAATGGCGAAAAATATGCAAGCAGATTTCGTGCAAAGCCGTCAGGCGGGCTTTATGCGGTGTTGCCTTAAGAACAAGAATGAATTTTTTATTATAAAAAATTCCTACATTACTTATTTGAACGATTGGTTAAGATAGCTATTTTTTACGCAAAAGATTTTTCTTAGGTGCTTCTTTTCAGGTGAATCTGATATGTGATAAGGAGCACTTGAAATATTCCTGCAATAATGGTATAATAAAAGCACACGGAGGTGATGTTGTTGAAATACACATTAATGCACAAGAACGTTGCAGTTGCAGATATAGAAATAGATGAAGCTCTTGGTGGAGTTACGAAAATCAGAAATATTACAGCAAAGGAACATCTTCCTGTGGGTACTATTAGGATTCAACGTGATGATGAAGTTGTAGACAGATACGCTTTCAACCAGTGGTGGACAGGACGTTCTATCCCTGCAAGCAGAATGGGAGTTTCAGACGCTCTTGAAACCCTTGGAATATACAACACAAAATTACTTCTTACAAAATGTCTTGGATTAAGTCTTTCAGACCATTACTGGATAAAGCCTTACAATAAGAACATATTGTGGGAAGATGTGAATTTTTTCGACAATGACTTTTCAGATGATATCGGAGATGTGCTGTTCGGCATGAACGGTAAAAATGCTGATTTTGATTTTGTATCACCTGATAATACCTCTGACGGAAACTTGCAGAAGCGTTGGAAAATTATTGACGGTAAACGATGTCTGTTGAAATCAGGTTCAACGCCGTTCATACAGCAGCCGTTCAATGAGGCGATTGCTACGCTGATAATGAACAAACTTGGTATAGAGCATGTGCCGTATACTATTATATGGATAGACAATAAACCTTACAGCGTATGCGAGGATTTCGTTACTAAAGATACAGAGCTTATCAGTGCATGGCGAGTTCTTCAGCTCAGACAAAAGGCAAACCACGAAAGCAGTTATCTTCACTACGTTAATATCTGTAAGGAACTCGGTATTGATATAGTACCTGCACTTGACCAAATGATAGTTCTTGATTACATCATAGCCAATGAAGACAGGCACTTTAATAATTTCGGTCTGCTCCGTGATGCTAATACTCTTGAATGGATAGGTGCTGCACCTATATTTGACAGCGGCACTTCATTATGGTATGATACTTCTGCAAGGGGAATATCAACATATGATATTCCATGCAAGCCATTTAAAAAGAAGCACAGCGAACAACTCAGGATGGTTTCTTCATTCGACTGGCTTGATATTTCAAAGCTTAATGGTATTGAAGACGAGATTCTGAATATACTGTGCGAAGATAATGCAGTTCAGTATGTAGAATCTGAACGAGCAAAAGCTATTGCTGCGGAGATAAGGAAACGTATCGACACACTTGAGATTATTGCTGCTTCTCACGATTCTTACGACGTATCATCCAACGGCGACGAGGTTGAAGAAGTTAACGCTGCAAGTTATGATTAACTTATCGCAATAATAACTGATACCTTATTAAGAACGGGAATTAATGGTAAATATGGATATTTAATCCTATAGCTGTTACTGTGTCATAATTTACAGCAACAGCTATAGGATTTTTATGTATAATCAGAATACACTACTATATCCCTCATACACGTTTTCACACTCCTCAAATCTGATAGCCATGAGCGTTTCGTGAAGCAGGTTTGTGTCCATAAGCATATCTTCAACTTCGTCAGGAGTATAGCCGTAGTCAAGAAGAAGTTCCACATCAGAGCTGTCCACACCATAACAGCCGCAATATGCAAGGAGCAATTCTTCGTGTATGGGGTAATAGTCAGCGGAATTGTACCAACCAAAACGGCTTGAAGCTGTGAGATATTCAAACTCTGCTCTTGAAACAATTCCGTTTTCGTCGATTTTAAGTATATCCCCCTCAACGACTTCAACCTTTTCAGCGTCAAATTTATGGAATCCGACTTTCTTTAAAGCGTTCTTCATAATAGATTCAGTTGAAGCATAAATGTAAATCCCGAGAGCTTCAAAATGGAGCAGGCACATAGGATTGCTTCCTTTGACGATATATAGGGAATTTTCGTCATCAAGTATGGTGAATGTAAAGTTTCCTTCAACTGTTTCAGCCATATATTTCAAACTGTCGAAGTCGAGTTTGTTTTGCGTTTCAATCAACTGACAAGCGGCGTAACTGTCAGTTTCAATATGAGTATCGGGGATGAGCTTGTCCTTACGGAGCACTCGGTCGTTCCAGAGAACACCGTTATGAGCGAATGAAAATGCTGTATCTCCTGCAACGTAGGAGAACGAATGATTATTATAATTATGCTTTTTATCGCCCTGAGTAACCATACGAGTGTGACCCATGATAGCTTTTGCATTGTCGGGGACGTTGAATCTTATGAGATGAGCCGCCCTCGGACGCTTATAAATCGTGACTTTACCTTCTTTGATGTAGGATATCATCCAGCAATACATCGTTGCTCTGCCGACGTTGTATCGTCTTGCGACGGCTGTCACTCCTTTTTCTCAGCATACTTAATTAATGTCTGCTCAACAACTTAAAATCGGCTTAATATAGCTTTTTAAAGCCAATTTTAAGTTGACAAAGTGCAAGAAAAAATAATGGAATTGATAATTTTTCTTGCACTTTGTTTTGCCCTATAGGGCAAAATGAGCTTGACATCAATGAATGTGATGCGCAAATTCCTTATATTATAAAGAATTTGCGCTCCCCGAACAAAGTTCGGGGCAATAACCGCCTGACGGCGGTTATTGAGGACACATTAATTATGGCTTGACGGCGTGTGGTGATTTGTGTTATAGTATTCATGGCGGATCAGCTAACCTCCTGTTGCTTTTATTCTCGCAACTTAACTGTAACACAGGTCTATGCTGCTCCGCTACCTTTTTTTGTTAATTGTCTCACATCTATTGTAATCCTACACAACGACAAATATGAAAGAACAAAACTGCATTGACAATCTACAAGATTTAATGTATAATACTATCATAATACATTGTTTGCTATATTTTATACTCGTTATGTTAAAGGAGATATATCATGGATAACTATCAAAACGAAATTACATCTGATACAATCAACAATAAGGAACAGATCAGTTCATATGAAATTAAGCCGTTCTTAATACGTATTGCTTTGCTTATTATCCTGATTATTGCCCATTTTTTATTACCAATAACAACACTAAAAGTCGAGACCATCTGTGAGGAATCAAACCATGGAGGTTTTTCTAGTTCAATCAGAGTATCACCTGAAGGTGACGGAATAATGTCGTTCTCATTATCAAAACTAGCTTTTAATGTCGGAGTAGATGAAGAAAAAAAAGGTATTTATGATATTATTTTCATAGACCTTAAAGAAAATCATAAATCTGCTATAAGTACTGTTCTGGCAATTTCCTTTATATGTATTCTGTTTTGTGCTGTATTTGTTATTAAAAGCATTTTTCATATAGTAAAAAAGAATTCTTTTAAGGCAAGCAGATCGATTGCTGTGGCTTTCATCCCAATAACACTGGCAATTCTTTCACTGATTATACTGATCATAGCAATTATGAATTATGCCCAACCAGACTCTACTCTTGCTTTTGACATTATCGGTAAAGCATATCCTTCGAAATCTTTCTTTATTCTACTTGTTGTTGCAATTCTAACTAATGTAAGTTCATTTAAAGCAATCCCCCGTACATAAACAAAACAGTTGTAGATATCTGCTACGTTCATTCCGTTAATAAACATCTCACGGTAGAGCTGGAAGTTCTTCCATAATCTCTCCATATGAGCTCAGAACACAAGCTAGCATGAAACTACAATCAGCAACGCAGATTGCATCATTAAAACCTTCTATACATTTTCTCCCAACCAATATGTAAGCTATTAGCAGATTCATGATATGAATCCTGATTCATGTGAGACAAAACGAGACTGAAATGTGTGAATTTAAAGCATAATGCATTTTTCGCATATCATAACCCTCGCAAAACAGAGAATTATTATATCGCTCTCTCTTTCACCTACCGCCGCCATCTACGATGCGTGGATTGACGACAAGTTATTTATGGTATATAATTATATTGCTCTACCAATCAGTTTCCGGCTCAGGGAGCAATATACACGTCAATAAGATTAAGGTGTGATAATATGAATCAGGAAAAAACAGGCGAAATTATAAGGTTCTTCAGAACAAAATCCAATCTTACACAGAATCAGCTTGCAGAACGCATCAGCGTCAGCAATAAAACAGTATCCAAGTGGGAGTGCGGCAAAGGCTGTCCCGATATATCGCTTCTGACAAGGCTTGCGGAGATTTTCGGAACAGATGTTGATACACTTTTGTCAGGAAAAATCGAAAAAAATGAAAATGAGAAGGGTAACATGAAAAAACTACGTTTTTATGTATGCAAAGACTGCGGCAATATTATAACTTCAACATCAGATGCTGTTATAAACTGCTGCGGAAACAGGCTCGAAGCTCTGACACCTCAAAAAGCAGATGAAAATCAGCAGCTAAATATTACCGACATCGGCGGTGAGTGGTTCATCTCTTCCGACCATGAAATGACAAAAGAGCATTATATCTCCTTTGCAGCGTATATTTCAGACAACACGGTTATGATGTTCAGACAGTATCCCGAATGGAATCTACAGATTACTCTTCCCATGTTCCGCACAGGAAGGATCATGTGGTATTGTACAAAGTGCGGACTCTTTTACCAGAATATACATAAATAACTTCACTCATGCTCCGTCAGTTGACTCAGATGAATTTGATTATTCAGACAAGGTATATCATCTGCGGTTTTGCAGCCACAAAGATAAAAAGCTCTCCATATCGCCTTATGGAGAGCTTTTCTTCGCTTAAATCATGCAGAACATTTCCGTGTTCTGAGCATTATCTGTTTTCAATTTCTGTGATAAGATCAAGACGTCTCTGATGACGTCCGCCCTCAAATTCCGTACTGAGGAATATCTCGGCAAGTTCTGTTCCGAGTCCGCAGCCGAGCGTTCTTGCTCCCATACACATTACATTTGTGTTGTTATGGAGTCTCGTAAACTTTGTTGAGAACGAGTCACTGCAAAGTGCGGCTCTGATACCCTTGAACTTGTTTGCCGCAATTGACATTCCGATACCTGTTCCGCAGATAAGGATTCCCTTTTCACAGCTGCCCGAGAGTATTTCCTCACATACAGCCGCTGCAATTACAGGGTAGTCGCAAGGTTCTCCGTTACAGCCCATATCCTTGAATTCATATCCCTTTGCCGTAAGCTCAGCTATAATGGTATTTTTCATTTCAACTCCTGCGTGGTCGCAGCCGATTGCTATCATTTCGATTCCTCCGTTTTTCTGTTTTTTTCTTCAAGATCTTTTTCCGCCTTGACTTTCTGCAGATACGAAACCTCAAGTTCCTCAGGTGAAACAAGTCTTCCCGACGCTGCTGCAAGACATATTCCGCATGCATTCTGAAGTCTTCCCTGAGGAGGTGCGATTGTAAGCATCGGCGAACGATAATCCGTAAAGAAGTCTGCCGCAGCGTCTCCGCAGAGCATCACTTCTTTTCCGCCGAATGCAAATTCCTGTGCAAGCTCGTCACGTGAAATCATACGCTCCTCCGTAACAGCTTCAACAGCATATCCGTCGCTCTCATACGTACACGTATAGACAAGCTCTCCCCTCGCCTTCATAACTGCACATATCAGTCCCTTATGAGTGATATTGTTGCAGGCAAGTCCGAGAAGCGTTGAAATACCGCTGCACTTCACGTCAAGACCGAAGCTGAGTGCCTTTACTGCTGCAACTCCGATTCTGAGTCCAGTATAGGAGCCGGGACCGTTTGCCGCAGCTACTGCGTCGATGTCAGCAAGCTCAAGTCCTGCCTGAGCTACAGCATCCTTTACCATCGGCATTATTACCTGTGAATGTGTTCTGGTTGTATATATTGTGTTCTGTGCGAGAAAGATTTCGCTTTCCGTATCAAATATAGCGGCAGACGCAGTCTTTCCCGATGTGTCAATCCCAAGCAGAAGCAAATCTTTCACCGCCCTCTATTGTAATTTCTCTTTCATTCTCTCCTGTACGCTCTATTGTTATATAGATTGTATTTCGGGGAAGAAATTCCGATATATTTTCAGACCATTCTATGACTGCCGCATTCTCGTCAAAAGGATAATCATAGAATCCTGCCGACTCCATGCCTTCCTCCGAATCAATCCTGTACATATCGAAATGATAGAGATTCATACCTGTACCGTGATACTCATTGACCAGTGCAAATGTCGGAGAACTCACAACATCCCCGATACCCATACCAATGGCTATTCCACGGGTAAAAGTGGTCTTTCCTGCACCGAGTCCGCCCTTGTAGGCTATCATGTCGCCCTTTTTCAGGAGTCTTCCGATTTTTTCTCCTGCGGCAATGGTTTCTTCAGGAGAATTAACAATTATTTTCATACGCTCCGCCAATCAGAAAAGTCCTGAAATATTACCGTCGTTATCGCAGTCGATATTGTAAGCGGCAGGCATTTTGGGAAGTCCGGGCATTGTGAGAATATCGCCCGTATAGATTACTACGAAGCCCGCACCGGACGAAAGACGTGCGTCACGTACTGTAATCTTAAAGTTCTTGGGCTTGCCGAGAAGTACAGGATTATCGGAAAGTGAATACTGTGTCTTTGCGATACATACGGGAAGATTGCGGAATCCGATTCCTTCGATTTCCTTGATCGCCTTTTCAGCCTGCGGCGTAAAGATTACACCGTCGGCACGATAAATCTCTCTTGCAATTGTATCAACCTTGTCCTTGATTGAAAGCTCCGTACCGTAAAGAGGCTTGAAATCGGAAGTTCCGTCAGCACAAAGCTGTATTGCCTCGCATACCTTTTCAGCAAGGTCTGCTCCGCCTTCGCCGCCCTTTGCAAATACTTCGCACATCGAAACCTCTACGCCCATTTCTGCACAGAAGTTCTCTACGAATTTAACCTCTTCCTCTGTATCGGTATGGAAGCGGTTGATTGCAACAACAACAGGTACATGATACTTATGCATATTCTCAATGTGGGTTTTAAGATTTACGATACCTTTTTCAAGTGCCCACATATTTTCCTTTGCAAGGTCTGTCTTCTGTACGCCGCCGTTGTACTTCAGAGCCTTGATCGTTGCCACGAGAACAACACATGATGGCTTCAGACCACCGTAACGGCACTTGATGTCAAAGAACTTCTCCGCACCAAGGTCAGAACCGAATCCTGCCTCTGTAATGCAATAATCACCGAGCTTGAGTGCAAGCTTTGTAGCTCTGATGGAGTTGCATCCGTGTGCAATATTTGCAAAAGGTCCGCCATGTATAAATGCAGGCGTATTCTCAAGTGTCTGCACAAGATTAGGCTTGAGAGCGTCTTTAAGGAGTGCGGTCATAGCTCCGCACGCACCGATTTCACGGGCAAATACGGGTTCTCCGTTAAGATTGTACGCAACAAGAATATTTCCGATTCGCTCCTTGAGGTCTGCGATGTCGGTCGAGAGACAGAGAATTGCCATTATTTCAGATGCAACAGTTATATTGAATCCATCCTCACGGGGAACTCCGTTAAGCTTTCCGCCAAGTCCGACAATTACATTTCTGAGAGCACGGTCGTTCATATCAAGACAACGCTTGAACATAATGCGTCTCTGGTCGATTTTCAGTTCATTTCCCTGCTGGAGATGATTGTCGATCATTGCGCAAAGAAGGTTGTTTGCAGCTGTAATAGCATGCATATCGCCTGTAAAATGAAGGTTTATGTCCTCCATGGGAACTACCTGTGCATAACCGCCGCCTGCAGCTCCGCCCTTGATTCCGAATACGGGACCGAGAGAAGGTTCACGCAGTGCAAGAACTGCTTTTTTTCCGATTTTTCCCATAGCATCAGCCAGTCCTACACTGACTGTGGTTTTTCCTTCGCCGGCAGGAGTGGGATTTATAGCTGTTACAAGGATGAGTTTTCCATCCTCTCTGAAAGCAAGCTTGGAGTATAGTTTCTCGGAAAGCTTGGCCTTATAGTGTCCATAAGGCTCTAAATCATTTTCCTCTATGCCGAGTCCCGCAGCAATTTCGCTGATTTTTTTCATTTCAGCATTCTGAGCAATTTCAATATCTGATAACATCACAAAACCTCCGAAAATAAAGATACTTTTATTATACCATATTTTTAAGCCGATTGCAAGATTTGTCAACTATTTTTTCGTTCCCGATAATACCCTCGGTTTTACGGGAGTATGATTATACCCGCACCGATACACATAACGTTTCAATTATGAAAAGTCGGAAACCATCTCGTTACATAATTGAACAGATGGCTGTATATGCCATATACAGCGGAACTTCACTATCAGGCAACTTTTCGGGATTTACAAGAGCCAACCCTGATTTTGTTGCTTTATCGGTAAGAACAACTTTCTTTCCGTCTGAAAACGTAAATGTCATCCGCATACGATAATCGGGATAAAAAGCTCCACCGCCTCTTCTCCGCATTCTTTTGTATGATTCAATATCAAGATTGCTTATATCGGCTGTGTCAATTCTTCTTTTGCAGAGAATATATTTTATTGTTACTGCATCAGCTTCAACAATCACAGTAGTGCCGACTATCTGCTCCAGAAAGTATAGCAGCATTAATACTGTAACAGCAGTTGTATTAACATACAGTAGCCACACCGGAAAACCTATCAACAATGATAATAACAATAAAAAGTAAAGCAATCCGCAGATAAGAAGTGCAGATATTATCCACTTTTGTTCATGTCTGATTTTAAATTCCATGTTGATCCCCCATTATTCATTCTTTGAATTCTATACCCTATCATGTATATGGCAATGCAAAGCCGCTTCTGACATAATTATCAAAAGCGACTTTCGTTTTCATCCGTATGAGTGCGATACAAGCAGAACTTATTCTACCTTAGTACCGCATTTATCGCAGAACTTGACACCGGCATCAAGAGCAGCACCGCATCCCGAACAGAAAGCAGGTGAAGGTGCAGCTTCCTCTTCAACGACTTCGGCAGCAACATCAACAACAGCAGCAGACTGGTCATTAAAGCCCTCGATAATGGGAGCTTCTGCAAACTCTACCTTAGCACCGCACTTATCACAGAACTTCTGTCCTCTTGAAACTTCTGCACCGCAGCCTGAACACGGCTGTTTATCTTCCATTGAAGCAAGAAGCAGACGGAATTTTTCAATTCTCTCAGTGTCCTTTAAGATAGTATTTACAGATTCCTCGTAATCAGCCTCAGGAGAAGCTGAGTGAAGCTCAAAATACTTCTTTCCGATAGCAAGATAGGCATTGTTCATCTCTGTTTCAAGCTGAGAAATCTCACGCTTTACTTTTGATTTTTCCGCCATTTTTTTGGAATTGTCCGAAACGCTTTTAGCGCCGTTTTCAACAGCACTTCCAACCTTTGCAGCAAATCCCTTTACATTATCCATAAAACCCATTGCAATTACCTCCCTTTATTTCAGAGCCTTACGGCTCACATTGACATTTTTTATAATTTCATTTTATCACGTTTTATCGCATAAGTCAAGCATATTTATAATATTCCTCAATTCTCTGAACCTGACGGCATATCCGTATACTCCAATGCGTCAAGTGCTCTGACAGATGTCTCTGTAAAATCGCTTATAACCGACGAATACAGCGTCATTATGACGTCTCCCTCATACATACAGTCTCCGGGTGCGCAATTCATCACGATGCCCGCCGACATATCAATAGTATCACTCTTGCTTAATCTGCCTGCACCGAGAAGAAGTGATGTCATACCAAGAGCCTGACTATCCATCGAAAGAATCCTCATATTTCTTGCAGCACGCACCTCATAGCAGTATTTAGCCTGTGGAAGCAGTGAAGAATCGTCACAGATACGTGCATCGCCGCCCTGAAGCTCAATCGTTCTTCGGAATATTTCAAGCGCCTTTCCGCTTGAAACCGATTCCTTTGCCATCGCCAGACATTCATCATAGCTGCCCTTATCGGCAAGGACAAGTATCTCTGCTGTAAGCTGCATGCACAGCTCGTACAGACTTCCTTTATCATTCCCACGCAGAATCTCCAGTGCCTCTGAAACCTCAAGGGCATTTCCGATATTTTTTCCAAGAGGAGTATTCATATCGGTTACAACCGCCTTACAGCGTTTCCCTGCCATATTTCCGATTTTTTCCATCAGCATCGCAAGCTTCTGTGCTTCTTCATGCGTTTTCATAAAAGCACCGCTTCCGCATTTCACGTCAAGAAGCAGACAATCCGCATTTGTGGCAAGCTTTTTGCTCATTATGCTTGCACATATCAATGGTATGCTGTCAACCGTACCTGTTGCATTTCTGAGTGCATATATTTTTTTATCCGCAGGACATATATTTCCACTCTGCGATATTACCGAAAAATTTGTCTCCCGAAGAATTGCTTCAAATTCCTCCATCGGAAGTTCGGTTCTGAATCCGCTTATACTCTCAAGCTTGTCTATTGTACCGCCGGTATGACCGAGTCCACGTCCAGACATCTTTGCCATACAGACACCTGCCGCAGCTGCTGCCGGTCCGATAATAAGGGTAGTTTTATCGCCTACACCGCCTGTACTGTGCTTGTCTGCCGTCATTGGCACGTCCAGCTGAAGAATGTCTCCGCTGTCACGCATTGCATATGTAAGAGCGAGCGTTTCCTCCTCTGTCAGTCCCTTCATGCATACAGCCATCAGCCATGCCGACATCTGATAATCGGGAATTTCATCATTGGTATAGCTTCTGACAAGCCATTTTATTTCCTCGTCTGTCAGCGGAACCGAGTTTTTCGTTTTGTTAATAATATCTACTGCATTCATGAACGTGTCACCTCCATCAGATATATTTTACCACATCAGACACATTATTTCAAGTGGTTGTGCAAAATTTTTAAGAATTTTTCACATAATTCTTAATATAACCATACATATCACAAATGGAACTCCGAGAATTGCACTTCCGATAACGTTGAACGTATTCAGCGGAAGCTCCGTATCAAAATTTCCACCGAACTTATTAAGTATAAAAAGTGCCGCCAGACCTGTCAGAGCACCAAAAATCATAGCTCTCAGACGCTTTTTGCATTTCATGTAATAAACTATCATTATAAGTGTCGCAGCCGCACACACTGCCGCAAATATAAAGTCCGTACTCATTTTGTTCCCTTTCTTTCAATCACATTAATATATATCCGAGTGCAATAATAAGCCGCTTGTCTCCTCCATCCTTCATCAGCAGAACAAGCATCGCCGCTATCAGAAGCGTATCTTTATCAATTGAACCAAGCAGCTCTTCCAGTATACCGCTCTTATTCTTGAAACGAATGCGGTCCGGAGGCTTTGGCTCAGGCTGAACAGTCTTTTCATCATCGGCAGCCGAATCACAGATATCGCTTGCGTCAGGCGGAATATCACTTTCAGTATAGCTGCCGCACCTTTTTCCTGCACGATATGAGCGTCCGATTGCATCACGACGCATTTTATTGATATACCGTCTGTTCTGCATCGCCATACACTCCCCTCCCCTATATAAGGTCATTCAGCAAACCGTTTTCCTTTGCCATGCTCCAGACCGCAAGCAGTTTCAGCAGTTTTACAGCTCTGTCAACCTTTTTCTGTTTTTCCTCGCTAAGATGTGGCTTCAATGCAAGAAGAAGCTCTGCATTCCTGTCATTCTGCGACAGAGTTCCCACTAACCCCATTATCTTCATAATCGAACCTATATCGGGAAATCCGGAACCTTCTTCATCACATTTATCATCTGTATTGACAGAGTTTTCCGTACCGTCATCCGAGGAAAGCATTCCTGCAAGCTCGGAAAGCTGCTTCATGCTTTCCTCGTCGGAGAGAATTTCTCCTATTTTTCCCATTAAGTCATCCACTGCTCAACCTCACACCTATTTTTCTCCCGATAACTTTTTATAAAGTGCCTTTGCCTGCGGTGTACTCATCATACGCTCTACAAGCTTCGGATTATTTACTGCCTGACGGAATTTCTCTGCATCATTCTTGTTCATCGCAGAAAGTGCACTGTCGAATTTGCCGGCCTGAAGCTCGCTCATCAGCTTATCTGACGGCACTCCGATTTTCTTGCTTATCGCATTGACAAGTCCGTTCATCTTCTGGGGGTTAATATTATTCATATTCACACGCTCCTTCAATAATTCATAAAAAGTCTTGAAGTTTCCTCTTTCCTGTGATATAATTTGTTACAGAACTTCCATACGCAAAGCAAAGGAGAATTACTATGCGAATTATTGTTATTTCCGATACCCATGGCAATTATGACGCTCTCAGAAGCGTCATCGACCGTAATACCGACGCTGACTGGATTTTCCACCTCGGTGACGGTGAACGTGAGCTCGACACCTATATCGCCAAAAATCCCGTAATAGCACCGAAAATCATTTTTGTTGCCGGAAACTGCGACTACGGAAGCACCTGTCCGGGAACTTTCGTCCTTCCTGTCGGCGAGCATAAGATTTTTGCAACGCACGGCTATAGATTCGGCGTTAACAGTTCGCTGGAAACCCTTAAAAAAATGGCAGAAGTGAACGGTTGTGATATTGTGCTGTACGGTCACACACACGCACGTTTTCAGGGATTTCAGGACGGAATGTATATATTGAATCCGGGCAGCGCTTCGTGTCCACGTGACGGAAATAAGCCTTCATTCGGACATATCGACATTTCTCCTGCCGGTATCGTAACCAATATTGCCGATATTTAAGGCAGCAGGTGGGTCACTATTATTATATTCACCATGATTCATTTTGTGACTCCCCATAAATAAAAAAGAACGCTCCTGAGAGCGTTGTAGCGTGTCGATAAACATATTTTTTTCGGGCGAACACTACCATTGGCATACGCAAAAAGGCAAAATCAAAGGTTTTGTTTTTTGCCTAAGTACGCCCCTACATTTATAGTATGTAAAATAGCCATCTGTAGGGGACGGCGTCCTCGACGTCCCGTTAATATACGGCTTTTTCTACAGTATTTGTGGTTGAAATCTTTCTGCGGAAAATTTTCGCCAACATCGTACATCCCCCCAAAAAACGTGTATTCTGTATATCATTAATGTATGGACGACCATTGGTCGTCCGTTAATAATAATCTTTATCAACAAACTGAACAGAGCTGCGGCTCTGTTTTTTTATTTCCTGCAAACGTTTTTGCGACATATTTTTCACCTGTGCTGTATTATAATAATTACAGTGCAGCAGTACAGGAGGTGCCTCATGGAAACTATATACCTTGACGTTCTTATCATACTGAACATTTATGTGAATTTCTTCCTGATCCGAACAGCAGCGTGGTTCACCCATTCCCCTATGAAAAAATGGAAATGTACCGCTGCTTCGGTTTACGGAAGTCTGTACTCACTGCTTATTCTTGCACCACAGCTGGGTACACTTCTCAATATCTTCATCAGACTTATTGCAGCGTTCACAGTAGTGCTTATGGCTTTCGGCTTCATCAGCCTCCGAAGATTCATAATAAACTCAACAGCGTTTTTCAGTGCGAATTTCATTCTTGCAGGCACCGTCTACGCTGTATATTCATGGGCAGCTCCCGAACTGATGCACTTCAATAACGCCTGCTTTTACATAGATTTTTCACTGGTGATCCTTGTGGCAACTACGTCCGTTATGTACTTTTTACTCTGGCTTGTGAGAAACTTTCTTGACAGGACTCCCGCAGAAACCGATTGCTATCGGGTTATAGTACGTTACAGGGAGAAAGTTGTTGCAATCAACGGACTCGCCGATACAGGAAATGTTCTCGTGGACTTTTTTTCAGGTTCTCCCGTAATTATATGCAGCAGGGAACATTTCGGCATTGACAGCAACGATGATTTTAATTTACCAAAAGGATTCCGACTGCTTCCGTGCAGTACCGTTTCGTCAAGCGGACTTCTGCCTGTATTCCGTCCCGACGAAGTGCTGATAATAACAGATTCAAGCGGCGAAAAAAAGCACGTTGAAGCTCTGATAGGACTCGGAAACAGCGGAGATAAGGCAATTTTCAATCCAAAGCTGCTGAAAATATAAAATAAAGGAGTATAAAAATGAGTATCTTAAAAAAAATGCTTTTACAAATCCGTGAACTTCTTCGGGGAGAAGTTCATTACGTTAACGGCTCCGACACCTTGCCGCCTCCGCTTTCAAAACAGGAGGAAGCTGAGGTTTTTGCGGGACTGATGGAAAACGATCCGCAGGCAAGGGACAAACTGATAGTTCATAATCTCAGACTTGTGGTTTACATTGCAAAAAAGTTTGAGTCCACAGGTATAGGAATCGAGGACCTTGTTTCAATCGGTACAATCGGACTTATAAAGGCTGTGAAAACGTTCTGTCCGACTAAAAATATTAAATTTGCAACATACGCCTCCCGCTGTATCGAAAACGAAATACTTATGTTTCTGCGAAAATCCTCCCAGTACCGCAATGACCTTTCAATTGATGAACCGCTTAATATTGATTACGACGGAAACGAGCTTCTCCTCTCCGATATTCTCGGAACAGAAGACGACATCGTAAATAAGGGTATCGAAAACGAAGCCGAGCGTGAAATCCTGCGTGACGCTGTTTCTGAGCTCTGCGACCGTGAACGTGAAATCATGGAAATGCGTTTCGGTCTGAAAGACGGCAAAGAAAAAACACAGAAAGAGGTCGCTGAACTTATAGGAATTTCGCAGTCCTATATATCACGTCTTGAGAAAAAAATAATCAAGAAGCTTCGCATAAAGCTTGAAAGCATGACATAAAAAAAGCTGCTGTCGGAATAACCGACGGCAGCATTTTTTTAAATCAGTTTTTCTCAGCACTGAGGAACTTGTAAGTAATAGCTGCAAGAGCTGCTCCAACAAGAGGTCCTACGATGAATACCCAGAGCTGAACGATTGCGTCGCCAAGAGCGAAAACAGCAGGTCCGAAGCTTCTTGCAGGGTTTACAGAAGTACCTGTAAGACCAATACCGAGAAGATGTACGAGTGTAAGTGAAAGACCGATTACGAGTCCGCCGAAGGAACCGTGATTAGCAGCCTTTGAAGTAACGCCGAGGATTGCAATTACAAAAATGAATGTAAGGATAATCTCAACGAGAAGTCCTGCAAAGATGTTATCATCAATACCGCCGAGTCCGTTTGCACCCATGCCCCACTTGTCATCATCTTCAGGGTTGCCTGTAGCATCAGTTCTGTCTCCAAGAAGGAAAACAAGGCGAAGAATAAGTGAACCGAAGAGTGAGCCTGCACACTGTGAAACAATGTAGCCTACAAAATCATTCTTATTGAGACCGCCGTTCATATAAACCGCAAGTGAAACTGCAGGGTTGATATGGCAGCCTGAGATGTTGCCGATGCTGTAAGCCATTGCAACGATTGTAAGACCGAAAGCAAGTGCAGTAATAAGATAACCTGAACCTGAACAGCCTACAGTCATCGCTGTACCGCATCCGCAGATTACAAGTACACATGTACCGATGAATTCGGCAATGTACTTTTTGATTGATGGATTGTTCATATTTTCATCCTCCTGAAAAATTATTTTTCGATTTCTCGATACACTCATTATATCACAAAAAATGACAAATGTCAATATTCAACGAGTGCTTTGTTCAAAAGTTTAAAAAAATGTTCATTCTGCCGAAACAATTTCATCTGACTTTTTCTTAACTTCAATATCTGCGGGAGCCTTTATGTTGTTCTTGTTAATACCGCAGAGTACACCGTATATAACAAGCATTGTAATTCCGATAGCAGCGAATGCTATATGGGCAGCCATAAATGCTTCGGTCAAGCGATAGAAAGTGGTTGTATATGCAGTGAAAATCTGCGGCTGTTTTATTGAGAAAGAATCAAAATAGCGGTCAGCAACGAGAACTGCACTCGGTATCGTGCCGATAATCCCCGAAATAAGTGCAGATACTCCGCACCAATAAAGCATGGACTTCTTATTCTTCCTGTTTATGATGAACATAACAGCAAGTAATACAAGTGCTGCAGCGGATATTATGACTGCAATGTGAATTCTGTGGCTGTAGATTTTCGATATACTTTTCATAGCACCATGACTGTTTAATGCCGAAAATTTAAACGCATCACACTGACTTCCGATCAACTTATAGGCTTCCTCTTTTGTTTTGGCAAGCTTTTTTTCAAATTTTTCATCTTTTTTGTAGCCTGTTTTGTCGGCATAATCATTGAAGAATTTATCAATGCTTGCTTCGAGTTCAGGATTCACGGGAATCTGCGGAGCAAATTTACTGCCGTCCGACAGTGTTTTAAATCCAGCGTCGATATATACGTTCATGACGGATGCGAGGTACTCTTCACTAAGATGGTCAGTGTACACATTGGCAGGAATACCTGTTGCATTTGCCTTTTCACGATAATTCTTTTCTATCGAGGTATAAATCTGAGCTTCAATATTCTTCTCTGAGGCAGTCTTTCTGAAATGTTCCGATGTAATGTTTATATCAGCAATTACAACAGCCGATCCTCCAAGAAATAACAGTACAAGAATCACTGAGATAAACAGTGACGGGATATATGTTCTGATGCTTTTCATATTACTTGTCCTCCTTCAGCGGAGTGTAGAACTTCTTCTCGGTAAGGTCGCAGATAACACCGATTCGTTCATCGGGAGAACCGAAAACATCTTTCTTGCAGGTATACAGTGTAAGTCGGTTATCCTCTGTGGGAACAACATATTTGCTGTTTGTTTTCTTGAAAGAAATAAGCTCCCTGACGGTATAACTGAATTCGCCGTAGGTTGTGTTAATTATGATTTTATCACCGACTTCAAGTTCACTGAGCTTGTTGAAGTATGTGTCCTCGTGGGCACTTATTACAGTGTTTCCGTCCGAACCGATAATGACAGAGCCCGAAGACTGACAGGCACCAAGCTCAAAAAGATTAATATTGCTTCCCCAGTATACCGGAACGTCAAAACCAAGTACGTCACATTTGAGATCTGCATAATGCTCTCCGAAAGAAGGACGTATGAATTCTCCGTTTTCGTATGTTTCACCATTATATCCGTCTATAATGTTATTCTCCTTTATAATGAGTCCGCTTCCGATATTCTCGGGAGTTGTTTTAAGCTCGTCCATAAAAGCGATATTGAGATAAACCTTTAACTTGTCGTATGGCTTTATCAGAGCTATAAGAAGAATTCCGACACTTACGGCAAGGACTATGAATCCTGTTGCAATATGGATGACCGTGCTGCCTTTGTTTTGTTTATTTGCCTTATCAGCAGTAATTTTATTATCCTTCATCTGAAACTCCGACTTTTCTTCTTGAATTGAATTTGAATAACACAACCGAGAGTATTCCTGCTGCAAGGGCAAAGAGTGCGGCTGCTGTTTTGATTATGAAGCTTCGGTCATAGCCTGTATCTTCAACGATAACGCCGGCGTTTGCTGTTCCGAGTAGATTTCCGTCCTTATCGGTCATATTGAGAGAAACTTTATCATCACTCAGCTCACCGATATTCACGTGTACTCCCATCGAACCCATAGCCTGTGAAAGCTTCTCGACAACATCCGCTTTTGTATCTGTAGGAGCCTGTTTGAGGAGACTGCGATATTCGTCGGCGGAGAGATTGTTGATGAAAGCCTGCTGCTGTTCTGGAGTAAATGTGGCTATATATGCCATTTTCTCGTTATATGACATTTTAATGAATGCCTGACGGCTTATACGTGTAAAGGATGAACCATCGGGCATTTTTACAGTGACGCTGTTGTCAGCAGAGGTACCGCCTGACGGCGTTTTCGTTGTGACTGTTGCTGAGGTACTGCCTGAAGATGCAGTAGTAACTGTAGTTGTAGTAGGAGCAGTCGTAACCTTGGTAACCTGAGCACCTGTCGTAACAAGCTGGCTTCCTGCTGAATGGAGCATCTGTATAGCGTATTCAAAATCCTCTGATGTATATAATTCAGGATTTTTGTAGTATTCGTTATAGCCCTGCTGGATAAGCTCCTCGGGGTATCCGTACTGACGGGCAACAGCAGCAACATCGTGTACAGTTGCAGCATCGGCGCTGAATGTACATAAGCATGAGCCTGCAAATACAGCAGCTGAGGCAGCTATTGCTGCAATAAACTTTTTAAACATAGAATCTCCGATCTGCTGCCGAATAGGGATTGGCGTCACGGATACAGCGGCAGCATTCGATATCCGTTGACAATAAACTGCGGCAGGCAATAATACACATACCAACCTATTATATATTATACCCAATTGACATCAATATGTCAAGTCTGCGGACTAAGAGTGCAGTTCTGTTACTTTTTACCGTTTTTCCTGAAATACGCACAAAAATATGAAAGCGGACATTCACTGCATTTCGGACTTCTTGCCCTGCATATGTCACGTCCGAACTGAACGGTCTGATGACAGAAATGGGACGAAATCTCAGGCGGAATAAGCTTCAGAAGGTCTTTTTCAACCTTGACAGGCTCAGTGTTTGACGTCAGACCGAGACGTCCTGTAATACGGATGCAGTGAGTATCAGTAACAATTGCAGGCTTCCCGAAAACGTCACCCATCATAAGATTAGCGGTTTTGCGTCCTATACCGCTGAGGGTCAGGAGCTCCTCCATAGTAGAGGGAACCTCTCCACCGAAATCATTTATAAGCTGACTTGCCATTTTCTTCAGACTTGCAGCCTTTGTCCTGTAGAATCCGCATGGACGCACATCGTTTTCAAGCTCGGCAAGGTCGGCACCTGCGAAGGCTTCAAGAGTGGGATACTTCACGAAAAGCGTTTTTGTAACGATATTGACACGTGCGTCAGTACACTGTGCAGCAAGACGTGCTGCAAACATAAGCTCATATGGCTTCGAGTAATTGAGCGTGCAGTCAATATCGGGATAGATTTTTTCAAGCTCCTGACAGGCAAGTGCAGCGATTTCCTTTTTAGTCATCATTATTCTCCTTTTGTCCGAGCGAAGTGTATTTTTTCAGAATATCATCGTATGTAACATACATTTTCTGTACAGTGTTTTCAAGAAAATAGTAGTGCTTTATGTAGAACCCAAGCAGTACAAGAATAATCGTTACAAGTGCAAGAATCGCAATATTTTCAGTGAAAAGAAGCACTGAAATGAAAATCACAAGTATAATCGCAAACATCATTGTAACAAGAAAATGTACAATGCGTTCATGCTGCATAAAAGAGATTTTATCCTTGTGTTCCGCAAAGATTTCGTCAAGGTCAGACTTTTCAGAGCAGTTTTCAAGACGCTGTGAAACTGTTTTCATATATGCTTTAAGATATTCGGTCATATCAATCCCTCCTGATGTAATTATACAGTTTTTTAACATAAAAGTCAATCGCTGTGAGACGGCATATTCTCCAAAATTATTATAAAAATGTAAAATAAATTAGAAACACTTGATTTACCAAAAAATATGCGTTATAATTAATGTGTCCTCAATAACCGCCGTCAGGCGGTTATTGCCCCGAACTTCGTTCGGGGAGCGCAAATTCTTTATAATATGAGGAATTTGCGCATCACATTCATTGATGTCTTGCTCATTTTGCCCTATAGGGCAAAACAAAGTGCAAGAAAAATTATCAATTCCTTTATTTTTTCTTGCACTTTGTCAACTTAAAATTGGCTTTATAAAGCTATATTAAGCCAATTTTAAGTTGATGAGCTGACATTAATAAAAGGACAAATATATTTTTGGGAGGATATTAAAATGCATTCAAAATTTTTGAAGAAGACAGGAGCTGTCGTTATGTCGGCTGCTCTGGCTGTGAACGGTCTCGCAATAGGCGGAATCGCAACATCAGCAGAAGGTGCAAAGTACGAGTTTGAGGACGCTGTCATTACAGGTGACGTTACCGTCGAGAACAGTTCAGGCGCAAGCGGCGGAAAATGTCTTAAAATGACTGACAGCGGAACAATCTCTATCGACTTTGAGGTAGAGGAAGCCGGTGCTTACGACATTACTGTTTATGCAGGCGGTATCGGCGGAAGCAAACAGCAGGATCTTTCAATCAACGGGAACGGTCAGGGTGCACTGGCAATTCCCTCAAGTGCAGGATTTGAAGCAGTAAAAGTACAGGCTGTTCCGCTCAAGAAGGGCACAAACACTATGCTCATCAGCAAGAGCTGGGGCTGGTCCAACTTCGATTATTTCACAGTAGAATCCGTTCAGCTGCCTGAAATAAAGGCGTCCCAGACTTCCCCCTGCGACACAAAGGCAATCCCTGAGGTAAGAAGTCTCATGGACTATCTCTCAGAAGTTTACGGTAACGGAATCATCTCAGGTCAGCAGGAAATCTACTCAGGCGGACCTCACAATCTTGAGTACGAGTTTGAATACCTCAACGACCTTACAGGTCATTATCCCGCAATCAGAGGCTTTGACTACGGTAACTTCTGCTGTCCGGCATACGGCAGCGACGACGGCTCAACTGACCGTATTATCAACTGGGTAAAGGATAAGAACGGTATCGCAACAGCGTCGTTCCACCTTAATGTCCCCAACGATTTCGAAAGCTACACAATCGGAAGCAGAATCGACTGGAGTGCTACAACTTACGGTACAAAGACCGATTTCTCGCCTTCAAAGGCAGCTACTCCCGGCACAAAGGACAACGAGTACTATCTTCAGTCTCTCGACATCCTTGCCAAGGAATTCCTTGAGCTTCAGGAACAGGGTATTCCCGTACTCTGGAGACCTCTCCACGAAGCCGAAGGTGCAGGCGGAGAAACAGGCTCATGGTTCTGGTGGGGCAGAGAAGGTTCCGAGGCTTACAAGAAGCTCTGGATCTATACATATGACATTCTTACAAACGAATACGGCTGCCACAACCTCATCTGGGAGTGGAACAGCTACAACTTTGATACATCCGTAAACTGGTATCCCGGCGACAATTATGTTGATATTATCGGTTACGATAAGTATTCCGGCAACACAGGTTCCGCATCATCAATATTCTACGGAATCATGGAGAAATATGACAGTTCAAAAATGGTAGCAATGGCTGAGAACGACAGCTTCTCAACTGTCGAGAACCTCACAAATGATAAGGCTGGCTGGCTCTATTTCTGTACTTGGTATGACGGCGGAAGCTCTGATATCAACTTCCTTTCAGACCCTAAGTTCAATACAAAGGAAAACACTATCGCTATGTATCAGAGTGAATATTGTGTAACTCTTGATGAACTTCCCAAGGACCTCTATACACGCAATATCGTTATCGATCCCAGCACTACTACCACATCAAGAACAACTACTACAATGACAACAACTACTACAGATCCCTCACAGTTTGTTTTTGCACAGAAATCATACAAAATCGAACTCCCCGATGACAGAACTACTATGACTGTCGAAATCGACGGTGCTGCAACTGCTTCAATCGGCGGCGGACTCGGTTACGGTACAAGTGCTGATGACTGGGTAAACATTGATTGGAGCGGCAATGCCGATTCTACAGGTAAGCTTGTTGTTGAGCTTGATATTTCCGATATTCCTGCTTCCATCAAGACAGCAGAGTTCCAGATCTGGTGGTCTAACGTATGGAACGCTGCTACAGAGTCAGCTACAGATAAGGACTGCGATATGGTAGACTATACCTTTGGCGGCAGTGCTCCCGCTGATGTTGACTACGGCGATGCTAATGAGGACGGTACAGTTAATCTTGCAGACGCAATTCTCATTATGCAGCATAAGGCAAATCCTGCCAAGTATGAGATTTCTGAGCAGGGTGCACTCAATGCGGATGTATTCGATCCCGGCGACGGCATCACTAACAGAGACGCTCTTGCAATTCAGGGTTATCTCCTCGGACTTACCGAGAAGCTTCCTGTTTATGGTAAAGATGTGGTTCCTGAAATATAAAGGATAATAATCAGAAAGACTGCACGGAGAATATCTGTGCAGTCTTTTTATGTTATAAAATATGAGCGTAGAATAATTATTCTTTTTCAAATTTGATAATGTCATTTACTTCACAATCAAGTGCATAGCATAAGGCGTCAAGTGTTTTAGTGCTTATTGCTTCTCCTTTTTTCATACGGTGGAGTGTGTTGGCTGAGAAGCCTTGCTTAAAAATCAAGTTGTATTCGGTTATCCCCTTTTTGAATAATGTTTCATAAAAAGGTTTGTAAGTTATCATAATTCATCACCAATTTTATTTTATCATAAGAAAACTCTTGACAATACTCAATATATTGAGTATAATTATAGTATAGACATGTCATTATGATTACATACCATTAATTATTAAAATTTTGTATAAAGCTATCTATTTGAAAAGCTATACTCTCCATTAATGGATATAACTTAGGTGATTATGTCTAACAAGTAAAAAATAAAGGAGGTGTAGTATATGGCAAGATGTCCTTATCTTGAATATGAATCAAGAGGTGCATTGTTCTCACAGGGCGATTATTATTGTGATGCGTGTAAAAAAACATTGTCGGAATCAGAAGTTAATCATAAGTGTAAGTCTGATTACGGCGACGATTACAAGAATTGTCCTATTTACAAGAACAAATAAGTTTCTGATTCATATTTATCAGCAATAACAAAAGACTGCACGGAGAATATCTGTGCAGTCTTTTTTCATTGTATCGGGACAAGTAATCCAACAAATCACAACTTATGATAACAAAGTGTTATAAATGACAAAATTCTTGTATGAATTTATTATTATTTATGGTATCATGTAATAAGTGATAATAAAAGCAGTACCGCACATTTCATATAAGTGATGAGGTGCAGGGCTGCTTGCCGAAAGGACGGTTTAGCATGAGAGAATTTACAGGATATAAAAAAGGTGTGGATCTCGGCGGATGGCTTTCCCAGTGCGGAGAAGGCAACTATACCGAGGAACGCTTCAATACATTTATAGTAGAAAAAGACATCGAGCGTATCGCTTCATGGGGTGCAGACCATGTCCGTCTGCCCGTAGATTACAATGTTATCCAGAATGAGGACGGAAGCTTCAAGGAAAGTGGATTTGTCCATATCGACAACTGCATAGAGTGGTGCAGAAAGAATAATCTGAAAATCGTTCTCGACCTTCACAAGGCAGCAGGATATGTGTTCGATGACGCTGCTTACTGCGGTTTGTTTACCGATACAAAGCTTCAGGATATTTTCGTGGACCTTTGGGTTGAAATTACAAAACGCTATGCTAAGTATTCGGATTTTGTTTCATTTGAGCTTCTTAACGAAATCACTAAAAAGGAGACCGCCGACATCTGGAACTGCATTGCCGACAGAACTATCAAGGCAATCCGTGAACTTAACAAGGATGTAAAAATAATAATCGGTGGTTACTATAACAGCAGTATTGAAGGTCTTACAGCACTTGAAAAGCCTGCTGACAGCAATATCGTATTTACATTCCATTGCTACAGTCCGATGATTTTCACTCATCAGGCTGCCTGCTGGGTTCCGCAGATGCCTTCTGATTTCAGATTGTCATATCCCGGAACTGTAAGCGATTACGGCAGAATCTCCCACGAAATTTTCGGATGGGACTACGACAGAGAATTCGATTACGATGGTGATATAATGGATTCCTCGTTCTTTGACAGACTTTTCCGTCAGGCAACTGCAGTAAGCGAAAAGTATGATGTTCCTCTGTACTGCGGCGAATACGGAGTCATAGACGTCGCTGACGTTGAAGGCACTCTCCGCTGGTTTGCCGATATTCATGCCGCTTTTGAGAAGCACAATATCCCACGTGCTGTATGGAACTATAAGCAGATGGACTTCGGACTCACAGATGAACGTCTTGCCGATGTTCTCCCCGAACTTCTGAAATACTTATGATTGACAGGGTAAATAGCCGTATATTCTGCGGTTGTTTACCCTTCCGTCTTTATGTGTATCCGGAAAACTGCGGCCATTTATAGTATACAATTATGACAATATCTTGACAAATCCTCCAGAAGGTTATATAATTAATGTGTCCTCAATAACCGCCGTCAGGCGGTTATTGCCCCGAACTTCGTTCGGGGAGCGCAAATTCTTTATAATATGGGGAATTTGTGCGTCACTTTTCTTGATGTCAAGCTCGTTTTGTCCGAAAGAGCAAAACAAAGTGCAGGAATATTTTTCAATATTCTGTTTTTCCTTGCACTTTGACAACTAAAAATTGGCTTTTAAAACCTGTATTAAGCCAATTTTTAATTGTTGAGCAGACATTAATTAATATTGAAAAACGGAGCGATATAGATGAAAAAAGGTCTTGTAATGGAAGGCGGAGCAATGCGTGGAATGTTTACCGCCGGTGTCATAGACGTTCTTATGGAGAACGGCGTCGAATTCGATGGGGCGGCAGGAGTTTCCGCCGGAGCTGTTTTCGGCTGCAATTATAAATCCGGACAGCCCGGACGTGTTATCAGATATAATACCCGCTTCTGCAAAGATAAAAGATTTTGCAGCTTCCGCAGTCTCTTAAAAACAGGAGATATGTTCGGAGCCGATTTCTGTTATAATATAGTTCCAAAAAAACTCGACATTTTTGATACAAAAACTTTTGCAGAATCGGAAATGGAATTTTACGTTGTCTGCACAAACGTAGAAACAGGTAAGGCTGTTTATCATAAATGTCTTACTGCCGACGACAGAGAATTGACATGGATGAGAGCCTCCGCTTCAATGCCTCTGGCATCACATATAGTGGAGGTCGATGGATATAAGCTCCTCGACGGCGGAATTTCAGACTCTATCCCACTTAGATTCATCGAAAAAATGGGGTATGAGCGAAATGTTGTGATTCTTACTCAGCCGAGAAGTTATCGTAAGGGAAAAAGTCGCAGCCTTCCGCTAATTAAAGCTGCAATGAGAAAATATCCCGAATTTGTTAAGGCTTCGGCGAGAAGAAGCAAAATGTACAACAAACAGCTCGATTATGTAAAAAATGCCGAAGATGATGGGCGTGCATTTGTAATCGCACCCGACGAAAAGCTGCCTGTCGGACATATAGAGCATGATCCCGATGTACTCCGTGAGGTTTGCCGCATCGGACGGAAAACTGCTATGGCTAATATTGAGAAACTCAAAATGTTTCTGTCTACGTAAAATGTTCATAAAAATAAAGGAGGCATTATTGCCTCCTTTTAATTTGCATATAGTTTTCTACACTGACTTATACCGCAAGCTCGACAACTTTATTGCGTCTGTTTGTAAGTCTGGGCTGAGTTCCGTTGATAACACAGTCTGCTGTTACGGTCACTTTTGCAATACTTCCGTCTGACGGAACCGAATACATGGTCTTCATCAGGATATTCTCGAATATTGAACGCAGACCTCTTGCACCTGTTTTCTGTTCAATTGCCTTTTTGGCAATCTCAATAAGAGCATCGTCCTCCACTTCAAGTTCAATGTCATCATAGGCAAACAGTTTCTTATACTGCTTAACAAGTGCATTTCTGGGCTCTGTGACAATACGCACCAGTGAATGCTCGTCAAGCTCCTCAAGAACAGAAATCACGGGAAGTCTGCCGACAAACTCAGGAACCATTCCGAATTTTACAAGATCCTTCGGAACAACCTTCTTGAAAATATTGTCTGTTTCTTCCTTACGTGACCTCAGCTCGCCGCCAAAGCCTATGGGAGCCTTTCCTATACGCTTCTGAATCTGCTTTTCAAGTCCGTCGAAAGCACCGCCGCAGATAAAGAGTATATTCTTTGTATTTATCTGGATTACTTCCTGATTCGGGTGTTTTCTTCCACCCTGTGGAGGTACATTTGATACTGTACCCTCGATAATCTTCAGGAGTGCCTGCTGTACACCTTCACCGCTTACGTCACGGGTAAGGGACGTATTTTCAGATTTTCTTGCAATCTTGTCTATTTCGTCGATATAGATGATACCTCTTTCAGCAGCCTTGATATCGTAATCTGCTGCCTGTATAAGACGCAGAAGCACATTCTCTACATCATCTCCGACATATCCTGCCTCAGTAATTGTTGTAGCGTCTGCAATGGCAAACGGAACATTCAGAAGCTTCGCAAGAGTCTGTGCGAGAAATGTCTTTCCGACACCCGTTGGTCCGAGAAGAAGCACGTTACTCTTCTGAAGTTCAACTCCGTCGTCCTCAAGCTCGTTCTTCTGAGCATTATCCTGACTCATGATACGCTTATAATGATTATAAACTGCTACGGCAAGAGAAATCTTTGCATCATCCTGACCGATAACGTATTCGTCAAGGAAATTCTTTATCTCTACAGGCTTGAGAAGCTTTATTGATGAGAGTGATGAACCGCCGTCCTTTTTGGCAGCCTTTCTCTGGGACTTTGCCACTCCTGCACCAAAAATCATTTCATAGCAGTAGCATACGCACTCATCACATATATTGGCGTTTCCCGCAGAAAACATACTGTGAACACGATTTTCACCTTTTCCGCAGAAGCTGCATGATTTGAATGATTCAGCCATTTACATAACCTACCTTTTTGAGATAACTTTATCTATAATGCCGTATTCAAGGGCTTCCTGAGCTGTCATATAGTTGTCACGCTCTGTATCAGCCTGTACCTGCTCAAGAGGTTTGCCTGTGTTTTCAGACAACATTTCATTCATTCGCTGACGTGTTCTTACAAGGTGATCGGAATGAATCTTGATGTCGGTACACTGTCCTGAAAGTCCTCCTGAAATGAGAGGCTGATGAATCATGATCTCACTGTTGGGAAGTGCAAAACGCTTGCCCTTTGCTCCTGCTGCAAGGAGAAATGCTCCCATAGATGCAGCCATACCAATGCAGATCGTTGAAACATCACACTTGATGTACTGCATTGTATCATAAATTGCCATGCCGGCTGTAATTGAACCTCCGGGACTGTTTATATAAAGTGAAATGTCCTTTTCGGAATCCTGACTTTCAAGGTAGAGAAGCTGGGCAACAACAAGACTTGCAGTTGCGTCGTTAACCTGATCTGAGAGCATTATGATTCTGTCATTCAGAAGTCTTGAGAAAATATCGTATGATCTTTCTCCACGACTTGTCTGTTCAACAACATATGGTACTAAACTGCTCATTATCCATCTTCCTTTCTAAAAACGGTTGTCCCACAAAGGCTGTGGGACAATTTGAGTATATTTGTGTTTTTTATGCTTTTTATGTCGAAAAAAGCTTTTATTTGTCCATTAAACAGGGGATGAAATTATTCAGCCTTTTCCTCTGCCTCTGAATTATCAATAACTGCATTCTCCTTAACGAGGTCAACAGCCTTCTGTACTCTGAGGTCAGCTGTATATTCGTCCATAGGAATGAACTTCTTGAGTGTTTCAACATCCATGTTGTTCTGACCTGCAAGCTCTGCAAGACCGTTGTTGATTTCTTCCTCAGTAGGATCAAGATTCTCAAGATCTGCAATCTTCTCAAGTGCAAGACGAAGCTTTACTTCATTCTCAGCTCTGTCTCTGTAAGTATCTCTCATTGAATCCATGTCCATACCTGTGTACTGGAAGTAGAGGTTGAGGTCCATACCCTGCTGACGGAGCTGCTGCTCGAATGAACGCATAAGGTTGTCGATTCTCTGCTCATACATGCAGTTGGGAATGGGAGCGTCTACCTTAGCGATAAGTGCTTCCATGATAGCATTCTCAAATGAAGCCTCTGCCTGACTTACAGCAGCGTCCTCAAGCTTAGCTCTGATGTCTGCTCTGTACTCATCAACTGACTCAAATTCTGTAGCATCCTTTACGAGCTCATCGTCGATTTCAGGAAGCTCCTCATAGCTGATAGCCTTGAGCTTTGTCTTGAATACAGCAGGCTTTCCGGCGTATTCAGCCATCTGATAGTTCTCAGGGAATGTAACATTTACGTCAAACTCGTCGCCGATATTGTGACCCACGATCTGATCCTCAAATCCGGGGATAAACTGACCGCTGCCAAGACGGAGAGGATGATCCTCGCCCTTGCCGCCATCGAATGCCTCGTCACCGAAGAAGCCCTCGAAGTCAATGATAACTTCGTCATTCATCTGAGCAGCTCTGTCGTCTACAGAAACGATACGTGCATTCTTTCTGCGGATCATGTCAACCTGCTTGTCGATGTCCTCGTCAGTGATTTCTCTTACAGACTTTGCAGCCTTGATGCCCTTGTAATCAGAAATCTCAATCTCAGGCTTTGTAACGCAGACAGCCTTGAGTTCAACGCCCTGCTCCTTGTCGATTGATGTGATTTCGATATTGGGTCTGTCAACAAGATTAAGACCTGTCTCCTTTACAGCAGCCTCAAGCTCGGGACCGATAAGAGCGTTGATTGCACCCTCATAGAATGCACCCTCACCGAACTCTCTCTCTGCAAGCTTACGGGAAACCTTACCCTTTCTGAAGCCCTTGATCTGGATGTTCTTCTTCTGACGCTGATATTCCTTTTCAACAGCAGCCTCAAAAGTATCGGCATCAATACCGATTACCAGCTCAGTTGTATTTACATCAGTCTTTGTTGTTGATTTTAAGCTCATTTTATATATCCTCCATTATATTATACTTGTTATTAGCATGGAATATTATACCACATTTTGAAAAAATTTTCCACAAAAATCTTTCACTTCTACATTCACTACATTTCATATTACTTTTTGTGGAATAAACTGTAAATAATCACCTGCAATAAGATGAAAATTAACATCGTCGTATGTATTGGTCACACAAAGCTCGTGAGCTGAACGACCGTGAACATGTCCATAGTAACAATCCTTTATCTTGTAGCGGTAAAGAATCTCAAGGATATCGTAGTTGAAATTCGTGGCGAAAATCGGTGGATAGTGCATGAACACTATCGGCTCAAGACCTGCCTTAACTGCTGATTGTATGGATGTTTCAAGTCTCTGCACTTCCCGGCGCAGAACCTTTTCATCCTGAACCTCACCCGGCATGTTTACCCAGCCTCTCGTTCCGCAGATACCGTAATCGCCGTATTGGTAGTGGTTATTATGCAGTATCTTTATGCTGGAGCATCCCTCATCAGCAAGGAATCTCTCCATTTTTTTCAGCGTTGTCCACCAGTAGTCGTGATTACCCTTGAGAATAATCTTCTGCCCCGGAAGCTTTTCTATGAAATGAAAGTCGGGAGCCGCCTGCTGAAGCGACATCCCCCACGAAATATCTCCTGCAAGAACTATGGTGTCATCTTCCGTTATATTTTCAAGCCAGTTTTTTTCAAGCCGTTCCTGATAATTCTGCCACCCCGTAAAGACGCTCATGGTCTTGTCGGGAGCACCTAAACACAGATGAAGGTCTCCGATTGTAAACAGGCTCATCTTATACGTTCAGTTTTCCGAGGACGTAAGCCTTCTGCTCGCTCTTTTCGATTACATCGGAGAAGCGCTCGGGCTTTGTTCTCAGACCTGCAAGTGCCTCCGGAACAGGAAGCTTTGAAAGCTCAGCAAGCTTTTCAACCATGTCGTATTCCTCAATATCAGACTTCGCACCTTCAATCGCTTCAAGAACTGCTGCACTGAACTTGTAGGGACTTGCTGTTGAAGCGATAACAGTCTTGGTTGTATCGCCTGTAGCTTCCTTGTAGTCGTTGTAAACCTTAACGGCAACTGCTGTATGTGTATCACATGTATAGGAATACTTCTCGTAAACAGCACTTATCGCAGACTTTGTCTGCTCGTCGTCACAGAAGCCTGCACAGAATTCCTCTCTGAGCTTTGCCTTGACATCGTCACTTACCTCATATCTGCCCTCGGACGCAAGCTTTCCGAACCATTCACGGATAAGAGCATCGTTTCCGTCAGTCATGAGATAGAGGAGTCTTTCAAGGTTGCTTGAAATAAGAATGTCCATAGAAGGCGAAACAGTTGCAAAGAACTTTCTGTTTCTGTCATAAACACCTGTATTGATGAAGTCGGTAAGGACATTGTTGATATTTGACGCACATATGAGCTTATTTACAGGAACTCCCATATGCTTTGCATAATAAGCTGCAAGAATGTTTCCGAAGTTTCCTGTGGGAACTACAATGTTGATTTTCTCGCCAAGCTCAATCTCCTCGTCCTTTACAAGTTCTGCATAAGCGGAAATGTAATATACAATCTGCGGAACAAGACGTCCCCAGTTGATTGAATTTGCACTTGAGAACATCATTCCCTTCGCCTCAAGAGCCTCCTTGACCTCGTTATCGGTGAAAATTGCCTTTACACCATTCTGGCAGTCGTCGAAATTTCCCTTGATTGCACAAACACCGACATTCCCGCCCTCCTGAGTCTTCATCTGACGCTTCTGCATTGGACTTACGCCGTCCTCAGGATAGAATACGAGGATTGATGTACCCTCTACGTCTCTGAAACCTTCAAGAGCAGCTTTTCCGGTATCTCCCGATGTTGCAACAAGAATAACAATCTTCTTGTCAAGATTGATTTTCTTTGCTGATGTTGTAAGGAAGTAAGGAAGAATCTGGAGTGCCATATCCTTGAATGCACAGGTCGGACCGTGCCAGAGCTCAAGCATATATGTACCGTCAAAAAGATGAGCAAGCTCTGCAATGCTCTCTGTTTCAAAATTCTTTGTACTGTAGGCATTATCGGTGCAGTAGTGTATCTCTGCATCGGTGAAGTCTGTCAGGAACCTTGAGAATACAAATGCAGCTCTGTCGGCATAGCTCATTGAACCGACATTCTTAATCTCATCAAGCGTCAGAACGGGAATGCTTTCGGGAACGAAAAGACCTCCCTCAACAGAAATTCCCTGAGTAATGGCTTCTGCACTGCTTACCTTGACATTACTGTTCCTTGTACTGTTGTAGAACATAGTATCACCCTTCAGAAAATAAAATTATACCCCGTTGTATCGTAGGCATTTTTAATATAATCAATGCTGAGCACCCTGTCACCCTCCACAACGACCTGAGCTATGTCAAATCTCGGCTGGAGAACCACATTATGCCTGCAGCAATAATCGGCTGCGGTTCTGATTATCAGACCGGTTTTCCGCTTGTTTACAGCGTCAAAGCCTGTAACAAGACTCCCCTGTCTCCTTGTTTTCACCTCAACGAAGGCAATGTAATCGCCGTCTGAAGCGATTATGTCGATTTCACCGCCCTTGATACGGTAATTTCTTGCCTCTATTGTATATCCGTGCCCGACAAGGTAACCGCACACCTTATCTTCGCCGAATTTACCCATTTCAGCCCTTGTCATAGAGCTTTTTCAGGAACGACCTGCGATGAACTTCGGATATACCGTATTTTTCCAGACATTCATAGTGAAGCTTCGTGCCGTACCCTTTATGCTTCTCAAAAACATACTGCGGATACTTTTCAGCAAGCTCCTTCATATAGCGGTCACGAGCTACCTTTGCAAGAACCGATGCTGCTGCGATTGAGGCAGATACAGCGTCTCCCTTTATTACATACTGAGCCTTACAGCTTATATCGGGAAGTCTGTTTCCGTCGATGAGTGCAAGGTCGGGAGCTATACCGAGTCCCTCGACTGCACGCTTCATCGCAACCATTGCGGCATTGAGGATATTGAGCCTGTCTATCTCCTCAACGGACGCCGTCGCAATACAGTAGGCTCTCGCCTTTTCCTTTATCACGTCGAAAAGTTCCTCACGACGCTTTTCCGAAAGCTTTTTACTGTCGTTCAGATAGTCAATCGTCACACCGCTGTCAAGTACGACTGCCGCTGCGTAGACGTCTCCTGCAAGCGGACCTCTGCCCGCCTCATCGACTCCGCATATGATCGGATGAGCATTTCTCAGCTCCTCATCATAGTC
This sequence comes from Ruminococcus sp., assembly GCA_015066935.1. Lineage (GTDB taxonomy): Bacteria > Bacillota > Clostridia > Oscillospirales > Ruminococcaceae > Ruminococcus. The sequence continues at coordinate 237,438 of SVNK01000003.1, read as the reverse complement.
AAAAAGCTCTTTATGAAGAATTATTCTTGGCATACGTGCTCCTTTTTCGGCGGAAGCTCAAGAGTAATTCTGCCAAGCTTTCCGCTTCTGAACTCGTCAAGCACTGTTATAGCGGCACGCTCTGTATTGATTTCGCCTCCCGAAATCATCATTCCACGCTTCTTTCCCACTTTTTCAAGAAGTGAGAGTCCGCTGTCGTTATCGTCAAATTCAATCTTGTAGCGTTCTCTGAGAGACTGCGGATAATTCTCCGCAAGATAGCTCAGAAGCTTCATCGCAAGCGTTTCAATATCGAGTATATCGTCGCTTATCGCACCTGTGAATGCAAGACGTATCGCTGCATCCTGATCCTCGAATTTCGGCCACAGAACTCCCGGCATATCAAGAAGCTCGGTATTATTATCAAGCTTCACCCACTGCTTTGTACGGGTAACTCCGGGTCTGTCCTCGACCTTTGTACGCTTTGAACCTGCCATACGGTTGATAAGAGAGGATTTTCCCACATTCGGAATTCCCACAATCATCAGTCTTACGGCTGCTCCGACCATTCCGCTTCTCTCACGCTTTTCCATAAGCTCACGCAAAACGCTTTTCTTTATTGTCGGCAGCAGATTTTTAAGTCCCTTGCCTGATTTGCAGTCAACCGCAAGAGCCTCTGCTCCGTTGTTCTTAAAGTAATTTATCCACATACCGGTGGCGTTTTCGTCGGCAAGATCGCTCTTATTGAGCAATACTATACGAGGCTTGCCCTTTGTCATACTGTCCATTTCGGGATTTCTGCTGCTCAGGGGAGCCCTCGCATCAACAATTTCCGTAACAGCGTCAACAAGCTTCAGATTGGCGGCAATAAGCCTTCTTGTTTTCGCCATGTGTCCCGGAAACCACTGTATCTGCCTCATCTCCGTATTATCCACTTTTTCGCCTCCTACGGGATCAGTCCTCAGCGGACTCCTTATGCGAATTGAAAAGGAACTTGAAATCACTTAAAGGGTTATATCTTACAAGTGCCTTACCATAGACCTGATCTTTTTTTATAAGTCCGACATATCCGCTTCGGCTGTCTGATGAATTGTTTCTGTTGTCGCCCATTACAAAGTAGTAACCCTCGGGCACTTTAAAAGGAAATTTGCCGTCAAAAAGACCTGATTTGGAAGTAAATGCGGTTTCAGCGATATAAGGCTCATCAATGACCTTTCCGTCTACCTCAACGGTCCATTTGCTTCTGTCGGAATCGGAGTTGTCGATGTTGATTGTCTGACCGCCTGCCGCAATCACTCTTTTTATGATACATTTATCAAGCTGGTTGTTCTTCACAGCCATATCGACAGCATCACCGTCGGCATCTATTCCGTAAACAGCGTCATTATTCACAATAACGATGTCGCCGTATTCAAGCTTGCCGTAAACGGTTGTCATCAGTATTCTGTCCTTGTCATGGAGAGTAGGATTCATTGAGTCTCCGTCCACATTTACAGGATGAAGCAGATATGTAAACACCATTATCATTACGAATACAGTTGCAAAAGTCGATTCGACTATGTCAAGAATATCATTTACAAGCTTCTTTGTCCCTGACTTTTTTTCTTCCGGAGCTTCCCCCACTGCGGAAACTTCTTCGGAAGCCATTTCCGTATTGATTTCAGGCAGTTTGTTTTTTTCCATAATATTACCTCGGATTTTTATAATATTAGCAAAAAAGGGACATTCATTGTCCCTTCCTTCAAGGAAATAGCACCCCGAGCAGATAGCTCTGCCCGGATGTGCATTCTGTAATTAGCGAATCTGCTCTTTAACCTTAGCAGCCTTACCAACTCTGTCTCTGAGGTAGTAGAGCTTAGCTCTGCGAACCTTACCGTATCTTACAACCTCTACCTTGTCAACAACAGGAGAGTGGAGAGGGAAAACTCTCTCGATACCGCAGCCGTGTGCTACACGTCTTACTGTGAAAGTTTCGCTGATTCCGCCGTGCTTCTTGGCAATAACAGTTCCCTCAAATACCTGGATACGGCTCTTATCGCCTTCCTTGATCTGTACGTGAACCTTTACAGTATCACCAACATTGAACTGCGGAACATTTTCCTTCATGCTTGAGTCGCTGATTAACTTGAGTGCATCCATTTTTCATTTCCTCCTAAAATTTCCGAACATTCTTACCTGTCCCGACACAGCCGTTCAGCATACGGTGATTGGGAAAAATATGGCTTAAAGAGCAGTACAGGCATTTCTGTACGATGCAGGCAGCGGACTGTCCGATTTAATGTCTTTCGGCATTAACCCTCATCCGTATGATAAAATCATAACAGACGGAATTTCAAATGCTTTTATATCATAACATACTTTCACGGAAATTGCAAGTGTTTTTAAGAAAATTTTTCATTATTTTCGCAAAAAATTCCCGTTCTGCATATATTTGCAGCTTCAAACGGTTCACAACCGGCTTTTCGGAGAGCTTCCATGAACAGAGTCGGATTATAGTTCGTCTGTGTTCCGGCAGGCAGTCTCATAACGATTTTCACAGAATCACCGTCAGTTTCCCGTGACACAATCTCCATATCAGGCTTGATGTCAACCTCTTTGACACCTCTCTTTGTCTTCTTTTCAATGAGAATCGAATCACCTCCGAGAAGAGCGTCTATATCGGTACTCAGCTTTGCAGAATCTGCCGAGACAAGCTCAAAACGGTACTCAGCCTTGGCAATCGCAGTAATTTTGAGCTTCTGTGGTGCAACAGATACTATACGCATACCTTCGGGCACTACCGCATTGAGTCTGTCTCTTATCTCGTCCATAGATATATTGTCGTCGGTGATGTTGAAATCAAGTATCTCGCAGCTGCTTTCAAATCCGAGCGATAGTGCCAGTGCAAACGCATAATACGGGTGAGGATTGAAGCCCTCGGTATACCATATCGGAAGTCCTGAACGACGGAAGGTTCTCAGCATACAGCGGTTGAGGTCGAGGTGCGAAATATACTTCGACCTGCCTGTTTTTTCAAAAATCGCACGTACTCTTAACAAAAACATTCCCTCCCTACCGCTTTATTCACGCCGCATCCCGAACATCTCTGACGACAGTTCGGCGTTGTTGCCGCTTCGTGTGCAGTTCTGTTCTCACGGATAAGGAACTCCTTTGATACAAGGTAATCAAGGTGATCCCACGGCAGTATCTCGTCAAATTCAAATTTTCTGTTTGCATAGAACGAAGGGTCTATGCCGCACTCTTCAAAAGCTTCAAGCCACTTGTCATAATGGAAGTATTCATCCCAGCTGTCGAACTTACAGCCTTTCTTCCACGCCGTATAGACAGCTTTGCACAGTCTTCTGTCACCTTTTGCAAGAATAACCTCAAGGGCACTTACATCGGGATTGTGGTAGCTCACCTTTATCTTCTTCGTCTTTACGGAATCCATCAGAAGCTTCTGCTTGTGCTCAATCATCTCACGTGTATCCTGCGGCTCGAACTGGAACGGCGTAAACGGCTTCGGTACAAATGTTGCCACGCTTACCGATACCTGTACGCTTCTTCCCTTGGGACGATTCTCGTTTTCATAATAAAGGTCAACGATACGCTGGGCAAGGTCTGCAATTCCTACAATATCCTCACCAGTCTCGGTAGGAAGTCCCATCATGAAATAAAGCTTGACCGCCGAATATCCTCCCTGAAACGCAATACGGCAGGTGTTGATGATTTCTTCCTCGCTGACATTCTTGTTTATAACATTGCGGAGACGCTGTGTTCCGCCCTCAGCCGCAAAAGTAAGTCCGCTTTTGCGTACCTTCTTGATTTTCTCAAGGAGTTCCTCTGAAAAATTGTCAACACGCAGCGACGGAAGTGAAAGATTTATCCTTGCATCAGCCGTGTAGTCTATGAGCTGTGAAAGCATGGGGTCAATTTCGGAATGGTCACTTGTACTGAGAGACGCAAGTGAAACCTCGTCGTAGCCCGTATTCTCGCAGAGTGCCTTCGTCTGACTGCATATAGTGTCAACGCTCTTTTCACGGAACGGACGATATATGAAGCCTGCCTGACAGAAACGACAGCCTCTGATACAGCCTCTCAGAACTTCAACAGAAGCACGGTCGTGTACTATTTCAGTGAACGGAACAACAAAATTATCGGGATAGTAAACCTTGTCAAAGTCCCTGATAATACGCTTACGGATTGTCGCAGGAGCTCCGTCGGCAGCCGTTACACTTTCAATTGTCCCGTTCTCCTTATAGCTGAAACTGTAAAGCGACGGAACATAAATACCTTCAATATTTGCAGCTCTTCTGAGGAATTCCGTCCTCGAAGCACCTTGCTGCTTCATCTCATGATAAAGGTCCATAAGCTCCAGATTGACTTCTTCGCCCTCTCCGAGAATGAACAGATCAAAAAAGTCTGCCAGAGGCTCGGGATTGCATACGCACGGTCCTCCCGCACAGACAATCTGTGTCAGTTCATTCCCTCTGTCACGGGCAAAAACCGGAATGCCTGCAAGGTCAAGCATATTAAGCACATTGGTGTACGAAAGCTCGTACTGCATAGTAAAGCCAATAAAATCAAAATCCTTTATCGGGTCAAGACTTTCAAGTGCGTACAATGGAATCTCATTTTCACGCATGATTGTCTCGAAGTCCTCCGACGGTGCGAAACAGCGTTCACACCAGTAATTCTCCCTTTCATTTATTAGCGAATACAGAATCTTCATGCCGAGATGTGACATTCCGATATCGTATGTATCAGGAAAACAGAATGCAAACCGTACATCAACTTTTTCCTTGTCCTTGATTATGCTGCCGACCTCTCCGCCGATATAGCGTGACGGCTTCTGTACCGACAAAAGATGCTTTTCTATTTTATTCTTAAGCATTTTTTCCTCCATATTATCTTAAATTGTCACTGCGGAAGCCCATCGGCAGGAAATCCGCAAGTCTGTACCAGCCGTTTGACAGTACAACCACCATATCGTCTCCGCAGAACTCCGAAAGTACCTGAAGACAGGCTCCGCACGGTGGACATGGCTTGGAGAAGTCTCCGTCGGAACTTCCTGCAACGGCAATCGCCCTGAATTCCGTGACACCCTCCGAGACTGCCTTGAAAACTGCTGTACGCTCGGCACAGATTGTCAGCGAATATGACGCATTTTCAATATTACAGCCTGTGAAAATTCTTCCGTCCGCTGTAAGAAGTGCAGCCCCTACTCTAAAACCCGAATACTTTGAATGTGAATTCTCTGCCGCTTTGACTGCAAGCGAAAATAGCTCGGTATTTGTCATAGAATCACCCGTTCTTTCCGACTTTGCGCTTTTTTCCGTCGGGAGTCATTATATATGTGTTGCTGAGCTGTCCCGCAAGATTCCCCGTCACAGAGCGTCTGTACTCGTTCCGAAGCTCGGTCTGCTCAGCTTTTTCAGCATCAGTAAGTCCCTCGCTCTTCGATTTTCTGGCAAGCTCATTGATTCTGTCTATTTTTTCCTGTGTCAATCAAATACACCTCACAATCATAATTCATATAATCAATGAATGCGATGCACAAATTCCTCATATTATTTCCTCATATTATGAAGAATTTGCGCTCCCCGAACGAAGTTCGGGGCAATAACCGCCTGACGGCGGTTATTGAGGACACATTAATTATAACACGACTTCACAAAAAATTCAAGTATTGCTATAGATTTTTATTGCCGGATGTGTTATAATGAAATGAACAAGTTTTATGCCTGAAATCTATCAGAGGAGGCTGTGTCAATGTCAAAAACTGCTCTCATAACAGGTGGCACAGGCGGTATCGGTGAAGCTTTATGCCGCCGTTTCGCCGAAGAAGGCTTTCATGTCATCATAAATTATTTCCGTGCCGAGGAAAAAGCAAGGCTGCTTGCTAAGGAAATCCACGGTACTCCCATGAAATTCGATACATCAGACTGCGAAGCCGTCCGTGAAGCTGTACGGAATATCGGTCACATCGACCTGCTTATAAATAACGCTGGTATTTCCGAAATCGACCTCTTTCCCTCAATCCCTCAGCAGACCGCTGACCGCATTCTCGCCGTGAATCTTTCGGGGACAATGAACTGTGCCCGTGCAGTGCTCCCCTCAATGATAAGCCGAAAATCGGGCTGTATCATAAATATTTCTTCTATGTGGGGACAGTGCGGTGCTTCATGTGAAGTGGACTACTCCGCTTCAAAGGCAGGAATCATCGGATTCACAAAGGCTCTTGCCAAGGAAGTTGCGCCGTCGGGAATCAGGGTGAACTGCATCGCTCCCGGCTTCATTATGACCGAAATGAACAGTCGTTTCTCAGATGAAGACCTTGAATCCATTCGTGAGGAAATCCCACTCGGTATCTTCGGCGAACCTCGTCATATAGCCGATTCAGCCGCATTTCTTGCGTCTCCTCAGGCAGAATACATTACAGGTCAGGTACTTGCGGTCAACGGCGGAATGGTCATCTGAAGCATCGTCAAAATACACAAATTTTATTTTGCTATAACGTGCAATATTACCAAAGCGACAATTTTCGTGATTATTTCATGATAATTCATTTCACAGCTTGAACTTTTTTGAAAGGTATGTTATTATATAGTATAAAGATAGTTTTGGGGCTATCACCAGACAAAAATTAAAAATATTTCTTAGACAAGAGGGATGATTACTAATGTCAAAAAAGTCAAAAGAAAAAATAAATATTGGCAACAGCATTACAAACATTCCGCAGCTTAAAACAGCAGCTCCGGGAATGAAGGATGTAAGTGAGCATAAAACTCTTTCTGTTACTCCCATCGAAGAAAAAAAGAGCCGCTTTGAATTCTGGAAACGCTTTACAGCAAAGCGTGTTGAAAATACAGAACGCTACAAGAAACTGAATCTCGCTCTGATTCTCATTTTTCCGCTGTTTATCTGTACTATGGCTGAAATCACTCAGGCAAAGTCGATTACTTATTATCTCGGCTTCTGGGCAGACCATCCCGGAATTATGATTTTCAATATCATTATTGCAGCAATAATCTTCTTTTTCCTGCTTGCTATTTTCTCTAAGGGATGGCTTGCTGTCATGACCCAGAGTATCATCTACATGGCTCTGAGTACCACTGAGCTGTTCAAATACAACACAAACGGAAATCACCTTATCCTTTCGGATATGAAGCTCTTCCGAAGCGTTAAAAGTCTCAGTTCCTTTGCATATATCAAAATTACTTTCGCACTGATTCTGTCATACATAATCGTTATTGCTTTCTTTGCTCTTGTATTCTATTTTAACCCTAAAGTCAAGCTCAGAACTTCAAGACGTGTTATTTCGGGACTTGCCTGCACCGTTCCTTTCTGCGCAATCGTAATGCTTCCCGGCTTCTATAAGCCAATCTACTCCTTCTTCGGAATCGACACTACTGCTGCAAGCAACGATATTCTTCTCAACGAGAAATTCAATAACAACAGCTTCCTCGCCTTCCTCGTCCAGACTGCTACGGAAAGCTTTGAAAACCGTCTTGTCGCTCCCGATGATTACGATGACGAACAAATCGACTCTATCCTCAATGTCACTATTGATAAGTCAGGAGACTTCAACGGCGGCAAAAAGCCCAATGTCATCTACATCATGAGCGAAGCATTCGCCGATTTCAGAGTCTTTGATGAGCTTAATGTCGATAATTCATATTATGAGAAATTTGACAAGGTTCGTGCCGAAGGTCATGGAGGTACAATTATTTCCCCGACATATGCAAGCTGGACCGTGCGGTCAGAATTTGAACTCCTCTTCGGACTTCCTGTAAAGGGTATCAACGATCCAAATATGCCGCAGCGTGAATACGCCAAGCACGATCTTCCTGCTATGGCACGTTACTACAAGGACTGGGGATATAAGACATCTTATATTCACCCGTTCCAGATAAGTTTCTATAACCGTGATGATATCTATCCCAGATTCGGATTCGATGAACTCATTTATCACGATGATTATGACGACGTTTCAACATTTACCGTTCCCGTTGAATACTTCGGCAAGTATGTGGACGACTCCACAGTTTTCAATCAGATTATCGATTCAATCAAGAACTCCGACGAGCCGATGTACATCCATACAACCACAATGCAGAACCACCAGCCTTACGACCAGGGCGAAGATCCCGATGACGAATTCGGCAACTATCTGCAGTGGATTCAGCACACAACAGAAGGTCTTGAGGTATTCCTCAACCAGCTCAAGGAAATGGATGAACCTACTCTCGTATTCTTTGTAGGCGACCACTTCCCGTCGCTGAGAGGCGAAACAAGCGTCTACAACCAGCTTAACCTGACAGGCGAAAACTGCAGTGACCTCTACAGACAGAAATATTTCTTCTGGAGCAACTACGACGCCGATTTCTCAAACGTACCCGATAATGAATTCTCATTCTTCTATATCCCTTACGTAATTTTCGATATTATTGACGCTCCTCATGACGCTTTTATTGAAAAAATGATGCAGTTCATGAAGGAAATCCCTGTTTACTCTACTTCATTTGACAATACAGTCCCCAAAAACGATGAGCTTGATGCTCTAACGTACGACCGTGCTATCGGAGACGGTTATTCCTCTTCTCCACTCAGCGATTGAACGGAGGTCTATTATGAAAACTATTGAATGTGGTATCAAAGGTACGGCAGAAATAAAAGTTTCTGCCGCTGAACTCGCCGTAAATGTCGGCAGCGGAAGTCTTGATGTATTTGCAACCCCTGCAATGATTATGCTCATGGAAAAAGCTGCATGCAGCTGTCTCGATGATTACCTCGAAAACGATGAGACTACTGTAGGCACCGCTCTTGACGTCCGTCACATTTCTGCAACTCCACTCGGAATGAAGGTTTCTGCTGAAGCTCTTCTTACAGAAATTAACGGCAGGGAGTTTACCTTCAACGTTACTGCATCTGATGAGGCAGGAAAAATCGGCGAAGGTATCCATAAACGCTTCCTTGTGTACGGCGAAAAATTCATGGCAAAAACAAATTCAAAATAAAGCTGTACATTCAGCCGGGATTGTGATAAAGTCAGATTGCTGATACATTTAATTTCCGGATGCCCGACGAACATCCATATAATCTGACTATTATGCTTATATAAGTGATGGGGCGACCAATCGGTCGTCCCATTCTATTCTGATTAAAATTCAGGTTAACAGACAAACTGAGCTGTAGAAAAAGCCGATTTACAAATACAATTATATGCGGATGCCCATTGGACATCCCTACAGATTGGCTGTTTTGCGTGTATAATTGTAGTGACGACCATTGGTCGTCCGCAAATAGCGATGTTTATCGACAATCTCAGCTGTGCATTATACGATGCACAGCTTTTTTATATACGAAACAGAAATAACTGATGTCTTGCTCATTTTGCCCTATAGGGCAAAACAAAGTGCAAGAAAAATTATCAATTCCATTATTTTTTCTTGCACTTTGTCAACTTAAAATTGGCTTTATAAAGCTATACTAAGCCAATTTTAAGTTGATGAGCAGACATTAATTATTATTGAAAAAGTATAAGAGCCGACCCATTATAAGTCGGCTCTTATGAAGGAGAAGATATGAACGTTTCCCTTTTAAGGATTAGAAAAATTCTTTTGAAATTATTGTTCAGGCTGTTTGCGTTCCTGAAGAATCATTGTGATTTCAATATCCTTGCCTCGTCTTGAGACAGTCAGTGTAATGGAATCGCCTGCCTTATAATCATAAACAATTGCAGCAAGCTCAGCTCCTGTTGAAACTGTTTCGTCCTCAACTCCAATGATGACGTCACCTTCCTGAATTCCGGCGAAATCAGCTGCTCCGCCTTCTTCAACATAGTTTACATATGCACCCATAGGAAGATTGAGATAACGTGAATAACTTTCGGTAATGTCAGTTGTGCTTATGCCCATATATGGTCTGCCCTTGACATACTTATAATTGATAAGGTCGTTGATAATTGTTCTCGCATCGTTTATCGGAATTGCGAAACCAAGTCCCTCAATGCTTGCCGAGCCGTAGCTGGACGACATCTTTGCTGAATTTATGCCTATTACCTGACCGCAGCTGTTAAGAAGCGGTCCGCCTGAGTTACCCGAATTAATAGGTGCATCAGTCTGGATGAGTGTCATATTCTTATCACCGATTGTTACCTGTCGGTCAAGTGCCGAAACGATTCCGCTTGTAACAGTACCGAAAAGTTCAAATCCAAGAGGATTTCCCACGGCAATAACAAGCTCTCCGACCTTGAGGTCATCACTGTCTCCGAAAACCGCAGGTGTCAGTCCTGTTTCATCGACTTTCAGAACAGCAAGATCAGTCTGAAGGTCGTACGCTATGATTTTTGCCTCATGGACGCTTTCATCACTGTACAGTACAGACACTTCTACTGCCTGACCTGCCGCATACTGGCTTTCATTATCATATACGACATGAGCATTTGTTGCAATATAGCCATCCTCAGTCATGATAATTCCCGTACCGGTTCCCTGCATCTGCTGGCTGTTTACAGTTCCCCAGCCGTTGTAACTAACCTCAAACGTTGAGGATATACCGACAAATGACGGCATTATGCTGTCAACAATCTCTGGGATAGGCTTTGCATCGGTACGTGCCGCAAGCTGAAACAGAGACACAACGTCTGCATTATCATTATCGTCAGATGATAAACGGTCAGCATCAGTACTTTCTGTGCTTGACGACTCGTTTTCGAGCGCATCGAACTCAGAAAGTGTATTCTTCTCGTCCTCACCCTTATATATCTTATATCCCTGTATGGAGACTCCTGCAACTATTCCAAAGCTGAGAAAAAGAGCAACTGCTTTCAGAACACTGTGGTTCTTCTTTTTCTTTGGCTTGACCGAATTATTTGAAACATATGCATAAGAATTCCCGTAATCGTGACCGGTATCCTCAGACACGCTGTTCTGCTCATTGTATTCATCGAAGTTATCTGACATAACCATCATCCTTTCGTCGTTTCTGTAATTATAATTATACCCTTTTTTGTGATAAATTTATGATAGCATACAGAAAATTTCCGACAAAAAATATCACGTGGATTTCTCAGTTTATCGTGTTTAGTATAAAAAGCATTTCTCCTGTCATAACGCCATTTTTATCGCTTTTCTCAGCTCAAACGAATACAGATAGGCTTCCGTAACACTTTTTCCCGTTATAAGTTCAACAGCTGAACAATACAGCTTCAGCTGCACGGCATAACGCTCTCTCAGACATTCCTCCGAAGCTTGTCTGTCCGACTTGTAATCTACTATTACTATTCCGTTTTCTTCCTCAAACATAAGATCGATGATTCCTTTAATCATACCGTCAAAACTTCCGAAGCGTTCTGAAAGTACGTCCTTCATGCCGAGTTCGGAAAGAGCAACCATGAACTTCTTTTCACGCCATATCTCTTTTGCACCGACAATACGTCTGTATAAGTCGCTTCTGAAAAATGCACTTACATTTTCTCTGCTGATTGAATCGGCTTGCAGCTGCGTAATATAACCCATTTTCCTTATTCTGTCTATTTCAGAATCAACGTCCTCAATTGCAGACTCAAAACTGCAATACTGAAAAAAGGTATGTATTGCCGTTCCCCTCTCAGCTCCTGTCAGCACAGATTCACCGCTTATAAAGCGTGGACGACGCAGCCTGAAATCAAACGGTTCGTCCTCATCATCAAACTTCTTTGTAATCTGCGTTACACTCAGCTTTGACGGTGTTTCTGAAAGTGTTCTGTCATAGCCTGCCGTTATCATTGAGCGTATCTCACTGCATATCTCTGTATCAGCAGAGGCATACTCCTGTTCTTCCGACATCATTTCTTCACGCACAGACACGTTTCCTATGAATTCACAGTCAAACATTCTTCCATGAGACGCTATCTTCCTTGTATAAGCGATTTTTGTTGAAATGTCAAGTTCTGCCGAAATACTGTCAAACTCTTCGGAAGCAAAAATACATGCCCATATCCAGTCGGCAAAACATTCCGCATTATGTATCATATCTTCCGAATCACCACCGCTGAGTGCAGTTTCTTCAAGACCTGACCGCACCCTTTTCAGCGCTTTTTCACCACATTTCAGATTGACAAAAAGCTGCTGTTTCGCTCTTGTGAGTCCCACATAAAGCAGTCTCATTTCCTCGCTTCTTGTATCTCTCTTTGCTTCATTGCTGAGCATAATCTGCTGGAAGGTCTTGTACCGGCGATAGATTTTCGGGTCATAAAGCACGTACCCTACCCTTCCGTCATCAGAACACATCACTGCATCAGAATCATACTTGAATAAACACGAGGTCTCTGCTATAAACACAAACGGATATTCAAGTCCCTTTGAGCCATGCAGCGTCTGTACAACTACATATTCTCCCGATGACGCCGAACCTTTGCCCTGTGTATAATCTCCCGTCGCCATAATTCTGTCAGTGTGACGGAGGAATCCGCCAAGTCCGCCCGAACCCTCAAACGCCGACGAAGCTTCGTATCCTGCAGCAAAACGTATCAGTGCACGCAGATTTGCACGCTTTTTTTCGCCGTTGCTCTGCAGCTGCATAACTGAAATAAAATCAGTTGTATCATAAATCTTGTCGATAAGCTCTCCGACCGTCATTGTAACAGAATCAAGTCTGAACCCGTCGAGTGCATCAAGGAATTCTCTGCACCTGCCGATAAGGAACATATCCGTACATTCACTGTATGCACCGTCCGCAAGTCCTCTGATTACTGAGAAAAGCGGCAGTGAACGGTCAAGTGATTTCAGATATGCTATCTCACCGACTGTAAACATATACATCGGTGAAGTCATAACCGCTGCCATCGGGACGTCAAGAAGCGGATTATTGATTATCCTCAGTAAATCAAGCAATACAGCTATCTCTCTTGAACGAAGATACCCTTCTTCGCCTATTTCTCTTACGGGAACGCCTCTCTCTTCAAGTGCCTTTACGTACATCCGTACAAACCTGTTATTTCGGACAAGAACACAGAAATCCGACGGTCTGCAAGCACGTGTTTCTCCTTTTCCTACGATTACTTCGGCGTTGTTTTTCAGCATCTCCGCTATTTTTCCTGCTGTGTATTCAACCTCCGGAGACGTCCTGATTCCCGTTATCTTCACTGTCTCTGCTTCTTCCGTATTATCATCAGGGTCATCGTTTATGAAATTAATACAGGTGCGGACCATATTCTCAGGTGCACCGTCATAGATTTCTGCTCCGAAATACAGCTGCTCATCCTCAGTATAATCTATATCGCCGCATTCCGCCGTCATTATCTGACCGAATACATAATTGACAAATCCTATAACACCCTCCGAACTGCGGAAATTCTTGTTCAGAACTATGCTTTTATTCGGATTTTCACTCTCTTTGGTATATGGCTCGGACGCTCTGAGAGTCCTGATAAAATTCTTCGGATTTGCAAGTCTGAAACGGTAAATCGACTGCTTCACGTCACCGACAAGAAATACATTATCACCGTACATCGGTCCGTATTCATCATCGTACCTGAAATTCTTCGAAAGAAGTTTAAAGATCATGTCCTCCTTATTGTTGGAGTCCTGATACTCATCAATCATTATAAGGTCATAGTATTCCGCTGTTTTTCGGGCGATTTCCGACTGACACATTCTGCCGTTTTCATCGGTTTCCGAAAGCAGTTCAAGAGCAAGACGCTCACCGTCATCAAAGCTCAGTGCATTTTTCGCACACTTTTTTGCCCATATTATTTCATGATACTTCCTGATTACTTCTGCCAGAATTACAGTTACTTCTCCCGCTTCGGCATAGTCCCTCTCAGCCGATGCTATACTTTCGAGTGCATCTGCTGTTATTTTTTTCAGTCTGTCACGTCGGGTTTTGTATATCTCCCTCAGTTCCTTGCTGTGAACCGTCTTTCCGACACGTACAAGGTCTGAAAATGAAGGCACTTCCGCTTCTGTCGGGAATCTGCCATCCTCAAAGATACGGATTAGTTTCTCAATGTTTTTCCTGTCGTCCTCTGCCTGTTCAAGACTTCTGACTGCGGCAGGAACACTCATATCAGGGAAAATCGCTGATATGTCCCTGCAGCAGCTCTCTGATATTTTCAGTGCACGTTTCAGCTTGGAAAGAGCAAGTTCGCCTATTTTCCCGAAATATGCAGATTCACGGAAATCGCATTTGTATCCGTTTACCGCACTGTCAAGCCATTTGTCACGGAAAGTCACCGACGACAGAAAATTGTCCGCAAGTGATATAACCTCTGTAAGACGTCTTTCATCCTTCACGCAGAACCTGTCATACAGAAACGAAATCTTTTCATATTCCTCGCTGCTGTAATAATCAAAAAGCTCCTCCATTGCCTGCATTTTCAGAACATTGTTTTCCGTGTCGTCAATCACCGTAAATCCCGAAGTTATACCCTCATCTGTAATATTGTCCCTGAGAAGTTCGAAACAGAATGAGTTTATAGTCGAAATCCTTGCATTCTGAAGAAGGACCTGCTGCTTCAGAAGATGAGCATTCCCCGGATCATCATTTATAAGACTGCGAAGCTTCATATCAAGTCGTTTTTTAAGCTCTGCCGCAGCATCATTTGTAAATGTAACGACAATCATCCTGTCCGCACGCACACCTGAATTCGGGTCTGCTATAAGCTGTACAAGTCTTTCTGTAAGGACAGCAGTCTTACCGCTTCCGGCTGCCGCTGATACTATAACAGAGGAATTTCTTGCATCTATAGCACTCTGCTGTTGTTCAGTCCATGGCATAATTATTCCTCCTCCTTTTCAGCATCCGTTTTATGACTCAGGATTTCTTCAGCCTCGGCAATGCTTTCTTCATCAGCCGTCCTGTATCTTGTAAGAAGTGAATTGTCACAGATGTTTATATACCTGCAATAACTGCACGGAATCTTTCCTCCGCTTACAAGCGGCACTGCTTCACAGTTGCCCTCAAGGAGCGATTCCGCCATTCCTGTAAGCTTCTTATGGACAAAATTCCTCAGACGTTTCATGCTGTCCCTTGAAATGCACGCAGAACGACTGTCAATCGTTCCGTCCTTGGTAAGTCTTGCAGGTATGTATTTTCCTGCCGCACCGTTCTCCATTGCTTCAAGAACATCTGCGTCCCCAAGCACAAGACCGTTGGTTTTGAGTGCAGCATTTACCGCAGAAATATTCGGTTCATTATTGCGGCTTTTTTCCAGTGAAATATCATTGATCTGCACAGGAGCATATAAAACTCCGGCAGGTTCATAGTCCTCGTAAGGTCCGCCTTTTTCTGTAACCGAGAACAGATAAAGAAGCATCTGAAGATTGGTTCCGCCTCCGAGAGTCTCAGCATTTATATACTTTTTGCCCGGCTTGTAATCAACGATTCTGACGTACTTCTCATCACCTACGGTACAGGTGTCAAGTCTGTCAACAACTCCGCCGAAGCTTAGCTTATAATCTCCGTCGCCGAATTCAAGAACTACGGGATGCTTTCTGCGTAGATTCAGCTCATAGTCTCTCGGGACAAAATCAGACGCCATCAGCGACTGCTGTGTGTGGATGAATACTCCCGCAAGACGCTCGGTAAGCTTGCGGAATACAAGCTCAAACCTCGCTGTTTTGCTGAAATCTCCTCCAAGACGCTCCCGACGGTATCTTTCGGCATAATGCTCGATTTCCGCACGGAGTTCCTTTACGGTAAGTCCTACGAACTCTGATTTTGTACGCTTTCCGAGTATTCCACGAAAACAGTCATGGGTAAGTTCACCGACAACACGTCTGTCCATATCAATGCGTTCACACTCACTCAGTCCGAGCCACTGACTGCAGAAATACATGAAGTGACATTGGCTGAAATTCTCAAGTGCCGTTGACGAAAGCTCCAGAGGATAAAAGCTTTTCAGCTTCTTCATAACATCGCTGTCAATACGGAAATCCTGTCTGTGATCTGAACGTCTCAGAACATATGAAATCCTCCGCTGGTATTCGGGAGAATCATTGAGTACCTCCCTGATTGATGCCACTGATTCCGTATTCTCCGATTTATTCTGCATATAATGATAATAAGCCGAATGATACGTTACAGCATAGTAATGCGGAGGCACATCCTCCTCTTTCGTGATATGGAAGCTTTCACCGAACATTTTTGATATGCTGTCAATGGCAGGAGCAGCATATTTCGCCTGTCCGGAAAGGTCAGACAAAGGATATGTTATGTAAAGTCTCTCGGAAGCCGACGACAGTGCCTTATACACAACAAGACGCTCCGACGCTATCAGGTCAGTCAGCGGACGTGAAATCTCAATCCCGTTATCAGCAAGCTTCTGTTTTTCAGCTTCTGAAAATACTCCTCTGACGTTTACCTGATTCGGAAAAGAACCGTCTGTAGCACCCATAACAAACACTATTTTCGGTGAATTCAGACGTGCCGTTCTCGCTGACGCTGCAATCACAGTATCAAGAGTCTGCGGCGGTACGGAATATGTTATGCTGTTTATCATCGACCGTATAATGCGTGAAGCCTCGCTGATTGTCAGTACATTATCTCCAAGCGTATCGCTGATGCTGTCCAGAATGTCCATGAGGCATCCCCACAGACGCTTCAGCTCAGCGGCTTCATGATCACGATTCTCCTTTATAAGACGACTCATAAGCTTCGCAAGAGCTGTTTCTGCATTACAGTTTATAAGGTACTCATACAACAGTCTGCAAAGTCCGGAAGCCGTGTTTTTCCTGCCGACATTCTTCCTCAGACTTACAATCGGCTCTATAACGGCACTGCGCAGTCCCTCTATCTTTTCAAGTTCGGCATCATGAGCAGTAAACTCCGAAAACCACATAGCGTCCTCAATGCCCCACTTATAACAGTAGTTTTCAAGATGCGAAACCTCAGTCAGTGAGTATTCCAGTATTCCGCATTTCAAAAGTCTGAACACAAGCTCTGAACGCAGCTTCTTCGCCGTCAGTATATCAAGCAGAGATGTGAAAAATACCATTATCGGCGTGTGACTTACCGATTTCTCAACGCTCAGAAAATACGGTATATCATATCTGCCGAATGTTGCTTTCAACACATCTGCATACTCCGCTATGTCGTTGGATATAATGGCTATATCACGGTATTTCAAAGCATTTCCGCCATTTATGAGTCGTTTTACCATTGCACATACATATTCAGCTTCACTGTACATATCCTTTGCCTCAAAAACTGTAATATGTTCAGGCAACGGCGCACTTTCGGGGGCATATCTGAAATTACGCATAATATGACTGCTGAGATATTCAAGGTCCGGATGATTAAAACGATAGCTCCGTCCGCAGGCAGTTACCGTGAAATCTTCGTGAAGTTCACGACATATTGCCGCTATTGCATTGTATGTTCTGTTTACTGTTTCAAACAGCGTGAATTTCCCACTTTTCACGTCCTCCGTACGAAGTGCTATCACCACATTATCCGCATCCGCAATTATCACATTGAGCATTTTAAGCTGGTCGCCTGTGAAGCTTTCGAACTCATCAATATACACATTTGTCCCCTTGAAACAGCCATACAGATTCGCTGTTTCAGCAGCTTCACTTATATTGTCAAGATTATCCTTGAACCCGTATTCACTCATCAGTCTGTCATATTCAGCATAGACTGCGGAAACGTCCGTAGTCTTATCCATAAGCTGCTTATCAAGCATTGAAGCCTTTTCTCTCAGCTGTGAAGGACGTACACCTGCTCGTTTCATATCGTTTATTACTCTCAGCACGTCCTCCGCAAAACCGTTATTGAAGCTTCTTTTCCTGAAATAGCTCAGACTCTCCGGAGATTTCTGTACTGCTGCAACAGCCTGATATATCAGAATCATGCGTGTAAGCTCATCGGCGTACTCACTGTTTCTGTTCGGGTCTCCGTACTGCTGGAAAAGCTGACGGGCAAGACTTGTAAAGCTCAGCGAATATATATCGTTGAACTTCCCTGCTCCGATACGATAATACAGAGTCTTATCAAATTCATATGAATACTGCTCGGGAACAAGTATATACTGCTTCTTGCCTTCAGACGAGGCTTCTGCGATACGTTCAAGCATAAGTGTTGTTTTTCCGCTTCCTGCCTGTCCGATTATAAATTCAATCATTTTCTCACCTGCCGAATCAGAGCCTACTCCCCGAAAGGAATAGGCTCTGATGTTTTTTCTTCATTTAAAAACCGTTAATAAAGTTTTCCTTCATAATTGTAGGATAATCATAGTAACAGTGATTGAGGTCTACTGCTGTGTAGATTCCGTTTACATAACCTGTCGATGAATACTGCCACATACCGAAATTTCCGTAATAATCGGGTCTGCTTACACCATAATGGGCCACCCACACGTCGAATTTTTCAAAAATCGACGAATCAAGTCTTGTATTAAGGAAGCTTGAATAGCTTGTGATACCTACGTAATAGCCCATGGATTCAAGATATGAACAGAATGCATCGGTAATCTCTGTAAGCTCTTCTGCTGATTTACCATTGAACACGGGGTCCTCAATATCAAAGTATACGGGATATTCAAACTGATAATCCTTGATTACTTCGTAACAAGCCTGAGCTTCAAGGACAGCATCCTCAGGAGATGCTGCATAACTGTACCAGTATACTCCACAGTCAAGACCTGCTGCCTTAGCTCCGTTGATGTTTTCAACAAACTTTGTATCCCTCTGAGAAACAAGGTTTCCGTATCCTGCACGGATAATCGCATAGTCCACTCCGGATTCTGCTACAGCATTCCAGTCGATGTCACCCTGCCAGAATGAAACGTCGATACCTTCCGCAACGGAGTCCTCAACGGGATCCCACTGAATGGGAGGTGCTATACCAGGAACATCAGGATTATCGGGTTTTTCTTTATATGTATCGGGAGAAATGATATAGGGGTAATTTACATATGCATAATTCATGTCAACATTACCGTTAATACCATCAACCCAACCTGTACTTGTATACTGCCACATTCCGTACTGTCCTGTATAATCGGGAGTCTCTACACCATAATGAGCAACCCAGACAGGATATTTCTCAAGAACTGTGGAAAACACCTTTGTGCTGAGAAGATTTGCATAGCTGTAAAGTCCTACATAATATCCCTTGGACTGAAGCGTTGTGCAGAATGCTTCTATGATAGCGGAGGTCTGTACTGTTGAAAGATGAGACTGTGAAGGATCTTCAATATCGAAATACACAGGATAAGTAAAATCATAATCCTTGATAACTTCATAACAGGCTTCTGCTTCTTCAACAGCTTCTTCTACGGTAAGAGCATAACTATACCAGTATGTACCACAGTCGAGACCTGCTTCCTGAGCACCCTTCATATTCACATCAAATTTAGGATCTTCCTGCCACGAGCATTTACCGTAGCCGGCTCTTATAATTGCATAGTCAATTCCGCTTGACTTTACCCTTGACCAATCAATATCACCCTGCCATTGTGAAACGTCTATTCCAAGTGAATTACGGTATACTGAAGGCTGATTCTGATTATCGACATACTCCTTATGTGCCTCCATAATATTGAATACGTTGAACGGCACATCCTCAGACTGCTTGTACTGTGTTTCAGGCAAGGAATCTGTTTCTGATACTTTACATTCAGAACTATTTATGTTATTATAAGAATAAACAGTTGTATCTGCTTCCGTATAATCTGCAAACGAAGTCAACACACCTGACGTATTCATCATGACACAAGATATAACGGCTGCAAGTATTCTTCCATATCGCTTCATATAAAATCATCTCCTTAAAAAGGTAAAATAATATAAGTTTTGTTACGATTAATCTCACTAAGTTTACTAAATTATAACACAACAGTTAATTTATATCAATACTTCACGAAAAAAAAGACGTATTTTTACAAATTTTCGTAGCCTTAGCCAATAGGACGAAAGGCTTTTTGTGTATTTTACCATATTTTATTTGTAGTTTATTATATTAATTGGTCGAAATATGAATGCTACATAAAAAATATATGAACGTTATGAGAATAATAATATATTTTGTCATTATTTAATAAAAAACGAGGGAAAAATATGAAAACATTTATCATTAATGAAAACGACAGCGGTCAGCGCATAGATAAATTCATCACAAAAGCATTGCCCGATTTGCCTAAAAGCATGCTGTATAAACTCCTGCGCAAAAAAGACATAAAAATCAACGGCAAACGATGTGACGGCTCTGCACGCATCTGTACAGGCGATACGGTCACGGTCTACGTCAAGGACGAACTCTCTGCCGTAAAATCACATGATATGAGCTTCCTCAACGCTCCCGACTCAATCGATGTTGTCTATGAGGACGATAATATCATCATTGTCAACAAGCCTGTCGGTCTTGATTCACATCAGGGAAGCGGCTCATCAGATACGCTCATCAGTCGTATACAGCACTATCTGTACAAAAAAGGTGAATTCACTCCCGAAAAGGAAAGCTCATTCGCTCCCGCACTTTGCAGCCGTCTCGACAGAAACACCTGCGGACTTGTCACTGCAGCGAAAAAATCCACCGCATTAAGAGAAGTCAACTCCGCAATCCGTGACGGCTTAATAACCAAAATCTATCACTGTATCGTTACGGCTCCCCTGCCTAAAAAAAGCGATATCATAACCGCTTTTCACAAAAAGGACGACGAAAAAAACATCGTGACAATTTCGGATACTCCGTCCGACGGCTTCAGACCAATTAAGACAGGCTACCGTGTCCTTGCGGAAAAAGACGGTCTCACACTTGCCGAAATCACACTTTTCACGGGACGCACTCATCAGATAAGAGCTCACCTCGCTCACATTGGTGCACCTCTGCTCGGTGACGGAAAATACGGAAACAACAGCGTAAACAAGCGTTACGGCATTTTCAGACAGGCTCTCTGCGCCTATTCCCTGCAATTCGCACTGCCTGAAAGCTCCACGCTCAGTTACCTTAACAAACTCAGGATTACCGCACCACCTCCGGATTTCGAAAGATTTATACGCTGAATATCAGTTAGGCTGACCTACTCTGTGACGCAGGTTGTCCTCCTTCAGTTCCCTGCCCTCCGCAATCAATGCACTGAGTCTCTCACAATCACTGTTTTTCAGAGCCTCATTATACTTTTTCAGATTTTCTATAAGAATATCAAGCTCAAACATAAGATTCTCACGGTTCTGCATAAAGAGGTCCGTCCACATTTTCTCATTCATTGTGGCGATTCTGGTCATATCCTGAAAGCTTCCTCCGCTGAATCCGCACTCAAGCCCCAGCTCGGGGCTTTTTACGTAAGCACTTGATACAATGTGTGCAAGCTGCGACGTATAGGCAATCATTTTGTCGTGATTATCGGGAGTTGTCTCAACAATTTTTCCTGCACCAATTTCAATCGCAAGCTCTCTCAGCAGCTTTACGTCATCCGCAGAAGAGTCCTCAAAAGGTGCTATAATGAAGTTCGCCTTGACGAAAAGCTCAGCCGTACTGTTGTAGTATCCACCAAACTCCTTGCCTGCCATAGGATGAATTCCAAGATACCTCAGACCATTTTCCTCAGCTGTTTTCTTCATTCGCTGTGAAAATTCTCCCTTGATTCCACAGACATCCGTCACAAGCGTTTTCTTGTCCATTTTTGCTGCATTTTCAGCAAAAAACTTCTCCGCCGCTTCCGGAAAAAGTGCTATTACAGCAACGTCATACCCATCAAAACTGCCGTCAAACGTCCTGTCAACCGCTGCTTCACGAAGCGCCTGAATTTCTATATCCTTATTTCTGTCACAGCCTGTTACAGTGTGATATGTATACTTTTTAAGAGCCTTACAAAGCGAACCGCCTATAAGTCCCATTCCGACTAAAAGTATATTCATTTTACACCTCACATAATTTACTTTAGGCAGCACCGCACAGAGATTGTACGAAAGATGCGAAGACAGATTTTTCGTCAGATTGTATAGAAATTCCGTAGGCATACTGACGTATGTCAAGGAATTTCTGTGCAAGATGACGGGAAATATGAACGCAGATTTCGTGCAAAGCCGTAAGGCATGCTTTGGTGCGGTGTTGCCTTAATATTATTAATTATATCACTGCACCGCTTAAATGTCAACCGCAGATAACAAAGAACCTCACCGCAAATACTTTTGCAGTGAGGTTTTACGCTAATATATCGTATGTTCATTACTGCTGTAGCTTTTCAGAATTTCAATACACCTTTCTCTTTCTTGATCACTCACATGTGCAAAACCTTCAAGAAATTCAGGATTGCTGAAATTATCATAAAATTCCCCGTCATCAAAGCCTATTTTTGCAACGTCCTCCGAATTTAGACAGTAATATATCCTGTCAATTCTCGCCCACATAATCGCTCCGAGACACATCGGACACGGATAGCACGTTGTATAAAGCACCGTACCCGAAAGGTCAAAACTTCCTGTTCTGCGGCACGCATAACGAATCGCTTCAACCTCAGCATGAGATGTAGGGTCGTTGTTCAGGATAACACTATTGTGTCCCCTGCCGATTATTTTGCCATCCTTGACAATAACAGCACCAAACGGTCCGCCATGCCCTGATTTCACGCCGTTTTCCGCTTCTGATGCAGCTTCCTGCATCGGATCAAGCTTTTCAATCATATACCTTTCCCCCATTCATTATTGCAACAGTACTTGCGGTTATACGATCTCCCACTCAAACTCCACGTTCTCGCTGAGTTCAATGTTTTCGGGATTTATGTCTATTGAGCACCCGTCAGCCGACGCAGAAAGCATACAATTCCTATCCATTCTGTACGAAGTAGGCGACACAAACGACATGTTGTCAATATCATATCTCACTGAAATCAGATTACCAAGCTTCACTCCCGTAGCGTCACAAAGGATTTCTGCATTCTTTCTGGAATTCTCAGCAGCGGCCCTAAGCAGGTTTTCCCTGATTTCCTCGCTGTTCTCAACCGTAAACGCTATATGAAGTTCCGGCTCTGCGGATGCACACGAAATTGCTGACAAAACAGCCGCCAGACGTTCAGTGTCCATATCAAAATCAATCTTCAGATTATGAATACAGTTGTATCCCTTAAAGACATTTTTCCGCTGATTAATCTCATTGAAAACAGTCTCGTATTCTGTACGGACATTAAAACCTGTCGTTTTGATCTCGTCCGAATCAAAGCCAACCGAACCCATGCTCTTTTTCAACGATTCGAGCTGTTGTGAGGCTTTCTGCATTGCCTTTGCGTAATCGGTGTCAAGAGCAAAAAGTGTGAGCGAAATACTGATTCTGTCAGGCTTCACCGAGGCAGTGCCTGTACCGTTGATTGCAATTGTTCTTGCCATATTGATACCTCCTTAACAAAAAGACGCTGTGACATAAGCCACAGCGCCCTGTTCTGACATACGGCTGACCGTGTGTCTTAATTACTTATTGATTGTTCTCTTAACGTATGTTGTGTGGAGAAGCTCATGAGCCTTGTGACTGCCGGGCTTCTCAAGGAACTCATCATAGAGTGCCTTTACAGCAGGGTTGTTGTGAGACTGTCTGAGAGGCATCTCCTTGTCAAGGTTGTAGAGAACCTTAGCTCTTTCGGATCTGAGGTCAGTGAAGTTTCTGATACCCATTGCAACCTGAGGCTGACCGCCGCCGTTTACACAGCCGCCGGGACATGCCATGATTTCAATGAACTGGTAATCAGCTTCGCCGCTCTGTACCTTCTCAAGAACTTCCTTAGCGTTTGCAAGACCGCTTACTACAGCAACCTTAACATCCATGCCTGCTACATTGTAAGTAGCCTCCTTGATGCCTGCTGTTCCACGAACTTCGGGGAGGTCTGTTACAGTCTCGCCTGTGAGTGTATAAACAGCTGTTCTGAGAGCAGCCTCCATAACACCGCCTGTAGCACCGAAGATAACGCCTGCACCTGTTGAGATTCCGAGCGGATCGTCAAACTTCTCGTCCTCAAGTCCGAGGAAGTTGATACCTGCACGCTCAATCATTCTGCCAAGCTCACGTGTTGTAAGTGAGTAATCAACATCAGGAACACCGGCAGCATTCTGGTCGTCTCTGCCGATTTCGAACTTCTTAGCTGTACAAGGCATGATTGATACCATAACGATATTCTTGGGATCAACGCCGATCTTCTCAGCATAATATGTCTTAGCTACTGCACCGAACATCTGCTGAGGTGACTTACAGCTTGAAAGATTCTCTGTCATCTCAGGGAAGTAGTGCTCGCAGTACTTAACCCAACCGGGTGAACATGATGTGATAAGGGGAAGCTTTCCGCCGTTCTTGACTCTGTCAAGGAACTCTGTAGCTTCTTCCATGATTGTAAGGTCAGCAGCGAAATCAGTGTCGAACACCTTATCGAAACCGAGCTTTCTGAGAGCTGCAACCATCTTGCCTTCAACGTTTGTGCCGATGGGAAGTCCGAAGCACTCACCAAGACCTGCACGAACAGCAGGAGCTGTCTGTACAAGAACAACCTTCTCAGGATCAGCAATTGCCTCAAGAACAGGCTTGATGTAATCCTTTTCAGCGATTGCGCCTACAGGACATACTGCGATACACTGACCACAGGATACACAGCTTGTCTCGCCGAGTCCCATGTCAAATGCAGAACCGATATATGTCTTGAAGCCTCTCTCGTTTGCACCGATAACACCGATACCCTGTGTGTTTGCACATACTGCTACGCAGCGGCGGCAAAGGATACACTTGTTGTTGTCACGGTACATATGAGCTGCGGAGTTGTCGATCTCATACTCAGGCTTTGCGCCGTCATATATGGAAGCATCCTCGATGCCGTAGTCCTTGCAGAGCTTCTGAAGCTCGCAGTTGCCGCTTCTTACGCAGGAGAGGCACTTTCTGTCATGAGTTGAAAGAATGAGCTCAAGCGTTCTCTTTCTGGACTCAATAACCTTGGGTGAAGCTGTGAGGATTTCCATATTGTCTGTGCAGGGATAAACACAGCCTGCAACAAGACGGAAGCCTCTGCCTTCGTTTACTTCTGTAACGCAGATACGGCAAGCACCGATCTCGTTGATTTCCTTCATATAGCAAAGTGTGGGAATCTCAAAACCTGCAGCGTGTGCAGCCTCAAGGACTGTTGCACCCTTGGGTACGGAGACTTCAACACCATTAACTTTAACTGTGATATTTTCCATTATATGTTCCTCCGCTTATTTCTTGATAATTGCCTTGAACTTACATGAAGCTATACATGCACCGCACTTTACGCACTTATCCTTGTCGATTTCCATAGCGGCAAGCTTCTTTCCGGGAGCAATATAATCTGTTCTTGTGATTGCAGATGCGGGACACTGCTTTGCACAAAGTCCACAGCCGATACAGCTGTCCTTGATGATCTCAAAGCTGAGGAGGTCCTTACATACGCCTGCGGGACACTTCTTGTCAACAACGTGAGCAATATACTCGTCTCTGAAGAACTTGAGTGTTGAAAGAACAGGGTTGGGAGCTGTCTGTCCGAGACCGCAGAGTGAGTTTGTCTTGATGTGGTAGCAAAGCTCTTCGAGCTTGTCGATATCCTCAAGAGTTCCCTTACCCTTTGTAATCTTGTCGAGAATCTCGTACATTCTCTTTGTACCGATACGGCAGGGTGTACACTTACCGCATGACTCGTCTACTGTGAATTCGAGGAAGAACTTAGCGATGTCAACCATACAGTTGTCTTCGTCCATAACGATAAGTCCGCCTGAACCCATCATTGAACCGATACCGATGAGGTTATCGTAGTCAATCGGAATATCGAAATGCTCTGCAGGGATACATCCGCCTGAAGGTCCGCCTGTCTGAGCAGCCTTGAACTTCTTGCCGTTGGGGATACCGCCGCCGATTTCCTCGATAACTTCACGGAGAGTTGTTCCCATAGGAACTTCTACGAGACCTGTGTTGTTGATCTTACCACCGAGAGCGAATACCTTTGTACCCTTGGACTTTTCTGTACCCATACCCTTGAACCAGTCTGCACCGTTAAGGATAATCTGGGGAATATTTGCATATGTTTCAACATTGTTGAGGATTGTGGGCTTGTTGTAGAGGCCCTTTTCAGCAGGGAAAGGAGGTCTGGGTCTGGGCTCACCACGATTACCCTCGATTGATGTCATGAGAGCTGTTTCCTCACCGCAAACGAATGCGCCTGCGCCGAGACGGAGGTCGATATCGAAATCAAAGCCTGTTCCGAAGATGTCCTTACCGAGCATACCTGCCTCACGAGCCTGCTGGATAGCGATGTTAAGACGGTCTACAGCGATGGGGTACTCTGCACGAACATATACATAACCCTGATTTGCGCCGATTGCGTAACCGGCGATTGTCATAGCCTCAAGGAGAACATGGGGGTCGCCCTCAAGAACGGAACGGTCCATGAATGCACCCGGGTCACCCTCGTCGGCATTACAGCAAACATACTTGATGTCTGCATCGGGAACGATATTTCTTGCAAGCTTCCACTTCATACCTGTGGGGAAGCCGCCGCCTCCACGTCCACGGAGACCTGAATCAAGGATTGTCTGGATAACATCCTCAGGAGTCATCTCTGTGAGAACCTTACCGAGAGCCTTGTATCCGTCACGGCCGATATACTCATTAATGCACTCAGGGTTGATAACACCACAGTTTCTGAGAGCAACACGGTGCTGCTTCTTATAGAATGATGTATCGTCAAGTGACTTGATGTTATCGCCGTCAACTGTTTCTTCATAGAGGAATTCCTTAACAGGATTTCCGCCGATAAGATGCTCGTCTACGATGCGGGGAATCTCATCAAGCTCAACACGTGAGTAGAATGAACCCTCGGGGTAAACGATCATGATGGGACCTCTCTCGCAAAGACCGAAACAACCTGTCTTTACAATCTGAACCTTATCTGTGAGTCCCTTTGCTGCGAATTCCTCCTCAAGCTTTGCAATGAGCTTGGGTGAACCGGATGATGTACATCCTGTACCGCCGCAAACAAGGACGTGTCTTTCATATTTTGAAGAAGCGTTGCCATGAGTTCTGAGAGCAACTTCGCCCTCCATAGATTCTCTGACAGCCTTGAGTTCTTCAAGAGTCTTCATAAGTTAACCTCCTAACAGTTATGTATATTATGCGTTATACTTTTCGATAATCTTGTCTACATCGTCAACAGTGAGACGTCCGTAAACGTCCTCATTGACAGTGAGTACGGGAGCAAGTCCGCATGCACCGATGCAGCGGCACGCTTCAAGAGAGAACTTACCGTCGGGAGTACACTCTCCGCCTGCAATTCCAAGCTTCTCCTGGAGCTTGTCGAAGATATCTCCTGAGCCCTTTACATAGCAAGCTGTACCGAGGCATACAGAAATTGTGTATTCGCCCTTCGGGAAGAGTGAGAACTGTGCGTAGAATGTTACAACACCATAAATCTTCTCAAGCGGAATACCTGTTTCATTGGAAATAATGGTCTGAACCTCGATAGGAAGGTAACCGTAGATCTCCTGTGCTTTCTGGAGAATGGGCATGAGAGCACCCTTATCACTCTTCTTCTCGTTAATTACTGCGAGAAGCTGTGCCTCCTGTTCAGGAGTACCCTTGAAGGGAACAGTTGATTTAGCTGAATTCATTAAATGAACCTCCTTTTACTTCATGTGAAATAAATAACAATCTTTGGCTTAAGAAATATGTTAAAATCCACATATCTGTATCATATTATAACATATTATAATAGAAATTGCTATCGCTTTTTTCACCTAATTAGCACTCAAAAAATTGTGCATATCACACAAACTGCACAAAAATATGTTATATACAGCTAACATATGCTATTTTTCGCCATTTTTTTATTTTTTTCAAATTACAAATTTACCAAAAATTCACAAATAATTATGTTTAAAATTTGTTGACACGCTTTGATAATTATTGTATATTAAATATATGTAGTAATGTCCGATTTTCAGGCACGGATGTCCTGCACTGCATTCCTGCCGCAATTCAAAAAGGAGAAATGATAATATGAACATCCCGAACGATCCTGCGATACTGTTAAGCTATGTTAACACTCTGCTCAGGGACCGGTATCCCAGTTTCGATGAACTATGTAAAAGTCTTATGGTTTCTCCCGAAGAAATCCAGCGTAAGCTGTCCCCCATCGGATATTCTTACAATAAAGAAAAAAATCGTTTCATGTAAACGGTGCAATGCACCGGGATGGGAGGGAATATGAAACACATTCACAATCGCATAGTTTCTTTAATTCTTGCATCAGCGGTAGGAATTACATCTACAGCTGCTGTCAGCGCTTCTGCTGATGACTCAACTGACGACGTGGTTACTGTTTCATTTGAGTATGAAGGCGATGGTATCACTATCGAGGATGATGCGGTTATCGAAACAATCACCAGCAAGCCCAATTCTTCCGTTTATATGCCCAAGGCTATTCTCGAAAAGGAAGGTTACTCTTTCAGCGGCTGGACTGCCGACGGTTTCCGTGGTTATGCTCCCGGAGACGCACTCCGCCTCGATACAAAGGACCTCACCTTCAGGCCCGTATGGCTGAATGAAGAAGAAGGTGACATTTTCCACGTAAATTACGTCTGCGAAGTCGATGGTCAGACTATTGATATCAGTGAAGATATGCCGCCTCAGGCGTGTCTCCCAGGCTCTTTCCACACCGTTTCGCTTTATGGCATTACAGGTGTCGAAGGCAAAAAGCACGTCGGCTGGATTTATAACGACGAAATCTACCGTGGTGAAAGCAGAATTGTAATGCCCGATCACGACATTACTCTTACCGCAAAATGGTACAACTTCCGCAAAATGACATATCTCCCGGGAGACGTTGACGGACTACTCGGTGCTACTATGATGCAGTACGAATATGTCGAAACATTCTCAACAGACCTTCAGGCTTCTAACCGCTTCTCAAGAATCGGCTACAAGCTTACAGGTTGGTACTGCGAAAACGATGGCAAAACATATTCGCCTCTCAGCGGCTACATAATGCCTGAAGAAGACGTTGTTATGTATGCGGTTTGGAAGCCGATAAATTATGCTGTAGTTTTCTCGCAAGGCAAATCCGGTAAAGACAACATCATTGTAAAGGGTGATACCGGTACAACAATCACTGTTCCGGAGCCTACAATCACCGTCGAGGGCAGCACTTTCGGCGGCTGGCAGTTCGGTGATGAGATTTATCAGCCCGGCGACGAATTCCTTGTAAGAGGTGCTGAACCAGGTATCGGAATTCAGCTCAAGGCAATATGGAACAGCGGTTCAACTACAACCACTACTACAACCACCGTAACAACAACTTCTACTACTGTAACATCTTCAACTTCAACAACGCCTCCTGATACATCCGGCTCTGAGGAATCAGCAAAGGGCGATGCTAATTGTGACGATAAGGTTAACCTCGCAGACGCAGTTCTTATCATGCAGTACAAGGCTAACCCCTCTAAGTATGAACTTTCTGAACAGGGCGCAAAGAACGGCGACGTTGCTGATACAGGCGACGGAATCACAAACAAGGATGCACTTCTGATTCAGCAGTTCCTCCTTGGATTGACCGAGTTATAATTCATGTGTCCTCAATAACCGCCGTCAGGCGGTTATTGCCCCGAACTTCGTTCGGGTAGCGCAAATTCTTTATAATATGAGAAATTTGCGCATCACATTCATTGATGTCATGCTCATTTTGCCCTATAGGGCAAAACAAAGTGCAAGAAAAATTATCAATTCCTTTATTTTTTCTTGCACTTTGTAAACTTAAAATTGGCTTTATAAAGCTATATTAAGCCAATTTTAAGTTGATGAGCTGACATTAATTCAGCATTTAACACAAAAGGCTGTGTAGATTTACACAGCCTTGATTTTTATGCATTTATATTATGTAGAAACACAAAAAAAGGGACGCATTTGCGTCCCTTAATTTTTGTTAATTTGACTTAGGGCTCGAGGGATGTTACAAGACCGAGCATGAACTGCTGAATCTTGAGAGCATCCTTATTTGTGAGACCGTTACCGTTCTCATCAACGTCACCGTTGAGCTCGCCCTGAGCTGTGATGGAGTACTTAGAAGGATTAGCCTTGTTCTGCATGATAAGAACTGCGTCTGCAAGGTTTACCTTATCGTCACAGTTAGCGTCACCCCAGAGAGTAGCTGTGCCACCACCTGTTGTACCCTCTGAAGAACCGGTAGTAGGATCAGGAATAGGATTAGGAGCTTCATCCTGAAGGAATGAAACGATCCAAGCGAAAGGTGAGTTCCAGTTGATTGTTACCTCGTTTGTAGACCAAGCTTCAATTGAGTCAACATAACATCTCTGTGAGGGGTTGCCATCCTTACCGGGAACGAATCCAAGTGCACGAACATAAGGATCCTGGAGACCTGCGTTAGGACCACCGGAGAGAACTCCGTCGGGAGCCATAGGCAGAGTCTTATCAAGCTCATATGACCAGTATCTGTGGTGAGGATTCTGCTCCTTATATGTACCGTAACCTGTTACGAAGGAGAATGAAAGCGGGTTAACACCGAAGAGGTAGTCCATAGCAGTTGTAACACCGTTCATGTAATCAATATCCTTTGTAAGGTCGTAAGCGTAAGCCATAACGATAGCGTTATTGATTACCATTGAGTTTGAACCCCACTCATAACCCTTGATAACAATAGAGGGCTTGAGGTTGTTAGGATCATTGTATCCGGGACCATCATAGGTGTAAGGAATACCATAACCCTGCTGCTCTTCCATATCTACGTACGCATCAGCAGCCTCTGTAATAGCAGCTTCTACCTTCTGGTTTTCTGAATCAGAAAGGAGATCCTGATGGAGTGAGAGTGCAAGTGTACCGCATGATGCAGTATTACCCCAGTTAAAGGATGTGAATGAACCGTCCTTATTCTCACCGCCGACCATTCTTGTTTCACATGAGTAAGCGTATTTAGAAGCATCAATTACCTTCTTGAATTCTGCAGCGTCGGAATCGCCCATTTCAGAAGCTGAAATGAAGATTTCACATGCAGCCCAGTAAGCATCGTCAAGAACGTTGTTATCACCGTAAGGTCCGCCGCCCTTTGCCTGCCACATAGGAGCATAGAGTGAATTCTCGTTGATTTCCTCAGCAGGACACTCACACTTAAGTGTAGGATGAGTTGTCGTGGAGGAATCATATTCATACCAGTGCTTCTCGTATGCAGCAAATGCTTCCTTAGCAGTCTCAAGGTATGTCTTAGCCTTTGCTGAGTCATATGGCTCCCAAAGTCTTGCAGCCTGAGCAGCACAAGCAGCATAGTTCAGTG
Organism: Ruminococcus sp.; assembly: GCA_015066935.1. Lineage (GTDB taxonomy): Bacteria > Bacillota > Clostridia > Oscillospirales > Ruminococcaceae > Ruminococcus. Next base: position 206,234 of record SVNK01000003.1, on the reverse strand, counting down.
TAGCAGCAAGCGTCGGAGGCTTAACGATACGAACAGTCTTCCATTCCTCCTCATAGTCGTAAGGTCTTGTAGCAAGTCCTGTCCACTTATGGTCGTGGAGCTTGTGGTAGTAAAGACCATCATACTTGCCCCATGCGGAATCGCTGGAAACAACCTTCATCTGAGCGATGAAGTCAAGCTCTACAGCAGCCTCATCAAGGATATCAGGAATATCGTTGCCTGCCTCAGGAACTACGCAAACGCCTGAATTATCAGCAAACTTTTCCTTGTCCTTACCGATAAGAATTGATCTCTCGTACATATTCTGGAGAGTCCAAACAGAGATACCGCCGTTAACAACGTACTTACCGTGGTCACCTGCGTCGTACCAACCGCCGTTTGCAGTAAGTGTACCTGACTTGTATGTTGAAGTAGCTTCTGTCTCGCTTGCATACTCGTTCTTCCAGATCTTCTGGATAGAAGCTGTATCTGTCTTATGACCACCCTCGTGAGCAAGTGTAGACTTGTCACCGGATGTGATGTATGCTTCCTTAATGTCAATACCTGAACGGTTCTGATAGAAGTAGTTCAGAGCATTTGTAAGCATGTTATGTGATGTATCTTCGTAAATGTTGTCACCGATATTGAATTCGAATGATCTCCACTTCTCACCCTCGATACGGAGATAGTATCTACCGGGAGTCTGATACTCTGAGAAATCGATCTTACATACGTTATCATCAGAGTCAGCATCGTGGAACTTCTTTCCTGTTGTGCCTGTATATACAACCTTATCAGACTGAGCATCAACAAGCTCGAATGTGTATGAATCCTTGCTCAGTGTAATAGTAGAAGCACCGTGAAGGATATCACCTGAGTTATCACCGAGTGTAGCTGTCTTTGCAAGCTTAGGATAGTAACCTACCTGGTTAACTGAAATGAAGTTGATTATCTCGTCGCCATCCATAAGGATATCGGGGTTCTTCTTAGCACCGTAGTCACGGTTTACAGCACCGTAGGAGTTTGAAGGATCTGAGTTACATGTATCAGGTGCATACTCATCAGGACATGTTGTACAGATGATTGACATATCGTCAAACCAGAGTTCGTCACCAGCCTGACCATTACCTTCCCACTCTGTACCCTTAGCGTAGTGGAAGCACCACTCAACACCTTCGAGATCCTTGGTAGGTGTAAATGTACCCTCAAAAGTCTGGTATGAAGTAGACAGAGATGCTGCCTTACCCCATGTACCGCCCATATTAGGACCAGCCTTCATTTCTGTACCAGCAAGAACAAAGTACTCTTCATCACCCTTGATGTTACCGATCTTTGAGCAAAGCTCCATGCCTGCTCTCTTAGCCTTAGCCTTGAAGCTTACCTTATAAGTATGACCGGACTTGAAGTTAAGGTTTCTGTGTCTGAACTGAAGATCCCACTTCTCGCCGTCGCCACCTTCAGCAACTTCAACCTTTACGTGGAAAGCTCCGTCCTCAATAGCGAAGTCCTGCTTAGCAGGGCTTGTTTCACATGTGTGCCAAGGAAGCGCCTTGAAATCGAATGTTGACTCACCAAGTACCTGACCAGCAGAAACACTCATGGGCGCAACGTTAGCAACAGTTGGTGCGATCATTGTAGCGGCCATAAGGCTTGCAGCAATCGCTCTTGAAAATTTCTTGTGCATTTAAAATACCCTCCCTGATATAATATAAATTTACATAACGCAATGCCAGTGCAAACATTGCGGTTATATCACTTTTAACGATAAGATAGTTGTCCTTCACGAACCTGCACCGACCCTTTCCTATCAATCTCATTATATTATATTGAGAAAGAAAAGTAAATAGTTTTTTGGAAATTCGTGTATTTTCCTAATCCTGCAAACCAATATTTGTGCACAATCACAAATAACCGCAAAAACAAAGGGAGCCGAAGCTCCCTTTTGTTAATTTAATGTGAATTTGTAATTATTTTTCAGGAAGTGATTCTACAAGACCAAGCAGATATCTCTGGATTGAAAGTGCATCGCCGTTTGTGATACCGTCGCCTGTCTTATATACATCAGCATTTGCAGCGCCCTGCTCGCTGAGTTCGTACTTCGACGGATTAGCCTTAGCCTGCATTATAAGGATAGCATCCGCAAGATTTACAGCTTCATCACAGTTTGAATCTCCCCATACCTTTGCAGCTATTCCGCCCTGAGTTGTTTCGGTCTGTGAAGGCTCTGTCGAACCCGTTGTGGGCTGCTGTTCCTCACCAAGGTCAGCACCCGGAACAGCCTTTGTACCGTCAGGCTCTTCGCCCCATACAAGAACGCCATTGATATACATAGGAATATGCTTATTATAGGAAGCAGGGTTCTTGAGGCTGTCTGTAGCTGTTACGCCCTCATATGAAAAGTCGTTTGTAGGATCCCATGCACCCTTTGTAGACTTTCCGTCAATGGCGTCAGGAATTGATACTCTGAACTGAACTTCGTCTCTGTGCTCACTCTGACCTGTAGGCTGGATTGCTCTGCCGTCGAGGAATTTTATTTCAGCATAATATGTGTTGCCCGAAGGATCTCCTTCATATTTATAAGGACCTGAAACTTCTGCGTAACCCTGTTCGCCCTCCTTATACTGCTGAGACTTTCCTTCCACCTTTAAAATATCAATGGAGTATCCTGCTTCGATAAGCTCTGACACGTCAAAGAAGTAACGGTACGAAATATCCTTCTGAACTCTTGCCGGCCACGCCGTATGATTCATTGCCCATGCCTTGATCTCTGTGTAGCTGTCACCCTTACCGTTAAGAACAGCACCAACCTTCCACTCATCCCATGTAGGAGTCTCTCTGGGTGGGAAGTCAGCAAGCTTTGTTCCGCCGTAATCATCGATCATAGCACAAAGAGCTGCTGTATAACCTGCATTGTAGTCTATAGCAACCTCTGTATATTCGTAATTGCTTACGCCAATCTGACTCTGGTCATAATTTCCCTTTGAATCGGGACCGCCGATAAGTGCACCATATAATGTATGCGCATACTCTGTCTGCCAGCCCTCAGCACCGCCCGACTCCTTACCGAGCTCATTCCAATGGTCGTCATGAATACCGGAAGCTGTTCTGTGGTGAATAGCTGTGGGATTCTTTTCGCCCATGCCGAGAACGTAGCAAAGACCGGTTGAATTGTCTCCGAAACAATATTCCATCTGACTCTTTGCCCATTCATCATACTTCTTGGAAAGTGCGGCGTCGTCCTTGAATATTGTATCACTTGCAAGCTTAGCAATCCATGCGGTAGAAGTTGCATGACGAAGCGGACCCCAGTTCATAAGATAAGCAAGACCGTCATCTGTGTAAGCAACTCGCTTTCCGCCGTATCCTTCATCCCAGTAATCGAGGTGGTGTGAAATATGGTCAATCCACTCCTGCTTGCCTGTATTTATAGCATAAAGCAGGGCAGCAGCCTGTGTTGTATCGTCCCAGCAGAAGCCCCATGTGTATTTCCAGTCTGTAGACTGACTCTCTGTCGGGAAATTCGGAATGTAGTCGCTCTCGCACTTTTTAAGATAAGACTCATCGCCTGTTGCCATGTAGAGCCAGTTTGCAGCGTACATACAGTCGTCAACCCATGAACTGGGATTGTACATGGTTCCCATAGCACCGTTTTCGTTATCTCTGATTTTATCGGCAGTCTCAAAATACTTCTTAGCCTGTGCAAGGTAAGCAGCAGCCTTATCGGGCTGGTCGTCCTTGAAGATAATGTATCCCTGTGCAAGTGCTGCTGCACAAAGAGCAATTGTTGTTGAGTCGGCAATTTCGTCGTAGGGACGCTCCCAGTCGCCGTTATTGAGGTGATGCTTTCTCAGGTAAACCTCGGCACTGCACCAGATGTTATGGTCGGTAGAGCCGCCTGTGAAGTCACCGATTGTACCGATGATCTTGTCACCTCTGTCTGCCTGCATTACATAGTCAAGTCCCCACTGCACATTGTTGCGGTAAACCTCGCCAAGACCTGCCTTATCAACAGCGTCCTTATACTGGATATAGCCCCATGCAAGTACAGATGCAGAATAAGCATTTGTCAGTGTGAACTTAAAGTGGTCACCCGCATCGAACCATCCACCGGGAATGATGTCGGTTTCAACGCCTTCTTCATTAATCATTGAATCAGCTCTCCACGGAACAGAGTTCCACTCAGGAAGAATACCTGACTGCTGAACTTCATAGAAGAACAGCGACTTCTGGAGCGCTTCAGCATAGTTGACGTCCATAGCAGCAGTTGACTGTGCCATCGGAAGTGACGTCAGCATACCGGCTGATACTGCCATAGCAGAAAGAGCTGCCGTAATTTTCTTAAAAATCATTGTAATACCCCTCTCGTATTATTTGGCATAGTCAAAAACTATACCTATATAGTTTAATAATACTATATTGCCCTTCATTTGTCAAGAGTTACAGACGTTTTTTAACAATTCATACTCATTTTTCAAATAATCAGCAGTAAAAAAGTGCCTCACCCGACGGGCAAGGCACTTATTGATTCAATTGGATTATTCAGCGTCCTCAGAAGCCTCTACCTCGTCAGTAGCAGCCTCTTCCTCAGCTTCCTCTGCATCCTCAAGGAGAGCACGCATTGAAATGCTGATTCTCTTGGACTCCTCGTCGATGTCGATAATCTGAACATCAACCTCATCGCCTACTGTGAGAAGATCCTTGACATTCTCAACCTTCTTGTCAGCGATCTGAGAAATGTGGATAAGACCGTCAACGCCGTCAATGATACGTGCGAAAGCACCGAAGCTTGTAATGGAAACGATTGTAACCTTTACAACATCGCCTACGTTGTACTTAGCGCTGAAGATTTCCCAAGGATTGTCCTCTGCCTTCTTGAAACCGAGGGAGATTCTGTTCTCCTCTTTGTTGAGGTCCTTGATGTATACTTCGAGAGTATCGCCTACAGCAACAACCTCGCTGGGGTGCTTGATACGCTTCCATGAAAGCTCAGAAATATGTACCATACCGTCGATGCCGCCGAGGTCAACGAATGCACCGAAGCTTGTGAGTGACTTAACCTTTCCTGTGTAAACAGCACCAACTTCAGCTGCCTCCCAGAACTTAGCCTTAGCCTCTTCCTTCTTTGCATTCTGAACAGCCTTGATTGAGCCGACTGCTCTCTTTCTGCCTTCTGTAACTTCGATAATTGTGAATTCAACCTTCTTCTTGAGGAGCTGCTCAAGCTCTGCACCTCTGGGAAGACCTGTCTGTGAAGCGGGAATGAATACTCTTACGCCGAAAACGCTGAGTGTAACGCCCTTGTTAACAACGTGCTGAACGATGCCCTCAAGAACAGTTCCCTCTTCCTTAGCCTTAACGATTTTCTCGTAGCCTGCCTGCTCGTCAACCTTTCTCTTGGAAAGAGCAGCTGTACCCTCAGCGTCGTTAACCTTAACAACGATGAGTTCGATCTCGTCGCCGACGCTAACGATGTCAGCGGGCTTCTTTGAAGGATCGTCTGTAAGATCGTCGAGTGCCACATAACCTGTGTGCTTTGTACCGAGATCCACGATTGCTTCTGTGTTGTTTACAGCAACAACGATGCCCTTAACTTTCTCTCCTGTATGTATTTTTTTGAATGACTGATCGAGCGCTTCAGCGAAATCAATCTCCTCATCCATATTGGTTGTCATAATTTCGTTCTCTGCCATTTTGGTTTGTACCTCCTTGATTATATAAGACGGGGTTGAGGCCCCTGCAGTGATGCCGATATTTTCAGCGGCAGGAATCTTAAGATTCCTCAGCTCATCTGAATTCTCGATATGATACGTTTTACAGTAGCGGCTGCAGACTTCAGACAGCTTAACGGTATTTGAGCTGTGACGTCCTCCGACGACAAGCATGATATCCGAAGCTTTTGCAAGCTCGGCTGCATCCGACTGTCTCGTATCGGTAGCGTTGCATATTGTATCAAAAATTACAATATCAGGATTCTCTTTCGGAATCACACGTAAACACTCATCCCATACTACTATATTATACGTCGTTTGAGCGACAATTGCAAGCTTTTTTTGCAAATTTTTATAATTATTTTCAAAAAAGTGTTTTAGCTCAAAGTTATCCTTAAAAACATGGTAATTTCCGTCACAATGACCAACAATTCCCTGCACTTCAGGGTGAGAAGCGTCTCCGGCGATAAGAATAAAGTATCCTTCACGTGTTTTTTCGTCAACAATTTTATGAATTCTCGACACGAAAGGACACGTTGCGTCAAGCATACGGCAGCCCTTCTTCTCTATCTGCTCATAGACATCCCTGCCAACTCCGTGTGAACGTATCACAACTGTTTCATCAGAAGCAAGCTCGTCAACGGAACTGATTATCCTCGCACCTTTCGACTGCATATCGTTTACAACGTCCTGATTGTGAATTATCGGACCAAGCGTCGCTACCTTTGTATTCTTTTCAAGCTCACCGTAGACCATCTTCACTGCACGGTCAACACCGAAACAAAAGCCTGCGGATTTTGCTACCGTAACCTTACTCATCAGTCTTTTCCTCCGCAGCAGCACTTTCAGGTTCACCCTCAACAAGACGCTTTATGTCAGCCATATAGCGGTTCTTGAGCTTTACAAGCTGTCTCGGATTGGGAGTGTCGCTGATTTCAACATAATCCTGCGTCATAATCGGTTCGCCGTACTTCACAGTCACCTTTGAACGGAATTTCAGCTTCTCGCCGAAAACTATTCCGACAGGTATCATCATCTTGCCTGAACGTGCAGCAATTACTGCGGCTCCGCTGTGACCACGTCCGACCTTGCCGTCCTTTGAACGTGTTCCTTCGGGAAAAATCATTAGGCTGTGTCCCTTTTCAAGTCTTTCCACCGCAGTATCGAGAACACCTGTATCACCCTTGCCTCTTGCAACGGGAAATGCTCCGAGAGAACGGATAAGCCATGCGAACAGCGGATTCTTAAAAAGCTCCTCTTTAGCCATGAAGGCAAGCTTTCCCCTCGCTCTTGCACCTACAAGCGGAGGGTCTGCATACGTTCTGTGATTCGAAACATATATTACCGCTGTTTTTTTCGGTATATTCTTCAGTCCTTCATACTTCAGCCTGTATGCTGCAGCAAAATAGATTCTGAGCAGAAATTTGCATACGTATATCATGATTTACTCTCTCCCTGTTTTTTCACGGATTATGCGGAGTATTTCTTCAGCAGATTCCTCAAGATTCAGTGATGTTGTATCGACAAGAATCGCATCCTCTGCCTGTCTGAGCGGAGAAGTCTCGCGGTTCATGTCCTGATAATCACGCTGTATGATGTCCTTGAGTATAACCTCATACGGAGGACAGTCGGGCTTCTCGGAAAGCTCCCTGAAACGGCGGTTTGCACGCTCCTCCGCTGAAGCAGTAAGGAAAATCTTCACGTCTGCATTCGGAAGGATTACTGTTCCGATGTCACGTCCGTCCATAATAATGTTGTTTTCACGGGCAATCTTCTGCTGAGTCTCGAAAAGATATGCACGTACGGCAGGGATTGACGATGTTCTTGAAGCCTCCATTGAAATCTCATTAGTTCTGATGAGTCCCGAAACATCCCTGTCTCCGAGATACACTCTCTGAGCTCCGTCAACAAATCTGAGCGAAACATCAGCGTCTGCCAGAGATTTCTCAATATCTTCATCAGCAATGGCATTTTCCTTGATATAGAGCGCAATTGCACGGTAAAGTGCACCCGTGTCAACATAGATGTATCCGAGTTTCGCCGAAACCATTTTTGCAATTGTACTTTTTCCTGCACCTGCAGGACCGTCGATAGCTATATTTATCATTATTTACACTCCTTCTGTGATTTGTTACATATTGACTGCGGCTGAATATGCCGTTGAAAAAGCAATCTGGAGATTGAAGCCTCCCGTATAAGCATCGGTATCAATGACCTCGCCTGCAAAGAATAATCCGCTGACAAGCTTTGATTCCATTGTTTTCGGGTTAATCTCCTTGACGGAAACACCTCCGCCCGTGACAATCGCTTCGTCTATCGGACGAAAAGCCGAAATCCTCACGGGAAACGCTTTTATAAGCTCCCCGAAACGACGGCGCTGTTCCTTTGTAACACTGTTTATTTTAAGCTCCTCGGGAATTTCCGCAAGTCTTGCCGCTATGGGAAGCAGCTTTGCGGGCAGAAGCTTTCTGATTCCGTTTACGAAGTCCCTGTTGAGATTTTCGCTGAAATCACGCTGTATACGCTCATCAAGCTTCTCCGGAGTCAGTCCCGGCTTGAGGTCTATTTTCAGGGTATAGCGATTCGGCTTCATATCTTTAATGTGAGAGCTTGCACTCAGCACAAGCGGTCCCGTCACTCCGAAATGAGTGAAAAGCATCTCACCCAGCTCACTGAAAATCTCCTTGTTTCCGTCATAGAGCGAGAGCGTGACGTTTCTCAGGGAGAGTCCCATAAGCTCTGCACAGTATTTATCGGGAGAAACAAGCGGTACAAGACACGGTTTGAGTTCGGTAACCGTATGTCCGACCGACTCCGCAAGCTTGTAGCCATCGCCTGTCGAGCCTGTTGCAGGATACGACTTCCCTCCGCAGGCTATCAGTACAGAACCGCTTTCATATTCCCTGCCGCCTGCACGTACTCCCCTTACCGCACCGTTTTCCGCAAGAAGCTGCGTAACCTGTGCATTGACCACCTTTACGCCGAGTTTTTTCATTTCACGTACCAGAGCGTCGGCTATGTCGTGGGCATTGTCGCTGACAGGAAAGACACGGTTTCCCCGCTCGGTTTTAAGAGGAACTCCCAGCTCCTCAAAAAATGCCATTGTACTTTCTGCGTCAAACGACGAATATGCACTGTACAGGAATCTTGAGTTGACGGGTATATTCCGCATATGTTCCTCTACAGGAGAATTATTCGTGACGTTGCACCTGCCCTTTCCCGTAATTCTGAGCTTTCTTCCAAGACGTTCATTCTTCTCAAAGACAATGACGCTTTTTCCGAAGCGTGCTGCCCAGACTGCCGCAAAACAGCCTGCCGCACCTCCTCCTACTATTATAATATCAGTCATTTCTGTTTTTCATCAGCCTTTTCAGTTTATTTCTTATGCGGCGGCGACGTTTCTCCGTAGCCTCACGGTCAACAATCCATGCTCCGTCGATTTTTATCAGTATATCGCCCTCGGAAGCATCCGGCGGAAGCTCGTCCGCACTGATTCCGATTATTCCGCTGTCGGTTTCGAGGAATGCGGTATCCCCTTCTTTTCTGTCAAATACAGTCATTTCAGTTCCTTTCCGTCCGCACTTCAAGCTCTGCGCCGTCGGACACAAAAACTACGCTTCCACACAAATCGGTACGGTAGATTTTATCGGTATATCCGCTTATTCTCTTGATAACAGCATCGCTCGGATGACCGTATGAATTGCCCTCTCCGCAGGAAATAACAGCATAATCGGGAGCAATTGCGTCAATGAACTTCTTTGAAGATGAGGTACTGCTGCCGTGATGACCTGCCTTATAGACCGTTGTACGATTCACTCTGCCGCTTTCAAGCATTTCCGCCTCGGCAAGAGTCTCCGCATCGCCTGTCAGGATAAAGCTGTTTCTGCCATGACTTATCACCGTTCCGACGGAATAGTTGTTGAGATTCTCATACTCCTCACTTACGGGAGCAATAAGCTCCAGACTTGCCTCTCCGAGCTGAATCTTTCTGCCGATTTCAGCCTCGGTAAGTCCGCATTCCTTGTCCTCGCAGGCGTCAAGGAATTTTTCGAAGAAACGTGTTGTCGGAATATCGTCGTCATCGAGATGAGGAATTATGACCTCGCCGATTCTGAATTCATTTATAATCTTGTACATACCACCCATGTGGTCTGAATGGGGATGAGTTGCGATAACGTAGTCAAGACGGCTTATCCCCTGATCACGCAGATAATGAACAACGCTGTCGGTTTTCTCCGATTCACCGCAGTCTATGAGCATATTTCCGCCCTCATAGGAAATCAATACGGAATCTCCCTGTCCCACGTCTATAAAATGCACTGACAGACTTCCGCTGACCGCTCCGTTTGCCTGATAGTTCCGCAGAAAAGCGTTTACGACTAAGAGAATCAGTGCAATTGCCGCTATCCAGATTATTATCTTGGGGATTTTCCCCTTTTTGTGCTGTTTTTCGAGTTCCTTGGCGAGCCTGATGACACGCTTTTTCTGTTCTTCGGTGAGCCTGCCCTCGTATTTCTGCCCTGAGACTGAGATGACCGCTTTGCCTTCTGCCATTGTCTGTCACCGCCTTTTACGGAGTTGTTTGCCGTATTCACCGAATTATCCTCAACAAGACACTTCGGTGACGAACCGATAAGATCACGTCTTCCTGCCAATTTCAGAGCCTCGATTACAAGCTCCTTGTTCTGAGGTCTGAAATACTGGAGAAGTGCACGCTGCATCGCCTTTTCCTTCGGAGTTTTCGGTACATAGACCTTTTCCATTGTATATGGGTCAAGCTCTGTGTAGAACATACACGTTGAGATTGTTCCGGGCGTGGGATAGAAGTCCTGAACCTGCTCGGGACGAATCTTGTTGTCTCTGAGGAATAATGCAAGCTCAACAGCGTCACACAGCGTACTTCCCGGATGCGACGACATCAGATACGGAACAAGATACTGTTCCTTTCCGATACCCTTTGTTATCTCGTAAAAACGCTTCTGGAACGCCTTGTACGCTTCTATGTGCGGCTTTCCCATTTTGTCAAGCACAGCAGCAGAACAATGCTCTGGTGCGACCTTCAGCTGACCGCTTACATGATGCTTTATAAGCTCACGGATAAACTCGTCGTTTTTATCCTCCATAAGGTAGTCGTATCTGATTCCCGAACGTATGAAAACTCGCTTGACACCCTTGATTTTTCTGATTTTACGAAGCATTTCAAGGTATTCTCTATGGTCGGCTCTGAGTGCGGGACACGGCTTCGGTGCAAGACATTTCCTGCCCATGCACAATCCCTGATTCAGCTGCTTTTCACATGAGGTGTGACGGAAATTTGCCGTCGGACCTCCGACATCGTGGATGTAACCCTTAAAATCCGGCATCTGTGTAATGCGTTCAGCCTCGGCAAGGACAGATTCTTCACTGCGGCAGGTTATACGTCTGCCCTGATGCAGTGCTATCGAGCAGAAATTGCAGTATCCGAAGCAGCCTCTGTTGTGTGTTATTGAAAAACGTACCTCCTCGATTCCCGGAACTCCTCCGAGAGCCTCGTATGACGGATGATAACGTCTTGTATACGGCAGACTGTAAATATAGTCAAGCTCCTCCGTCGTCAGACTCTTTGCGGGAGGATTTTGCACAAGCATGAGCTTTCCGTGACGCTGGATCACTGTCTTTCCGTAAACCTCATCCTGCCAGTCGTACTGGATTTTCGTAGCCTTTGCATATTCGGTCCTGCTTTCGCAAACCTGCTCAAACGACGGACACTGTGCTGCTCCAAGAGGAGTATTCACAGGCTCGGTCATATAGCAGGTTCCCCTTATGTCATGAATATCACGAATGTTTTCGCCCTCGGAAAGACGGGTGCAAAGCTCCCTTATCTGGTGCTCACCCATACCGTACATCAGAATATCGGCACCGCTGTCCGCAAGAACCGAGGGTCTCACAGCGTCATCCCAGTAATCATAGTGGGCAAAACGTCTCAGTGAAGCCTCAAGACCTCCGATAGCAATCGGAACGTCACCGAAATATTCACGAAGCTTCTTACAGTAAACTATTACGGCACGGTCGGGACGCTTCCCTGCCACGCCGCCTGCCGTGTACGCATCATCGGAGCGTTTTCTCTTGGCGGCAGTGTAATGAGCAACCATGGAATCAATATTACCCGAAGTCACCAGAAATGCGTACTTCGGTGCACCGAAACGTCTGAAATCACGGTCTGTATGCCAGTCCGGCTGTGAGATTATTCCGACAGTGAAACCCATTGCCTCGATAAGACGGGTTACAATTGCCGCACCGAAGCTCGGATGGTCAACATAAGCGTCGCCCGTTATGTATATGAAATCAAACTGCTTGATTCCCTGCTCTTCCATTTCCTTTTTCGTCAAAGGAATGAATTTATCGTACATTTTACTCTTCCTTTTTACAGATTTCAGTCTATATCCTGCATACGGCGGAGCTTACGCTCGTCGAACTGCATTTTTGACATCAGTACACGTCTTGGCTTTGCGCCTTCACTCGGACCGATAACGCCCATTTCTTCAAGCTCGTCCATAATGCGTGCTGCCTTGGCATAGCCGAGCTTCAGCTTTCTCTGGAGCATTGTCGTTGAGAGCTGACCGTTGTTCACGGCAACCTCCATAGCCTTCTCGACTATATCGCTGTCGCCTCCCGTAAGCGGAGTATCGGCAGTCTCATCGCCCTTGGACGCAGGAACATAACTTTCAACTGCCTCGATAATTTCTGCATCATACTCGCCCTGAGCCTGAGCCTTGATAAACTCAAGCGTCGAAGAAATATCCTTGTTTGACGTGAAGCAGCCCTGAATACGTACAGGCTTGTTCATTCCTATCGGCATATACAGCATATCGCCGTTTCCGAGGAGCTTGTCCGCACCTGCCATGTTTATGATTGTTCGTGAGTCTATCTGGGACTGAACCGAAAGTGCGATTCGGCTCGGGATATTCGCCTTGATAAGTCCCGTGATGACGTCCGTTGTGGGACGCTGAGTAGCTACAACGAGGTGCATTCCTGCTGCACGTCCCATCTGTGCAAGACGACAGATAGAGTCTTCTACCTCCTTGCCTGCGACCATCATCATATCTGCAAGCTCGTCTATGAAAACAACAATCTGCGGCATTTTGTCCATACCCTCGGTCGTTTCAGCCATAACATTGTATGATTTGAGGTCGTTTGCACCTATATCGGCAAAAATCGAATAACGCCGCATCATTTCGTTGACCGCCCAGTTAAGAGCTCCCGCTGCCTTTTTAGCTTCGATTACAATGGGGATAAGAAGGTGCGGAAGTCCCTCAAAGACCTTGAATTCAACCATTTTCGGGTCTATAAGGATGAGCTTTACCTCGTCGGGCTTGGCATTGTAGAGAATACTCATGATGATTGAACGTGTGCAGACCGATTTACCCGAACCGGTAGTTCCTGCGATAATAACGTGGGGCATTTTCGCAATGTCTCCGAGAATAATATTTCCCGTAATGTCCTTGCCGACAGCAAATGTAAGCTTGCTTTCGGAATCACGGAAGCTTGGTGACGCAAGAATCTCACGGAGCGTTACCATATCTTTTGTACTGTTAGGAATCTCGATTCCGACAGCAGCTTTACCCGGTACGGGAGCCTCAATACGGACACCCTGCGCTGCAAGACTGAGGGTTATGTCGTCCTCAAGACCTTTGATCTTCGAAATCTTTACTCCCACACCCGGCTGAATTTCATAACGTGTTATGGACGGTCCTCTGAAAATGTCCTTGATCTTTACATCAACGCCAAAGCTTTTGAGTGTATTTACGATAATATCTGCCTTTTCACGCATCTCGACGGCAGCCTCGGCAGTTCTGGTCACACCTTTCGGCATCGCAAGCAGGTCAAGCGGCGGCAGTGCATAAACCTTTTCAGGAACATCATTGCCTTGTTCAGTTTCCTGAACCGTCTCAGCAGTATTTTTTGCACCTTCAGCGGCAGCCTGCTTTTTATCGGCACGTTTCTGCTTCGAACTTGCACTTGCTGCCCTTGAAATGAGAAATTCAAGACCGTCGTCAATAAGCTCCTCTTTCTTTTCCGCATCTTTTCCGGCTTTTTTTCTTTCACGTGCAATGAGCTTATCGGTAGGAAGCGGAATGTCAAGCGGAAAACTCTCGTCACCCATACTGTTGCTTATATGAACAGATGCAGGCTCGTTATTCTCCGGACGTTTGCGGCTGTTCACTATTTCTATTGCTTCAAGATCCTTTGCAAAGCTTTTTTTCTCTTTCTCATCGTCTGCGTCGTCCTGAAATGCATCCTCGAACGCTCCGCCCATAAGCACATTCTGACAGCCCTCGATCACATTTCCAATTAATCTGAAAGGCTGTTTGAGAAGACGGAAGAAATCAATTATTCCCAGTCCCGAAAGAAGCATCACAAACACAAAAAACATTATAACCGTTATGATTCTTGCACCTGTGCGTCCGAATACAGTGAGAAGTATTCCGGCAATAACAATACTTGCAATACCTCCGCCTCTGAGTTCTACACCGTCATTGTACAGTTCCTTGAAGTCGGCAAATGATTTTAGTTCAAGCTCGCCCACAAAAAAAGTCTGTATTGCCGCACTTGTCATGAACATCAGTGCAATGCCCCAGAACGCACGTCCCGAAACGCTTTCCTGACTTTTTTCCATACCTATCATCAATGCGGTGTAAATAAGGATTATCGGTACGAAAAACGCCGATATTCCGAACATTCCAAGTAAAAATCTATGTATCGCATTCCAGCCGTCGGAACCCGATATCACAACCATGAGTCCGATCAGTATTCCGGCAGCAAACAGTATTACAGACCATACCTGATTCTGCTCATTCTTTTTTGTTGGGGCAGTTGGTTTTTTTGACTCCGCAGCAGATGCGGAAGCATGCTGCTTCCCTTGCTGCGTACTGCTTTTCTTTTTTGGTTCAGCCATTTTTACCCTCCGTCTTTGTTCTCACAATATCTTTTTTCTGTATTTTCTATCATAGTATAAAGACATTCCATCGCATCGCTCAGACCGCCGAGTTCGTCGATAAGTCCGAGTTCAACAGCCTTTTCGCCCTCAATTACGCTGCCCACATCAAGCACAAGCTCTTCCGTATTCATCATAAGACGACGGAATTCCTCCTCGTCTATATTACTGTTTTTCAGGACAAAATTCACTATCCTCGCCTGCATTTTATCAAAATACGAAAGTGTCTGCGGTACTCCGAGAACAGTTCCGTTCATCCTCACAGGATGGATGGTCATGGAAGCAGAGGGGACAATAAATGAGCGCTTTGCACATACCGCAAGAGGCACTCCGATAGAGTGACCGCCTCCCACAACAAGCGAAACAGTAGGCGTTTTCATGCCGGAGATAAGCTCCGCAATGGCAAGTCCTGCCTCAACATCACCGCCGACTGTATTCAGGATTATCATGAGTCCTTCGACGCTTCTGTCCTGTTCTATAGCCACAAGCGCAGGAATTATGTGTTCATATTTCGTTGTTTTATTCTGCTCTGAAAGCACATAATGTCCCTCTATCTGACCAATGACCGTAAGGCAGTGAATAAGATGCTTTGCGTTTCGTGAAACAGTTTGTCCGAGCTTTTCGGCAAGCTCTGCTTCATTGAGCTTTTCTTCAGCGGAAGTCTTTTCATTTTCATCTTTCATGTGTACACGCTCCTTATCATTTTCTGCTGATATTATGCGAAAAATCCATGAGCATATACATTATTTATTATAAACTTTTTCTCCCATAAAGTCAAGCAAAAGAGCAAAAAAATCCGTCACCCATAAAAAAACGGTTTATATGGAAAAGCTGTCTGCTGAACCACATAAACCGCATTGTCATTCAATTTCAATTACGCTGAGCTCCGGACGATTGAAGATTCTCGGTATAACAATCATTTTCAGCTGACGTGCAAGTCCTCTGCTGACAATCTGTACACCGCCGTCATAATCAAATCTGCCGTTTGTACGGTCAGGGAAAATTCCCTGGTCGGGAGCGTAGATTCCCTGGTCGAGAATGAACGGAATCCTCCACTGTCCTCCGTGAGCGTGTCCCGAAAGTATCAGGTCGAACTTCGTATCACCGCTGTCAAGGAGCGTTTCATACTGCTCAGGCTGATGTGCAAGAAGAATATTGTAACAGCTGTCATCAAGAGTTTCAAAGCATTTTTTCAGATGCGATTTATAATATGCATCATACACTCCGTATACTCTCACCTTCTGCCCGTTGACTTCAAGCTCACTGTATCCACCCTTGAGATGCTTGACTCCGAGCTTGTCAACTTCATTGAAAAATTCCTTGTAATCACTTCGTCCCATCTCATGATTTCCCGGTGTATAAATGCAAGGATAATCCTTGACAATCTCCCCCATCAGTCTCAGGGCATACTTTGTTCCGCCTTGTCTGTCGATCATGTCTCCGCCGAACAGTACGATATCGGGGTTTTCGTCACGAATCGCATCAATTATTCCCGACTGATCAGTTCCGCCATAAAACGAGTTATGCAGGTCTGAAACGAACACTATTCTGAGTCCTTTATCAATCTTGTCTGATTCTATCGCATAGTACTCCTTTTTCATGGCAAATCCCCACATATCAAGGAGAATCACGATAATTGCTATAATTAGTGTTATGATTATTCTTTTTTTCTTTTTTGTCATTTTATGTCCTTTCCAAAGCTGCCATGACAGATTGAGGCAGAGTATTTCTGTACTCTGCCTCATGATTTCATTACTTACTGCTTGGGAGCATCGTTCTCGATGATTCCCTTTAAGCCTGCTGCAAGACCTGCCATTCCCTGAATCTCGCTGGGAATGATGATCTTTGTAGCCTTACCGTCAGCAGCCTTTGCAAATGCTTCAAGCGATTTGAGCTGGAGAACTCTCTCGTTGGGATTTGCAAGATTGAGCTTTACCAAACTGTCTGCAAGTGCCTGCTGAACCATTTCGATAGCCTTAGCTTCACCGGTAGCCTCAAGGATTTTCTGCTCTCTTACGGCGTCAGCACGGAGAACCATTGCCTGCTTCTGAGCTTCAGCCTCAAGAATCTGTGATTCCTTCTTAGCCTGTGCACGGAGAATCTGTGATTCCTTCTCACCTTCTGCAACGAGGATCTGTGACTTCTTGTCACCCTCTGCCTGAAGGATCTTCTCACGACGCTCACGCTCAGCCTTCATCTGCTTTTCCATGGCATCCTGAATCTCACGGGGAGGAAGGATATTCTTAAGCTCTACACGGTTTACCTTGATACCCCAGCGGTCTGTAGCCTGGTCAAGGATAGCTGTGATTTTTGTATTGATTACATCTCTTGATGTAAGTGTTGAGTCGAGTTCCATTTCACCGATAATGTTACGGAGAGTTGTTGCGGAAAGATTCTCGATAGCTGCGAGAGGTCTTTCAACACCGTAGATGTACTGCTTTGCGTCAGTAACCTGATAGAACACGACAGTATCGATCTGCATTGTTACGTTATCCTTTGTGATAACAGGCTGCGGCTTGAAGTCAACAACCTTTTCCTTGAGTGAAACCTTACCGGCAATTCTGTCGATGAAAGGTACAAGAATATGCATACCGGTCTCCCACTCAGCGTGGAATGAACCGAGACGCTCTACTACGAAAATATGTGCCTGTGGTACAATTCTGAAGCATCTGATGATAAATGCGAGTATAAATATAAGTACCGCTGCACCAATAAATAAAGAACCAAAATCCATGATAGTTTTCCTCCGAATAAATTATTATTATTTCTTTGCTTCAACAATGAGCTTAGTGCCCTTAACCTTTACTACCTTGACAGTAGTACCTATGGGAATTACTGACTTTCCGTCAGACGGTAACGCACTCCAGTCTACCCCACTGAGAGTAACACGCCCCGTTCCCTTGTCCGGTTCTATTTCTTCAATGACTTCCGCATTTTTTCCTACGTCCATATCAGCGTTGGTGGACGTGTGTCCTGACGCTCTGACCTTACGCAGCCACGGAAACGTTACAGCAAGAAATGCACCCGATACAAGGATGAAAATTCCCAGCTGTGCCAGCATTCCGATATCTTCCACAAAAATTGTAACGATAAGCGTTACGAGTGCACCGACTGCAAACCAAACGGACACAAATTGCACCGTTGCAACTTCTGCAAGAACAAACAGAACAAAGAATACAGCCCAGAAAATTATCTCCAAGGTGAATCCCCCTTTCAGAAATATTGCAGTTTTTCCGCAGTATATTCCCTTGGATAAGCCGCTGAAAACATACTGCTTTAATCCCTACAACTATATATTAACACATTTCGATTTATTTTTCAAGTATTTTTATAAATATTTCACCGTTTAATCATAATTTTCCTTCATCCTTCACACAGCATATGAAACAAATTTTTTGTGCAGATTGGCAATTTTATATATATAATCAATCCAAGATTTTTTTAATCAGAGGTATTGTAATTTCTTTTGCAAGATGATATAATAATTATATGTCGGATTAAGAGAAAAATATATTGTCCGATAAAATAAAAAGGAGCAGAGACATTTGTCTCTACAAAACAAAACTATGAAAAAAGAAAATTTTGCAGAGGATTCGTCCGTAAACATCATTTGCGGCAGAAATCCCGTTATTGAGGCGCTTAAATCCGATTCGCCTCTCGATACCATCTACATAGACGGCAGCGGCGGCAGTCTGAATCTTATACGCCGTCTTGCAAAGGAAAAGGGAATTGTTGTCAAGGACGCCGACGAAAAAAAGCTCTCACGTCTCTCAGGCGGAGCTTCACATCAGGGCGTTGTTGCTGAAGGTGCATGCGGTCAGTATGTTTCACTTGATGATATTCTCAGCATTTCCCGTGAAAAAGGTACGAAGCCTTTCATTATCATCTGCGACGAAATCGAGGACCCTCATAATCTCGGTGCTATAATCCGTACCGCTGAAACAGCCGGTGCTGACGGTGTCATCATTCCGAAACGCCGCAGTGCTTCCCTCAACGCCACTGTTTTCAAGACGTCGGCAGGTGCGGCAAGCTATGTCCCCGTTGCAAGAGTTTCCAACCTCGCTTCATGTATTGATACCCTCAAGGACAATGGCGTGTGGATCTACGGAACCGACGCTTCGGGTACCGACTACTGCGATACGGATCTCACAGGCAGTGTCGCTCTTGTAATCGGTTCGGAAGGCTTCGGCATAAGCAAGCTCATCCAGCAAAAATGTGACTTTATGATAAAGCTCCCCATGGCGGGAAAAATCAACTCTCTCAATGCTTCCGTTGCCGCAGGTATTTTTATGTATGAGACGGTTCGGCAGCGCAGAAAATAAGGTGGATTACTATGTCAGAACAGAAATTCTCTCTGGAGGACATTCTCGATGAGTATTCGCCCGAAAATGATTCTCCGAAATCAAGCGTCGGACGTATCGACGCACAGAAAGTTATAAATTCAACTCTTGATGACCCCAGCCGTATCAAATCCGAACCCAGAATCGCCTATGTCAAGCAAGAAAGCGTTTCTCACTTCGAAGGAGCCCGCAGAAGTTCTGTACCCGTTAACGACTTCAAACCTGCCGATCTCTCGAAAAACAAGGTCTCGATCGTAAGTCAGGCAACTGTAAATGAGGTAAAGCCGCAGGTTTCGGGAAATACTTCACCTATTATTCTCCCTGAAGCTCCACCACCCGGTGAAGCTCCGAAAATCCGACGGATGAGTGATTCGACAAGGGCAAGGGAAAAGGAAAAGCGTCTGAAAAAACGCCGGAAACATGAAATCCTTGATTCAGCTTACGAAAGAGAACGTGCCGACGGTGAATATATGTATACCCCACCGTCATTCAAAAAGAAAAAACGTACACGTGAAGCCATTATGGCAGAATATGACAGTCCCGAAGGAAGAAAGCACATTACAGATATTGTGCCGTCACCCGATGCTGTTGAAGCTGCAAAGCCTGTCAACCCTACGCCTCGTGCCGAAGTTACAAGCATTAATCTGAGCGAGCGTCCCGAATACGATGCAAGTGCCATTGACGTGCATATTACTCAGGAAACGGACGAATTCATCGCTGTAAAAACCAGAAACAAACGTACTAAACGTATTGTCGATTTCAATTACTACGGCGATGTGGAAGACGTCGGACGTGACATCTTCGAACTCAAAAGTACTATTTCAATGAGAGTATTCATACTCGCAATGACCGCTTTTCTCAGTGTCTTTGTTACAGTCGGGAATCAATTTTCGCTTCCGCTTCCTGATCTTCTTCAGAAGTCAAACACAAAATTCTATATACTCTTCCACCTTCTTATCGGACTTTTATCTGTAAGCTCATCAATAGCCGTACTGACAAAGGGTCTGAAAAAGCTGTTCACATTCAAGGCTGACAGCGATTCCATGACTGCCGTTACAGTAATATCATGTCTTGCAGCACTCATTCCCGCTTTCGCAAAACCCGAGCTTGTCGCCGATAACTCCATCCACATCTATATGCCTGTAGGAATTCTCGCCCTGCTGATTAATTCAATTGCAAAATTCCTTATTATCAGACGTGCCGAAAGAAACTTCAGGTTTATTTCCAAGAACTTTGACAGACACGGTGTTGTATATGTACGTGACGAAGAACGTGCCGAACGCTTCACAAGAGGTACTCTCGGAGACTTCCCGATTCTCACTACCACGAAAAAAACAGACTTCCTTACCGATTTTCTCCGCTATACATATTCATCGGATATGTCCGACTCCTTCTGCAAAAAGGCTGCACCGATATGTCTGATGTTCTCGCTGCTTGTTTCGGTTGTTCTTACAATGTTCCATAAAGGTTCAGTTATGAACATGGAGTCGGCTGCATTCGGACTGTCAATTTTCAGCATGATGATATGTGCATCTTCATGTATTGCAATGCCGTTTGTAGTGAACATTCCTCTGGAAAACGCTGCCGTAAGCTCGTTCAGGGACAAGGGTATCATGCTCGGTTATCAGAGCGTTGACGACTTCTATGATACAAATTCCATCCTCGTGAATGCGGATTCACTCTTCCCCGACGGTACCGTAAAACTCGCAGGAATCAAGGTTTTCTCCAATACCAAAATAGACGAAGCCCTCCTTGAAGCCGCAAGCCTTACCTGTCATGCAGGCAGCATGATGCGTCAGATTTTCAAGGACGTCACAGGCGGAAGAGAGGATATGCTCTATCCCATTGAAAACTACTCTTTTGAGGAATCCATGGGAATGTGCGGATGGATCAACAATAAGCGTGTACTCTTCGGCAACCGTGAACTTATGACAAGCCACAACATCGAAGGTATACCCACCAGATCCAAGGAATCCGAAAATATCGGTGCAAATCAGGTTGCTATGTACCTTTCGATTTCCGGTAATCTTGCCGCAATGTTCATTGTTGATATTTCTGCCGACAAACAGGTAAAAAAATGGGCGATGAAGCTTGCCAAGAATAAAATATGCATGATTATCAAGTCAATCGACCCGTGTATAAATCCTGCTCTTCTCCGCAGATTGTTCGGTATACCTGAGGAAATGATAAGGATAATTCCAAAGAAGCTCCACCCCGAATTTGACGAAGAAACAAAGAAATCTGTACGTCTGAGTGCTTCAATGGCTACAACAGGCAGATTTGCCTCACTTGCTCATCTCATAATCGGAACAAAGGCTGTACACTCAGCCGCTATAATCGGACTTATTATCCAGACTGTTTCGATTCTTCTCGGTCTTTCAATATGTATGCTTCTGATAATTTCAAGGGCATTCACAACCGACTATATATTCACATCGGCAACTGCCATGATAATCTATAATCTGATTTCTACCGCATTCACCTATCTTGCGGTAAGTATCAAAAAATCGTAAACTGCTGTCCGGGAATTTTTCTCGGACATACTTTTTTGAAAGGATTTTATTATGTCGGATAATAAACATAAAGATCATCTCAGAAACACAGACAATGAGGATACGATACTCTTTACTTCACCAAACCAGCCGCGTCCTCAGTCACAGCGTCCATCTCAGCCTACTCATCCTCAGCAACAGTATTACAACGGTCAGCAGCCACCGCCGCCCCGTCCTCAGCAGCAGTATTACAACGATCAGCAGGCTCCTCCGACTCGCCCTCAGCAGCAGTATTACAACGGTCAGCAGACTCCCCCGACTCGTCCTCAGCAGCAGTATTACAACGGTCAGCAGACTCCTCCGCCTCATACTCAGCAGCAGTATTACAACGGTCAGCAGGCTCCCCCGACTCGTCCTCAGCAGCAGTATTACAACGGTCAGCAGACTCCTCCGCCTCATCCTCAGCAGCAGTATTACAACGGTCAGCAGACTCCTCCGCCTCGTCCTCAGCAGCAGTATTACAACGGTCAGCAGCCTGTTTACGGATATCCGCCGCCATATTATGCTGCTCAGCCATCCAAGCCGGACGAAAAAAGAAAAAAATCCCGTAAAAAACCAAAATCTGAAAAGAAGCCTGAAAAAAAGAAAAAGCACAAGAGTCTGATATGGAAAATAATCCGCAGAATTCTGCTTTCGCTTATCATCCTCTTTATCATTATCTTCGGAATCTATTCGTGTACCTCGCTTTCACTCATAGGAAAAATGAACCATGTCCCCACAGGTGACCGCATCCGTACTCAGGGTGCCATGAACGAAAAGCACGTGACAAACGTTCTGATAATAGGTACGGACGGCAGAACCGAATCAGACCGTGGACGTTCCGATTCAATGATTCTTATTTCTCTTAACTCTAAAACAAATGAAATGACTATGACCTCGTTCCTGCGTGACTGCTATGTGGAAATAAGAGGTCACGGCAAAGACAAACTTAATGCAAGCTATGCATATGGCGGTCCGGAACTGCTTATGGATACAATCGAAAGCAATTTCAACATTAAAATCGACGACTACCTCTCCATAAACTTCAGCACCTTTGCCTCTGTAATTGATTCGGCAGGCGGTGTAAAAATCTCCTTGTCCGATGAGGAAGCCGAAGCCGTAAATGTCATTCTCATGTCAGAGGTAAACGAGCTTATGGGCGACGACCGCAATTCAGACCTTCTCAGCGGCGGTGGAAATATCCTGCTTAACGGTAAACAGGCACTCTCTTATTCACGTATAAGAAGCGTCGGGAAATGGGACCTTGAGAGAACTTCACGTCAACGCAAAGTTATTACGGCTCTGATAAAAAAAGCTCGTTCAGAGGGCGTTTCTTTCGTCGGCAGACTTACAAAAAAGGCTCTCCCGTACATCACAACCAACATGGACAAAAAAGAGCTTTACCTGCTTTCACTGAGAGTCCCCCTGCTTCTGAACTATGATATTGCACAGCTTCAGATTCCGGCTGACGGAACATTCACCAATGTCAGCGGTACTCCGTCCGGAGATGTTCTCGAAACAGACTTCGAAAGCAACAAAAAAATTATTGCTGATAAAATCTTTGCTCAATAATTCACATAAAACAACCCCTGTACACAATCGTTCTGATTGCATACAGGGGTTCTTCTTTATGCAGATTTCAGGCAACAACGCATCAATCTTTCGCACAAATTCCGGGCGGTATTGCATTTACTTTGCTATTCTTGCTCTGATATACTGCTCAAGACAGTCAACAGTTCCCTCAATACCGAGACGGCTGCTGTTTATGCTGAGGTCATAAAGACGTGAATCACCCCAGTGACCTGAACAGTGGTAGTTATGATAACGCTTTCTTTTTCTGTCCTTTTTGTCGATAAGAGCCTTTGCCTTATCCTCTGAAAGGCTGTAAAGCTCCATAATACGCTTGATTTTTGCGTCCATATCCGCAAGAACAAAAAGTGAAATAAGTGCCGGAAAGTCCTTCAGTTTGGTTTCTGAGCATCTTCCGAGTACAACGAATGATTCGCCGCTCTGAGCTTTCTCACGGATAAAGTTGAACTGCATTTCAGCAATATTGTCCTCGATGGAGTTGCTGTACCCACGAACTGTTCGTGACAGTATCTTCGTTCTCGGATTCTCGTTATACTTCTCGATTTCTTCGGGAGCAAGTCCTGTTTTTTCAGCAATTTCAGTAATAAGGTGTCGGTTGTAAACAGGTATCCCGAAGCGCTTTCCGAGTTCCTCAGCAATTGAACGTCCGCCGCTTCCGAATTCACGTCCCACGGAAATAATAAACTGTTCCATATAAAAACCTCCTTATATAGTATTACATCTCAATTCCGCCGCAGTAACGGATAAATACATAAATCATTGACATTGTAATTACAATGATTGTTGCGGGAGCTGCCGATTTGCAGTATTTTCCCCAGCTTATAGGATAGCCGTTCTTTGCTGCAATCGAAGTTCCGACAACGTTTGCAGATGCTCCTATCGGTGTTGCACTTCCACCGATGTCAGTTCCGATTGAAAGAGTCCATGCAAGAGCTGCAAGCATGGGAGAATTTGTACCGGCAAGACTCTTGATAATCGGAAGCATTGTTGCTGCGAAAGGAATATTATCGACAAAAGCACTTGCAATTGCCGAAATCCAGATGATAACAGCAACCATAACATAAATATTGCCGCCGCTGATTTTACCAATAAACGATGCAATTGCTTCAAGGATGCCTGTCTGTTCAAGACCTCCGACAACAATGAAAAGACCGATAAAGAAAAGGAGTGTGCTGTAATCGACCTTCCTGAGAAGTCCGGGAGTATTCTTTCCTGCACAAATTAGAGTTATTACAGCAATGAAAGTTCCAATGAAAGCAACGGTAAGTCCTGTCATGGAGTGAGTAACAAGAAGAACAACAGCAACTGCAAATATAACGCAGCTTAATGCAAAGTCCTTTTTGTTTGTGATAGCCTCACTTGGTTTCGGAATTGCAGAAAGGTCTATCTTCTCTCCTGCCTTCGGAACAATAGCCTTACGATAAACGATATAGAAATAAATGATGATTACAACAAGACAGATTCCGGCAATGATTCCTGTATTCGAAAGGAAATCAAAGAATGAGTAGCCCAGTCCTGTACCGATAATAATATTCGGAGGATCTCCGCACATTGTAGCTGAACCACCCAGATTCGCACAGAATATTTCCGAAAGTATCATCGGAACAGGGTCAATCTTCAGAAGCTTTGCAAGTTCGATTGTAACAGCTGCAAGGAAAAGAATAACAGTAATACTGTCAATGAACATTGAAAGTACAGCCGACATAATCATGAATGTAATGAAAAGCGGAACAGGCTTATAATTGACAAGTTTTGCAAGTTTCAGACAAAGCCATCTGAAAAATCCCGCCTTGGCCATTCCCTCAACCATTACCATCATACCGCCGAGGAAAATAATCGTAGCCCAGTTTATACCTGTTGATGATTCACCGCCTTCTCCTGATGTAATCCAGAATTCCTTGGTAATAATACTTTTGACATTGAGCGTCTCCATAAGAGCGCTTCCACTCTGCATTGCAACACCAAATACAAAAACAATCGTAAGTACACCTGCACCGAGCGTAACCCAGTGTTTTTCTATTCTTTCACTTATCATAATGCCGAACATTATGACAAATATCGCAACCGCAAGAATCTGTGCTGCCAACATAAAATAAGCCTCCTGTATAATAAACTTGTATCTAAACAAACCGTTTAATATTATACCACTATTAATAGGTCAAATCAAGCTAAATGTTGCTTTTCTACATATATTGCTGTTTTTTACTTTTGTGTCTGAGTTTTTGGTTTATTTTGTCAAAAAAGCTTGAAATCCGTAATTTTCTGTGTTATAATAGTACCTGATGTTTTTATACGAGGTGTTTATTTTATGATGTATTTTATACTTATTGCAGGCTTTATACTGCTCATCAAAGGTGCTGATTTCTTTGTAGAAGGAAGTTCAAGTACTGCGAAAATGCTTAAAGTTCCGTCGCTGATAATCGGTATGACTATTGTCGCAATGGGGACAAGCCTTCCCGAGGCATCGGTAAGCATCAGTGCTTCACTTGCAGGAAAAAATAGCCTTTCAATTAGTAATGCGGTAGGATCGAATATTTTCAATCTCATGGTCGTTATAGGTCTGTGTGCACTTTTTGCCGCTGTTCCCGTTAACCGTGAGACTCTGAAAAGAGATTTGCCGCTGTCACTTATTGTTGCGGCTCTGCTTCTCGGACTCGGGACTGTAGGAAACGAAATTTCCCGTTTTGATGGTGTTATTCTCAGCGTGATATTCGCTGTATTTCTTTTTGTAATGGTAAAAAGTGCAATGAACTCAAGAAAAAACGGTTCTGCCGAACAGGAAGAGTATAAGATTATTCCTGTATGGAAATGCATCGTATTTATGATTGGCGGAGTTGCTGCAATTATTATCGGCGGTAAAATGGTAGTAAACGGCGCTTCCGATATCGCACGTTCCTTCGGTATGTCAGATACGCTTATCGGAATGACTATCGTTGCAATCGGTACAAGCCTTCCTGAGCTTGTTACATCGGTTGTTGCTGTACGAAAGAAAGAAATTGATATGGCACTCGGAAATGCAGTCGGTTCAAACATCTTCAACATCCTTTTTGTCCTTGGTATTGCAGCTGCGATTTCACCAATGACCTTCACAACAGAAAACCTCATTGATACCGCAGTGCTTATAGGAATGACAATTCTTGTATTTTTCTTCGGTCTGTCAAAAAAGAAGCTTGTCCGTTGGCAGGGTGCTGTAATGCTTCTTCTTTACTGTGCGTACACTGCATATCTCTTTATAAGATAAAATAAAGGAGACTTTTAAAGTCTCCTTTTTCATTTTCCTGATGATGTGAAAATTCCGCTTACAAACGGAACAGCTGCACTGAATCCGAGTGCAATCAGAATCTGCTGTGAAGTGAGTGTAACAGTTTCAAATACTGTCTGAAGCTGCGGAACCGCAACCGATGCTGCCAGCACTGCAAACGACACAAGTACCGCAAGAATAAGCTTTATATTATTGAAAAATTCTACCCTGAACAACGATTTCGTCTCTGATTTACACTCAAATACATGTATCAGCTGTGACATTACAAGCGTCACAAGAGCTGCCGTTCTGCCTGCTTCAAGAGTTCCCCCCAGACGCATTACTGTTGTAAAGGCTCCGAGCGTCGAAAGTCCGATGAAAATTCCTCTGAATACTATTTTTGTCATGAGTCCGCCTGAAAAGAAACCTTCCGCTGATTTTCTGGGCGGTCTGCTCATTATATCCTTATCGGGAGGCTCAAGACCAAGGGCAATTGCGGGAAGTCCGTCCGTAACAAGGTTTACAAGAAGAAGCTGTACGGGCAGTAATACAATCGGCATTCCCATGACAATTCCAAGAAACATTGTCAGTACCTCTCCTATATTGCAGGAGAGAAGATACCTTACAAACTTACGTATATTGGCATACACACAGCGTCCCTGTTCGACAGCCGATACAAGCGTCGCAAGATTGTCGTCAAGGAGTATCACATCAGCCGCCTGCTTTGTTACGTCCGTTCCCGTTATTCCCATTGCCACACCAACATCAGCTTCCTTTATCGCAGGAGCATCATTTACACCGTCTCCCGTCATTGTAACAATTTCTCCACGCCGTTTGAAACTGCGTACAATTCTCAGCTTATGTACAGGCTCTACACGTGCAAAAACTGTATATTTCCCGATTTCACGGTCAAGTTCCTCATCGCTCATCCTGTCAAGTTCGGCTCCTGTAATCGCTTTACCGCCTTTGAGCAGTCCTGCCTTTTTAGCAACGGCAACCGCTGTGTTTTTATGGTCACCTGTTATCATAACCGTCTTTACAGACGCCTTCGCACATTTCCGTATTGCCGCTTTCGCTTCTTCTCTCGGTGGATCAATCATCCCCGTTATGCCAAGAAATACAAGCTCACCGCAATTCGGATCAAAAGTGTCGCTTATCTTCGCAGCCATCGCAAGAACTCTCAGTGCATTATCTGACATTTCTATAACTTTTGATGAAACTTTACTTCGCTCCGAATGAGTAAGGACCTTAATCTCACCGCTTTCGTCCATATAATGAGTACACCTCGGAAGAATTGCCTCCTCAGCACCTTTGAAATAAACCCTCTTGTCAGTCGGAGTAACACAGTGAACCGCCATGAATCTTGTCTCGCTGTCAAACGGGAACTCCTCAATACAACGACAGCTGCGTTCAAGTGATGTGCGGTAGATTCCTGTCTTTGCAGCTGCTACAAGCAAGGCAATTTCCGTAGGGTCACCTGTAACGGTCCACTCCCCTTTCGGAACTGCTCCACGATTACGGCTTTTCCCTGAATTATCGGCAGTTATCGTCGCTGTAGAGCACATGACTCCGCACTTCATGACCTCCTCAAGTGCCTTGCTGTTTTCTGTGCTGACAGGATGTTCGTCGTCAGAAGACGATATGCTCCCACCGATTCTGTAGCCTTTTCCGCTGACATGATAATCTCCACCCAGGGTAGAAATTTCTGTCACAGTCATTTTATTTTCGGTAATTGTACCCGTTTTGTCAGAACAGATTACCGACGCACACCCCAGAGTCTCAACACTGTGAAGCTTATTCACCAGTGCCTTTTGTTTCAGCATCCGATTTACCGCAAGTGCAAGTGCTATCGTCACTGTTGCCGGAAGTCCCTCCGGAATTGCCGCAATCGCAATTGTAATGCCGGTCATGAGCATCGTAAAAACTTCCTCACCACGAAGGACTCCTGCACCAAATACTGCGGCACATACAATCAGACAGATTATCGCAACAACCTTTCCAAGCTCTGCAAGACGCTTTTGCAAAGGTGTCTGCTCACGGTCAATATCAGTGAGCATTTCAGATATTTTGCCCATTTGTGTCTGTTTTCCCGTTGCAATTACCCTCGCACGACAGCTTCCCTTTGTTGCTGATGTTCCACAGTAAACGATGTTCGGCTTGTTCAGCGAATTATCCGTATCGTCGGAGGCTCCTGATGTTTTTTCAACTGCCTCTGATTCTCCCGTAAGCATTGCTTCGTCGGCAAAGAATCCGCTTGCCCTGAGAATAACGCAGTCCGCAGGTATACGGTCGCCTGCTTCAAGCTCTATAACATCATCTGTGACAAGTTTGGCTGCGTCAATCACCTTGAGTTTACCGTCTCTGTAACATCTTGCCGTCGGAGAAGTCATTGAACGAAGAGCCTCCAGAGTATGCTCGGTTCGGTACTCCTGAACAAATCCAAGAATCGCATTCAGCAGTACGATCAGTATTATCGTCACGGCATCCGAGATTTCTCCCAGAAGAACTGAAACTCCCGTCGCACACAGCAGAATCATTACCATTACATCCTTGAACTGACCTATGAATATCCCTGCGGCTCCCTGTTTTCTGCTCTCGCCGAGAGTATTCTCACCCTCGGTTTTCAGCCTTGATTGAGCTTCTTTTTCCGTAAGTCCCATTTTAAACACCCTTTCGTGAACTTTTTCATTAAAGGATATGTCCGAAAAGGGACAAATATACCATAAAAAACTCCGAAGAATCCATTTACGGACTCCTCGGAGCAATTATTTGTTACTGTTGTGATTTGTACGACAAAAGTTCTGCCACAAGGTCATCACACTTACTTTCATAAGTGTAATGATATACCCTGCCCTCCTTTGTTGTGTAACGTGCCTTACCGCTGCGACTCAGTTCAATAACCTCTCCATCACACCATAGCGTGTACACTTCCACATCATCCTGCGGCATAAACTCAGCCTCTATAATTCTGGTAAATCTGCACTCCGACGTGATAGTGTTTCTTATTCCTGTGCGTGAATCATCGTCCATAGGTATTTCATTTGTCTTTTGTTCCTTATCCAGATACTTTACGCTGAAATCTGAAAAAATAAGTGGGGTGATATTAATTGACGCATATTCAGCGTCCTCATTAGTATTGATTATGACGGTAACAAGCCTGTCTATTAAATCTATCTCGTTATCTTCCTCATAATACACCCTGAACCATTTTTCAGTATTGTTACCGTCTTTTTTTATGACAGTTTTTATAACATCGTCTTCACCGATAATGTCATAAAACCAGATTTCATAGTAATCAGTTATGAATGATAGCGACTCTCTCGGTGAAACACCATCCGGAAACTTTACCGATTCTGTCGGCATGATACCTGAACCATAACTCTCAATTATACTGTCAATTGCTACAAAATCAGACATTGTAAGATTCGGAACGGCTGAAACACATTTTATCTCAACGTCGGGGAACTGATGGTAAATCTCAGCAAATTTCGGGAAGTCCTTTCCGAAAACATTCCCTTCATTGTATTCCTGCCCCTGCGTTATAATCTCCTTGATTCTGTCGGGAACATCGCTTTCCTCAGGAAGCATGAACCAGTAATTCAGCATATTGGGCGTTATTAATTCAACAATATTTATATAGTGAACACCTTCAATTTCATAAAAACAAAGACTCTTTGCACCGTCACTTAAAGTAATATACGGCTCAGAGGGACGTATAACAGAATCTTTTATATGATATCCACGTGGTGCCTCTGCCAGAGTATGATTATTTGACTGCTCAACAAGAATTTCATCAATCTCCCTGTAATCTTCTTCCGACAGAGTATATTTCTTCCCATTCAAAGCTGCACTATTTCTTATAACGGAATTGTTTTTATAAAAATCAGGTTTATATTCAGCAAAAAGGTTCTGTTTATCGTTCTCATTTCTGTATATTAATATATCACCGTTTTTATACTTTCGGATTTGCCCGTACAGGTTATGATAAGTATACTCATAATCTGAGTTTTCTCCTGCTTTGCTGACACTTCCGCCAAAAACATTCAGCGTATCTCCTTCAACAGAAAAGAGGAATTCTAAACCATTAATCGAACGACAAAGTACATCGGGTTCATTAGCCCCATTCAAATCAATATAGCTAACGCCTGATAAGTATGAACCAAATCCATGTGATTCATTATAGTAAATTTCAGGATATTTGTCACCGTTAATATCAGCAACTGCCATGGAAGAAATGCCATACCCACCTGCTGACTCTCCAATACCACGGACATCTCCGCGATAGAAAAGATATGCCTGATCAAATTCTCCGTACTTGAAAACAGAAAAACCGTACTTTTCAGTTATTTCCCTAGGGGTGATGTTATAAGGCACATAGTCTTTCTCTATAAAGCCGACACCGAACTTATTACAAGCTGCCTCAAGGAATTTACCAACATCCCTTGTTGAGCGTGTAAGCTCTATGATCTCAGGCTTGAGATTTTCAAATGTCTTAGGTGGCTCCAGAGTTTCTGTAGTCTCCGCAACTGAATGTGATGACGATACTGTCTGCGATTCAACAACGCTGTCTGCTGACGGTTTATTCATCATTTTTACAGCAGCTCCGGTACCACACACAATAATTGCACATGCAGCAGCACCTATTGCAAGTCCCGCAAAACGATGAGATAGTGTATTTGCTTTGCTGTAAGTATATTCAGTAACCTCTCCCTCGTTTTCGGCTTCGACAATAATCGCACAATTCTGTATAATACGATTGCGTGCATCTTCAGACAGGCTTATTTCATCTATTGAATCTTTAACTTTCTTTTCATCCATACTACATATACTCCTTTCGATATTTCTCTTCAAGCAGTTTACGACCCTTCTGAAGCCGCATTTTGACAGCAGACGGTGTCTTTTTGATGATTTCTGCAATTTCTTTGACCTTGTATTCGTCAATATAATAAAGTGTGAGTACGAGTCTGAATTTTTCGGGGAGTTCCATAAGTGCTTCATGAATGTGTGAACTTTCATCGTCCTGAACAACCGCTTCAAGCCCAGACAGTTCTGTCAGCTGATGACGATTTCTGAATCGGAGGATATCACGACATTTATTCGACGCAACTTTAAGAAGCCACGCTTTCTCATGCTCTTTATCACTAAAGACAGGAGACTTCGTCGTATATGCAATAAATGTCTCCTGAACTGCATCTTCGGCATCAGCGGTATTACGCAGCATTACAAAACAAAGTCGATAAAGCATATCTCCATAATTACAGACTGCCGCGCGTACACAGTCGATAGATTGCATTTAATCAACTCCTTTCACCCATAACACGTCAGAAAGTCACATTTGGTCAATTTTAAAAAAGAAAAGGGCTGCTTTCTTTAAACAGCCCATAGTATGTAAGATTTAACGCATGGCATAAAGCTTTTTGAAATCAGTAGGCGTACAATGCTTGATTTCCTTGAAGATTCTGTTGAAAGTTGTAAGGCTTTTAAATCCTGAACGCATAGCAACTTCAGTTACAGGCATATTCGGGTCAAGCAGCAGAACCTCGGCTGCTTTGGTACGCCTTGCATTTATGTACTGAAGATATGACATCGAGTTATACTGTCTGAATATACGTGAGAAATGGTATTTACTGTATCCCGCAACGTAAGCAAGCTCGTCAAGAGAAATATCATACATATAATTCTCATCTATATACTGGAAAACAGTACCGAATTTCTCAGTATACTCACTTATTGTAGCATCATCACAATCAAGAAGTATCTTATGCTGTTCAAGACGGAATTCCTTCATTGCCATAAAAAGTTTTATTAAATGAATGTAAATCTTTATATCAGTGATTTCATGCTTAATTCTATAAAGCGAGTGTATCTCCGTCATTACCTTTTTTGCAACAATATGAAGTTCCTTGTTAAGTTCACTATTGATCAGAACAGGTGTATTCAGTCCACGCATAATCGGCTCAAGCACCGAAACATCGCCAAGAAAACGATTATCAAACTGAAAAATCAGTCTTCTTCCCGGAATTGCAGGCATACTATGAAGCTCTCCCGGAGGAATTACAAGAACATCATTCTCATGAATATTGTAGTCAACTCCGCCCACATTCACAGTATAATCATTTTTTAAAGGCATAATTATTTCGACAGCATTGTGCCAATGGACAGGATAAGCCTCTGTTTCCACATTGTCATAGAGCATGGAATACTTTTGCTCATCGTATTCAACTGTTTCAAAATCTCCTGATAAATTTTTAATCATAATATCCCCTCTAAATACACAAACGAAACATAAAGTGTATGCAGAACTAACCAAAAACCTATTGTATTTGTGTTCCTCTGTAATAATATTATATGACTATTTTCGAATTTTGTAAAGAGAATACAGTAAACTTTGTTTAATTTGAACAGTTTTTTTGCATTTCAGCTTGATTCCGAGAGCAATTTTTGTGTAATTTAAACATCGCAAAAAAGTGAAAAGGCAGCCGATATAAACCGACTGCCCTTCAGGGGATATTAAAATTGGAGAAAGCTAAATTAAATCAGATTA
This sequence comes from Ruminococcus sp., assembly GCA_015066935.1. Lineage (GTDB taxonomy): Bacteria > Bacillota > Clostridia > Oscillospirales > Ruminococcaceae > Ruminococcus. The sequence goes on along the minus strand of SVNK01000003.1, from coordinate 173,327 downwards.
TGCTCTTGTGTAGATCTGACCGCCGTTAAGAGACTTGCCCTTAGCTGCGAACATTTCAGAGATGCTTACAATCTGCCAGCCCTGTGCCTTACAATAAGGAGCGAGCTCCTCGATAGCAGCAGCTGTTGTAGAATATGTCTCGTGACAAAGTACGATTGCACCGTCACCTGTGCCATTGGACATTGCCTGCTTAACCTTGTTAACAATCTGATCCTTGGATGCATTGTTCCAGTCTTCTGTATCGATTGCACAAGTAATCATAGGAACATCATAAAGAGTTGATGTTACAGTTGAATTGCTTGCGAGGTAAGGAAGTCTGAGAAGCTTTGAAGGTTCTGTACCGATTATGCTCTTGAGCTTGTTGTAGCACTGATCATATTCGCTGCGGATTTCAGAAGCTGACTTCTGCGTGAGGTAGGGGTGTGAAGTTGTATGGTTAGCAATTTCCATACCCTTTTCATGTGCATATCTAACCTGACTCTCGTCATCAATCCAGTTACCAACATAGAAGAACGTTGCTGTAAAGCCTTCCTTTGCAAGAGCATCAATGATTCTCTTACCGTTGGCATCTGTACCGTCATCGAAGCTGATAGCGATCATAGGCTTTGAAGGATCAACATCAATCTCAGGAGTCTTGATCTCACCAACTACGCCCTGACCTGTAACTACTGATGACTTTGTGCCCTCATTTGAAATGAGTACATCGTCAAGATAATAATCTGCTGTTGAACCTGTAAGCTCTACATACATAAGAAGATCTGTAGCACCTGCAGGAATTGTAAATGCTGTGTTCTCAAGCTTTGTCCATGTCTTGTTTGCAAGAGAAGCACTTGCGATTGCCTCGTAGCACTCTGTACCTGTTGAATCATTGTACTGAAGTGTGATCTGTGCATCCTGCGCAGAACCGCTTGCCTGCATTACTGCAGCACTGAAGCTGTATGTGCCGCCTGCCTTGATATCGGAAGGAAGGGAAATTGCAGCACCCTGCCATGTGTCTCCTCTGCCGGAAACCTTAAGAGAGCCGCCTGCTGAATAATAGCTGTCCTTCTCGAGATCAAGAGATGCAGAACCTCTGGACTCAAAACCATTTACACCACTGCTGAATGAAGCAGAAAGATTTACAGAAGCAACTGTAACTGTAGTTGTTCTTGTAGTTGTGGTTGTAGTTTTTGTTGTAGTCTTAGTAGAGGAGTTGCCCGAAAAACTTTCGGGCAACTTTGTAATAAGATTAAGCATATACTTCTGAATTGAAAGAGCATCAGAGTTTGTAACGCCATCGCCTACATTGTAAACGTCTGCATTAGCAAGACCCTGCTCTGTCATAGTGTACTTGCTGGGATTAGCCTTGTGCTGCATGATAAGTACAGCGTCAGCGAGATTAACCTTACCATCACAGTTTGAATCACCGTACTTAGATACAGTAACATCAGGAACTGTGGTTGAAGTTGTTGATGTAGTAGTAGTTGTTGATGTAGTTGTAGTAGTTGTTGTTGTACCTGTAGGAACAGAAACGTTCATTATCTTCTCAAAATCAGTCTTGGGCTGATAATTGCTGCCGAAAGGAAGAGGTGTTTCACTTCTTCTCCAGCTGATGTCGTCATGTGTTCCCCAAAGTGTGAATGAAGGAATGTTGTCAGCATACTTTACAGCAAGCTTAAAGATGTTCTCATAGAACTGTGCACGAGCACTGTCATTACCCTTTGTTTCGATATCAAGCTCTGTGATTGAAACTTCAAGACCTGTGCTGATGAACTTCTTAAGAGCTGTCTCGTAATCAGAAGCGCTGGGATAGTTTGTAGCAAGGTGAGACTGCATACCGATACCGTCGATAAGGCCTTTTTCCTTGAGCTTCATAGCCATATTGTAGATATCGTTTGTCTTTGCACCGATATACTCGTTATAATCGTTGATGTAAAGCTTACATCCAGCAGGAGCATACTTTCTTGCATACTCAAATGCCTTGATAACAAAGCTGTCATCGCCGTAAATTCTTACCCAGTTGGAATTGCTTGCAGGACGGAGTCCGCCGCCATCGTTGAGGAAGAGCTCGTTACATACGTCGTATGCGTAAAGGTTAAGGTTAGGATACTGTGACTTGATAGCTGCAAATGTATTCTTGATCATGCTTTCAAGACGCTGATCCATTATCTGAGTTGAAACGTAATTACCATTTCCTGAGAAGTTCTCACGGAAGAACCAGTCAGGAGTCTGGCTGTACCATACGAAGGTATGACCACGAACACCTATACCGTTCTGCTCACAGAACTTAAGTGTTGAAGCTGCACTGCTAAGGTTAATCTGTGTATTAACATTATTACCTCTCTGCTGACAAGCTGACTGGTCGATGATTGAATCAGGCTTGAGAGCATTTTCGGGAGTGATTGAGTTGAAGTGCTTCTTGATGAATGCCTGAGCTGTTGAATTGCTAAGCTCGTTGGGGCTTACAGATGTACCCATCTTGAAGAGGTGACCGAACTTGCCTCTGAAAGAATCGCTTGTTGCAGGATCAGGATCAGGATCAGGATCAGAAACAGGACCTTCCTCAACAGTACCGCCGCCGTTTGTTACGGATGATGTAACACCGCTCTTTGCGCCTCTTGCTTCATCGATATAGAAATCTGTGAGGCTGTCGGTACACTCAACGTAAAGTCTGAGATTTGAAGCACCTGAAGGAATTGTGTAAGCTGTATTCTCAAGCTTTGTCCACTTGCCGCTCGAAGCTGTTGCTAATGCAACCTCATCGTACTTCTCCTCGCCTGAAGAATCTGTGTACTGGAGAGTCATCTTCATCTCTGCGGAGCTTCCGCTTCTCTGAAGAACACCTGTGCTGAAGCTGTATGACTTACCGGGAACGAATGTTGAAGTACTGAGAGGCATCTCAACACCGTGCCAGTTGTCTTCTCTGCCTGATACGTAGAGAGATTTACCGCCATCATAGTAGTTCTTAGAGTTAGCTGCTACTGAAGCAGAACCTCTGCCGACCCAGCCACCTAAATCAGATTCAAAAGTATCATAGAAATAGTTGCCGTTTGCATCGGGCTCAACAGGAGGTTCAGTTGTTGTAGATGCAGTTGTTCTACCATCATCTTTAGTATAAACGTCGAGCATTTTGATGTCTGCAACACCGCTGCTCTGCCAGCCTTCAGCATTAAGAGCAACCTCATAGAGGTTACCAATGCCCCAGCCCTGCTGTTCCCATGCCTTGAAGTGGTCGGAAACAGTGATGTGACCGGACTTTCTCTTTGACTGACGAACTGAGAAATACTGCATAAATGTCTCATTGCTACTGTTGATCGAAGGACCTGTGTGCTGCTGTGAGAAAATCTTATACTGTGCACCGTCAATAGTAACCATCTTACCGTTACCATCAGGACACCAGTCTACCCAGTCCTCGATGATGTAGTACTCTACAAGCGGTACATTGCCTGCTGCACCCTTGTTCTGGAACCAACCATATACGCAGAGACGAGAGTTACCCTGATTACTTCCTGTCTGACGATAGTCTGCCTCGTAGTCCATACCAATGTACTCGTAATCTGTAGCCTTCTTCTGTGAACCAAAGTCCAGACCACGACGAGCGAGGAAGTTACCGCTGGGAACGCTTGCACTCCACTCAGCCTTGAATGTAGCACCCTTTCCGAGTGTCATAGTACCGCTTCCGCCGGTTCTGTCAAGCCAGATTTCATAGCTGTAGCCATCACAGTTACCCTTGTGCTGATTCTGTCCGTTGCCAACACTGAGTCTGTCGCCTACATTAGCCGCAGAAGAAGTCGGAACATTCGGAAGCATCGTGAAGCACATAACTGCAGCAGTAAATCCACTAATTAATTTGCTTAACTTGCTTTTCAGTTTCATAATAATCCTCCTTTTAAAATTAACCGACAGAGGAAACCCAACGGATTTTTTCTGCCAATTGTATAATGAATTACTTACGCCTCAGAGCATCAATGCTTAATGCAACGTTTCCCCAACTCTGAAGCTTCTATTGATATTTTATTACATTTTTATGAACTTCACAAGTCGATTTTTGCTAAGACTATTTTTAATCAATCATTTTTTGCTAATATATCGTAAGATAGTAAGTTTTTTTTGTACAAATCAACGATTTACAAAACAAAATTGCCCTGAACAAACAAATTCAGGGCGTCATTAATATTTCACACGAGATACTGCTGTGCCTCTTTGACAAGCTTTATATCTACCAGAGCGTCAATTTCCGTTCCATCAGCAGTATATTCCTCCGAAAAAACCTTTCCCTCAAGTCTGACTCTGCCTATAAATGCAGATTTGTCGTAAGGGACAAGAAGCTTCATACGGCGTGCTGTTTCGGGCAGATTCTTCACTATACAGTCAAGCAGACGGTCAAATCCTCCATGATGAAGAGCACTCACAATCACCGTAGAATCGTCCTCAAAAACTGTATCGAGGTCAATAGCGGCATCCGACTTGTTCATCACATTGATCTTCGGAATGTCGCAGCAGCCAAGCTCATCAAGCAGCTTTTCGGTAACCTCTGCCTGCTGACGACGCTCGGGAGACGACAAATCCTGAACATTCAGAATTACATCAGCTGCTGCAGCCTCCTCAAGAGTCGATTTGAAGGCTTCAACAAGGTTATGCGGAAGTCTGCGGATAAGTCCGACAGTATCAATAAGCATAACACTTCTTCCGTCGGGCAGTTCTATAGAACGTGAAGTTATATCAAGAGTCGCAAAAAGCTTGTTTTCCGCAAGAACACCCGCATCTGTCAGCGCATTCAGAAGCGTTGACTTGCCGACGTTCGTATAGCCGACTATCGCCGCACACAGAACACCGTCCTTTTTTCTACGTGAACGTGAAAAATTACGATGTTTTTTCAGTTCCTCAAGTTCCTCCTCAAGACACGATATACGCTTACGGATGTGTCTTTTGTCAGATTCAAGCTTCGTTTCACCGGGACCTCTCGTACCTATTCCGCCGCCGAGTCTCGACAAGGCAGTTCCCATGCCCGTAAGTCTGGGCAGACGGTATTTCTGCTGTGCAAGCTCTACCTGAAGCTTACCCTCCTTGGTTCTTGCTCTCTGGGCAAAAATATCAAGAATCAGCGTAGTTCTGTCGATTATCCTGACTCCGAGAATGTCCTCGATATTTCGTATCTGGACTCCCGTAAGCTCATGGTCAAAAATAACAAGTTCAGCTTCAAGGGTTCCGAGCTGTTCTTTGAGCTCCTCAAGTCTGCCGCTGCCCATGCACGTTGCCGGGTCATATGAGGTTTTCTTCTGGATTATCGTTCCGACTACCTCTGCCCCTGCCGTTGAAGCAAGCTCGGCAAGCTCACGTATGGAAACCTCTGCATCAAACTCTCCAGTATCAACACAGGCAAGTACGGCTTTTACAGGAAGCTCATCAGTCTTGTTTTCGTACATATTTTTTCCTTTCCACGCATCAGCCGATGAGGGTCAGAAGGTCATCGGGAGTGAATACGTACTCCTTGCCGCAGAAATGACAGCATACGGACGTATCTTTTCCCTCATCCGCAATTTCCCGAAGCTCGTTTTCACCGAGACTCACAAGCACCTTTTCTGTACGGCTTCTGCTGCAATCACATCTGTATTCGGGAGAAGCAGTGTCAAGCTCGTTAGGTTCAAGACCGTCAAGCAGCATTCCAGCAATTTCATCGGGAGTGATTCCGTCATCAAGCATAGCCGAAATCGGTCTAAGATTAGCTACGTTACGCTCTATTATGTCAATGCACTTCTCATCTGCAAACGGCAGAAGCTGTACAAGAAATCCGCCTGCCGACTTTACGGTCAGGTCGGGATTCACAAGAACACCCAGACTGCATACAGTCGGAATCTGCTCGCTCGTTGCGTAATAATTGGCAATGTCCTCGGCAATTTCTCCTGAAATAAGCGGAATTACTCCGACATAAGGCTCTTTGAGTCCCATGTCTCTTACAACGGAAAGAGTACCGTTGCGTCCGACTGCACCGCTGACATCAAGCTTTCCCTGCGCATTAAGAGGTATCTCAACGACAGGATTATTCACACAGCTTTTTACATTTCCTCTGCTGTCGGCAACGGCAACAAGCTGTCCTGCAGGACCGTCAGCATCTATTCGCAAAGTAATGCTGTCGTCCTCGCCTTTGAGCATATAGCCCATAAGTGATGCAGCAATTGTAAGTCTGCCGAGTCCTGCCGTCACAACAGCCGAGCTTTTATGGATTCTTTCAATTTCCGATACAATGTCCTTAGCGTCAATAACTGCCGCAAATGCAGAACCGTCGGCAGAAATTGCCCTGTATAATTTACTCATTAATGTCATCCTTTCATATTTCAGAAACCTGATTGTCCGTTTCTGACGCATCTTGCAGTGTATACAATTCTCTGCGTTGTGTCCGCAGGATCTTCATAAGTATCGTCACCGTACTTGGCAAGAAGCTCGAATCCGCACTCCTCAAGAAGTTTTTCAAGCTTCTCCTCACTGTACGCCTTTTCAGAAAAGTCATCAGAACTGCGTGAATACATTCCGTTTTCCTCACGCTCGAAGAATTCAAGGTGCATTCTCACCTCATCGGTTACGGCGTCGAGAGTATTTTCCCAGATACAGTAAACATTATTCGTTTCGTAGGTAAATGTGTTGTCGGCAAGAATTCTACGGTGCTTATAAAGTGTATTCACATCAAAAATGAACAGTCCGCCGATTTCCGAAAAGAATGCAACTCCCTCAAAAACCTTCCTCACGTCATTAAGTGATGAAAGATGATTGATACTGTCGAGAGCACATACCGTTACATCCACCGTGCCGAACATATCAATTTTCCGCATATCCTGACAGAGATACTGAATGTTGAGTCCTTTGTCAAACTTCTTCTCAATGGCGATTCCGAGCATTTCGTCGGAGTTGTCCACGCCTATTACATCGTAGCCAAGCTCTGCCATGACCTCTGAGATACTTCCCGTACCGCAAGCAAGGTCAAGAAGGATTTTACCGTCAGTTTTTCCGAATTTCTTTATAAGCGAGTGAAAATACTCCCCTCGCTTCACATAGTCAATATTCGCCGTAAGCTCATCGTAGTATCTTGCAAACGCACTGTAGCCACTCATGACTCCGCCCCCGAATCAATTCATTATCTTAAAATAACAGGCAGACGCAAGTACGATGACCATATAGAAGTATCATGTGTATTTATCGGGTGAAACCTTTCTGAGGAAAGGTTCTCCCCCGAACCCCCTTCCAAAGACTTTTAATACAAATTTCAGCCTGATAGGGTGCATTCGATTTTTTTGAACTTCGTGTTCATTTGGATATGCACCCTATCGGGCTGAAATTTCATACTGAAAGTTTTAGGAAAGGAGTTTGAGGAACAACCCTTTTTCAAAAGGGTTTTCCTCAATAATTAACGTATATACTTCTGTACGGACAACGCCCTTACATCCGCCTGCGTTAGATTTACTTATTATCCTTGCTCTTGCAGCACTTCTTGTACTTCTTGCCGCTTCCGCACGGACATGGATCATTATCGCCTATCTTCTTTGCTCTGACAGTATCACTGAAGCTTCCGTCGCCTGCACCTGCATTGGGAGCGTCAGGCTTTGCAACCTGTTCACGCTCAGGAGCTTCATTTTTCTGAAGTCTTACTGTAAGAAGCATACGGATAGTATCCTCACGGATTGACTCTACCATAGCGTCGAACATCTCAAAGCCCTCGTAACGATACTCGATAACAGGGTTCTTCTGACCGTATGAACGGAGCGAAATACCCTTCTTAAGCTCTTCCATGTCGTCGATATGAGCCATCCACTTTGTATCTACAACCTTCAGAAGAATTACACGCTCAAGCTCACGCATAATCTCTGTTCCGTACTCAGCTTCCTTGGCATCGTAAATTTCCTTTGCCTTATCCTTAAGAGCTGTAATGATGTCTGCTCTTTCAACGCTTGCAATATCGTCGTCCTCGAATGCGAGATCCTCGGGACCAATGAGCCAGCCAAGGAAGTGCTCCTTGAGTCCGACAAGATTCCAGTCGTCCTTCACATCTTCGTCAACGAGATAGCTTGCGACTGTAGATTCGATAAGCTCATCCATCATCTTCATGATGCTCTCGTGGAGGTCCTCACCGTCAAGCACCTGTGAACGCTGCTTATAGATGATTTCACGCTGTGTATTCATAACGTCGTCGTAGTTGAGGACGTTCTTTCTGATACTGAAGTTGTTGCCTTCAACCTTCTTCTGCGAAGATTCAATAATTCTTGTAAGGAACTTGCTCTCGATAGGCATACCCTCGTCAACATTGAGAGTCTTCATAAGATTCTGAAGACGATCGCCTGCGAAAATACGCATAAGGTCGTCTTCAACCGAGAGGAAGAAGCAGCTTTCACCGGGGTCACCCTGACGTCCTGCACGTCCTCTGAGCTGATTGTCGATACGTCTTGATTCGTGACGCTCTGTACCGAGAATAAAGAGTCCGCCTGCTTCCTTAACGGCAACAGCCTTTTCCTTTACCTCTGCATTGTACTTGTTGTAAAGCTCACGGTAAAGCTCTCTTGCTTCAAGAATTTCCTGATTATCGGTATCCGCAAAGCCGATAGCCTCGCTGATGATATCCTCAGGAACCTCACGCTTTCTCATTTCTGCCCTTGCAAGGAACTCAGCATTACCGCCAAGCATAATATCGGTACCACGTCCCGCCATGTTCGTAGCGATTGTAACGGCACCGTATTTACCTGCCTGTGCAACGATTTCAGCTTCCTTTGCGTGCTGCTTAGCGTTGAGGACTTCGTGCTTTACGCCCTTTCTCTTGAGCATTGCCGAAATAAGCTCGGATTTTTCGATTGAAACGGTACCTACAAGGATAGGCTGTCCCTTGTCATGGCACTCGATAATTTTATCAATAATTGCAGAATATTTACCCTTTTCGCTGCTGTAAACCTGATCGTTATGGTCCTTACGGATAACGGGCTTGTTTGTAGGAATTGAGATAACGTCGAGCTTGTAGATTTCCTTGAACTCGTCTTCCTCGGTCATAGCAGTACCGGTCATACCGGAAAGCTTTGTGTAAAGACGGAAGAAATTCTGGAATGTGATTGTAGCAAGAGTCTTTGATTCGCTCTTGATCTTAACGCCTTCCTTCGCCTCGATAGCCTGATGAAGACCATCGTTGAAACGACGTCCCATCATAAGACGTCCGGTAAACTCGTCAACGATAATAATTTCGCCGTCCTTGACAACGTAGTCAATATCGTTTTTCATTACACCGTTAGCCTTGATAGCCTGATTGATGTGGTGGAGAAGTGTCATATTGTCGGAATCCATAAGATTCTCAACCTGGAATGCCTGTTCTGCCTTCTTTACACCTCTCTGGGTGATTGTAGCAGTCTTGGCCTTTTCGTCGATAATATAGTCAGCAGTTTCATTGATTGCGTCCTGATCTGCCTTGTTGTCCATTTCAACGACTGTTGTCGGAACGAGTGTCTTAGCGAAACGGTCAACGATTGAATAAAGGTCGGTGGACTTATCACCTCGTCCCGAAATGATAAGAGGTGTACGTGCTTCGTCGATGAGGATTGAGTCAACCTCGTCCACGATTGCAAAGTTCGGAACACGCTGAACACGGTCCTCCTTGTGGGTAACCATGTTGTCACGGAGGTAATCGAAGCCAAGCTCATTGTTTGTACCGTATGTAACGTCGCATCTGTAAGCTTCACGACGCTGGTCGTTGTTGAGTCCGTGGAGAATACAGCCTACTGTAAGTCCGAGCCAGCGAAGAACCTTACCCATTTCCTCTGCCTGAGTTTTTGCGAGGTAATCGTTAACGGTTACAACGTGAACGCCGAGTCCGGAAAGTGCGTTGAGGTATGATGCAACACACGCTACGAGAGTTTTACCTTCACCTGTTCTCATTTCGGCAATACGTCCCTGATGAAGAACGATCGCACCAATAATCTGTACGGGATAAGGCTTCTTTTCAAGCACACGCCATGCAGCCTCTCTTACAGTTGCAAGAGCCTCGGGAAGAATCATATCGAGGGTTTCGCCATCCTCAAGTCTCTCCTTGAACTCGGCAGTCTTTGCCTTAAGCTCAGCATCGGAAAGCTTCTGATATTCTTCATCAAGAGCAAGAACCTGATTCTTGATAGGCTCGATACGCTTGAGTTCTCTGGTGCTGTAAGCGTTTGCACCGAAAATTCCTTTAAATAAACCCATTATTTATTTACCGCCTTTACTTATTTATGGTAACACTTTCACATTAAAAAGTTCAAGTCAAAATTACACATAATATATTTTACTACAATTAGGATATTTTGTCAATAGCAAAACGAAAAATATCGCACAAAGAATAAAGTCCGTCTGAAACCGCATTCTGCGTTCATTCAGACGGACATCAACTTCAATTACTTATGATAGCCTACAATCTTTACGGCTGCAAGAGGATTTCCGAGACTGTCGGCAACTCTCACATTATAGCAGCATACTGTTTTGCCGTCCTTGACAAGCTCGGTTTCGGCAATAACCTTATCGCTTTTCGGCACTCCGATAAAGGAAATATCGGAATTTACCGAAACAGTCCCCATTTTCTGCCAGTTTGCGGCAACAGCAAATGCGAAATCCGCAAGAGTGAAATACACTCCGCCCATGATGCCGCCCGCAGCATTTTTGTGGCTGTCATCCAGAACAAGACTGCATTTTGCATAATGGTCGCCAATCTCCTCGATATATGCACCCATTTCCGTTGCAAAGCGGTCTCCCGTAAATATTTCACGGATTTTTTCAATCATTTCCATAATATGTCACACCATCAGGGACATATCATAAAGTCCTGCCTCTCTGTCCTTGATGAAAATTGCAGCATTTATCGAGCCTTCTGCAAAAACAGTCTTTGAAGCTGCCGAGTGCGAAAGCGTGATAACCTCGTCGTGACCCGCAAAAATAACATCGTGTTCACCGACAATAGTGCCTCCTCTGATAGCGTGCATTCCGATTTCGGACTTTTCACGCTTCTGACGGCGTGAATGACGGTCATAAACATATGTCTTTGAATTGTCAAGAGTCTCGTTTATGGCATTTGCAAGCATTATTGCAGTACCGCTGGGAGCGTCGATTTTCTGGTTATGATGCTTCTCAACGATTTCAATATCAAACTGGTCTCCGAGTACGGAAGCAGCCTTCTTTGCAAGTGTCACGAGAAGATTTATACCGAGTGACATATTGAATGTGAAGAATACGGGAATCTGCTCTGCCGCAGCCTTTATTTTCGCAATCTGCTCATCAATGTAGCCCGTTGACGCAACAACTACGGGAGTTCCCGTTGAAAGGCAGTAGTCGAGAAGTGCGTCGAGCGATGCGGGATTTGAAAAGTCTATGATAACATCGGGCTTGACGGGAAGCTTGTCGGGAGATTCCACAATCGGGAAATCCGCATACTGTTCGGTATAGAGGTCGATACCTGCAACAACCGTGCAGTCCTCACGCTCCTTGATGCAATTGTAAATGGTTTTTCCCATTTTGCCGTTTGCACCGCATATTGCTATATTCGTCATGATTTTCACGCTCCTTTGTTTTGCCGTGATTTTACTTGATAAGACCGTGCTTTGCCATTGAAGCTCTGAGAACTTCCTTATGCTCGTCGCTCATATCGCACAGTGGCAGACGGCATGAACCTGCATTCCAGCCCATCATGTTCATTGCTTCCTTTACAGGAATCGGGTTAACCTCGATAAAGAGATTGTTGATGAGGTCGAGATACTCAATCTGGAGCTTTGTTGCCTCGGCATAATTGTTGTCAAGACAGTACTGAACCATGTCATGAGTCTGCTTGGGGATAACGTGGGAAAGTACGGAGATTACGCCCTTTGCTCCGAGTGACATAAGCGGAACTATCATATCGTCATTACCGCTGTAAACGTCGATAACGTCGCCGCACTCAGCAATAAGCTTTGCAGCATAGCTGATATTTCCGCTTGCTTCCTTGACAGCAACAATGTTCCTGTGCTCGGCAAGCTTCTTTATTGTTGAAACCTCCATGCCCATTCCTGTACGTCCGGGAATGTTGTAGAGGACTATCGGGATATTTACCGCATCAGCAATTGCTGTGAAATGTGCGATAAGTCCCTTCTGTGTTGTCTTGTTATAGTATGGAGTAACGAGGAGAAGTCCGTCTGCACCGACCTCCTCAGCTTCCTTTGAGAGCTTTACGGCATAGGCTGTGTCGTTGCTTCCCGTACCTGCAATAACAGGAACTCTCTTTGCTGTCTTTTCGACTGCAAATCTGATACATTCAAGATGTTCCTCATCGGTCATGGTGGAAGCCTCGCCTGTTGTACCGCATATTACAATTGCGTCGGTGCTGTTAGCAATCTGGTCGTCGATAATGCGTCCGAGCTCATCGTAATTAACTGAACCGTCTGCATTCATCGGAGTTATAATTGCAATAGCCGCACCGGTAAATATGGTGTTCTTCATAAATCAAATCTCCTTTCAATTAATTCATAATTGATATCAGCAGTTAGCCGTCAGGATAGGGACGACCATCGGTCATCCGCATATAATCGTAAATCATCACGGGCGGATGCAGAAATCCACCCCTACATTTTATTTTCATATCATGATAGAGGCTCGCCCGATATGCTTCAGCAGACGTTATTAGTCAAAGTATCCCTTTGCAGCAAGAAGCTCTGCGAGAAGAACCGCACCGCCTGCTGCACCTCTTAATGTATTGTGTGAGAGACATACAAACTTGTAGTCATACTGTGAATCCTCACGGAGACGACCTGCCGAAACAGCCATGCCTCCCTCAAGATTTCTGTCAAGCTTAGCCTGAGGACGGTTATCCTCCTCGAAGTAGTGAATGAACTGCTTGGGAGCGCTGGGAAGCTCAAGTTCCTGAGGAACGCCCTTGAAGTCTGCCCAGAGACCGAGAATCTCCTCCTTGGAGGGCTTATTCTCAAAGCTTACGAATACAGCAGCTGTATGACCGTCGGAAACGGGAACACGCAGACACTGTGTTGTGATGCTGGGAGATGATGCGTTAACGATCTCATTGCCCTTGATTTCGCCCCATACCTTGAGAGGCTCCTGCTCGGACTTTTCTTCCTCGCCGCCAATGAAGGGAATGAGGTTATCGACCATTTCAGGCCATGTCTCGAAATTCTTTCCGGCACCTGAAATTGCCTGATATGTGCATGCGAGAACATTCTTGATTCCGAACTTTCTCAGCGGATGAAGTGCGGGAACATAGCTCTGGATAGAGCAGTTTGACTTGACTGCGATAAAGCCCTTCTTTGTGCCGAGACGCTCTCTCTGAGCCTTGATAATCTCGATATGCTCAGGGTTGATCTCCGGAACTACCATGGGAACATCGGGAGTGAATCTGTGTGCGGAGTTGTTGGAAACGATAGGACACTCTGCCTTAGCGTAAGCCTCTTCAAGAGCCTTTATTTCGTCCTTCTTCATATCAACTGCACAGAAGCAGAAGTCTACCATGCCGGCGATTTTCTCAATATCAGCCGCAGCGTCAAGGAGAACCATATCCTTCATGGATTCGGGCATGGGAACTGCCATCTTCCAGCGGCTTCCGGCAACCTGCTCGTAAGTCTGACCTGCACTTCTTGAAGAAGCTGCAAGAACCTTTACATTGAACCACGGATGATTCTCAAGCAGAGTTGCAAATCTCTGACCTACCATACCTGTTGCGCCGATAATACCTACGTTGTACTGTTTCATAGAAACACTCCTTAATACAATTTTTTTCAAAAAATAATAAAAACCGGTTGCAAACCGGCTCATCATACGTTATAATAGAAATACTGACATATCAGTTCAGCTGTATGCCGATAGCTCTCCATCATAATGAATGATGACAATCACAGACCTGTTTGACCTGTGACCAGAACTGAACTTACCGGGAACAGCTCTTCGGCGGAATTGCCTTTCACTGTCTTTCAACGGACGGGTCGCCCTCCTGACAGATACTTTTCGCATCCGCACCTCTACCTTGTTTACTATAATATCACTTAATTTTTGATATGTCAATAGGTTTTTGAGAAAAAAACATCGTTTTTTAATTTATCCGCCGAATTACCGTGCGGACTATTCAATAATGCCGCAAACGGCAGCTAAGGAGCATATGCAATGGAACTTTTAAAATCCGATTTTTACTACGACCTCCCCGATGAGCTTATCGCTCAGACTCCCGTTGAACCGAGAAACTCCTCAAGAATGATGTGTGTTGACCGTCATACGGGCGAGGTCAGTCACGCTCATTTCTACAATTTATGCAGCAAGCTTAAAAAAGGTGACCTTCTTGTTATGAACGACTCCCGTGTTATTCCGGCACGTCTTTACGGTGAAAAAATCGACAACGGCACTTTTATCGAATTCCTGCTTCTTGAACAGAAAGGCGATAAGCTCTGGGAAATAATCTGCCGTCCGGGAAAAAAAGCCAAGGTCGGAACACGTTTCAGCTTCGGCGGCGGAAGACTCGTTGCCGAGGTTATTGAAGTAAAGGACGACGGCAACAGGGTTGTCCGCTTTGAGTGCGACGGCAATTTCTTCACAGCTCTCGATGACGTCGGACAGATGCCTCTGCCGCCATACATTACTGCAAAGCTTGAGGACAAGGAACGCTATCAGACCGTATATTCAAAGGAACTCGGCTCTGCGGCAGCTCCTACTGCGGGACTTCACTTCACTCCCGAAATGATGGACGAGCTTCACGCAATGGGTGTCAGAACTGCTTTCGTGACGCTGCATGTCGGTCTCGGAACATTCCGTCCTGTCAAGGAGGACAACGTCCTCAACCACAAAATGCACAGCGAACACTATTACCTCCCAAAAGAAACTGCCGACCTCATCAACGAGACCAAAGCAAACGGAGGACGTGTAATCGCTGTCGGAACTACCTCATGCCGTACTCTTGAAAGCGTTGCGACTTTCTATAACGAAATCGCAGAGCATGACGGCTATACGGATATTTTCATCTATCCCGGCTATGAATTCAAGTGCATTGACGGTCTTATCACGAATTTTCACCTCCCCGAAAGTACTCTTATCATGCTTGTTTCTGCATTTATGGGCTACGATAATACCATGAACGCCTACAGGACTGCCGTTGAAGAAAAGTACCGCTTCTTCAGCTTCGGGGATTCTATGTGTATTCTCTGAGGAAGCTGCTATGAAAGACAAACAAAGACCGCCTCTGTCTCATAAACAGCTGCGTGCGGAATTCATCCTGTCGCTGATAACGGGATGCGTCACATTGCTGTGCGGTATTTTCGTACTTGTTGTAAGCAAATATTTTCCCGATTTCGGAGCAAGAATCGGATTTCTCATCGCAGACAACGCATTAACAGGGTTTCCGCCTTTTGACATTTTTATCATGCCGTTTACGTTTATGTTCAAATCACTGATGTATGGATTTTACGGAATATTACCTGTCATATTCGGCGGTGTAATCGTAATTTATTCAGTTTTTGCAGGAATCATGCTGAAATGCTACGATGACAACCCCGAATATCAGCGATTAATAACGAGCTGCAGTAATATCAGTCTGTGTATTGCCATTCTGTGCTTTTTTCTGAACTCAGGAATAACAGAGCTCGGAATCTACCCGAAAATCTGCACGATAACCAACATGATTCTTGCGGCAGCTCTCATCGTTCTGATCATCAGACGACCAAGATCCCCAAAAACAACAATCCGACTGAATAAGGAGTATATAATGAAAATTTCACCGTTTTTCAGAAGCATTGTCGATGCTGACATTGCTCCCATAGTTATTTGCGAAACTGACCACACAATCGTCTATCTCAATCCTGCTGCTGCAAAGCGATACGCTTCAATGGGCGGAATGCAGCTTATCGGACGGTCGATTCTTGACTGCCACAACAGTGAATCAAATGAAAGAATCAGAAGCATCGTTGAATGGTTCGAAGACGATCCCGACAACAACAGAGTCTTCCTCACTCATTATGATGACGAAAATAAAGATACCTATATGACGGCTCTCCGTGATGAACGAGGAGAACTCATCGGATACTACGAAAAGCACGAATACAGAACTCCCGAATCAGAGCTGTAATTTAAGAAGGAGATATTATGTTTACATTACTTAAAACCGAAAACAGAGCACGCCGTGGAAGCTTTGAAACAGTCCACGGAACTTTCCAGACACCATGCTTCATGAACGTGGGTACGGCTGCCGCTATCAAGGGCGGCATTTCCTCAGTTGACCTCAAGGGACTGAAAACTCAGGTCGAGCTGTGCAATACCTATCATCTTCATCTGCGTCCCGGCGACCACATCGTCAAGCAGATGGGCGGACTCCATAAATTCATGAACTGGGACAAGCCTATCCTCACCGACAGCGGCGGATTTCAGGTATTTTCCCTTGCCAAGCTCCGCAAAATCAAGGAGGAGGGTGTGTACTTTGCATCGCACATTGACGGTCACCGCATCTTCATGGGTCCTGAGGAAAGTATGCAGATTCAGTCAAATCTTGCCTCGACCATCGCCATGGCTTTTGACGAGTGTATCGAAAATCCTGCCGCACACGACTACGTTCAGGCTTCCGTTGAGCGTACAACACGCTGGCTTATCCGATGCAAGGAAGAAATGGCCCGCCTCAACAGTCTTCCCGATACAATAAACAAGCATCAGATGCTTTTCGGCATAAATCAGGGTTCTACCTACGACGACATCCGTATCGCCCATATGGAGGAAATCGCAAAACTCGACCTTGACGGCTATGCTATCGGCGGTCTTGCCGTTGGCGAGCCTACAGAGGAAATGTACCGTATTATCGACGTTGTTGAGCCGCATATGCCTGTTCACAAACCACGTTACCTCATGGGAGTAGGTACTCCCTCGAATATCATCGAAGCCGTTGCGAGAGGTGTTGATATGTTTGACTGCGTTATGCCGAGCCGTAATGCTCGTCATGCGACCGTTTTCACATGGAGCGGCATCATGCATCTCGGCAACAAGTGCTACGAGACCGATCCCCGTCCTGTTGATGAACAGTGTGATTGTCCGACCTGCCGCAATTTCTCACGTGCATATATCCGTCACCTGTTCAAGGCGAACGAACAGCTTGCGGGACGTCTTGCAGTCCAGCACAACCTATACTTCTATAACACGCTTACTGAGAAAATACGCGAGGCACTCGATAACGGTACATTTGAACAGTTCCGCCGACAGTATTCTCAGCTTCTTGCTACCCGTATCTGATCGGAGGTTCATATGATTACTGCTATTTTTGATCTTGACGGCACTCTTGCAAACACCATTGAAGACCTTGGTGACGCCGTGAATTACGGACTTGAAAAACTCGGCTGTCCCGTACATTCATACGAAACGTACAAGAAGTTTGTCGGAAACGGCAAACAAAAGCTCTGTTTCCGTGCTCTCCCTGACGACAGAAAGTACGATACGGAAGCTCTTTGCAGTCTGTTCGATGAATACTACAGTGTCCACTCACTTGACAAAACACGTCTCTATGACGGTATTGCCGACACTCTGCATATACTCTCCGAACACGGCGTTGTCATGGCTGTTGCTACAAACAAGCCTCAGGACGCTGCTCGTGAAATCGTGGACACACTCCTGCCCGGCATTGATTTCGTTTCTGTTCTGGGAGGCTGCGATTATCGTCCCAAGAAGCCTGATACAGCTATTCTCGTAGAAATCTTCGCTCGGATCCCCGACGTACCGAATAAGGTATGGATCATAGGCGACAGCAACGTCGATATACGTCTTGCAAACAACGCCGGTATTGATTCGATCGGATGTCTGTGGGGATTCAGAAACCGTGAGGAGCTTACCGCAGAGGGCGCTGACCATATCGCCGCAGCTCCCTCAGATATAACTGAAATTATACTGAACGGAGGCGAAAGACTTGAAGAAGAAAACAAAAAGTAAAAACGAACTCCCATTCTATACTGCGGAAGAAGAAGAAAAAATCGAAGCTTTCATCGAAAAGAATTACGGTAAAATCAGACGTGCTCTCGAAGAAACCGACCCCAAGGAAATCCGCCTTAAATTCTGTATCATTCCTCCCGACAGAAAAAAACACTGTTATACTGTCGTGACAATGGGTATGGGTGCCCATGAAATGACTGTAACGGACAGTAAAGGAATTGTCATCAGAAACCGTGCGGAACTCGTATTCAGCCTGCCGCCCGAATGGAATACAGAAAGCTTCGACAACGAGGATTTCTGGCCGTTTACACTTACGGAAATCATCGCTAAAATGCCTGTTAAGGACGGTACATGGCTCGCACAGGGTCATACCATAAGCTTTGATACGAATTTTGCCGACAGCACTCAGTTCTGCGGAGCATTGCTCGTCGTTCCTCCGAACGGCGAGGACGCACGCAGCTGTAATCTCGGCAATAACGAGATCGTGAGATTCTATCAGGTAATCCCGCTTTATCGCCGTGAAATCGACTATAAAAACAAGTTCTGTTCCGCAGCACTTATAGACCTGCTCAACGAAAATTCACACATCATTGATACAGAACGTCCCTGCGTTGTCTCGGACGACCTCATGAACCGCATCGACTGCCTTTACGACCATTCACACAAAATCACCGAAAAAGATCTTGATACCGATGAAATAAACGGTGCAAACCATATTTCGGCATATCTTCTCTGGATGATAAAGCATAACATGATCAACGAGGAAATTTCGGAATTTTTCGCCGAAGAACTCGCCGCCGTAAAATCAGGAAAAACCGATGTGCGTGATTTCTTTGTAAAAACGCTCGGCGGTGAACTTACAACGGAGCTTTTCAACGAGGAAGGACTCCGCTTCACGGATATGTACTACAATTTCTACAGCGGAGGTATGAGCTTTCCGGCAGACGTTGACAGAATAGCTCTGAAACACTTCGGCGAGGAGCTTTATAACTGCGAGGAATTCGGAGATGAAGCCTACCTTTTTGTCCCCTACGACAAAAAATACCTCTCCGCTATGAGCCGCACTATCAGCAAAGCATACAAGTCTTTCAAGAACAATGAATTCCCCGATATTTCATAGTTTTCCCGACATCATCACACACATCGGCTGCTCTCTGCCGTCGCATAACCGCTATTGACATCGGGTACTTTTTATGATATACTTGCTTTATGAACATATGCCTGATTCATTATAAGGAGTAACAAATGGAAAATCAGAAAGGTATTGCAATTATTATCGCTTTTTTTGCAGGTGTTCTTGTTGTTATTGCAGGCAAATCGTGCTCCGCAAGTCTTGAAGACAAAACCCAAAGCTCCCCCTCCTCAGGAAAACAGCAGATGAGCATAAGTATTGGTATTGCAGGCGATTCTCACAGACCTGTCAATAATAACAGTAACACAGATAAAAACACTCAGGTACAGACAACTGAATACTACAGCAATCCTGACGTGCAATACGTTACCGACCTTCTCGGACGTGTTATAGGTACGGTGGCTCCCGAGGACGTTACACACACCGAAATCGAATATGTCACTGACCTTCTCGGCAGAGTAGTCAAAACAGAGGTCCATGTTGTAACTCCGACTACTACCGAACCACCCACTCATATTGAGTACATTACCGACCTCCTCGGCAGAGTTATCGGTACGGAATATGCTGAGGGATGAGGTTATTGCTGCTGCAACATAAGACGGAACTGTGCTTTCTGTACAGACAACCGCAAAAACACGTTCCGAGGGTACTGTCTCCGGAACTGTCCGTATTATAGATTAAAGCTCCCTCGCGGAGATATCTTATGGAGGTATATAAAATGATAACAATCGAAATGAAAAACGGAAAGAAAATCAAAATTGAGCTTTACCCCGATATTGCTCCGATTTCCTGTGAAAACTTTGAGAAGCTCGTAAAAAGCGGTTTCTATGATGGTCTTACATTCCACAGAGTTATCCCCGGATTTATGATTCAGGGCGGATGTCCCAAGGGCAACGGCACAGGCGGTCCCGGCTGGAACATCAAGGGTGAGTTCTCGTCAAACGGCGTAAAGAACGATCTCAAGCACACAAGAGGCGTGCTCTCAATGGCAAGATCAATGGCTCCCGACTCGGCAGGCTCACAGTTCTTCATCATGCACGATGACGCTCCCCACCTCGACGGTCAGTACGCTGCTTTCGGCAAGGTCGTTGAAGGCATGGAGGTTGTTGACGAAATCGCTGAAACTGCAACAGATTTCAGAGATATGCCTCTTGACCCGCAGATTATGGAAAAAGTTACTATTGAATGATAAACAATTATGCCGGGACTGTTCTCGGCATATTTTATGGAGGTTTCTATGCTGTATATCGGATGTCACCTTTCTTCGTCAAAGGGCTATCTCGCCATGGGCAGACAGGCTCTCGATATTGACGCAAATACTTTTGCTTTCTTTACAAGAAATCCACGAGGCGGCTCTGCCAAAGCCATTGACCCCGAAGATGCTGCCGCTTTCTGCACACTTGCCGAAGAAAATAACTTCGGAAAGCTTGTCGCTCATGCTCCCTACACGCTCAACGCTTGTGCGGCAGACGAGAATATCCGCCGCTTCGCACGTGAAGCTTTTGCTGACGACCTCGAAAGAATGGAGGCAACTCCCTGTAATTACTACAATTTCCATCCCGGCTCACACGTAAAACAGGGTGCTGATGTCGGTATCGACCTTATTGCCGACTGCCTGAATACTGTGCTCAAAAAAGAACAGACCACCACAGTCCTCCTTGAAACTATGGCAGGAAAAGGCTCTGAGGTGGGACGTACATTTGAGGAGCTGCGTGCAATAATCGACAGAACAAATCTGAGTGAAAAACTCGGAGTCTGCCTTGATACCTGCCACGTCTGGGACGCAGGATACGATATTGTCAATAACCTTGACGGCGTTCTGGAACAGTTCGACCGTGTTATAGGTCTTGACAGACTCAAGACAATCCACATGAATGACAGCATGAATCCTCTCGGTGCCCACAAGGACAGACACGCTAAAATCGGTCAGGGACATATCGGTGCAGAAGCTCTGATACGTGTGATTAACCATCCCACACTCAAAGGACTCCCCGTTATCCTCGAAACCCCCAACGATATTGACGGCTATGCAGAGGAAATCGCATTCCTTCGCAGTAATTACAGCGATTAAGAAAGAATGGTCACAATGAAAAGAATTGTTACTGTACAGGACATTTCGTGCTTCGGAAAATGCTCACTGACCGTCGCACTTCCCGTCATCTCAGCCATGGGAATCGAAACGGCGGTCATCCCGACAGCCGTACTTTCAACCCACACAGGCGGCTTCAAGGGATATACTTTCCGTGATCTCACAGGTGATATTGAGGGAATTGCTCAGCATTGGAAAAGCATCGGACTCAAATTCAATGCCATATATACGGGGTATCTCGGTTCAAAGGAGCAGGCTGAAATCGTCTCAAAGCTCTTTGACGACTTCAGCGATGACGATACCTTCATTATCGTAGACCCTGCAATGGGTGATTCAGGCAGACTGTATGCCGGCTTTACCGACGAAATCGTCACTGAAATGAAAAAACTCTGCTCAAAAGCTGATTTCATTATCCCCAATATGACCGAAGCCTCGTTTATGCTTGGTCTGCCGTATACTGAGGATTATGACGAAAAATATATCAGGGACATTCTCGTAAAACTCTCACAGCTCGGATGCAGCAGACCGGTTCTTACGGGAGTACGTCTCGATGACCGCAGACACGGAGCTGCGGCTTATGATTCTCAAAGCGGACAGTTCTACTTTTCTTTCAGAGATAATATAAACCGTATCATGCACGGTACAGGCGATATATTTGCTTCCGTATTCACGGGAGCCGTTACACTCGGAAAAAGTCTTGAACAGTCTCTTGAAATGGCAGTCGGATTCACATACGACTGCATTACAGAAACACTTCCCGTCGCAGACGAGGTCTGGTACGGAAGCTGCTTCGAGAGTTGTCTCGGAAAGCTTATTGCTTACGTAAATGAAAAATAACATCATATCTGCTCCCACCTGACATTATCGGGCGGGAGCTTCTTCATTCTCCAAATATTGTTGATTGTTTAACACAACTTGCCATTATGCCTGCTGAATTATTGACAAAATGAACACAGCATATTATAATAATATTGTAATAAAGGCAATACCGCACAGAGCTTGTGCGAAAGATGCGAAGTCAGATTTTTCGTCAGATTGTACAGAAATTCCGAAGGCATACTGACGTATGTCAAGAAATTTATGTGCGGAATGGCGAAAAATATGCAAGCAGATTTCGTGCAAAGCCGTCAGGCGGGCTTTGTGCGGTGTTGCCTAAAGTAAATAACGGAGTATTTAATGGAACTTATCCCACTGATATTTATGCTGGTGATTTCATCAGCTTCAACATATTTTTTCTATCGCTCAATCAGATATGGAGCCGATAAGAATTCTCGCAGATCCGCACTATTTTCAAAATCAGTACCTTTTCTGATATTTGCAGCAGTAATCGCTGACAGCCTCCGCATAATTGATACAGGAAACTATGGCGGAGCTTATTTCATACTCGGTCTGGTCCCGCTTGCTGCATGGGGAATTACTGCTCTCGACAATAACAAGAGAAATTCCTGTGCCGCTTTTGCAATAAAGCTCATGCTTGTTGCCTCAATTCTTGAAGTGACCGTCTTTAATCTGCCCGCTTACAGACTTTCCTTCGCAGATTTTGACAAAATGATACTCTCTGCAAAGCTCTTCGAAGGCAGCGAAAATACTGAAATGCGTCCCAAAAAAGGCGACCTTCTGATAAAAGGCGGCAAAGAAGCCGTAATTGTAATTGATAATCCGGATATTGAAGTCGGAAATGCCAGAATCGGACTCAATTTCAGCGAAAAAGCACGCTCTGCTGTCGTTTTTGCCGACGCTATGGACGAAACCCAGACAACAGTTTACAGAAATTCCGTTGCCGAAGGTCGTATCGTCAAAGACAGGGCACAGTCACATTTTATTGAATTTCAGCTTTCGGGAAAGGTCGGAAGTCTCCGTCTGCATATCATTCCCGACGGTGATGTATACCTTAAAAGCATCGTCCTGAACACTCCGTCCCCTATCGTAATATCGTGGCTGAGATTCTGGATTATTACAGTGCTCGGAACACTCATCTTTGCTGTTATGAACAGCACTCTGCTCAGCCGCAGTGTGTCCGAAAACAAAAAGACCGTAAACACTTCGGCTTCCATCATTACTGCGCTGACTGTTATTCTTGCCGTATGGGTTACGGTATATAAGCTCGGTGATGTCAGCCCTTCTGAATTCTTCCGTAATACCGAGGGAAATCAGATGTCTCAGGAGCTCGTTGAAGCATTTGAAAACGGCAGCTCGTCGCTTCTCATCAAGCCTGCCGACGACCTCCTTGAGTTTGAAGCTCCCTTCGACAGACTTTACCGTGAGCATGAAGGCATTGATATTAAATGGGACCATGTTTTCTATAACGGAAAATATTATTCCTACTACGGAATCGCTCCCGTAATTCTCCTGTTTATGCCATATCACCTGATTACAGGGTACTTCCTTCCTGATGCCGCCGCAATTCTCCTTTTCGCAATAATCGGCATAGTCGGACTCGCAATGGCTTTTACTGCCTTTATAAGGAAATTCTTTCCCTCTCTCCCATGCGGACTTTACATAATCAGTCTCATAATAATTGAAGCGGTAAGCGGAATCTGGTTCAGCATAGGACGTCCGCTTTTCTACGAAACCGCTATGGCAGCAGGATTTGCCTTCCTTACATGGGCGGTTTATTTCCTGATGAGCGCAAACATCCTCGGAAACGGCAAAATATCGCTTCCACGGACAACAGCTGCCTCTGCCTTGTTTGCAGTTGCCGTGCTTTCACGTCCTACACTCGTGCTTTACTGTATCTGTGCAGCACTTTTCATGGCAGCGGCACTTCCGAAAATGAAAACAAAATCTTCCGACAAACTCTTCAGCAAGTCGGGAACAGCCTATCTCTGCTGTGCTTTCATTCCTATGGCAGCACTCGGAATCGTCCAGATGGCTTACAATTTCAGCAGATTCGGCTCGCCGTTTGAATTCGGAATCCAGTATTCACTCACTATCAATGATTTTACAAAGGCTCAGTTCCACCCTCAGCTTTCACTTATCGCAATATACAATTACCTGTTTTCTCCACCGAGAATCTCGCCTCTTTATCCCATCGTTTCAGCCGAATTCAGTTCTCTCGGAGTCGGCGGCTTCTTCTACAGAGACCTCACCTCTACGCATAATGTCTCAGGACTTTTCTTCATGGCATTACCGATGTTCGCTTATTTCTTCGGCGGAAAGGCTCTGAAAACTCTCCCCGATAAAGGAACAAGAATCCGTTCAGCAGTTTTTACAGCTGTTCCGTGTGTAATCGTCCCGCTGATTATTATTGCTTCCGTATGGGAAAGCGGATATGCTGTGCGTTACATGGTGGACTTTGCATGGCAGTCGCTTCTTGGTGCATTTGCAGTCATTTTCCTTGTATATACAAAATCCGAAAGCCGTACACTGAAAAAAATCATCAGCGGTGCACTGTGCTTTTCACTTGTGTGGACCCTCTTTTCGGGCGGAGTCCAGACGATTAACCAGATGTTCCGCTATGACAGTCTGTGCCACGATTTCCCTGAAATCGCATACGATGTTGAACAGTTCTTCGCATTCTGGAAATAAAAAGAGACAGCCACAGCTGTCTCCTTCACATCATTATTTTATTACGCTGAATGCCTGTTTCAGAGTTGATGCAGGAATTATCTCAATCCTGTAATCATCGGCATTGATGCTGTTCATTGACTGCTTCGGTACTATACACGCTCTGAAACCCATACGCTCAGCCTCGCGGATACGCTCTGAAATGTGTGAAACGGAACGGATTTCTCCGCCGAGTCCTATTTCTCCGAAAGCGATAAGCGCCTCGTCAATCTGTCTGTCCATGATTCCCGAGTACAGTGCCATTGCCACGGGCAGGTCGCCCGCAGGCTCGTCAAGACGGAATCCTCCGACAATATTCAGATATACGTCAAGCGAACCCATGAAAATACCAAGCCGCTTCTCAAGTACGGCAATTATTATATTAAGCCTGTTGAAATCGAAACCCGTTGCCATACGTCTTGGAGCAGAGTAGCTTGTCTTTGCGGCAAGTGCCTGAACCTCGGCAAGTATCGGTCGGCTTCCCTCCATAACGCAGGCTACACATGTTCCCGAAACATTGTGGGGAC
Organism: Ruminococcus sp.; assembly: GCA_015066935.1. Lineage (GTDB taxonomy): Bacteria > Bacillota > Clostridia > Oscillospirales > Ruminococcaceae > Ruminococcus. The sequence continues at coordinate 148,138 of SVNK01000003.1, read as the reverse complement.
GCCCCGAAAGAAGCATCTGCGAGGGATTCTCAACCTCACGCAGTCCCTTGTCAAGCATTTCAAAAACGCCTATTTCATTTGTTGAGCCGAATCGGTTCTTGACCGCCCTGAGCAGACGGTAGCTCTGGTGACGCTCACCTTCAAAATACAGAACGGCATCAACGATGTGTTCCATAACCTTCGGACCTGCAATGGCTCCGTCCTTGTTGACGTGTCCGACAAGAATTATCGGGATTTCACGTTCCTTTGCCGTGTGCATGAACAGGTTTGTACATTCCCTTACCTGAGTTATGCTGCCGGGACTTGAAGTTATCCTGCCGATACTCACGGTCTGGATTGAGTCGATTATCACAATATCGGGAGTGCACGAGCTTACGGTTTCCGCTATCGCTTCCGCATCGGTAGCTGTAAGTATGTAGAGATTCTCAGTATCAACGCCGAGACGCTGTGCACGAAGCTTTATCTGACGTGCCGATTCCTCTCCCGATACGTAGAGCACCGAATGTTCCTCACCGAGAAACTGGCAGATCTGAAGCAGTATTGTACTTTTTCCGATTCCCGGTTCACCGCCGAGAAGTACCAGCGAACCTTTTACAAGTCCTCCGCCGAGAACACGGTTAAGCTCACCTATTCCCGTATCGTAGCGGACATCACTGTCAACTCCGATGTCCTCAAGCTCAAGGATGCTGTCGGAAAGGTCAATGGACTGCACCGAAGCTCTCCCCGACGAAGAAGTGTGCTCGGCAATCTCCTCCTCAAAGCTGTTCCACGCTCCGCATGACGGACACTTTCCGTTCCATTTGGAGCTTTCATAACCACACTGATTACAGGTGTAAATATACCTTGATTTAGCCATTTCACGCCTCCCTTAATGCAATGCGGAAGTGATTGATTCGGGAGTAAGAAGATGCTTTCTGCCAAGCTCTGTATATGATTCAGAGGGCTTATAATCACTGAGTTCTCCTTCATCAAAGCTCCAGCAGACATGCTTTCCTGCGTTGTATGCATACACAATACTGCTTTCGGTATCCATAAAAACCGTACCATTGCTTCCGATACCGCTGCAAACCACGGTAATTAAGCCGTTTTCAATTGTGTAGATACGGCAGACTGCTCCTTCATAATCGCCTTCCGACAAAATCAGCTCAGGCTGATTGTCACCGTTCAGGTCGCAAAGCTCAAAACCTGCACTCTTTTCTGCCGAATCCATGTAATCAGCCAGCAGATTTCTGTACTGCTTTCTGCCGTTTTCCGCAAGAACCGTCCCCCAGCTTTCAGAATACCTGAGTGCATAATCAATGGTTTTATTGTCAAAAGTGTATTTTCTTCCAAGTGTAAGGCTGTAATCCGAATTATAGTTACTCAGCGCCTTATCGTAGTCAGTAAGACCCACTGTCTCACCATTTATTTCATATCGCAGCAGCGTTCCTGTTGCAATTGCATTTCTGCTGTTGTTGAAGTAGGCTATCTCCTGCTTGAAAACACCGTCGGACAAACTGCAGTATTTCCCTATTTCGAAGCCGTCGCCGCTGTACACGAAGTTGTAGAGTTTCTTGAACGGTATGTATCCGAATACTCCGCCGCCGCCGCTTTCACCTGTATCAAGCTCTTTCAGTTTACCGTCGGCAAAGGTGTATATTTCACATAGGGTTGACATTCCGTAATCGGGCGAAATCATAAGTTCGGGAGTTCCGTCCCCGTCAATGTCACGAAGATCGAACATCGAACCGCCTGTGCCGTTCCTGATGCTGTCCGATGACGCAAACTCCTTGAGCTTCTGCTCATAAGCGTCCTGCCATTCAAAAACAATGCTGTGGGGATCGAGCGAAGTGTATTCCGCTGTGGGAACAGGCTCCTCAACAGAGCGCTTTGAACTGCTGCATCCCGACACAAGGATTACTGCTGCTGATAAAAAAAATGAAAGTGTATATCTTAGTGAACGAATCAAATTTATGCCTCCAAAATAAAGTATGTTTCAATTGTAACACGTTTTCCGCTTGTTGTCAATCACATATAACAGCCGGATTTCAGATTTTAAACACATATTTTTCATTTTGTACATCTATACTTTAAGATAAATTTAAGCTTTCTTATTTATAATATATTCAAGATATTAAAATCAGAAGAAAGCGTATTTATATAATTTCAGCGAAAGGAGTGTGAACTTCGGTTAACCACCGAAGAAATTATGGCTATCAATACTTTTGCCAGAAAGGAAATAAAATTTCTTCTCGATATGCACCAGTACCACGAACTGATGAATGTCATCAACGAGTATATGATTCCCGATAAGTACTGCGTAGGCGGCAAGGAATACGGTATTTTCAACATCTACTACGACACCGACGACGATTTTCTTATCAGGGAATCCCTGAGCAAACCGTATTACAAAGAGAAAATCAGACTGCGAAGCTACTATTCCCCCGCTTCGGACGACGATATGGTCTTTCTTGAAATCAAAAAGAAAATCGGCGGTATCGTCACAAAGCGACGTGTTTCCATGACTCTTGCAGAATCAAGCGAATACCTCGCCACAGGCAGAAAGCCTCAATCGGACAAATACATAACCAATCAGGTTTTCCGTGAGCTTGATGTCTTCCTCGACCACTACAAAGTGTCACCGAAACAGTATATCAGCTACCGCAGAGAGGCGTTCTTCGGAAAGGACAACAAGGATTTTCGTCTTACATTCGACAGAAAACTCACCGAAAGACGTTACGATCTCGGTCTTGAATATGAAAGCTACGGCAATTTCATTATTGAAGCTGACCAGCGTCTGATGGAAGTGAAAATTTCCGATGCCGTCCCGGACTGGCTCGTAAATAAGCTCTCTGAGCTGAAAATCTACAAGACCAGCTTCTCAAAATACGGCAGAGCTTATCAGAACTTCATCCGTGAACAGCTTGAAGACAAAAAGAAGATTTATATTTCCGGCATTTCTCTGCCGAAAAGCACAGGAATCATCCTTACTTCCAACAAATCTGCACTATAAGCAATACCATTCATGCTGTCATGAATCCTATTGCTGAATTCAGTGCATTTACAATCGAAAATTTATTACAGGAGCTTATTATTATGTTTGAAAACGGTTTTTTCGGGAACGTACTTTCAAAGTACCAGCCCAGCGATTCAGGTATTATCGACACTACAGCAACTATGCTTGCTGAAATCAAACCCTCAGAGTTCTTCCTTTGTGAGGGTGCGGCACTTATCATCGGTCTGCTTATCAGCCTTATCTACATCATCACCCACCGAAAGGAAGGCTACGCACAGAGCTATGTCCTCACTATGACAATGCTCCCCACTATCGTATCACTTATCCTTCTTCTTATCAATACCACAGCAGGTGCTCTCAGTCTTGCAGGCGCATTCACACTCGTCCGATTCAGAAGCGTCCCCGGCGACCCGAAGGATATAGCGTATATCTTCTTTGCAATGGCATGCGGTGTTGCATGCGGTATCGGTTATGTGGGATTCGCAATCGTATTCTTCCTCATCCTCGGAGCTATCATGTTTATCCTTGCCGAGACTAACTTCGGCGGTGCAAGAAAAAACCATATGACTCTTAAAATCGCTATCCCCGAAAATCTCGATTATCAGGGTGTCTTTGAGCCTGTCCTCAACAAGTACACAACTTTCCACAGACTCAGACGTGTTAAGACAACTAACTTCGGTACTCTTTTTGAGCTTATCTACAGTGTTGATATCGACCAGAATATCGATCAGAAAAAATTTATCGACGAGCTTCGTACCCTCAACGGCAACATGACTATCAACCTTGTATTCTTCAGATATGACGATAAAATCTACGAAAACTAAGGGAGATTAATATGAGATACAGAAAAATTACGGCATTCCTTGCCTCACTTACAGTATTGTGCGGATTATGTTCATGCGGAAAATCAGGTACTTCATCAGATAATGACAGTGTGGTTTCGGGTACAACGGCTGCCTCTACGGAAACAGCATCATCTGACAGCGGAAACGCTGATAATGCCACAGAAGGAACAACGTCAGCTTCACAGGAATCTTCCTCGGAAGCCGGTGCAGCTGATTCAACCGAAGCTTCAACCTCTGCCGACATCGAGGTCACTACAGAAGCTGCAACAACTTCAGCTCCCAGCGGCGGCGACGCTCCCACTACTATCACCAAGAATCCCGACGGCGGAAGCTCACAGACTACAACAGAACCTCCCACAGAAGCCACCACTGAGGCTCCAACTGAGGATAAAGCCGAGTATACCGCAAAAATCAAGCTCGGTTCAACAGCTTCATCAAGCGGCGATAACGTCACTATCGACGGCTCAACCGTAAAAATTACAGGCTCAGGCGTCTACCACATCTCAGGCTCTGCTTCTCAGGGACAGATTATCGTCAGCATAGGTACAGATGCTGCGACCGAGGATAAAATCAAGCTTGTACTTGACGGCATCACACTTTCAAATTCAAACGGTCCCGCTATCTTTATTGACCGTGCAAAACGCTGCACCCTCGAACTCGTTGACGGTACTGTATCAACCCTCAAGGACGGCGGCAGTGACCTCGTTAATGACGGTGCCGTATTCTCCAATGATACTCTCCGTATCAAGGGCAACGGTACTCTCAATATCACTTCAGGCAACGCTCACGGAATTGCAAGCCATGACGACTTTATCCTTGAAAGCGGAAATGTCAATATTACATCCGTTAAGTCCGGAGTCTTCGCTCACGACGACATTTCTATCGAGGGCGGAACACTTAATGTCAAGGGCGGCACAAACGGTCTTAAATCCGAGGGAACAGTCACTGTCAAGGGCGGAAAGACTGTCGTTTCAAGCGGCACGAAAAAGAACGATTTCTCAGTATACAACCTTAAAGGATTCGTTTACTCCGGCGGAACTCTTATCGCTGCCGGAAACCAGATAAAGACCGTCTCCTCTACTGCAACTCCTTATGCAATAGCTACAATCTCTGATTCAGCCGAAGCAGGAAAAAAATTTACTGCAAGTGTTGACGGCAAAGAAATCGCAAGTGTAACTCCTCACGCAAGCTTCAAAACTGTTATCGTCCTTGCTCCAACAATCAAGGAAGGCAGTACAATGACTGTTGATATTGACGGTGAGAAAAAAGATTTTACCATGTCCAATGGTTTCAACGAACTTAAAATCGGCTGATTGTGAAGTGATTGTTAATTAGAATAGTTAAGTAATCAATTAACAAAAAATTAACTCGTAAAAAGTCGGAAAAGTGCGCAAAAAATCACATTAGTGTATTTTTGTGCACTTTTGTTTATTGCAACATTTTCAAATATGCAATATAATAATAACTGTTAGGTGATAAGTTAGTATTCAGTATCAATTACCCTCCCCCTCTCATGTACTTGATACTGCATATTAATTCACTTGATTCAGGAGCAGTTTTTAGTTAACAATTAAAACTTGTCTCTTTCATTTGTAATTTTTTTATGTTTTCTATTCTCAATAATTTGTTTTAACTTCAATTGCGACGACTCACAGTGCTAAACGGTTCATCCGTTTGGGTCGGAGACCGCCTTCCCTCCCTCGGGAAGGTAATTTTTTTGCTTTATGAAATTTGCGTGAAATATTATATAATCCGCTTGACAAATTTAATAATCCGTATTACAATATAATAAAAGGTTACCTCGAAAGGATGATTCTATGAACAAAAGCGTTTACAGCCTTGTATTGATGGACGACATCATCAAAGCCGTCGACAGAGAAGCGTACAGACTCGGTACAAGCCGTTCAAATCTTATAAATCAGATTCTCGCCCAGCACCTCGCCTGTGAGACTCCGGAAATGCGTATGAGAAGCACCTTTGATTACCTTTCAGAACTCATAGGTGAAAGCTTCCGTATACAACAGCAGCGTTCTGCTTCACTTATGACCATGCGTACTTCGCTCGACTATAAATACCACCCTACAATCAGCTATAAAGTGGAGCTTCAACGTGCTCCCGACCAATATATCGGTACACTCAGAGTTCAGATACGCACGCAGAGTCAGCTTCTTCTTAACCTTTTTAAGGAGTTTTTCATGTTCAGAATCAGGTTTGAAGCTGAAGAACTTGCAAAGATATGCCCTCATGAGTATGTATTCTCACTCACCGATGAATGTTTTACAAGAAAACTCTATAACAGCGGTCTCACTCCCGATAAGACGGGAGAAGCTATAAGCCGCTATATCAGAAACCTTGACAGTTCACTGCAATCGTTTCTTGCATCTCCGTCAGAATCCGAACCACAGCTTTTGCGGCTCGGTTCAGAATATTTACAGCTTATAAATGACACAATTATATGAGGAGGAATGTTCTATGAATTCAGAAAAACTCACACAAAAATCCATGGACGCCGTAAGAAAGGCTCAGAGCATTGCGGTAATGAATTCCAATCAGCTCATACTTCCTGTGCATCTTCTTGCAGGACTTCTTAAACAGGAAAATGGTCTGATACCTCAGCTCATTACAAAAATGAACAAGGACCCCGAGCTGTTCGAAATGGAAACAGACAAGAAAATCGGTACACTTCCAAAGGTAACAGGCAGCGGAAGTGCCAATGCCGGTATTTCTTCCGACCTCGACCGTGTAATTACTGCCGCTGAACAGATTGCAGCAAATATGAAGGACGAGTTCGTTTCAGTTGAACATCTCATGCTGTCACTGATTGCCTGCCGTGACAAGGACGTTTCACAGCTGCTGGACAGCTTCGGTATCTCTCGTGACGACTTCCTTAATGCTCTTATGTCAGTCAGAGGCAACACCAGAGTCACAAGCGAAAATCCCGAGGATACTTACAATGTTCTCGAAAAGTACGGTCAGGAGCTTGTCGGACTTGCACGCAGAAACAAACTCGACCCTGTTATCGGTCGTGACAGCGAAATCAGAAACATTATCCGTATTCTTTCACGTAAGACTAAAAACAATCCCGTTCTTATCGGTGAACCCGGTGTCGGTAAAACGGCAATTGCAGAGGGTCTTGCGCTCAGAATCGTTGCAGGCGACGTCCCCGACAGCCTCAAGGACAGAAAAATTTTCTCCCTTGATATGGGTGCACTTGTTGCAGGTGCAAAATACAGGGGCGAGTTTGAAGAGCGACTGAAAGCTGTGCTTAACGAAATTAAAAGCAGCAATGGTCAGATTCTTCTCTTCATAGACGAGCTTCATACAATCGTCGGCGCAGGCAAATCTGACGGCGCAATGGACGCCGGAAACCTGCTTAAGCCCATGCTTGCACGTGGAGAACTCCACTGTATCGGTGCCACAACGCTCAACGAGTACCGTCAGTATATCGAAAAAGACCCCGCCCTTGAAAGACGTTTCCAGCCCGTTCTCGTTGACGCTCCTTCTGTTGAGGATACTATCTCTATCCTCAGAGGACTGAAAGAACGCTACGAGGTATTCCACGGCGTTAAAATCCACGATAACGCCCTGATATCAGCGGCTGTGCTCTCCAACAGATACATTACCGACCGCTTCCTCCCCGACAAGGCAATCGACCTCATCGACGAAGCCTGTGCAACTATCCGCACCGAAATGGACTCCATGCCGACCGAACTTGACGTGATTTCACGTAAAATAGTTCAGCTTGAAATCGAGGAGGCTGCACTCAAAAAAGAAAACGACAGCATTTCTCTTGAACACCTTGAGGAAATCCGCAGCGAACTTTCCGAACTAAGAGAACAGTTCAACTCCATGAAGGCAAGGTGGGAGAACGAAAAAGACGCCATCGCTGATGTACGCAAGGTCCGTGAAGAAATTGAAACGGTCAGCGCAGACATTGAACGTGCCGAGCGTGAATATGACCTCAACAAGGCAGCTGAGCTCAAATACGGCAGACTCCCTCAGCTGAAAAAGCAGCTATCAGAACTCGAAGCAAAAACCGAACACAACTCGGGCGGTGAAAAACTGCTCCGTGACAAAGTTACGGAAGAAGAAATTGCTAAAATCGTCTGCCGCTGGACAGGAATCCCCGTTTCAAAACTGATGGAAAGCGAAAAAGAAAAGCTCCTCGGCATGGAAGAGCTTCTGCATAAACGTGTAATTGGTCAGAATGAAGCCGTCACAAAGGTCAGCGAGGCTATTCTCAGAGCACGTGCTGGTATTCAGGACCCCGACAGACCTATCGGTTCGTTCATGTTCCTTGGTCCTACAGGCGTCGGAAAAACAGAACTTGCAAAGGCACTTTCCGAAATCCTTTTCGATAACGAGAAAAATATCATCCGCATCGACATGAGTGAATATATGGAGAAATTCAGCGTGAGCCGTCTTATCGGAGCGCCTCCCGGATACGTCGGATACGATGAAGGCGGTCAGCTTACGGAAGCAGTACGCAGAAAGCCCTACTCCGTAGTTCTGTTTGACGAAATCGAAAAAGCTCATCCGGATGTCTTCAATATCCTGCTTCAGGTTCTGGACGACGGACGTATAACCGACTCTCAGGGCAGAACAGTCGATTTCAAGAATACAATCATCATTCTCACTTCAAACCTCGGTTCAGCCTCAATTCTTGAGGGAATCGACGAAAAAGGTGAAATCTCCACCGAAGCCAGAGAAGAGGTTGAAACACTGCTTAAACGTCACTTCCGCCCCGAATTTCTCAACCGTCTTGATGAGATTATCTTCTATAAGCCTCTCACCAAAACTGAAATCATGTCTATCGTGGAACTTATGCTTGATGACCTCAGAAAACGTCTTGCTGCTCAGCATATCAGACTTGAACTCAGTGATGACGCAAAGAATCATATCGTTGACTGCGGCTACGACCCGAGCTTCGGTGCACGTCCTCTAAGACGTTTTATACAGAGCAGAATCGAAACTCTTGCCGCCAAGAAGCTCATCGGTGGGCATCTTGAACCCGGTGATATTATCAGCATTGAACTCGAAGACGGCGTCCTTACTGCAAACTGACGGACGCTTACTCCGCAATAAAAAACAGCTTCCTGAAATAATCAGGAAGCTGTTTTCTTTTTACTTTGCTGTTAATGTAACTGTATCTGTTGTAACGGAGTTGCCATACTTATCTGTAATTACACAGTATACCTTACGTCCGCTCTTTGAAGCAGTCATAGCATAAGAATATGTAGCCTTAGTAATTGAAGATTCTACAAACTTTGTAGCATTAGGATTGAGTACATACCACTGATATGTAAGATCTTCACCGACTGCAGTCACCTTTGTTTTCACAACAGAACCGATTACTGCTGAAGCGTCAGAAGGCTGCTCAACAATTTCAAGAGGCGTTCCCATGTTCAGTGTAACAATATCTGACTTTATCGAATTTCCATACTTATCAGTGATTAAACAGTAAACCTCACGTCCATTTCTTGAACTATTCATGGTTGCAGAATAAACCGGAGTTAAAACTGAAGAAGGATAAAAATTTTTCTGGGTAGTGTTGCGATAATACCACTGATATGTAAGACCTTCTCCAACAGCCTTAACCTCAACACTCAGGTTCTGTCCGGCAGGAACAACCACACTCTCGGGCTGCTCTACTATTGCAAGAGATTCGCACATGGATATTGTTACAACATCTGATTTTACTGAGTTACCATACTTATCAGTAATCAAGCAATAAATCTCACGACCATTTCTTGTTTCACTCATTACAGCAGAGTATTCCGCAGTAAGAACTGACGATGGATAGAAATTCTTTTGATTTGTGTTACGATAATACCACTGATATGACAGTCCATCACCTGTAGCTGAAACGGAAACTATTGCCTTTTCGCCTTCAGGAACCTTAACGTCAACGGGCTGTTCAACTATAGCAACTTTATTAACGGGTGCAGCCGTTGTAGTTGTAGTTGTAGTTGTAGTAGTTGTTGTGGTGGTAGTTTCGGAAACAGAACCGTTTCCTACTGTAATCTGACCTACTATCTCCTGATATGACCACTTATCGGAATTCAAACTGCCCTTAAAGATTTCAACCTTATCACCAAATCCGATATTGTAAACACCATCAGGACAATCATCGGGCACCTTTACTCTGAGCTTGAAAAGTGTCTCATTATCAATTGGAACAGTAGGCTCGTTATTCGTAAGAGGAGTGAGTGAAGCCTTGTACTGAGCAAGGTTATAGCTTACTATCGCACCGTTAAATGCAGCCGATGTACCACCAATCGCAGTGATTTCAAGTGGTGAATCAACGTCCAGCTCAACATCTATAGCTGAAACAGCAAACTTTCCACCGTTATTCTTGATTATGGGCGAAACAACAATATAGTCGCCCGGATCAGCACTATAGCTTCCGAAATCAATAATCAGATTAGCATTATTGACCGAAGCAGCACTTACTTCCATAATGTTCTTACTTGCTGTTACTCCGGGAACCATAAACATACTTCCCGAAATAACTACTGCCATTGCAGCTGCAAATACCTTTTTAAACTTCATAATAATTCCTCCGTTTCATTTTATTCAATATTTTTAACGCACGTCCAAACCAAAAACAGATGTAATTCATACCTCCTTGATTACAGTATTCATTCCTTTCCGGAATTGCCCCAATTATATTTATAAGTTTTCGCCATAATAGTTTTTAATTACAAGGGAAACGTACACAACAATTCCCTCATATTGGTATAATTTAATTATAACATATTGTAAAGAAAAATCAAGTGTTTTTTTGAAAATCTCCAATTTTCTCAAATAGCAGACATGACATTTGTTTATTTTGACTACGGATATTACATCTTGTATATTATTTATGTAATTATCCTTACAAAATAATTCTATTCAATGAAACACGAAAACAATTATTTTAAATAAACTTGTTCCCGTTTACTTTGAGTTCATTTTTAACACAATAAAGCCTCCACAGTACACCTGTGGAGGCTTTATACTTATAACTATTTTAGTCGGTTTTAGACTTTTTGCTCTGGCTTGGTGTAAGAGCCTTTTCGCCTGCAAGATACATCGTTACAAGACCGAGAAGAATCATGATTGTACTTAAATAAATCATGTTTTTATTTACTGTGTTACTGATGAAATCACATATCTTTACAGCTGTATCACCACCAACAATCAGAGCTGCAACGTAACCGAAGAATGTGAGTCCGCCAACAAAAAGTGAAATCATAATTCCGTAACCGAATACGACTTTCAGAATATCAGATAACTTTTTCATTTTTTCTTTCATAATACATCCTCCTTACAGTCCAAGAATCGGCAGCCAGCCCATAAGTACGACAACTTCCATGACAAACTGTCCAACAACCCAGAACATATTATTTTTGAATGTTTTTCCGAAATCAGATTCAGCAAGCGACATTCCCGCATACATTCCAAGTCCGAGAGGTGGTGTAATACCGCACATAACACCGCAGATACAGGGAAGCATAGCTGCTGCAAGAACAGGATCAACACCAACGGAAGCAAATGAAGAAATAAATGCAGGTCCAAAGATAACAACAAGTGAAGAACCGGGAATGATCATGCCAAGGAAGCATGTAAGAAGTGAAATAAAGAGAACAAGTCCGAATTTACCGAAATTGACATCTCTGATGAACTCCTCCATTTCAACGGCAACATTCATGTCATTGAAAAGAGCGCCGATCATGTATCCTATGATACATACGCCTACAGCGGGAGCAATCGTCTTTACAGCCTTTGCAAACAGCATTGCAATCTTGTGAGGAGTAACAGCTTTCTTGTCCTTGGTGATAAGGCATGCGTAAAACGTTGCAATTCCGGGAATGAAAAGAAGCAGACTGCTTGACATTGCTTTAGCTCCTGCTGCGCCAAGACGTGTTGTGAAGAAGCTTTCTTTGAAGAAATAGTCAAGAACAAAGGGTAAAAGGATAACTACAGGAAGAAGAAGTCCCTGCCATCCCGTCTTCAATGATTCCTTAAGACTTGGAAGTTCTTCCTTAGACATAGGCTTAACCTTATAATACTTGCAGAAGAAGAACAAAGTCAATACACGCTGAAGAATGAACCAGATTGAAATGCCCCAGAGTACGATCCAGAACTGACCTGTTGTCATTTCTGTTGCAGGATAAAGAGCAGTAAACGCTCCAAGAGCTGCAACGATATTAGATGAAGGAGGAATCATATTTCCCATATAGCTTGAGTTACTTTCTACGTTAGCAGCAAGCTCAGGCGGAAATCCTGACTTCTTCATCGCAGGAATTGTGATTGAACCGGTGGCCATAACGTTACCGGGACCGCTTCCCGAGAGAGCTCCCATAAATGCAGATGCAATAATTGATACGTATCCTGCACCGCCGGGGATTCGTCCGAGAATTGAGAGAATGATGGCTATACAGCTGTCGATAATCTTAGTTTTCGTAAGAATAACCGACATTGCAACGAACGCCGTCATTGAATAAAGGAGCGATGTTGAAAGTCCCTTGTCGATATAATCGCCGAGAGAGCTCCATTTGTTTGTAACTGCCAGCAGAACAACAAAGCTGATGAGAACTGCTTCATATACAGGTCTTTTCAGCAGCATGAACCACACAACAATTACCGCAAGCATGATGCCAAGATAAAGAAAAGCTGATGGCATGTTTTTAACCTCCTGAGATATAATATATTTTAATCGCCTCCGCGATATGGAACTGAATTATTAGCGCTATAATCTTTTGATTATGAAGTTTCCAAAAATAAAGCGAGCAAATGCTCAGCTTTATTTACCATTGTGTTTCTTTTATTATATTAATAAGTTCGTTTATGACATTGGTATTCAGATGGTCACGTCTCTGAACAAGAACGACCTCTCTCTTGGGAAGTTCCTGAACAAGGGAATAGAACACAACCTCTCCAGGCATACAGAACCTCTCGATTCCACTTGGAAGAAGTGCCATACCCACGCCTGCACGCACCATTTCTATCTGTGCTTCAAGGCTCTTGACAACAATAGCCTTTTTCAGTGAAAGAGCATATTCCTCTGCCAGATTATTAAGCACAAGCTGCATCCACTGTTTATCTGTAATCATGACGAACGGCTTGTTACTGATTTCAGCAGCATCAATAGCAGGATACTTTCGTTCTTTTACTGTTTTTGCATTGAACTTTGCCATAGACGATGGCACAGCAAGAATCAATTCTTCCTCTGCGATCTTTTCAAAGCGGCATGCCTGCTCATTAACGGGCATAAGGGTCAGGCACAAGTCAAACTGACCACGTTCAGCAGCTTCATGAAGCTCTTTTGTTGTCATTTCCTCGACAACAAGATGCATTCCCGGATACTTCTCCTGAAATTTGCGTGCTATAAGAGGCATCATTACTGCAGAACGATAAGGAGAAGTTCCGATCACAATGGAACCTGTCTTATTCTCTGCAAGGTCATTAAACTGACCGCACATATGATGCTCGATATCAAGAATTTTTCTGCCTGCGTCTATATATATACGACCGGCATCAGTCAGCCTTACAACGCCGCCGGTACGGTCAAAAAGCTGCACGCCAAGCTGCTGTTCAATCTTCTTGACATACTGAGATAACGACGGCTGAGAAATATTCAAAAGCTCTGCTGCTCCTGCAAACGAGCCTTCATGTGCAAGAACAAGCACATATCTTAACTGTTTTAAATTCATATCCGATTATATCATATATTTCCCGACAAGTCAATACCTTTTTTGTATTCTTTCAATTCAAGTCCACTGATACACCTTCCATTACGGTACAGGACTTAAACTGAAAATATACTGTATCGCACTGTCTTAGCGTTTCTTTCTGATGAATCCGTTTGCCACCATTCTGAACATTCCCTTCAGCTCACGGTGGAGTATTATCGCAATAAGGACCACAGCAATTGCCGAATACACATACATAAAGCTGAACTCCTTTACCGCAACGAAAATCTGAGACAGGATAATAATATAGCACGCTCCGTCACGCATCCAGTGATAATCCAGCTTCAGTATAGTTCTGCTGTGAATCAATCTGGAAATGCAGATTACAGTCTGAGCTGTGGCAACCGAGATTGCTGCACCCATAATTCCAACTCTCGGTATCAGAATTATATTCATCAGTACATTTATTGCTGCTCCGATAGATGTTGATACAATCAGAAACTTCGTTTTGTACGACGATGTATATATCGAACCGAGAAACTCAGAATACGCATGCATTATCGTCGAAAACAAAAGAAGCGGAACAAACTGACGTGCTTTAAAGAATTCTTTTTTGAAAAGGATTTGTGCAAGTGGTTTGTTCATTAGAAGCATAACTGAAATCAATAACAGAAGCATTGCTGCCATCTTTGAAAAGCAGTCTTCATAGAACTTTTTTGATTTCTCTGAGCCAAAATCATCAACTGCATTGATTTTCCATGCTCTTCCGAATATTCCGGTCATCGTTGTCATGATATGCGGAATCTTGTTTGCTACAGAAAAGAGTCCTGTAGCTGATGTGCTGATAAACATTGTAAGGAAGAACTTAGACACCGTGTCTGAAAGCCACCAGCTTACACTGTTCGGAATCATAGGAATTGAATATTTCAGCATCTGCTTCTGCATTGCTTTATCGGTATTCTTCCATGTAAATCCATACTTATGGACTTTTGCGAATAAATACATATACACTGTGGAAACTACTGAACCAATAACATGAGAAATAAGATAACCGAGTATTCCAAGCTTAAGCCATAATAACAAAGTAAGACTTGATACTATTACGGCAAACGTCTGGACAATTCCACCCAAAGCAAAAATCTTTGTTTTGTTGATTCCTCTTACAAAGTATGATACCGCATGATTAAAGGCATACGTTATATAATAAAGAACAACAAATATATAGTAGTCCTTCAGCGGCGTCAGGAATACTATCGGCGACAACACCATAAACACGGCAGAACCGATTATGGTCACCTTGATTCCGATCGACCACACCTGCTTAGGGTCGTTCTCTTTTTCGAGCGCAAAACGCATCATTGCTTCGCATATTATCGCTGAAAAAAACGGGAACAACAACATTGTCGTTGTTGATATAAGATCAGCTGTTCCGTATTCCTCCGTTGACAGCATGCCCGTATAGAATCCTACGAAAACAAATGTCAGAAGCTTGCTTCCGAAGCTTCCTATCGTCATCAGCAATACGTCTTTTCCTAATTTCTTGTAACTAGACATTTTTACGAACTCTCCAATCAATCATAACACACGATAAATAATGTATTTATAATTTGAATAATCGCCTGATCTTCTTTCTGGATGCCAATTTCTTATAAGCCTTGAATTCAGGCGACCTGATACACGCATAATGTAACCCATGCTCTTTAAAATCCTTGTCAAAAGCGTCATAATATGCCGGATTAACTCTGCTTTCTTCAAACATGGGATTATTTACTATTGCAGTATCAATATCTGCCTTCTCAATAAGAAACGCAGAAGAATCAATCTTAGCCAGAAGTTCATTTCCTTTTTCTGTTTTTGAAAGCATAATCGAAACGCCGTTCTTATTATAACCATGCATACCTGATTTAAGTCCCCAATAATCGCCTACTGTTACGTCAGCGACATGGTCATGTCCTTTGAATTTACAAGAAAAACATGATTTTCTTGAATAAGTCTTAAATGCATAGCCAAGCTCTGTTTCATAGAACGGCTCTTCATAGCACTTGCCGTTGGCAAATTCCGCACGAATATAATTAGGTGTCCAGCCTGTTTTCTTATATCTCATTGTAAAGTCAACAAGCTTTGATTTATACTTTGTTTCAAGTCCGGCAACAAAATCTGCTTGAGCTGAAGCGAGCATCGGTCCATGACATATCAGATCGACGGTATATAATTTTGTTTCATCAAGCTTGTGTGATTCAGCATATTTTTTTAATGCTCCAACCATGCAGCCAAGGCCTATGAAAAGAACTGTTTTGCCTTCATTAAGCGTTTTTTCTATATCAGAAAATACACTTTCACCATTCGGCATCACCAATTCAGGAACAAAATATTTTGAACCTTTAAAACGCTCAATTTGTTCAAGAGAATCAGCACGCTGATAACAGGCTGATTTAAAATCATCCCTGTAAACGACGCCATAAACTGCACCGCCTTCTTTTATTACAGCCTCTGACATAGCCGACGCAACTCCGCCTGATGCGGATTTTTTCAGTTTATCGGTATTCTTATAATATCCATATGTTGCATTAAGATCCGAATATCTTTCGCTTGGCTTAATTCTTGCATAACAGGATGAATCCTCAACATCCATATGCTCAATTTCTTCACCCTTGCAGCCACTTAGCGTTTTATTTATATAATTTTTCGAATTATTTCTGAGAGCTTCAAGTTTTTCATATGCTGAATCATAGTCAGGAAGATAGTCCATAGAAAAACCGGGAGTTCCCCATAAAGCATCATTAAGACCAAGCTTTCCAAGCAGCTCTACCATACGTCTTCCACGTGTTGTATGCGGTACTGTTGCAAATCTTTTTTTATAAATAACAGAGAATACAGTTGCATGGAAGGAATTTGTAACAACGTATTCTGCGTTCTTTATAAACGAAAGAAAACGGTCAGGAGCATAATCTCTTATATTTTCAACATTTTCTCCTGTAAGCTTTACCCTGCCCGGTGAACCGTTGATAATTCTGCATCCGAATTTTTTTGATGCCATATCAACGCCCCTTTTAATTGCATCAGACGTTTCAAAACCATACACAAAAATATATGGTTCTTTTTCCTTCTCTTTACTTTCAAGTCCACGATAGTATTCCGCATCAATAAGCAATGTAGGATCAATACATATATGAACATCACGTTCAATCGCATCAATTACCGAAGGTGTTTTTTCACGTAAAGATACAGCGTCCAGAGGTGCACAAAGTTCCTTGAGCTGTCTGCATTCTTCAGGAGAAAACTCCTTACCCATACTTACAGCATATGCAATTCTGCGACATTCCGGCTTGCCGAAATCGAGAAAATATGCACGGTCAAACTTCTGATCAAGCAGATCGGGATTCCACAGCTGATCACTTCCGCTTATATACGCATCAAATTCAGGAGGATTCTTTTTCAGGCTTTTTAACGAAGTATACCGTTTCGTAAGATGAAGATTTTTACTTGTAAACTCTCCAAAAAAAACTGCATTCTTTTTGTCCGTACCTTTTATATTGAGCTTCATACAACGTGCAATACTGCGACAAAACACTTTTATTCTTCCCACAGATGTGCATTTTTTCTTTTTGCAAACATCACTGGCGTAACGAAACGGATTCTTAACCGCATCATATCTTACAGTATGGTATTTCGGACGATAATTAATAACCTTTACATCATGTCCCTGTAATTCAAGATACTTTTGCAGTGCACAGCATTGAAGAACAGCGCCGTGATTATGTGCAAAATGAAATGTAATAATACCTATCCTCATAGTATCTCCTTCTTCTGATCTTCTTCAGAACTTTGTCTTTCGATGGTAACAAAAGACAAAGTTATACCACATGCAAACATGTAGAGTATCATCCAGTTCGGATCATAAAGCGGATTTCCGGTAAGTCCGTATATTAAAAACAATGTCTGAAAAACAAAAGAAAAACAGAGAGGTGGTTTCCATGTTTTTGACAATTCATCTTCAGCAACAGCACATCTGCAGTACGCATTTTTTGCCTTTGTCCAGAACAAAACAAACGGCACAACAAAGCAAACGAATCCGACAATACCTGTTTCACATAAAAGCTGAAGGTAAATATTATGCGTATCAAGCTCTGTCGCATGCGTTATCGTGCCAATAATGGTAGAACGATAATCACCCCAGCCTATTCCAAAAACGGGATTGTCTTTAAACAAACTCCATGCCCATGAAGACAAATCAGAACGTGACGATGTAACGTCCGTTCCGAGCATCAATCCATCAATTGTCTGAACTACCGACGAAACAAATGGAATTCTGACCAGGAAATCCTTGAATGCAAAGAAGAAAACAATAATTCCCACAATGGTGAGGAATATCTTCCAGTATTTATTTATACGACTGTCATTATGAACAGGCAGCAGCCAACAAAGCAACAATGCAATACCTAAAAAAACCGGATGAGCACGCTTATTCGTAAATAAAAGTGCTGCAATCATCAGTATCAGCAAGCAACGATTCCAGAACGTGATTTTCCGGTCATTAACCAGTATTGTAATAAGTGCAATAAGACCTGCACATATAAATGCCGCTGCAAAGCCCGGATTTGTGGTAAAACCATTATACTTCGATTGAAGAACTATACTCTGCATTGTATCAGGTAAAAATTTCACCAGAACCTGATACAAAGACGGTAAAAACTGTTGTATTATAACGCCAAAACTATGAATAGCGGATATAAAGACTATCACTTTCATGCAAAGCATGTATTCCAATTTATCATAAAATGAAAATATACAGAAAACCATAGCAATAAACAGTATCAATATATCCATTTCTGCACTTACCTTTTTTGTTGAGTGCAGAAAATAACTTGAAAACATTGCAATAATTGCCGGTATCCACGCACAAGTCATATTATTAATTGAAAAAGTTGAATCTGTTTTTGTAACGATTCCCAAGCAGCATATTCCGGCAGCAGCCATAACATAGCTCATAATGGAAAACGCATGGAGGATATTGTGAAACAAAAATGCCCAGACTACCATTATGATAAGCATCAAAGAGCGTACTTTTAACCCTTGACGCTGTTCGTAATAATTCATTGCATCACCTCATTACTTTTTCATGTTACGGCAAAAAACAATATTTTCATACATATATTTTAACGCAACTATCAGTTTACCATGATACTGCATAGTGCGTCTGAATGATTTGAATTTCCTTACATTTGAATCTTTCAGCTTTTTTACAACTGAATTAAGCTGATGATTATTTACAATCTTCCAAATCTCTTTGCGTGCTTGTTTTTTTGAAGTACACATTGCCGAATTATTAAGCGAAATCAATGCTCTCTTAATAAGCATTACATCCAGTTTCTGTCTGCAGACATCCGTATCAGGAATATGCTTTTTCAAATCATTATATATGAATAATACTCCATCCCAATATTTTTTTACATAACTATGCGTTATTGACTCATCATTACATATATAATTATATAACGGAGTTTTGCTCAGCAAATATACACTTTTTATCCGAGTATGAACTTTAGTCCAGAAATGATAATCTTCACTTCTGATCAGTCCATCCTTGAAGCGCAGATTATTTGTTTCAAATACTGAACGAAGCGTCAGCCTTACCCAGGAATACGGCGGTACACTCTGTTGATCTTCATCCATTAATGAATAAAGAACCTGTCTGCTTTTCTCACCGCTATACAATCCCTCAGGTAATTTATAATTGCATACGCTTTCCTTATTATTCTCAATAAGATTGTATGAACATATGACCATTTCAGCTGAATTTGATTCAGCTGCATCAACCATTGTACTTATCATGTCAGGAGAAATCGTGTCATCTGAATCTATAAAAGCGACATACTTTCCTTTGCTTTCATCTATTCCCTTATTTCTTGCAGAAGCAGGTCCGCTGTTTTTCTGATAGATATACCTGATTTTACTGTACTTTTTCTGATAATCTGCACAGATTTCCGCACTTTTGTCAGTTGAGCCATCATCTATCAGAATTATTTCTATATTATTATATGTTTGCAATAAAACACTGTCGAGACAACCTGATATATTTTTTTCTGCGTTATACACAGGAATCACAATTGATACCATTGATTCAGATTGAGATAAATTCATTTAATGTTCTCCTTTGACATATTATAACATAAAGATATATACTCAGTGCTTCTTTTTCTTCATAGTGGTCTTATAATTGAATATCTGCTGGAACAAACGTGCCCAGAAAGGCTTAGGATCACGAATATCAAAGAGTACCTCCTTGGTATTCTTCCAGCTGAACCATGAAGGCTTTGACTTAAATCTGTTGGGCGATTTAATGAACCATGCTATATCAGTATCAAAATGTCTTATATACATGCCGAACTTCTTATTCTCTTTGTATCTTATAACCTCTTCATCCGATACCATTTCAATCATTTGTCTCGAAATGTTGAAACCGCACATATAAGCCATCTTAACACTTGCCGGAATACGACCGTTAATCTCAAGAAGGCGAGGTGCACCTGTTTCCTTATCAATCATAAAGCCTACATTTGCAAAGCCTTTCCATCCAAGTGCCTGAAGAAGCTTTCCTGCATAGTCAAGCACTTCATGAGCGTCTACTGTCTGAATAAGAACTCCTGCACCGGCATCAATCGGGAACCATCTGAGTACTTCTACAGCATAAGCTGAGCAAACATTGCCTTTCTGGTCCACAAACAGGTTTGCACCTATTCTCTTTTCAAAATTGACAAACTCCTGAACAACATATTCGTCTACATTGAATTCAGGATCAGCAAGATAACTGCGGAATTCAGCTTCTGTTTCAAACTTATGGAATCCTACGGAACCAAGTCCCTGTCGAGGCTTGATAATAATCGGAAATTTTGCATTTGAAAGGAAATCCTCAATATCCTGACTGCTGTGTCTCGTATAAGGACAGGGAATTCCTGATTTCATAGCTGTATCAAAAGTAATCTGCTTGTTAAATGCCTTGATATACGTATCTCTGGGAGCACAAGCAAGTTTTACATACTTGGTAAACTCAGCTTCATACTGAGTAACAGTATTTGTACTCATTTCGCCAATTGGCATAAACATATCATAATTTCCGCTTTTTGCCTGTTTGAGAAGATACGGAATATACTTCTTGCTCTGCGGCTTCAGATCTTTAACAAGCAATCTCTTATCAGGATATTTGGATACATAACATGTATTATGCTTGGATGAACAAAGCACAGTTACATGGCATCCTATTTCCTTTAATCCTTTGATCATAGCATGAGGCTGTTTGCCTGAACCGTCAAGAACAAGCACTCTGATATTTTTGAAATTCATGGTAAATTACCCCTCAACTTTCTGACTGTTATTTTTTTGTACCCGAAGCACTCGATTCTGTGCTTCTTTCTCAAATTCTGTCAATTCAAATTTCTTCTTTTTCAGAACGACAATCTGGAATATAAGCATCACAGTTCTGAAAATACAGTGAAAATCCATTTTGAATGATTTTTTTTCTATGTAAAGCTTAGCAAGTTCTGTACGAACCGGCATTATTTTTTCTTTATACATTTCCGCATCTGAAACGAAAAGGTCGCCATGAGCGTAATCGTACAAGCTGTCCAGACATGCAAGTCCCGGTCTTACAGAAAGCACCTTTTCAGAAGCATCTGAATAAAGTCTGTCAAATGCAGGCTTCGGATACGGACGGGGTCCCACAAAAGACATGTGCCCAAGAAAAACATTAAGCATCTGAGGAAACTCATCAAGTTTGCTCTTTCTTAAAAAAGAACCGAAAGGAAAAATACGGTCATTATTGACTAAATACTTATTTTCAACGGCACCTTCTGCTTTGATATGCATTGAACGGAACTTGTACATTTTAAATTTTCTGCCTTTTCGTCCCATTCTCTCACTTATATAAAAGACAGGTCCGGGACTTGAAAGCTTTATTCCGATAACAATAATCAGAAAAACGGGCGCCATGACAAGGAGTATGATTCCTGAACAGAAGGCATCAAATGCTCTTTTTAATAATCTGTATATCATAACTTAAAAAACGCCTCACTTTATTTCTCTGACAAGCATAAATGCTTCTGCTGCTTTTACGTTTACTGTTGCACCTCTGAACTTTGCCAGTGCCTCTACTGCCTCTAGTGAACGCAGATCGGGAAAATCGGCAATCTGTGTCTTGAAAAACGAGAATGTCTTCAGTTTCTCATCCAGATAGTCGGTTATATCTTCAAACACATTGGGTACGAAGGTATTCTCCTGAGTCGGAAGATTGATTCCCGTTTCAGACAATGTCTCATACGCATATATACGTTTTATAGGATGATTGTATTTTGCTCTCATCACAACCATTGACGCATCTGTTACAATACGATGGTCTTTCTGCATATCTCCCCAGAAAGGAATGTAAACCTCGTCAGGTTTCTCTTGATTAATAACATCCATCATAGCATTGTTCAGGCTCTTACGAGGGTAAGTTTCAAGGATAATCGGTTTAAAAGGAAGTCCGTAGTACTTATCTACGCCGCAATACTCATGTGCAGCAAGCATCTCCCTGTGCACGGTTTTTACGAAATCCGAAACCTCATAGCCCTCTGACGATGTTACAACGCATACTGCTACCCTGTCGCCTGCTGCTTTCCTTTTAAGGATAGTACCTCCCACACCAATGATTTCATCATCACGATGCGGTGCAAAAATCAAAACGTTCATCTTTTACCTCCGATATTGATCAAGCTCTGTACTTCGGGAAAAATCCGCTTTCCTCCGAAAATTCCCTCATAGCTGTGAGCTCATCATATTTTTCCTGATTAAAGATTTTTTTTCCTATATGGAACCGTTTCAGTTCGCCTTTATAAAAAGCTCTTTTGAATTTGAAGAGACTGTCCTCGCCGCTTCCGACTCCGCCACCGAGATAAAGCGTTTTGCAGCCATTAGCACTTCCCCATAATGCAGCTTTGTAAAGCAGAAGATTTGTGGCGGCAAGACTGCTGTATTCTCTCAGCGAGCCTGATAAATGGTAATTCATTCTTCCGTTTGCAGCGAACATTATAGACGCTGCAATAACGGTTCCATCAGGAATCTGCGCATAGAAAACCTGTGCATTTTCGGGAAGGTCATTCAGGATACTGTCGTAGAATTCCTTACCGAAGTAGTAATATTCATCGGCATTATCCTTATCCATCGTTCCGTTGTAAATTTCTCGGAATTTTTCATATATTTCAGGATATCTTCCGTTATATATCTTAACATCATTTTTCATGGCTTTTCTGATCACGTTACGGTTTTTACTGGTAATATTCTCCCATATTTTCTCTGCCGAATCAAGTTCCATAGTAATAACCTCGCCAAGCTGAACAACGTCGTAGCCGTTCATACAGGCAAGATGATTTTTGACTACAGGGTGAAATCTCACGAATTCCGATACTATATTGTTTTTATAGCACCACTCGGAATACTCTTGGAAAATCTCCTCAGTCGCACTGCCTTCCACAATCCAGCCGCCGTATCCGTAAGGTGTGGCAAAATCGAACCACTCACCATTCGGAATATTCCCCTTAAAATACTCACAGTCGGCCAAATCACGCTTCATAACAACTGTAAAAGCACGGGTGTCATTTCTCTGAATATAAAACAGAAGAGGTTCGCCGTCGCCATGAATCTTAAAAGCTTTTACATAGCCGCTGAGCCAGTACGTATCATAATCCGCAAAGGAACGCACAATACTGTCCCATTGTTCTGAATTATCAAGTGTATATACAGAAAACATCATTTTTTCTCCAAATCAATATGATATATTCAAACCGATCTCATTGCTTACCGCAGTCTTTCGGGATCAAAGCGGTACATCAGCATATCATTTCCATCCTCGTCAAGGACGATGAAATTATCATTAATAAAACTGATTGTGTCAGTCAACTCGTCAAAGTCCTTTGCAGTAAACTTAATCATCCCTGATTTATGACTGTTTGTATTTGTGGGAAGTATAACATCACCGACTTTACGCATCATCGAGATATCGTCGATATTTGACATTCCGGAAATAGCGGAATCATCTATCTTGCCGATTGTTCCTGATTTAAGGTGGACAACATATGTACAATAGTATTCCTTGAACATGGGGTTGTCTTTTTCAAGCGAATCGCCCATATCACCGGTTACAGAATGTGACAGAGTCATTTTCATATAATCAAGGCCATTGTATTTACGGATAACCTTATAATCGTTATTTCCACTCATACGATAGCCCATTTCAAATGCATATATACCATTATCAGTCGCCATAAGCTGGAAATATGCAACACCATTTTCGGCTTTAATCTCTTTTAAAAGTTTTTTTATACCAGGATCAATTTCCTTTAAATACTGATCATGGTGCTTTGAAGGAGTTAAAACAAGATTACATAACTGCGTCATGCCGTTTTCATCTTCTGAGGCATATTTATCATTAACACATGACAGGCTGACTTCACCGTCTTTAAGCGTATATACCGAAGACATTTCATGTCCGATAAGAAACTCTTCAATAACAATTTCTCCGTTTCTGGAGTATTCTTCAGCATATTTTATTGCCTCGTCGAGCTGATCACGTCTTTCGCAGACACTGATGCCCTTTCTTCCGCCATTATCCGAGGGCTTGACTATTACCGGAAGCGGAATAGCGTCGATTTCCTCTTTGGACATAGGCAGCTTTGAACAGTATTCCTTCGGAGCTCTTACTCCGCATCTTAAGCATGCCTCTTTAAACGCTCTTTTATTTCTGGTAAAATCAATCTGTTCTTCTGTTGCATAAAAAGGCGTTCCTATTTCTCTGGATATTCTGCAGGCTGCTGTTACACGATCTTCACCGTAACCAGCAATGACACCATCTATCCCGGCTTGTCTGCATTTTTCCGCTACTGTTTTTGTTTCAGTGTAATCAATATCCCACGCTTCGTCAGCAAGCTGCTTTGCAGGACTTATTGTATAATCCGAATATCTGTCGCAGCAAACAACGTACATTCCCATTTCTTTTGCAGATTTTACAAATTCAATATCACAACCGTCACTGCTGACAATTAAAAGACGCTTTCCTTCCAATGATTTCATATCTCTTCTTCCTTTCATCTCATCAAACTTTATATCATACTGCTTCAGCAGCACAAATCATTTGCTTCCGTCTGATCACTCAAAACAGTTTCTGATAATCTGAATAATTACATCCTGTTCCTCAGGAGTCATTTTATTGTCACTCGGCAGACAGAGTCCACGCTCGAAAATATCAGCACCCACATCAAATACACCGCCGTCAAGATAAGCATTTGTCTTAGCACGTCCTGAACCGCTTCTTGTGATGAATTCATGCATGCGGTACATCGGCTGCATATGCATAGGCTTCCAGATAGGTCTGCCCTCAGCATTGCACTCTGCAAGAGCTTCGAGAATTTCAGTAGGACATGATTTGCCCTTTTCGGGAATATAAAGTGCCTTTGAATCGTCACGGACCTGTCTGCACATATATTCCTTGTCTATAATCATTGCAGAGAGCCAGTAATTAGGCTCTGAATCGTCAATAATGGGATTCATACGGACGGGAAGTCCTTTAAGTCCCTCGCAATATCTGTCGTAGATTGCTTTTTTCTGTGCAATATGCTCTTCAAGATAGGGATACTGACCACGTACAACGCCTGCAACAACATTGCTCATACGATAATTGTAGCCCACTTCCTCGTGCTGATACCACGGAGCATCCTCTCTTGCCTGAGTTGACCACTTTCTTGCCTTATCTGCGACTTCCTTGTCATTGGTAAGCAGACATCCTCCGGCAGAACCTGTGATGATTTTATTTCCGTTGTAGCTGACAGCAGAATAATCTCCGAATGAACCGCACTGTCTGCCATGGAGTGTTGCACCCATAGCCTCAGCAGCGTCCTCGATAAGGAGAGCACCGTGTCTGTCACATATTTCTCTGATTACATCCATACGTCCGGTGAAGCCATAAAGCTCGGCACACACAACAAGCTTTACATCGGGGTAAAGCTCGAATGCTTTTTCAAGAGCGACGGGATCCATATTCCAGGAATCTTCCTCTGTATCTATAAATACAGGTATTCCGCCCTCATAAACAACAGGATTAAGAGTTGCATCGAAGGTCATATCCGAACAGAAAACACGTTTTCCCTCCAGAGCACCATGACTGATGGCAGGCTTTCCGTAAAGTCTCTCACCTGCTGACTTCACACAAAGATGAAGAGCAGCCGTACAGCATGAAAGTGCAACCGCATACTTCATTTCTGATTTTTCTGCGGCAATTCGCTCGACCTCATTAATATTCTTACCGACTGTACTCATCCAGTTTGTCTCATATGCTTCGGTAATATATTTCATTTCATCGCCATGCATTGTGGGAGTGGCTAGCCACACCTTGCTCTTGAATGGGACGAATTCTTTTGAACCTTTCATTTGTATGCACCTCTAAGTCTGAATTATTATGCGTGATATTTCACGACAGATATACTGACACGACTTTTACGTTTTAAATACGCAAAAGCATCCGAATCAAAATGCTGGAATCCAAAAATATACAAAATACTGAAATATAATAAACATAGGAATCGCAATACCGCTATTCCTACTCTAAGAAAAAGATAAATTAAGCTCTTATAAAACGTTATTCTGATGCATAAAAAAGTACTCTCTCATATCAGCATACAAATTAATTATACACCTTTCTATCACCTTTTGTCAACCCTAAACGCCAAAAAAAATATGGTTTATGTATAATCCAAAAAAATCAACAATTCATGTCCATATTTCAACATTTATGCTATTTTATATTTCCTGTATGTATATTAGCCAACACAATCTACTCTGAGTGAACGTCCCCTGCATATACTGCTCACTCCGTCATAATTTCTGAAAGCAGATTATATACCCCGTCCTCAGACAGAACCCCTCTTTTCAGTTCTGAAGGAAGCTCCCCTCTTTCATCAGCTTCATAATCGGAAAGCCACTGTCCGCCTTCATAGTATTGTATAAGTTCACGAAGCATTGAAGCATATACGGTATTGTTTTTTATCTGTTCCGCATTGTCTTCTGCCGTACGGCAGAGCTCGTCATAATAGTGTTCCATACGGATTATGCGTTCAGTTCTTGTTTCGCTTGTTTTTTGTGGAGTGTGTTTTTTGGAGGATGTCGCATCAAAGCTCATATCTATCAGCCACCTGATTGTGTCATCAGGCACACTTCCGTCAAGAGCAGCGGAAATCCAGTTATTCTTGTTCATGTGATATGCAGGAAAAAAGCCCTCTGTTCCGAGAAGTGAACCGATAATAAGTCTGTCGCACTTCACGTTGATTATATCTGTCGTACCGTTATCGTCCATACCGAGTTTGTCTGACGCTGCTTTCATAATAAGAGCAAACCATTTTTTGTTGTCACAGTGTCGAAAAACCGCATTGTCTGGCGATGAAATCCATGGATATTCGGGACTGACTCCATACTTTTCCGCAATATATCCCTCAGCCTCTGACCTTAACATACTTCCACCTCAGATAAGCACACCGCAGCAATGATCAATCTCATGCTGGATAATCTGTGCCGTAAAACCTTTGAAACTCTTTATTCTCGTCTGCATTTCAGTTGTCTGATACTGAACCTTTATACTTCTGAATCGTGTGCATTTTCTGGGTCCGCCAAGCAGAGACAGGCATGACTCCTCTGTATCGTAAGGCTTTTCCGCTTTTATGATCACTGGATTAAGCATAACCGTATACTGCTCCTTTTCATCGACAAAAGCAATAATACGCTTTGCCGAACCTATCATATTTGCCGCCATTCCGACACAGCTTTCTTTATGTGCAATAAGAGTATCAAGAAGATCACGTGCTGTTTCAATATCGGATTCAGCTGCATCCCTTGATTTTATTGCAAGGAAAACGGGGTCGTGGACGAGTTCCTTAATCATAGTATCACCTTCCTGTAATTTATCAGCTTATCAAAAAGACCGATACTCCGCATTGTAACGCAATACCGGTCTTTAAAAGTTTCAGAAACTGCCGCTGTATCAGAGATCCTTGAAAACAAACGGTGTGATAAGAATCAGAATCATGCACACGGGACATACATATTTTATCATAACCCTGTAGAGCAGCTTTGAACGGAACTGCTTTCCGCCGTATGTAACCTCGGATTCAACATATGATGTCTTTACGATGTAACCTATTACAATACAGGTAAGGAATGCAAGAATCGGCATCATTATATTGTTCGTGATAAAATCAAAGAAATCAAGGAACTGTCTGTCGAGAATCTTAACTGTATCCCACACACTGTAACCAAGTACAGAAAGCATTCCAAGTATCAGTGTGAGAAGAATTACAACTATACAGCTTTTAATTCGGCTGAGTCTGAACTTCTCCATAACAACGGCAACAACAGTTTCCATAAGCGATATGGACGATGTAAGTGCGGCAAGTGCAACAAGAACAAAGAAAGCTCCGCCTATGAACTGACCGGCAGCCATCGACTCGAAAACCTTGGGAAGTGTTATAAACATAAGTCCGGGACCTGCATTTAGTGCAGCCGCATCTCCACCCGAAAATACGAATACCGCCGGAACAATAATAAGTCCCGCAAGGAATGCAACAAGCGTATCGAATACCTCTATCTGACGGACAGAACCTTCAATTGAGTCATCCTTACGCATATATGAACCGTATGTTATCATGATTCCCATTGCAAGTGACATGGAATAGAAAAGCTGTCCTACCGCCGCTGCAATTGTCTTTACGAGCTTTTCACCCGAAAAATCGCTGAAGTCAGGAAGAAGATAATATTTCAGTCCATCTGCCGCACCGTCAAGGGTAAATGTATAAATACTTATACCGATAATAAGTGCAAAGAGAAGCGGCATGAGAAATTTGCTGACCTTTTCGATACCCTTTTCAACACCCATCATTACTACAAGAGCTGTGAGCACTACATATAATATGAAAAAGAACGTCTGACCCCCAAGCTGACTGATGAAGTTTTCAAAGAATGAAAGTGTCGCACCGTCAGAAGTTGTATAGGTCTTATTTGCCATATCGTGACCGCCGCCTGTAAGGAAAGACGTTGTGTATTTCAGAACCCATCCACCGATTACACAGTAATACGGAAGAATAAGTGCAGGTACTGCCGCTGCAATGATACCAAGGAACGAAAAACGCTTGTCCACGTTCTTATACGCACTGAGAACACTCTTACCCGTTTTTCTTCCGATTGATATTTCAGTCACCATAAGCGTGAAACCGAATGTTACCGCAAATATAAGATAAACAAGCAGGAAGAAGCCACCGCCGTACTTAGCTGCAAGATAAGGGAATCGCCAGATGTTTCCGAGTCCCACAGCCGAGCCTGCTGCCGCAAGAACAAAACCTATTCTTGAAGCAAAACCGCCCTTCGATGATGTTTTTGATTGTTTTGAAGCCATATTATGAATTCCTCACTTCCTGCCGCAGCGATTTGCGACTAATATTTTCACGAAGATTCAGCTGCAATAAACAGCCAAAATCCATACATACTTTTTCATTATATCACAGCTTCCGACAAATTGCAAGAAAAATCTTCACAATTATTAATGCAGCACAGTACAGTGCTTGTGCGGTGTTGCCTCAGACAATAAAACAGCAGGAGAATTAAATCTTTCTCCTGCTGTTTTTATCCTCATATCTCTGATTGCCTTCTGTTCTTTGAGAGAACAAGCGTGATGCAGAATAATGCTGCTGCAAACGCAATCTGAACACCTACACAGATAAAGAAATTACCGTACGACAGCACTTCCCCTTCCTTCTCCATTATAATGTTGCTTGCTCTGACATACCAATATGTTGGAAGCAGCTTTCCTATGCTCAGAGCTGTATCTCCGAGATAATTCTGGGGAACGAAAACTCCGCACAGGAAGCTCATTCCGAGTCCAACGACATTTGCAATCATGCTGAGTGTAGTCATTGCCGGCGACAGTACCGAAACGAACAGACATATCATCATTACAACAATAATGAAGACAAACGCATTCAGCATTGAAAGAAGTCCTGTTTTTGTGAACATATCCCCACCGAACAGTGCAACACCCGCACCAATAAGAAGCACGTACACTCCGATAACAAAAATCAGGGTTGCAAGGGAAATCTGCATAAGCTGAGAGTGAGACGATATTCCCGAACAGCTGATTCTGTTGTGAATATCCTTTTTACGCAGTGTGAGAAGAATCGGGCAGAGTCCGTTCATCAGAACCGCTACAAGTATATACGCAAGATACTTGAAGTATTGATACTGAACATCCTCCTTTTCTGAACCCTCTCCGACATCCTTGAACATCACTGTTTCAATTTCACGTGAAAGTGCTTCCGATGCCTTCACCGACGCTTCGGCAGGTGTTTTTCCTCCCGCAACTCCTGCACTTACAAGACTGATGTAACGGTTCAGCTGTGAATCCAAAAGCTGCGATGTATTCGTTCCCGGAACACTTATCTCAGTGAAAAGTCCGGTTGTCCCGCCACCTTCAAGCTTTTCGGAATACCCCTTCTCAATGGTCAGGATAACGCTTGCATTGCCATAGTACAGAGCGTCAAGACGTTCATCATTGTCTTCGCCGACCTCAACAATATCGTGATTCTTGGCAATAAAATCAACAGCGGCACGGCTTGCCTCAGTATCGTCAAGATCGGTAATGCTTACATTCAGACGACGGGCAGTATAGCCGATATCTTTATCAGAGCTTGATTTTGTCATGGCTATGCCGATTATCAGGAATATTGTTATATATATAAGCGAAGAGGTAAGATGCTTTCGCATTATTTTCATGAATGACTCAAAGATTTTCATATGTCTTTCTCCTTGTAAGCAGGAATCCTCCCGTAATGAAAACGGCTGAAATTATAAGAAGCGATACGGCATTTTCCGTGTATCTGCGGTAGTCGTCATAGAGTGTAAGGCAGTAGAAAAGTTCGCTTGTCAGTGCAGCAGGATTGATTCTGTTGACAATCGGACAGTGTTCCTGTACTACAGCTTTCATATTAAGTACCATAAGTCCGCTGAGGAAGCACATAAACATTGAAACAGCCGTAGCTGCGGCACTCTTCACGTTCTCCGAAGCTCTTCCGACTGAGCCTACGAAAAATCCTATGGATACTCCTGAAAGTGCACCGATAGCTCCCGACAAATAAACCATCGGAATGTTATCGCCAAGATTGATTTTCAGCACAAATACTACAAAGCTTACAGCTATAATAACTGATATAAGCTGAGTGATGTACGCTGCAATAAAAGACGATAACAGCGTAACAAATCCATGCTTCGGAGATACGCTCTTTCTTGCACCGATAGCCGAAAGATTACCCTGATTTCTCGTTGCACACAGCACTCCTGTTGTCAGTCCGAACATGGCTGCCATTGTTATGAGATTCTGGAAATATGAATCGTATGGATTCATGTTTCCGCCCGAAAGCGACTCGTTATCTATTGCATCTGCGGCAGCCGTAAGCTTTTCCATAACTTCGGGAAGCTTTTCGGGAGCGTTCATTGCTGTATCGGTTATAACAGCTTTCTGCGAAACGAACTGTTCAACAAACGATTTGATAATTGTCTGGTCGATTTCACTCTTGAAGAATGTAAGCGACAATTCATCGTCAACAGTGATGATTCCTTCGATGTCTCCATCTACGAGAAGCTTCTCCGCTTCTGCTCTGTCCGTATAAGTGAAGCTGAAAAGAGGTTCTTCCTCTGCTTCGATAGTCTTTACAGCCGCATCGAACGCTTCATCCTCCGTCACTTCAACAACGGCAACGGGAATCTTTGAAAAAACTATTTCGTTGTCATATATCTTTCCGAATCCAAGGTAAAAGAAAGTGCCCAGAATTATCGGAAAGCACATCATCCAGAAGATTGAATCCTTCATGCGGATGTTGCTAAGCAATTCATATTTAAGGTTATGCAGGAACATTATTGACCCTCCGTATCTCTCAGCTCTGTGCCTGTGATTTCAAGGAATACATCATTGAGCGTCGGCTGCTCAGAATAGATTCTGCCGAGCAGTATACCACATTCATTGAGGATTCCCAGAATATCCATAAGATTATGTGAACCTCCGCTGCATTTCACTGTAAGCAGATTATCTTCATTTTCTGCTTCATAGACATAATCAAGACCCCTTATACGATTCAGAACCTCATCAGAAAGCTCCATAACCTCGATTTTTATGGTTTCGGTATTGTGAATCATCTTTTTCAGCTCGTCCTTTGTACCGACAGCAATACTGCGTCCCTTGTCTATAATTGCAATACGGGTACATATCTGTTCAACTTCTTCCATATAGTGCGAAGTGTAGATGACTGTCGCACCCTCGCTGTTGAGTTTCTGTATTCCCTCAAGAATCTTGTTTCTGCTCTGCGGGTCAACAGCGACGGTAGGCTCGTCAAAAATAATAAGGTCGGGCTTGTGAGCTATTCCGCAGGCTATGTTAAGACGTCTGAGAAGTCCGCCCGAAAGCTTTTTGGGATAGAATTTCACAAACTCCTCAAGTCCTGTGAATTCTATTGCCTCCTGAACATACTTCTTTCTCTTTTCCTTTTCTTTTATGTACAGTCCGCAGAAGAAATCAATGTTCTCATAAACCGTCAGCTCATCAAGAACTGCTACATTCTGCATGATTACACCGATACGGTTCTTGATACTGTATGATGTCGGAGTCATTTTCTCTCCGAAAATCTCAATATCGCCCTTATCGTACGAAAGCAGCGACAAAAGACAGTTTATCGCAGTTGTCTTACCGCTTCCGTTTGGTCCGAGAAGTCCGAAGATTTCTCCCTTCCCGATTTCAAGATTAAGATGGTCAAGTGCGACAAGCTCCTTGTATCGCTTGACAAGATTCTCTATTTTTACAACTGTTTCTGACATTTCAGATACCTCCCTGTGTTTCTGTTATTATTCTATCATATCCGCATCAATATTGTAAGTGAATTATGTCACTTCTTCATGTGACAAATGTCATTTTTTCTGGACAAAGCACATCTTCTGTGGTATAATATTCAATAATGTATACTTTATCCGGAAAAGGTGATTTTTATTGAAAAAAATTACAGATAAGATGATTATTTTCGTTTTCTGCTGTATCTGCTGCAGCAAATCATCTCCCGAAATTACGGCACTTCTCGTTGCCACTTCATTTTCTGCTCTTTGCCAGTATGCGGAAAGACCCCGCTTTTCTGCAATTGCGGGATCACTTTACATTATTCTGTGCATATTCTTTCCGCCGTTTCTCTGTGCAATGCCGATAATTCTCTATGATATGCTGATTTCAGAACTTTTACCATTAATTGCCGTATCAGCAGGAGTATTTCTCTGGTTCGCACTCAGTTTCCACCTTTTGCAGCCATTTCATATAATACTCTGCGTTTCATCATTGCTGCTCGCCCACAGAACAGCGTCCTTTGACAAGTTGTATAAGGACTACATAAATACTGTAGACAGCTCTACAGAGGTTAACCGTCACCTCAAAGAAAACAACCTCAGACTTACCGAAAGAAAAAACTACGAAGTCCATCTTGCAACTCTCAACGAGCGAAACCGCATTGCCCGTGAAATCCATGATAATGTGGGACATCTCCTGTCACGCTCTATTCTGCAGATTCAGGCTCTGAAGCTCATCAATGACGATAAACTCAGGAATGACGGACTTTCGGGTCTCGGAGAAACTCTCGACAGCGCAATGAATTCAATCCGTCAGAGCGTCCATAACCTTCACGACGATTCCCTTGACCTTGATTTTGCAATAAAAGAAGCTTCAGCTCCACTGTATGAAAAGGGGTTTGAAGTTGACTGCCAGTGCCGCTGTTCTGAAAACGTTCCCGTCAGAATCAGGATTCCGATTATCTCTGTTGTCAAGGAAGCCGTTTCAAATATTATAAAACACAGCAGCGGAAACCGTGCCGTCGTGATATTCAACGAGCACCCTGCCTTCTATCAGCTCAGAATCGAGGACAACGGACGCTGTAACGGTACAATTCAGGAAAACGGCATCGGTATTTTCAATATGCGTGCCCGTGTAGAGGAGCTCGGCGGAATCATTAATATCCATCCCGATTCGGACGGGTTCAGAATATTTATTTCGATAAGGAAAGATTAATCATGAAAATAATTGTTGTAGACGACGATAAAATAGTTGCGGTATCACTTAAAACCATTCTTGAAGCCACAGGCAGAATAGAAGTCGCCGCACTCGGAAACAGCGGTGAAGAAGCAATAGAGCTTTACCGCATCCACCACCCCGATGTTGTCCTCATGGACATCAGAATGGACGGTATGACAGGCATCGACGCTGGCAGAATTATTCTTTCAGAGGACAAATCCGCAAAAATCCTCTATCTTACAACCTTTTCTGATGACGAGTATATTAAGAATGCACTTGAAATCGGTGCAAAAGGCTACATTCTGAAACAGGATTTCGAGGGGATTGCTCCGGCAATTGAAACGGTAATGGGCGGTCAGACCGTTTTCGGAGAAGCTGTTGTAAGCCATATGCAGAAGCAGATGACTCGTGAACCCAAAGCCCCCGACGGTTCACCCTATGGTCTGAACGAAAAAGAAATGCAGCTTATCGCTCTTGTTGCTGAGGGACTCAGTAATAAGGAAATATCTTCCGACCTCTATCTCAGTGAAGGAACAGTCCGCAACTATCTGAGTACGATTCTTGAAAAGCTCGGTCTGCGTGACCGCACTCAGCTCGCTGTTTTCTATTATAAGAATCTTGTTTGAAAGGAATAAGTGAAATGATAAACATGAGAACACGCTTTATCAATGGTATAATATCACTTGCCGTACTGTGTACATCTGCCGTACCGACTGTATGTGCAGAGTCCGACACAGAACACCTCAACCTCATCGACAGCGGAATTTCCTACAACGAAACTGTTGAAACAATAAATAATCCCGGTGCAGGATATACTTCAAGCATCTGGGCTTACTGCACTCCCGGAAAAACACCGGTGTACAGTCCGACGGGAAAGCTCGTTGTGTTCTTTATCGACATAGGCGGCTTTTCATGCGGTGCAAACGGAGTAACATCCGACGACGGTACATATACTGAGGGTATGGATTACGATTTCGATGATACCTTCTTCGATTCATGGCGTCAGACCTTTGCAAACTGCCGCAAAAACGGCTGCATGATCGCACTCCGCTGGAGATATGACTCAAACGGCAAAACCAAACCCGAACCTGCAAGCTTTGAACAGGTTCTCCGACACGTCAGACAGATAAAGGAAAGCGGCATACTTGAAGAATACAAGGACATCATCGCTTATGTCGAATCGGGATTTGTAGGTTCATGGGGTGAACAGCACGGCGGCAAATATACGTCGGTTGAATACAAGGCACAGCTCCTTGACGCTATGCTCGAATGCGTCCCCTCCCCTATTCCCGTAACTGTAAGAACTCCCGATACCTTTGCAAAATGGTGCGGTATTGAGCGTTCAGCTCTTGCGGATTATTATCCCGAAGAAGGCAGCGACGCAGCACGTGTCGGTCTCTACGATGACGGCTACATGGGAAGCAACAGCGACCTTGGTACATATGCAAACCGTGAAATCGAAACGGAATGGCTCAGTCACCAGACCATAACCTCGTATTTCGGCGGAGAATTCTCGGGAAATATCGAATTTGCACAGCAGTACGATACGTACCTCCCCGAAAACTGCATCCCCGAAATGTACAAGACCCATCTCAGCTACATAAACTCCAATATCTGGGGACTTTACGACGAATTCATCTTCGGTAAGGAATATGATGTTGAAGGCGTAGACAACTCCGCATATTACGGTCAGACCGTTAAAAAATTTATAAGAGACCATCTCGGTTACCGTTTTGTACTTCGTAAGTCAGAGCTTTCAGATTCCGTTGTAAGAGGCGGACAGCTCAGTCTGCATTTCAAGGTTGAAAACACGGGCTTTGCCAATCCAATTCAAAAGCAGAAAGCTGAAATTCTCCTTGAACGTGACGGTCAGTTCATCCGCACTGAGGTAGACATCAATTCAAACGAGTGGTACTCATGTACCACTGCCGATGAGACAATCAACGTGAAGCTCCCTGACAGCCTGCCTTCAGGCAAATGGAACGCCTATCTGAAGCTCTCCACAGGCAGCAATACGACAGAACAGGTAGGAATGCGCTCGGTCCGTTTCGCAAACGAAAACGTCTGGAATGGCGGTATCGGAGCAAACTATCTCGGTTCATTCACCGTCTTTGCAGGCTCGGCAGAAGGCACAGACAACGGCTTCTATCAGATTGACGACAATATCCCCGAAACCCCCGTCAGCCACGTTTACACGGTAAACGGTCATATTAATCCCGACGGCGAGGTCTCTTTCCCACAGGAATGGACCGATGATATGCTCATTGCCGAAAACGGCGATACAAAACTCTACATGACAGCCGACGACAAGTATTTCTATTTCATGGGAAAGGTTCCGGGAGAAGTAAAGTCTCCCGTATATAACCTCAGAATCATGAATTCCGAAACTGAACGCTCCTACTGGACGTATTTCATGTCTAACGGCTATGTATATTTCAATAACGGCTCCCACGACGGAATACTCTGCCGCTGGAGCGACGATACGGTGGAATTCCGCATTGAATTCGGTGATACAATGGCTTCTCAGCCAGATACGAAGTTTGATTCAGTCAGACTCTTTGTTCAGGACAGCAGCCTTGAATGGATCGTGACAGACGACGTTACTGCCGAAAATGTGACCGTCCCCTCAGATTTCAACGTTTTCTCCGCAATGCAGCAGATTCGTCTTGAGGAGGATGACAGCTATCCTGTGACCGTCCATACCGACCTCGATAACGCTTCATATCAGTGGCTCAGAAACGGCGAGGAAATCAACGGTGCTCAGTCTAAGGACTATATCATAAACGCACAGGACGGTGCGGCTCTTTACTCCGTAAAAGTTACAACCGCTTCGGGCATTGAAAAGACTGTTGACATCTGCAAGGTTCTCGGAATCAAGTCCGACAGTATGACTTCCTCAACAAAAACAACAGGCGGTCTTGTTGTATCAATGTGGGGCGACGCAAATTATGATTCACAGGTAAATCTTGCCGACGTCGTCCTGATTATGCAGCACAATTCAAATCCCACAAAATACACGATGGATAAGAGAGGTGCTCTCAATGCCGACGTTGCCGATAACGGCGACGGAATCACAAACAAGGATGCTCTCAGAATCCAGCAATTTCTTCTCGGAATCGTCAAGACTCTCAAGCCTGTTTGATTCATTGGCAAATTGCAACAAAATATCGCATCATTTTTGTCACTTATCACAAATCCATTGTCGGATGTAAGAGTTTTACATTTTCAGGCAGTCTAAGTATATAGAACGGTTAAAACAACGATTAATTTACCGTATCAAAAATGAAAGGGTGGATATTATGAAAAATACTATTAAAAAAATAACTGCACTCATGACCGGTTCTTTGCTTGCACTCAATCTCGGAGCTGTAGGAATTTCAGCTCATGCAGGCAATAACGTGTATGTGTCGCAAAGCTCTGTAAATATTGACGATTATGATGTAACATTAACAGACACCACAACTACTGCCGTTATCACAACAACCGCTGATATTGATTATGCTACCAATCTCAATTACGACAACAGCCTTATGAAGGTAGGCGAAACAAGAAAAATTCTCGTTTCACATCCTGTAACAGGCTCAACATCACCAATTAAAATTGATGATATCTACGATAACGTCGAAGTATCCTATGAGGAAGGCTCAGATGCAGTTTATGTTACTGCTCTTGCTCCCGGAAATGCAATGGTCTATATCTGGGGCAGCGGATGTTCTTTCGGTTCTTATGCTGAATTTACAGTTATTGATGATGACACCGTTATTGAAAGACTGGAATTCAGCAGACTTCCCGATAAAATTGATTATCAGCTCGGTGAGGAGCTTGACCTGACAGGTCTGAAGCTCTCAGGCAAGTTTACAAGCGGCAACGTACACACCACGTTCTATGATCAGGATGCTCAGTCGCTCGTGGACAAAGGCTTCATCACGATTGATACTTCAAGATACAATAACACTAAATACGGAACGTATAGTATTATTGTCAATTATGGTACCAAATATATCAGCTATTGCGTTTATATCGAAGACCCCAACACTCCGCCTGATTACACCGCAGAGCTTGAATATGACGACAAATATCTCCTTGTCGGCGATACAAGAGCCATCCGTGTAATCAGCCCCATAGCAGAAAAAGCTGTTATAAAAAGTGTCACATGCAGCGAAAATCTGGAATATCACTATGAAGAAGGCTCTGACATTTTATATGTAACAGCTGTCAGCAGAGTTACAGGCTACAGCTCTATAAAAGACAACTCATGGGTATTTGTTGAAGCTGAGGGATGTACATTCGGAGAATCGGCAGAATTCTGTGTTATCGACCCTTCATGTGAATCAATGACCGTTTCTGCCGATACGAAAAACGCCAAAACAGTCTACCAGATCGGCGAGAAGCTTGACCTGTCAGGCATAAAAATCTGGGGAACATATAGCACTCCTGAATTAAATGCAGATATTTTCGGAGATCAGCTTCAAAACTGTATAAATAAACGAATCATTAAGGTTGACGCTTCTGAATTCGACAACACCAAGCCCGGAACATATACTATTTACGTTCATCACGGATATGCAACAGACGAATTTACTGTAACTGTAGTCGAACCTTTTACCGACCCCGACCTCAGCAAGATTCCTCTCAGCGGAACATATAGGGTAAAAATCGAAGTCAGAGACATCATAAATTCTGAGCTTGTTCCTAACCTTGAATGTGAATTGTTCTGTCTCCAGACTGACGAAGTTGTCGCCAAATGGAATACAGGCGACGACGACGTAATCATTGTCGAAAATCTTAAATACTCTTTCGACAGCGTACACAGCTACAACGGCAATATCACTTACGCTATCAGAATCGCCAACCTCCCCGAAAAATACGTTTTCTTCTACGGAAAGAGCAGGGATTACTACGGAGTTTCAGGCTTCGGTCTTGAGGAATTTGCCAAAGGAACAAACCTCACCTGCATAGTTTACCTCGAGGACACAAGCGATGACGCTCCCGATTATCCTTATGTAACAGGTACAACAGTCAATCCCATACGCACAACTCTCCCCACAACAACAGCAACAACAACCACTACAGCTAAAACAACAACAACCACTACAAGAAACACAGACACTACTTCCTCAACCGAGACAACAGGAGCTCTCGTTGTAACAATGTGGGGCGATACAAACAGAGACAATATGGTAAATCTTGCCGATGCTGTCCTCGTTATGCAGCACAAAGCAAATCCAAAAAAGTATACTATGGATATGAGAGGTGCAGTCAACGGCGACGTTGCGGACAATGGCGACGGTCTCACCAATAAGGACGCTCTCACAATCCAGCAGTTCCTTCTCGGAACACGCAAAACCCTTAACCCCAACGCACGCTGAATCACAGTATAAACTTAAAAGGAGCACTTCATTAGGGTAATGTCCGTACCGAAGTACTTACGTTAATTATTGAGGAAAACCCTTTTGAAAAAGGGTTCTTCCTCAAACTCCTTTCCTAAAACTTTCAGTATGAAATTTCAGCCCCATAGGGTGCATATTCCAGATGAACTCAATGTTCAAAATTTTCTGGATGCACCCTATGGGGCTGAAATTTGTATTAAAAGTCTTTGGAAGGGGGTTCGGGGGAGAACCTTTCCTCAGAAAGGTTTCACCCGATAAATAAACACAATACTTCTATATGGACATTACCCTAATGAAGTGCTCTTTAAGTTACATATTACGGGATGCGGATTTTTTCTTTTTCCTGTTTCTGAGAGAACGCAGAAAACGTGTCTTATACCGTCTGAAATAAACACGAATCAGGCGCAGTGTTTTTTCATCTTTGGGAAACAGAAGCTTCATAAGACCGATTGCTATGATGAACGTCAGAATTCCCTCCGCACAAAGCGGTGAATACAGCACAGCAATATAGGCTCCCGCAACAACGGTAAGCCACTTTATCCCGAATCTTGTTCCGAGTACAAGCGACGCATAAGCCCAGCCATTGGTGATAATCCACGCAATGGCAAAGCATATTACAAGATGCGGATTAACAAAGAAATTCTTAAGCGTTTTAAGAAGCTTCAACAGCTTTTTCTTCATTTCACTCACTCCGTATAAAAACAGGAATAATCTGATTCTTTATTGCATCTTCTCTATTTCGTTAACAGCAGCGTCAAGCCAGTCGCCCTCGAAAAGCTCAATAGTACCCTGATCGCACATCTTTGCAAGGTCAGTGCAGATGGGGAGTCTTGCAAGCACGGGGAGGCTGTGTTCGGAAGCGATTTCCTCAATGTGGCTCTCACCGAATACATTGATTCTCTTGCCGCAGTCGGGACACTCATAATAACTCATATTCTCGATAATTCCGAGAATCGGGATATTCATGAGCTTTGCCATCTTAACTGCTTTTTCAACAATCATTGAAACAAGCTCCTGAGGAGAAGTAACGATAACAATGCCGTCAACAGGAATCGACTGGAAAACAGTCAGCGGAACGTCACCTGTTCCGGGAGGCATATCAACAAAGAGGTAGTCTACATCCTTCCAGATTACATCTGTCCAGAACTGCTTTACAACGCCTGCAATAACGGGACCTCTCCATACAACGGGGTCTGATTCATTCTCAAGAAGGAGATTGACTGACATAACATCAATACCCATCTTGCTTTTCTGCGGAATAATTCCGAATTCACAGGCATCAGCCTTATCATGGATTCCGAAAGCCTTGGGGACGGACGGACCTGTAATATCAGCGTCAAGGATTCCGACATTTTTGCCGAGTCTCTGCATTGAAACAGCGAGAAGCGAGGAAACCATTGTCTTACCAACGCCGCCCTTACCGCTTACAATGCCGATTACCTTGCCTATTTTACTCATCTGATTAGGTTTTTCAATAAAGCTCTGCGGCTCTGTTCTGCTGCTGCAGTTGCTTGAGCACGTTGAGCAGTCATGTGTACATTCACTCATCTGAAACACTCCTTAAAAAATCTGTACTTCTTATATTATATCCCATTCCACAGCAATAGTCAAGCACAAATTGTTAATTTTATATCAGCAATAATCCTCAGAATGTCCACCTTTAATGCGTGTTTTGTGTTGACACTGCTATATTTTAATGCTAAAATAAGTTCAGAATTTATTTGTAAGGAGATTTCATATGAAAAAAAGAATAAGTGCAGTCATTACAGCATTCACGCTGTGTTTTGCCGCAGTATTTGGCATTTTTTCCGTTACTGCGGATAACACGTCATATCTTGTTGCAAATGCGGCGTCAGCAGACTTCCCGATGCAGCTGATGAACATTGCTTCCAAGGACAATTCAATGATTCTTACTGAAAACGGTACTGCCGACCATTCATCGGTTTCAATGAAAACTCCCGACGGCAGTCTTTCCGGTTCATGGAGATTTGACATGGTTAATACCGATTCAAGAGGTACATTCTTCAAGCTTGTCAACGCCGAATCGGGACGTATGCTTACTCCAAATGGCTACAATGTTTCAGAAGGTTCAGCTGTAATCATGTACGGAGCTGAATCGCATCAGACTCAGCACTGGTACGTTGTACCCGTAAAGAATGACCGTCTCGGAAATGGTCTGTACTACAAAATCGTGAACTATTCCGACACTTCTCTTGCTCTCACGCAGAGCAGCAATGGAATGATTCTTTCGGACTTCAAGGGTGCCGACAATCAGCTATGG
The DNA here is from genome assembly GCA_015066935.1 of Ruminococcus sp. Taxonomy (GTDB): domain Bacteria; phylum Bacillota; class Clostridia; order Oscillospirales; family Ruminococcaceae; genus Ruminococcus. The sequence continues at coordinate 106,792 of SVNK01000003.1, read as the reverse complement.
CTCCTTAACTGCGACGGACTTCAGGGCTTTGCGGCGTACTGCGGAAACGACAACACAGGCAACATCAAAGCTGGTAACATCGGAGGTCTTTTCGGAGAAATTGTTGAAGCAGCATCGTTTGATGAACTCAAAAAATATGCCGAATCAGATGCTCCGTACACGATTGTAGTTACACAGAATATCAGCGTTACAAATCTTAAACAGGACTCCCAGAATCATCTCTACTGTCCCGACGGAAGAATCTACGTCCGCAGCAACAAGACCATCATCGGAAGCTACGGTACACATACCCTCTATAATGTGCAGTTCTGTACCGCTTCAAACAAAGGCACTGGCAACAACGTCATTATCAGGAACTTTGATATGCAGCACGATGCTAAATCAAACGGAAATGATTCAATCGTCGTTTATTTCGGCTCAGGACAGAATCTCTGGGTTGACCATGTTACGTTTACGGGACATTCCGGATACAATACACTCGGTGAAGCTACTCCCGATTGGGACAAATTCCTCGCATGCTGCTATAACGCAGACTACTGCACAGTTTCCGACTGCTCATTCGGACTCCATGAGTACGGTCTTATTTTAGGTTACCCCGATGATACCGAAGATTCCTACAAGAATAAGAACAACTTCCCAAGAATGACAATTATCAGCTGCAAATTCAAGGATACTCTCACAAGAGCTCCAGGACTTATGCGATATGGCTATTTCCACTCGCTCAACAACTATGTCTGCAACTTCAGCATGGCTTACACCGTTCATTCAGACTGTAAGCTCTTTGCGGAAAACTGCTATTACGACGGCGCCTCCACAAAAGGAAATGTCGTATGCGACTGGAACGAAGTTACTCATCCAGGTTCATTTGCTGATTCAGGCTCCAAAGGTGTTAACTGCCGCAGACTTGGTATTGAAGGTTCAGCTAAGAACTGCACATGGCGTCCGTCAAGGAACTATACATACAAGTCAATTCCCACAGACAACGTAAAATCATACTGTGACACATTCAGTGGTGCTCAGACCAAGAGAGAAAACATGATGTATGTTTGCTACAACAAAAGCGGCGTTCCCAGTGCGGGATTAAACACCGTACCCGATACCCCAATGACAACAACTACAACAACTACTACAACTACAACAACTACAACAACTACAACAACTACTACAACTACCACTACAACTTCATCGTCCACTACTTCCACAACTTCAACTTCTGCCCCTGAGATTATCTATGGCGATGCTAACTGCGACAATTCCGTAAATCTTGCAGACGCTGTACTCATTATGCAGTACAAAGCCAATCCGTCCAAGTACTCTATATCCGAAAAAGGAATGCTTAACAGTGACGTATCTGATTACGGCGACGGTGTCACAAACAAGGACGCTCTCAGAATCCAGCAGTTTATGCTGGGTATCGTGACATCACTCACTCCCGAAAAATAAACCGTATATATATTAATCCCCGATTTCAGATGAAAAATCGGGGATTAAAAACGTAAAGGAGGCTAAGATAAGCCTCCTTTAATGTTGTTATTCTGTTCTGAGAGCCTCTACGGGGTCTTTCTTTGCTGCAACTCTTGACGGGATAACACCTGCAATAAGTGTAAGTACCATGCTGATTATAACAAGTACAACAGCACCTGCAACCGGAACATGTGCCCTCAGGGTATCAAGGTCGGTTATACTGTGGATGATTGCATTTATCGGGAAAGTGAGCAATACTGAAACGCCGATACCGATAAGTCCGGCACAAAGTCCGACAAGAAGTGTTTCGGCATTGAACACCGTCGAGATGTCACGCTTTGAAGCACCGATAGCACGAAGTATTCCGATTTCACGTGTACGCTCAAGTACCGAGATATAAGTGATGATTCCGATCATGATTGACGATACTACAAGCGAAATTCCTACAAACGCAATAAGCAGATATGAAATACCGCTGATGATGCTTGTAACAGACGACATGAGCATTGCAACCATGTCAGTATAATGAATCACGTCTGACTCTCTTCCTTCACTTTCTGCCTTTTCATTATAGTCAGAGATTTCATCGGAAATTCTATCCTTACATTCGAATGATTTCGGGAAAATCAGAACTGTTGAAGGGTCGTCGATCTGTGCGTATCCAAGAAGATAAAGAGTATCCTCATAAGTAAGCTCTGACACTTCTTCGGGAGTAAATGTGTTGAATACCGCAACATAGGCATCATCATGAATCTCGATTGTATCAAGCTGTGCTGCAAGGTCATCTTCGCTGAGAGAAGCGAGCTGTCCCTGCATCTGTGCGGCATACATATAAGGAATAATCTTCCTGAGAACATCGGGAGCATACTGCTCAAATTCCGCATCGGAAAGCTCCTTCAGAGCCATAATTCCGGAAAGGTCGGCATTTCCGCTCTGGTCCTGTGCAGCAAGTGACTCGATATCCTTGAAGAACTGTTCACGGTTTTCAGGCTTCATTGTATCGGCAAGCATAGCTTCAACCTGTTCAGACGAAGGCTGTGAAAGTACAAGCTTTGCAGCAGCAGCCTTTGAACTTACTGTTGTAAGAGATTTTATATATTCCTTTGCTGACTCTATTTTCTGAGCGTCAGTAGGCGCAACGTAGTTGTCTGTCTGGAACTTCTTTCCTGAAATAAGGTCATTTTCCTTATCGGCAACCTGTGCCTGAACAAATTCGCTGCTGTTGGTCTTTTCGATAACATAGTCAGTAAGACCCTTTGTGTATCCGATAAAGCCGTTTATCATTGTAGCTGTTGCGTCGGGATTCGGTCTGATAAAGCCGACAACCTTGAGAGTTGTTCCGACGTTGGCATTGTTATACAGAATATCAAGTCCGCTTTCGGTTCTTGTGAGATCTGAATAACCGATTCCGTTTGGATTCTTCTCGTAATACTCACAGGGCAGAATCATCTTGAATTCCTTGCCCATAAGCTCGTCAAAGTACCACTTTGTTTTACCGTAGTTCTCGATTTCCTCGCCGCGCATAGCGGATTTGATTATTTCTGTAAGCTTTTCCGCAGGCTTGAGTCCGAGAGCATACGTCGCCATATCGGGAATCTCGTTATTCTCACTGAGAACGATTACAATTTCATTGTAATTCTTCGGCCAGCTTCCTGCAACAACATCATACTGGTCATAAAGCATCGGGTTTATATCGTTGCCTGCTTCGTTGGAAAGAAGCTCCTCCCAGATTTGCACGGAGAACATGGAGGAAGCACCGCTTGAACCCATCATTGCCATTGAGTCGCTGCCCATCATGCTGCCCATTCCCATTGACTGTGCAAACAATTCATTGAGGTCTGATTTTACGATTCTTCCTACTTCATCCTTTGTGAATACAGGCATCTGAATATCATATCCATAAGAAACCGCATTGGAATTCTCTGAAATTATATCATTGCTGTCAACAAAGGCTTTGAAGTCCTTCATATTGTTTATCTGCTTTGCGGAGGAATTCATGGTATTGAACATATCATACATTGCCGTATTGGCATAGATTGCCTGTTCACTGTCGGTCTCAGATTTATTTTCAGAATCGGATTCTCCCATCATTGCAAGCATCATCTGCTCCGTATCGGTAGTTTCTCTTGTAATAATAAGCGGATAGGATGAAAGAGTCTGTTCCTGAACATTATTGATATACTCATTTATACCGGTTGAAAGAGCAAGAATGAGTGCAATACCGATAATACCGATAGAACCCGCAAACGATGTAAGAATCGTTCTGCCCTTCTTTGTCATGAGGTTGTTAAGTGAAAGCGATACTGCCGTCGGGAACGACATTGAAACACGCTTTTTCTTTCCTTCTGTGGGTGCTTCGTCTTTTTCGGGAGTAAACGGGTCACTGTCGTCAGTGAGCTGACCGTCCTTTATTTTTACGATTCTTGTAGCATACTGCTCTGCAAGCTCAGGGTTATGAGTTACCATGATAACAAGCTTATCCTTAGCAATCTCCTTAAGAAGGTCCATTACCTGAATACTTGTTTCACTGTCGAGAGCGCCGGTAGGCTCATCAGCAAGAAGAATATCGGGGTTATTGATAAGAGCTCGTGCAATTGCAACACGCTGCATCTGTCCGCCCGACATCTGATTCGGCTTTTTGTGCATCTGATTACCGAGTCCTACCTTTTCAAGAGCTTCTTTTGCTCTTTTTCGTCTTTCCGATTTCGAAATACCTGAAATAGTAAGAGCGAGTTCAACATTTGAAAGAACAGTCTGATGCGGAATCAGGTTATAGCTCTGGAAAATGAAACCGATAGAATGATTTCTGTAAGCGTCCCAGTCTCTGTCCTTATATTTTTTTGTGGATATGCCATTGATAATGAGGTCTCCGGTCGTATAGTGGTCAAGACCGCCGATAATATTCAGCATTGTGGTCTTACCGCATCCGGAATGACCGAGAATAGCAACAAACTCGTTATCACGGAATGTAATATTAACTCCGTTGAGTGCAGTTACCTGATTTTCACCCGTGCCATAGTGCTTAACGATTTCTTTAAGCTGCAGCATAAAATACTCCCTTTCATTATTGAAGTGTTTTTTTATTATAGCACTTTGACGAATAATTGTCAATGAGTTTGTCAACAATTCACAAACAATTCACCATATTATCACATTAAACTTCATGGTCAGTTCCATTCAGAAAAATACAGAAGCTCAGCTGAGCTGTTCACTGCAATTATCTGTATCTGTGCATTTTGTGCATTTTCTATGTGACCTTTTCAGCTTTCTATAGTCTCACGATACCTCACATAAAAAATGCACATTTTGCACAAACGGCTGTATTTCGTCATTCTAACAGAACTCAGCCGAGCTCATCTGCATAATCTGTAATTTCATCCGCAAGATTCTCGATATATTTCTTGTCAAGAACGTCACTGAATCCGCTTTCTTCAAGTGCACTGCAAAAAGTGCTGTCTATGGAATTACACGGAACATGAGCAATGTTATCGTATTTTTCAAACGCTTTATCAGGATCGTCAAGACAGTCCTTCCAGATATCAAAAGCAGCAAGAGCCGAAACTCCGTAGCTGATATAATATCCCGGCTGTTCAAATATGTGCGGAATATAATGAAGCTGCATATCCGGACTGAAATCTCCGATTAATTCTTCAAAACATTCAACAACGTCTTCCGGTGTAAATGTATCACGGTTTTTGAGTACGGTGTATTCAAATTCTCCCACAAGGAAACCGGAAATAAGTGCTTCCAGCATATCAATGGTTTTGATTGCATGCATCGCTTCGGCAGCGTCACCGTAGATTTCATCGAAAAAACGTGAGAACACAAACTCAAATCCCTGCGACTGAACTTCAGCAATATCAATATTTACTACCGAAGAAACTACAGGCGTATCATCAAATCTCAGAGCATAATAATGTCCGAACTCATGAACGGGTGTTTCAAGGGAATTGTAGTCATCAGATGTATAAACGTAAATGTATGCCGTGTCGCTTACGGGAAGGCTGTCGGTAAAAGAACCTGTGTAGCAATCATCATCGGCAATCGTGTACAATTCCTCAGTAATAAGCTCATATGCGGCATCCTCTATTTCGGGAGAAAGCCTGGCGGCGTACTGAAGAATAACTTCAAACGGTTCATCAAAAGTCTCAGGATTCTTTATCATATCACGAATATCAGAATTATCTGTTGCAGCGTCAACAAGTGCTTTTTCGGCAGGAATAATCTCATTGCGTACCGTCTTGCTCAGCTTAAGAATCTCATCAGGGGTATAGTCACGATTGTACATTTCATAAAAGGACTCTGCATCATATGAAGAAAGAATATCAAGGTACAGCTCGGCACATTCAAGATTCTTTTCATCATCGTCAAGCTTTTCACTTTCAATGATCTCATAATACTTGTCAATCTGCTCGTCCATTACATCGTAATCAACTCTTGCGTACCCCATCAGACGTTTGACGGACATATCCGGAGCTGTCAATGATTCCACCGTTTCATCATCGGTAATATAAGGAGCAAACAGCTCCGAATACTCATCGGAAGCATATCCGTGAGCAAGAGCGTAATTTGCCAGATACGTAGCTACATAATACTCCTCATACAGTGCATCGTACTTCTGACTGATAACCTTGTTTTTCCATTCGGAATAATACCTGATCGTCATGAGAGTCATTGCTTCTCTGCACGCATCTATATCATAAACTATAGTATCAATATCTTTTTTTACGTTTTTTTCATTATCGGGAAGCTCTATATCATCAAGAAGCTGCTCGACATGAGAGCGTATTTCCTCTGTATCGGGAGCCTTTTCTCCGGAAAGCAGCTCTGCTCCCGATGAAGATTTTTCTTCCTCTGTTGAAGCTTCTGTTTCAGTTTCCGATTTTTCCCCCGTAAGCTCACTGAAATCACGGAGCTTGCACGAACACAATGTAAACGGAATCACCGCTGCGGTAAGCAGTGACAGCAATACTGTTTTTTTCATAATTACTCCTTATTTGTCGGACAGTCAATCTAAAACGAGTCTGTTTACGGCATCGGGAATCTCAGTTATGCCGTTTACTGTGATGTCGGCAGCGGAAAGCTCGTCGGGAGTACCGTAACCGTAGCCGCAGCCTATTGAAGAAAGTCCGTTCTGTACAGCAGTTTCAATGTCGTGAAAACGGTCTCCGATCACGATGAACTGACCCGTGTGCTGAAGACTGAACATACGGAATATCTGATATTTCGGGATAAAATCATACTCCTCGCAGCAATAGAAATGGTCGAAGAATCGTTCAAGACCGAAAACACGCCTGTGACGCTCCATATATTGTATGCGGCAGTTGCTGAGAAAAATCAGCGTATGCCCTTGATTTTTCAGTGCGGAAAGCATTTCCGCTGCTCCGTCAAACAAAGCTCCCTGACCGTTTTCGATTCGCTGAGCCATGTCCTCTCCGAGCATGATACGAGCCTGCTCCTTGATTTCAGCAGGCAGATGCGGCATGAAACTGCTCCACATATCCGTCGAATTGAATCCCAGCCAGCAGCTTATTTCGCTGTCGGAATACTCCTTCTCCTCAACATAGCCGTTGTCGGACAGCCACTTCACTGTCTTTCGGAATGCCGGAGCATAGGTTTTCATGGAATTGTGGATCGTACCGTCGTAATCGAAAATCAGATTAGCCATTATGCCTCGATTTCACGGATGAGGTTAATCATCTCAATAGCACCCTCAGCACACTCGCTGCCCTTGTTGCCTGCCTTTGAGCCTGCACGCTCAATAGCCTGCTCGATGTTCTCAGTTGTGATAACACCGAACATTACGGGAATTCCGCTGCTGAGACTTACCTGTGCAATGCCCTTTGCAGCTTCGTTGCACACGAGGTCGTAGTGAGAGGTGCTTCCTCTGATGATCGCTCCCAGACAGATTACAGCGTCGTACTTGCCTGATTCAGCCATTTTCTTGGCAATAATCGGAATCTCAAAAGCTCCGGGAACCCATGCAATGTCGATTGAGTCCTCATTGACGTCGTGACGCTTGAGTGTGTCAACAGCACCGCCGAGAAGCTTGCTTGTGATGAACTCGTTGAATCGTGCTACAACGATTCCGATTCGGGTGTCTTTTGCGATAAGGTTGCCTTCATATGTTTTCATTTGATTTTTCTCCTTTATAATAATTTAATTCTTATACAATCATGATATACCCCGTCAACAGTCCGCAGATACATTATTCATTTATATTCTGTCGGATTTTTTTTGCAGGTCATCATAACTTATAGCGAAATACTTGTATGTTCCGTCGGGATTAATAATACGTATTGCGAACATTCTGTCACCCTTACGTCCGCGAAAGAAATAAAATGGAAATTCATAACATTCCTGACCATCCACGTACAGGATTTTTGTATGTCTGCCTCTTGCACTTATTTTTGTAAGGTCACCCTCACGCCATTCATAATTCTGCTGTGATATTTCATCATTATTATGGGTACTGTTCTTGCGTGACTTTATGAACAGCAAGCAGAACAGTACGGCTGGTATAATTACAACTATCAGATTTTTCTGTAATTTATACATTACGACTGCCATGACAATCAGGTATATTATTACAACATAAGAAAAGTTCTGGCTGCTAAGGTGCTTTGAGAATATTTTCTCTATATACGTCTGATATTGGTAATCAAGTTCATTTGACGGAAGCCATTCAAATAAATCTTCATTCATAATAAAATCCTCCGATAATCCATTTTTATCAATAATCCAGCATATGTCCCATTCTGTCACGCTTTGTCCTGAGATAGAACAGGTCATGAGCCGTAGCGTCCATCTGAATCGGAACACGCTCCTTAATTTCAAGACCGAATCCGCTTAAACCGTAAATCTTTTCGGGATTGTTTGTAAGCAGACGGAGCGTCCTGCATCCAAGATCACGCAGAATCTGTGCACCGATATAATACTCACGCATATCTCCCGGAAAACCGAGTGCGAGATTAGCTTCAAGAGTATCCATACCGCCGTCCTGAAGCTCGTATGCACGGAGCTTGTTGATAAGACCGATTCCTCGTCCCTCCTGACGCATATAAAGAAGGATTCCCCTTTCCTCCTTTTCAATCAGGTTCATTGCAGCAGCAAACTGCTGTCCGCAGTCACATTTCAGCGAACCGAAAGCGTCTCCCGTAAGACATTCCGAATGAACCCTGCAGAGCACGTCGTTTCCGTCACCTATGTCGCCCTTGACGAGTGCCACATGATGCTCTCCGTTGAGCTTGTTGACGTACCCAACAGCACGGAATTCTCCGAATTTTGTGGGAAGTCTTGTATCTGCAACCTTCTCCACAAGAAGCTCATGACACTTACGGTACTCTTTCAGAGCCTGAATCGTTATGAACTTCATGCCCCATTCTGCGGCTTTTTCACGAAGCTCCTCAGCACGCATCATTGTACCGTCGTCACGCATTATCTCACAGCAGAGTCCGCACTCTTTAAGTCCCGCAAGACGCATCAGGTCAACAGTAGCCTCCGTGTGACCCTCACGCTCAAGGACTCCGTTTTTCTTTGCGGCAAGCGGAAACATATGTCCCGGACGTCGGAAATCTTCCGGACGTGCATTGTCGCTTACAGCCATTCGTGCCGTCAGACCACGCTCGGCAGCAGAAATTCCTGTTGTAGTGTCAACATGGTCTATAGACACTGTAAAAGCTGTGCAGTGGTTATCGGTATTGTCATTGACCATCTGAGGGAGCATAAGTCTGCGGCAAAGCTCAATGCTCATCGGCATACATATAAGTCCCTTGGCGTGAGCAGCCATGAAATTGACGTTCTCCGTAGTGGCAAACTCTGCGGCACATATCATGTCGCCCTCATTTTCCCTGTCCTCATCGTCGGTAACGAGGATAATTTCGCCGTTTCTGAGAGCTTCAAGTGCTTCTTCGATTGTATTGTATTCAAACATTGGATGTCCTCCTGAGATATTGCTGTCAAAAACCGTTCTTCGCAAGAAATTCCATAGTAATGCCATTCGGTTCCTTAGGAGAATTCTGCGGATTCATCAGCTTTTCAACGTATTTTCCGATAATATCGTTTTCAAGATTCACGGTATCACCGGTTTTCTTGTATGAAAGGACAGTCTGCTCAGCTGTATGCGGAATAATCGAAACGCTGAACGAGCTGTCCGTGACCTTCGCCACCGTAAGACTTATTCCGTCAATGGCAACGGAGCCTTTTTCTACGATATAACGCATGACTGCGGCAGTTGTCCCGATTGTGTACCAGACTGAAATACCGTCTCTGCGGATGTCGGTAATTACTCCCGTGCCGTCGATATGTCCTGAAACTATATGACCGCCGAAGCGTCCGTTTGCAGGCATTGCACGTTCAAGGTTCACGTGACTTCCGCTTCTGAGACTACCCAGAGAAGAACGGTTCAGTGTTTCATTCATGACGTCAGCTCTGAACGAATCGGCAGAAAACTCAGTGACCGTGAGACATACACCATTAACGGCAATGCTGTCGCCGATATGAACATCGGAAAGCACAGTTTTTGCCTGTATTTCTATAAACGACGATGTCTGTCCCTTGCGGATTTCTCTGACAGTCCCGACTTCTTCAACTATTCCCGTGAACATTTTTCACCCTGCTTTCTATAAGAATATCCTCACCGATACGACTTATGCTGCTCTTTTCAAGCATGAAGGCTTCGTCGGGCAGTGAAACTCCCGTTCCGCTTACGGGCGATTTTGCGGAAGCTCCGCCGAAAAGCTTCGGAGCAATATATGTCTTCACCTTTGAAACTATTCCGCTTCTGAGTGCTGACCAGTTCAGCTCGCCGCCGCCTTCAAGGAGTACACTGTCAATTTTTCTTTCACCAAGCTCCTTCATCAGTCTGCGAAGGTCAACTCTGCCGTCGTCTGAGGGGAGCGTTAACACGGTACATCCCTGCGATGTATATTCAGCGATTCTGTCCGCATTATCAACAGCCGACGCAATAATTGTCGGAATGTCACGGGCTGTCTGCACGATATTGCTGTCAAGAGGTGTACGCAGCTTTGAATCGCAGACAATGCGAACGGGATTGCGTCCGTTTTCAAGACGACAGCTCAGCATGGGATTATCCGCCAGAACCGTCCCCACACCAACCATTATTCCCGAATGACGCAGTCTGTCATACTGGGAATGACTCCGTGCAGCCTCCCCTGTAATCCATTTCGATTCACCTGTACAGCAGGCAATTTTCCCGTCCATAGTCATTGCATACTTCATAGTGACAAAAGGAAGTCCTGTTGTAATGTAGTGCAGAAAAATCTCATTGAGAGCGTCGCACTCCTCACGCATAATCCCCTCATGCACTTCTATTCCGTGATTTCGCAGAATCCCGACACCCTTACCTGCAACAAGAGGATTAGGGTCGGGAGAGCCGATGAAAACACGACGGATTCCGTGTTCAATTACAGCCTCCGTACATGGTGGTGTCTTGCCATGATGACAACACGGCTCAAGAGTTACATACATATCGGCACCCTTACAGTCAACATTACGGCTGTCGCAGTCAGCAAAGGCATTGCGTTCAGCGTGGAGACCGCCGTACTGTCTGTGCCAGCCTCTGCCGATAATTTCGCCGTCCCTGACTATAACGGCTCCGACCATTGGGTTAGGATTGACAAAGCCCATGCCTTTTGCGGCAAGGGAAAGGGCTTCACTCATGAAATCTGAATCTGTCATAAAGCCTCCAAAACAAAAAAATCCCCGAAAATCGGGGCATAAAATATACGGCAATACGCCTGTAATCTTCTTTCATCCGGACTATGACCGTCGGCTTCGGAATTTCACCGAATCAACCAAAAGGCTCGCAGGCTTTACTGCCGGTATGGATTTTCACCATGCCCTGAAGATAACACCTATATTATATCACCACGTCACCCCAATGTCAATAGCAAACGCCTTTTTTCACCATATTTTCCGCTGCACTTGACATTAATACGGATTTGAGTTAAAATTATATTGACGTCTGCAGCGTCTTATTTTTATTGTAAGGTGAAATTATGGCTGAAATAATTGAAATAGAAAATCTTGATGCTCCCGAACTCAGAATGTATTCATGTACAAACGAGGTTCAGCTGCTTCGTTTCAACGAGCCTGACGAGGGAATCTTTATTGCGGAAAGTCCAAAGGTTATACGTCGTGCACTCGATGCAGGCTACGAACCGCTTTCACTTCTGATTGAACGTAAATATATATCGGGACAGGCTTCCGATATAATTCAGCGATGCGGAAACGTCCCCGTTTACACTGCTGATTCCGACGTTCTGACCACTATCGCAGGATTCAGACTTACTCAGGGAGTTCTCTGTGCAATGAAACGCCGCAGACTTCCTTCGGCTGAAGAAATATGCTCGGGTGCGTCAAGAATCGCCGTTCTGGAGGATATAATGAACCAGACCAATGTCGGTGCAATTTTCAGAAGTGCGGCTGCTCTCGGCTTTGAAGCGGTACTGCTGACCTCAGGATGCAGCGACCCTCTTTACAGACGTTCCGTAAGAGTGAGCATGGGAACGGTTTTTCAGGTTCCTTGGACCTATCTTGACCGTTCAGATACGGATTATGTCTCAGAACTTAAAAAACTCGGTTTTGCAGCGTCCGCAATGGCTCTCAGCGACAATTCCGTCGGCATTGACGATCCCGCACTTATGGCTGAGGAGCGTCTTGCCGTAATTCTCGGAACAGAAGGCGAGGGTCTCAGGGACAGCACTATCGAAAAATGTGATTACACCGTAAAAATCCCCATGTCACACGGAGTAGATTCACTGAACGTCGCCGCCGCAAGTGCCGTTGCATTCTGGCAGCTCCGGAAAAAATAACGCATACTGCTCCACGCATTATCGGGTGGTACAATAATACAAAAATCCCTGCAAACTTAATTGCAGGGATTTATTCATTTTCGCCCGATTCTTCTGTACCGACACATATATACGGAAGAATTTCAGCAGCCTGTGCCTGTGTGATTGTCTCTATCAGAAGTATCTCGTAAACATGGGAATATCCTCCGATACGTTCACGGATGTCGATAATTATGAGTGCACTTTCCTCGTCTATATGCGGCAGCAGAATAAGCTCCTCCACCGAAGCGGTATTCAGATTAATCGGAGCACACTCCTCCAGTGTCAGGACATGTTCCGTTGTGCACTCCGTCGTTGTTGTTTCGGCTTCGGTTTCACGCTCTGTCACGACAGGCTTTGATTCAGTCGTTGTATTTTCGGCAGACTCCTCTGATGACTCAGGCTCCTCATATGTCGGAGAATCAACATATATAAATTCTGAAATATCGGAAAAAGTTACTTTGCCTATCCCCTTCACTTCCATGATTTCCTCGATGTTACGGAAACCGCCGTTATTACTGCGGTACGAGATTATTTCGTCTGCAATCGAACTCCCGATGCCCTTGAGCTTCATAAGTTCCTCTTTTGAAGCCGTATTGATATTGATGTACAAAGGCACTTCTGACAGTATCTCAGAGGATATACTGCTCGCTTCTGAAACAATATATTCCGAAGAACCTGCAGAAGCAGACGTGGTCTGTTTTGAAATGAACGTCGTTGGCTCAGCGTTGTTTGAAACATACTTACTTGCGGCAAGAACGACAACCGAGATTATCACTGCACAGATGATTACAACAGCTGTAATTATGCGATTTACCTTACTTTTGCTGCTATCAGATGCCATGACGCTCAGCTCCTTATTGTATCCTTACTTTAATGATACATTATGAACTCTGAAATGTCAATACTGATAAAAAATAAAAAGTCCTATGCATACACATAAGACTTTTTGTGGCGTGCCTGGAGGGATTCGAACCCCCGACCTACTGGTTCGTAGCCAGTCACTCTATCCAGCTGAGCTACAAGCACACGTCCTTTACGACCTTAATATTATATCACGAATATTCAGAGTTGTCAATAACAATTCGAAGAAAACGTCATATTGCACTGTAACAAGTGCAATTATGTTGGTAATAATATCAAAAAGTGAAAAAAACTGCAAAAAGCTTGACAGTTTTATATAAATCTGATATAATTATTTAGTCGTGAGACATTAGCTCAGTCGGTAGAGCATACGCCTTTTAAGCGTAGGGTCGAGGGTTCAAATCCCTCATGTCTCACCAGAAAAACACTTGGCACTGTCAAGTGTTTTTTCATTATATACAACAATTTGCCTCACGGCAGCAGAAAGGCGGAGCTATGAAAAGAACAGATTACATAAACTGGGACGAATATTTCATGGGGATTGCAATGCTCTCTGCTGAGAGAAGCAAGGATAACTCCACACAGGTCGGTGCATGCATAGTCGATGAAAACAAAAAAATAGTGTCCGTAGGTTATAATGGTATGCCGACAGGATGCTGCGACGACGATATGCCTTGGGAACGTGACGGTGATTCGCCTCTTGATACAAAGTACCCTTTCGTCTGCCATGCAGAACTGAACGCTATTCTCAACAGTACCAAAAATATGAACGGATGCACCCTCTACGTAACGCTTTTCCCGTGCAATGAGTGTTCAAAAGCAATAATCCAGTCAGGAATAAAAAGGGTTGTCTACTATTGCAATAAGTATGCTGATACTGACAGCGTAAAAGCTTCGGCAATACTTTTGTCAAAATGCGGCGTTTCTGTGGATGAGTACGTTCCATCAGGCAAAAGAATCGTTCTCTCTGTCTGAAAGAGGATTTGTATGGACGCAAGAAAACTCCTTGACATTATGTCAGTTGCAGAACGCCTTAAAGATGTCACACGTCATTGCTACACCAAAAACGGCAGACATGAAAGTGTTGCTGAGCACTGCTGGATGATGTCTCTCATGGCATTCTTTTTGAGCGACGAGTTCCCCGAAGCCGATATGAATAAAGTCATTAAAATGTGCATTATCCACGACATGGGCGAAGCCTTCACAGGTGACATCCCGACTTTCGACAAAACTGCGGATAACGAGAAAACCGAAGAGGACTTTTTGTATTCGTGGGTTGATTCGCTGCCAGAAAACTACAGAAGCGAAATGAAAGCACTTTACTCCGAAATGTCGGAACTCCGTACAGTTGAGTCTAAAATCTATAAGGCTATAGACGGTCTTGAAGCGGTAATCCAGCATAATATTTCAGATTTGTCAACATGGATTCCGATTGAATATGAGCTTAATAAGGTCTATGCCAATGATAAAGTCGCCTTTTCCGACTATCTTACGAAGCTAAGAGACGAAATCCGGAAGGATACTCTGAAAAAGCTCGGAGAAACCGAATAAATATAAAAACGTCTGAACTCTCAGAGATTTTCCGGTTGTTCAGACGTTTTTTTGTTTTTTTATCAGCTTTTCAGATAACGTGAAAGCTTTTTCTTACGTTTTTCATTGTACATGATATTGTCGGCATCTGTAACGAAACGGAAAATATCCTCATTTTCTTTAGGCGTAGTGATAATATATCCTATACTTGCACTAAGCTCAAAAGGATTGACTCCCGATTCATTGATTATGTCTATGTTCTCATTAATTTTTCTGTAGAGTTTTTTCGCCATCTGCTCCGTATAATCCGATGCAAAAACGATAAACTCGTCTCCGCCGAAACGACAGTAAATTTCATTATCGTTACACGACTGCAAAAGGACATCGGCTATATTGCATATCGCTCTGTCGCCGACACCATGTCCGAAAGTGTCATTAATCTTCTTGAGACCGTCGAGGTCTATAAACATAAGCATAATATCACGTTTTTCTGTGATACAATCACGGAAAATGCTCTCAGTTGCCTGAACAAAGCCGTTTCTGTTATAGATTCCTGAGAATGTATCCCACGCATACAGTCTGCCGAGTCTGTTGACCGCATATTCAAGACATATCAGTTTCCTTATATTTTCAAGGGAATTGTTGATGCTTATGCAGTAGGTTTCAAACATCGAATTATGAAGCGGAACCGGTGAATTCAGAATAACCATATAACCGAAACATCGTTTTCCGAAATGAAGCGGCAAATGATAATAGAATTTACCGGTTGTTTTTTCTCCGGGAAGTTCTGGGATGATTTCACGTCTTGAAATCTTCTCGATATTGAAGAAACGTCCGCCCTTATAGCAGATTGGAACTAAAATCTCATCGGTATAGCGGTCATTCGCAACAGCATTGTCAGCCGTATCACCCGTAAACAGGTCAATATCGGATTCCGAATTCCAGTTGTCGCAAAGACAGAAATAGAATTCTTCCGGGTCAATTTCCGCAGTAAATTTTTTGAGAGAATCTATATAGTCCTCAAAGGAATTGCTTCCGAGAAGACTTGTTGAGAGCTTGTTCAGAGTTGACATGAAGTTCTGGGAACGCTCAAATTTAGCATAGTTACGATAATTAAGCTCACGGAATTCATTGATGTCGTATACGAGATTATCAGAGCAGCCGCAGCTTTCCGTGAAACGTGTTGACATATTAAGAACATAGTATCTGTCCTGTGGGATTTCGTTGAAATGCTGGTACAGCATCTGACAGGCAATACGTCCCGACCGGTTCAGCGGACGGTCAACCGAAGTAAGCTCAATCTGGTAATTATGGCTGATGAAAGTATTATCAAACCCTGTTACAGCAATGTCCTTCGGAACATTATACCCTTCTTCCGTAAGACGATTTATTGCAGAAGACGCCATGACATCATTTGCACAGATTATCGCCTGAGGCATTTTTATTCCATTTTCAATAAAGAAATCAATAGCTTCACGACCTGAAGGTGAACGGAAATCGCCGTAATAAATATTGCCTTTATCGAAAGGGATATCATATTCGTTAAGCACCTGAAGAAACGCATTCAGTCTGTCAGCACTTTCGGGATTGTCAGCAGGACCGGAAATATAGCAGAATTCCGAGAATCCATGAACATTGATAAGATGCTCGGTAATACTGCGCATAGCGGTTTTGTTGTCGATACCGATGTAGTACATATAAGGAATATCGTTATCAATGCTTACAGCAGGGATTCCCGCTGCTTTAATACGTGAAAGGATATTTGCCACAACGGGCTGATGAGCAAGGGTATTGGTAAGAAGTATCGCACCGTCAAAGTCATTGAAATCGGGCAGGTTGAATATATTGAATTCGCCGATATCGTGCTTCTCATTATTGAGAGATGCACTGAAAGAAACAAACGCCGAAACATTCAATGAAAAATCTTTTGCAGCAGAGGCTATTCCATTAAGAATCTCACTCTGATAACTCTGGTCTATTTCTTCTACGATCAATGCGATTCTGTACTCTTTCATAATATTGCCTCACCACTTTTCTTTTGATTAAATATGGAAAGCCGATTAATCATGCGGCATAACCGCAAATGTATATCAGCAGAAATCGTCTTATCTATATTATATAATATTTCTCCTTAAAAATCAATAGTTTTGTAAAATAATATTTTTTGTTGAAATTCATTTTTCGTTAATAAATCTGATTTTAAACAAATATAAGCTGAAAATTAACGTTATTTTTTGAGTTTTTATATCAGATTGCCGAAAATTGCGACTCTTATTGACAAATCAGCAAAAAATGATATACTTATATTGTAAGGAAAACTGAAAAAAACCGATTTTCGGACAAGCTTTGGAGGAGTTTTATGAATATCTGGCATAATATCAGCCCTAAGCGTATCAGCCCCGACCATTTCTACGCTGTAATCGAAATCAGCAAGGGAAGCAAAATCAAATACGAACTCGATAAGGACACAGGTCTTATCAAAATGGACAGAATACTTCATACCTCAACCCATTACCCTGCAAATTACGGGTTTATTCCACGTACTTTCTCGGATGATAATGACCCGCTTGATGTACTTGTACTCTGCTCTGAAAAACTCATCCCTCTTACACTCGTCAAATGCTACCCTATAGGCGTTATCAGAATGCTCGATAACGGTCACAGGGACGACAAGATCATTGCCATCCCTTTCGACGACCCGAACTATAATATGTACACCGATATTTCGGAAATCCCAAAGCACATCTTCGAAGAAATGACCCACTTCTTCACCGTTTACAAGGAACTTGAAAATAAAACAACCGCTGTAAACGAAATCGACCATGCTGATGTAGCCAAAAGAATTATCGCAGAGGATATCGAATCCTATATCGAGAATTTCTGTAAATAAACGGCAGAATACTGCATAAGCCATAAACCAAAACCATATACCGGAAAGGAGTATCGCACAAAAAGTGCGAACACATCATTATGACAGCTTCAAGAGATGTTTTATTCGGCAGCGGCAAAACTGTTGCACCACTCGGACTTATTGCTCTGAGCAGTGCAGAAGAACTCGGAAGTAAGGTAAACGATTACCTCGTTGACTGGTCCGGTCAGGGCGGTCTCAGCGTTGACAGCTTCCTTATCGCAAATGAATGTCCCAGATTTTCTTCCGGTGACGGAAAGGGTCTCATTAAATCAACCGTCAGAGGTAAGGACCTCTTCATTCTCGTCGATGTAGGAAACTACAATATTAAATATGACTATTTCGGCATGAAGAATGCAATGTCTCCCGATGACCACTTCCAGGACCTCAAAAGAATTATTCAGGCTGCAAGCGGTAAGGCTCATCGTATAAATGTAATCATGCCCCTCCTCTACGGCGGACGTCAGCACAGAAGAAGCTACCGTGAATCTCTCGACTGCGCATTCGCTCTGCAGGAGCTTGAAAGCATGGGCGTTTCAAATCTTGTAACTTTTGACGCTCATGACCCAAGAGTTCAGAACGCTATCCCGCTTATGGGATTTGATAATGTTATGCCTACATATCAGGTTCTCAAAGCAATGCTCCATGATATAAAGGACCTCAGCTTCAATAAGGAAAAATTCATGGTTGTCAGCCCTGACGAAGGTGCTCTTAACCGTAATATGTACTACGCTTCCGTACTCGGTGTTGAAATGGGAATGTTCTATAAGCGTCGTGATTACTCTACAATCGTAAACGGACGCAACCCCATCGTGGCTCACGAATATCTCGGAAACCCTGTTGAAGGCAAGGACGTTTTCGTTTCCGACGATATTATTTCGTCAGGCGAATCAATGCTCGATCTCGCATATGCCCTCAAACAGAAAAAGGCCGGCAGAATCTTCGCATATGCAACATATACCATCTTTACAAACGGTCTTGAGAAGTTCGATGAAGCTTATAAAAACGGTATCATCGATGGAGTATTCGGTACAAACCTCACCTACAGAACTCCTGAGCTCCTCAGCAGACCCTGGTTCCATGAAGTTGACGTTTCAAAATATATCGCATACTTTATCGAGGCTATCAACCACGACATCTCTATCAGTAACATCATCGACCCCCATGAGAAGATCGAAAACCTCCTTAAAGAATACGGAATGAAATAAACAACCGCAAAAGTCTGTACCATTTCGGTGCAGACTTTTCATTTTATTGTGCAGAACTGCTAATCCAAAGCATCGTAACTAAGCTGTTCATGTAAAAAGTGCCAAATCTTATTTTTCTATGCAACACTTTCATATTTTGCTTCGATTAGTGTTTATGTAAAGCGAAACACACCTCACACAAATGAGTGTACATAAATTTGCTGTGAATAATAAAAATTATGGAGGAAAAGAAATGACCGCTGAAGAAATAAACAACCTATTGCAAGGTTCCCCTGATGAAATGTACAGGGCCTTGCTTAAAGAACTCGGACGATATGTATATGTCATCGTCTTTAATAAGCTGAGAAGCTGTGGAACAAATGAGGATGTCGAAGAATGTGTCAGCGACGTTTTCGCAGAACTTTTCATCGCCGTTGAGGACGGAAACGTTCAGGATGTAAAGGCACTCGCAGGCACTATCGCAAGACGCAGAACTATCGACACCTTCCGCAAACTCTCAGCCTCAGGAAGAAAGACCGTCTCCGTTGACGACGAGGAATTCCCTGAACTCGTCGATGCCATCAACGTGGAAAATGCTTCCGACAACAATGAAGTCAGACGAATTCTTATAAATGAAATCAACGCTCTCGGCGAACCCGATTCCACTATACTTATACAGAAGTTCTATTATAACAGAACGTCTGCAGAAATTGCCAAAACAGTCAGAATGACTGCTTCGTCAGTTCGTTCACGCTGTACAAGAGCAATGGAACGTCTGAGAACATCACTTACCGCAATCGGAATCACAAGATAAGGAGGCCGTTATGAATAAAAACAATATATTCGATTTTCTTGAAAATTCAGAGGACGGTGATCTTGAAATGATATACCGCCTTACACCCGAATTAAGCGACGAACAGTTTGAAAGAATTCTTACAATGAGTAAAAAAAGGAGAAATATTATGAAAAAGTCAAACGAAAGAAATATTAAAATGATTCAGAAAACCCCCGATACAGTTTCAGGCGTGGATATTTACAAGCGTCCTTCGTGGACAAGAATTCTTGCTACGGCAGCCTCATTTGTTCTGCTTGCAGGCGGTCTGGCTTTCGGATTCCACCTGATGAGAAAATCCGATTCTCCTGCACCTCCCCTCTCATCTGATGCACAGTCCACTTCCAATACTTCAACAACAACAACAACATCAATAGTTACTACATCAACTCAGCCTGCTGAAGATACTTACAGAGCAGAATGCGAAAAAGCAATGAACGAAATCGAAAGAAATAAGGGTGAAGCCTATGAATTGATTGCTCATATCAGCGATCATATTGATATGAATGATACATTTGAGGTTAATGTTCACGATAGTTACAGTGACCCCGGTACCGAACCCATAGTAACTAACTCTCAGATCACATATGCACGTTATACAAATACAAAGTTCGGCTCACTCGACGAGATGAGGGATTTCTATATTGAATATGCTGTAAAGTATGTCTGGGGACCGGATTGGGAGTATACCAGCGGATCTGATATGGATAGTCATAATGTTGAACGCTATTTTGATACAAGAGTACAGCCCGGTGATACATTAAACACTAATAGTTGGGACAAATCTGATATCATTCCTATGTATACAGAATATAATGGCAAGATTTACAAATTAGTTGCAAAAGATTCCGCAGCTTTTATGACAGATGCAGAATACTGGGAAAAAGAAAATAACTCAGACTTGTATTATATACTCGGAGACTGCTCTGCTGATGCTTTTGATATATACTACGTATACTATAATCCTGATGCAATTGAGGAAATGTATGGACGTGCAGTTCCTGTAAAAAAAGAAAACGGAAAATGGGTAAGAGACAATACTCTTCAGAAGGAAATATCCGTAGAATTATGTCGTGAATTATGTGAAAAACACATAATAAACAATCAGATGTCATAAAACAGAAAAAGTCTGTACCGTTAGGATGATGACTATATAGAAGTAATATGTGTATTTATCGGGTGAAACCTTTCTGAGGAAAGGTTCTCCCCCGAACCCCCTTCCAAAGACTTTTAATACAAATTTCAGCCCGATAGGGTGTGTAAATCCTGATAAAACCGTAAAGTTTTATTCGTTTCGGATACACCCTATCGGGCTGAAATTTCATACTGAAAGTTTTAGGAAAGGAGTTTGAGGAAGAACCCTTTTTCAAAAGGGTTTTCCTCAATAAGTAACGTATATACTTCTGTACAGACAACACCCTTAATGGCACAGACTTTTGTTTGTTATTCGGGAAGGCTTTCAAGAAGTCCGAGCAGATATTTCTGGATTGCAAGAGCATCTCTGTTTGTAACGCCGTCACCGTTGCCTGAACAGTCGGAATTACGCTCACCCTTTTCCGTAAGAGAGTATTTGTTCGGATTTGCCTTAACCTGCATTATAAGAACGGCATCAGCAAGATTTACAGTACCGTCCACATTTGCATCACCGTAATCAGGAACTACATCATTAATTGTTCCGTTGACTGTTGTTGTAACATTGGAAGTTGTTGTTGAAGTAGTTGAGGTAATGGTTGTAGTTTTTGTTGTTGTAGTTGTATTCGGATTTGAAGAACCATTGTAGTGGTCGGTAAGCGAAATACCGTTTCCGCTTTTTCCGAGAGGAATCTTATGGTCAAGACTGATGTACTTTCCGTCCTCATTCTGCCAGAGAGAAGGCTCAACGAACTCGTACTTCTCCTGATCCCATTCGGTCCAGTTTGTACCACCTGCAATAAGTCCGCCCGTATCACCCGAATTCTCGTTGAAGCACCAGAATGTATGGTGGATACGTTTTTCAATCATATAGTCACGCAGGAGTCCCATCCATTTTCTGTTGTCACCGGTCGGGTCGTGCTCTGCGTCGAGGAATCCACCCCACTCACCCATAAGAAGCGGTGAGATTTTCTCCTCAACGAGGAATGCCCATGTATCGTACCAGTAGTCCTCAAGGAGAGTCTGACGTGTGAAGTCCTTCTTGAACCACTCCTGCTCCCATACAAGCGGACCGTAGTCATGGGGAGAATAAACAAGCTGACTCTGATGCTCGCCGAGGTCTACAGGGTAATCTCTTACACCTCTGAAGTTTCCGCCCCACCATGCACCGTGGAATGCCTGAGCATTGGGATCGTCATAATGAGCGTAGTCCACAGCAGGACTGTTCCAGTCCTTACCGTTTTCAAACTTAGGATAAACCTCGATACCTTCAACCATTATAAGAAGATTTGGATTCTGTTCCAGACAGGCTGCCGCACCTCTTTCAGCGGCATATCTCCAGTTATTTTCAGCTGTTGAACCGTCCCAGATAGCCATTCCCTGACCGTCATTCTTACCATGCGGCTCATTTTTGAGGTCGATGGCAATAACGGTATCGTCGTCCTTATAATACTCTGCGAACCATGAAAGAGCCTCGAGCCAGTCGTCGGTACTATAGTTGCTGTCGTACCAGAGAGGAAGCTGATGTCCGTTTGAAGCGGTTGTAGCACAGTGAATATCCATCATAATCTTGATGCCGTTTTCTCTGCACCAGTCAACAGCCATATTCCATATATCAAAGCTGTACTTGGGAGTTCCGCCTTCAACGCCTTCCACAGAAAGTTCGGGGTTAGAGTAAGTATTGATTTTTACCATGTACGGGTCAGGCTCATTGTATTTCCACTGGAGCAGAATCTGAGTAGACATCGGTACACGGAGCAGATTGAAGCCATGGTCAGCAATCTGATTGAGAGCATCGTGCATATTCAGACTCCATACACCGTCGAAGCACTGTGTTGTTACGTTATAGCCGAACCAGTTGCATCCTGTAAGCCATACGGGATTTCCGTACATATCGACGATTTCCGCATTCTCGTTTACATGAAGCCAGTCATCGTGATATTCATCGGGAGCAGCTGATGCCTTTTCATATTTTGGAGCCGTGAATGTAACAGACCCCGCCAGCAGAGCCGCTGTCAGCCCTACCGACATAATCCTTCTTAAAATTTTCATAAAAACCTCTCCGTTCATATAATTATACCATAACGGCATGTATTTCTGTATCTTTAGTATAGCCGTTTATTCATCATTTGTCAATATTTTTCGGAAAATTTACGTATTTAACCGGAACAAACATAAAAACGCCTTACAGGAATACCTGCAAGGCGTCGTGATTTTATTGCATACCTGCTTCAAGATCCAGCTTGAAGGGTGCATATCTTCTGAATGCACGCTGATTCTTGTCGAGCGAGAAGCTTTCTGCCATTGATTTCATCATATCGTTGTAGTCGTTTCCATAACGCTTAACAAGAGTATTCTCTATAACATCCTCAGACCAGAGGTCATCGTCTGTCATACGAGTCTTGATGTCACCCTTGAGAAGTATGTAGGTAATGGAGTCGCTGTACTCATAAACGATAGCTTCATTTTCCTTAAGGTCGTTGAAAATCATATCGTTGAGCTTCTTCTCATTCTTTTCTGCATCGGTCTCGGCAGCAGTTGTGACAACGGCTGCGTCACCCACAGCAACTGTAGTTGTTGTGTACTTTGTTACGGTCTTTTCATTTGCATAAGGATCGGTTGTTGTGGTAGTAGCGGTACCGTCAGAAGTTGCAGCTGTTGTTGTAGTTGTTGTGGTAGTAGTTGTTGTACCTGTACCTGTAGCTGTCATCTGAGCCGCATAATCTGTGTATTCCTTCTGGATTTCATCCATCTTATGCATTTTGCCGAGCTCTGAGGATTCAGCGTTTATCTCTTTCACCCATTCCTTTACCTTTGCATCAAGCTTACGCTTTTCGTCCTCACCAAGAGGATTGCTGTCGGCATCGGTGGTCTTTATTGAGATATTCTTGATTCGTGCTGTATTCTCGATGAAATATTCCTTGAGTTCATCCTCAGTACAGCCCTTTTCAGTGTCAAGACCGTAATGATACTTGAAGATATAGTCGATCTTATAACCGCTTGTAACCATCTTACGAACCGACTCTTCACCGATTCCGTTTTCTGTAAGAAGCTCATTTTCGAGTGCGGACTCAACAGTAGTATCTATCTCCTTGAGCTCTTCATCGGTAAGTTTTCCGCCGATTTTTTCGAATTCTCTCTCAGCAGCAACAAAGTCTCTGCAATACTTGATAGCCTGTTCCTGAATCCAGTCTGCAGCGTCCTTGGACTCAATTGTTGCCTTTTCAACCTGCTCGACTGTCGGATATGAGCCTGTATCAGTATAAACCTTGCTTACCGCATCATTGTAGGCATAAATCTCATTGTAAATAAAAATACCGGCAGGGATTTCGTAGCCGTCAATAGTCATGGCGGTTTTTGTACCGCTTCCGATAGTCAATGCACTCGGTGCACTGCATCCTGCTGTTGCTGCGAGAACAACTGCGGCACCTGCTGCAATAAGCTTTTTTAAATTCTTCATTATGATATTCCTCCGATTATGTTATACCGCATAAAAGCAGCATAATTATTGAGAACCTGTTTCTGCAGGTCCGAACCGCTGCGTCAGACAATATTCCGTCAGGTGACGCAACAAATTCCAAATACTTTTTTATTATACTATATTTTTAAAGATTTGTCCATAGGAAAATAAAAATTTCTTCGTATTTTCACAATATTTTTTTCCGCAGAGATATTTTTTGTGGTTTTCCTTGACTTAACAAGCGTAAAATGTTACAATAATAGTATATGTTTATATTCGGAGGGATGAATTTGAAGGTTGAATTATTGTCGTATACTCCAGAACCCGAAAAGCTTGTCGCAACTGCAGCAAAGCTCTGCTACTCAAACAGCGGCATCACTGAGCTGAGAGATGGTCTTACTCCCGAAAAAACACGGGATTTTATAGAAATGCTCGTTTCCATAGGTCACGAAAGCGTTATGGAGCATGTCTCCTTCACATTCGGAATCGAGGGTATTTCAAGAGCATGCAGCCACCAGCTTGTACGCCACCGTATTGCTTCATATTCACAGAAAAGTCAGCGCTATGTCAGCGAAAAAGGCTTTGAATTCATTACTCCGCCGTCTGTGAGCGAAGTTCCCGAAGCTAAAGCTCTGTTCGACAGAATGATGACCGAAATAACCGAAAACTATGACAAGCTTGCGGAAATCCTTACCGAAAGCCGTAAAACACAACTCATGGCTGAGGGTATGGACGAAAAAACAGCTCTCTCCAAAGCTCGTAAACTCGCAAATGAGGACGCTCGTTTTCTCCTTCCGAACGCCTGTGAGACAAAAATCGTCGTTACAATGAATGTGCGCTCGCTGTTCAATTTCTTCCGTCACCGCTGCTGCAACAGGGCACAGTGGGAAATCCGTGACGTCGCTGACGAAATGTTCCGGCTCTGTCTTGGTGCTGCACCTAACATATTCAGATACGCAGGTCCGTCATGTGTTGCCGACGGAAAATGTCCCGAAGGCAAAATGACATGCGGTAAAATTTCAGAAGTCAGAAATCACTTTGAAGAAATCAGAAATGAGATGTCCAAGGATTAATCATGCTTGAATTCAGAAATATTGATATTTCAGATAAACCACGTATCGACGCCGCCCTTGCCGAATCACAGTTCATGGGCTGCGAATACAGCTTTGCAAACAATATGGCGTGGAGACGTCTTGCAGAATCAAAAATCACTTTCTTCAGAGATTTCTACATCTGCTGTGCTTTCGGAACGGATGACGGTATTCCGCATTTTATGCTTCCTGCCGGCAAAGGCAATTACAGAGAAGTCATAGATGAAATGAAACGGTTTACCGATTCAATGGGCGTTCCGCTTGTGATTACAGGCGTGACCGACAATTTCCTCCCTGTATTTGCGGAGCTTTACCCCGATGCTTTTACAATAACTTCCGACAGAGACAGCTCCGACTATATCTACAACTCCTCCGACCTCATCAATCTTGCAGGAAAAAAATATCACGGGAAACGTAATCATCTCGCAAGATTCAATAAACTGGGATGCACCTACTCCCCTATGACGGAAAATGATTTCGACGACTGCATAACTTTCGGAGCAGTCTCCTACAACAATAAATTATCCGAAAACGACCACTCCTTCGTTGCCGAACAGTTTGCAATAAACACTTATTTCTCATATTTCAGCGAACTCGGTCTTAAAGGCGGCGTCATCAGAAAAGACGGATGTATCGCTGCATTTACCGTAGGAGAACCTATTAACCGCAATACATTCTGTATCCACATCGAAAAGGCGGACACCTCCTTCGACGGCATCTATGCAGGTATTAACAACTGCTTTGCCCGTGACGCTGCCGCAGAATACAGATTCATAAACCGTGAGGAGGATCTGGGAATCGAAGGACTCAGAAAATCCAAGCTCTCGTACTACCCCGCATTCATTCTCAATAAAAACACCATTGTTTTCAAGTGAAAGGAAATATTATGATCTACGTTTATCTCGCAGACGGCTTTGAAGAAACAGAAGCCGTTACTCCTATCGACCTTCTCCGCAGAGGAGGAAAAGAAGTAGTTATCGTCGGAGTCGGCGATAATATCATCACAAGCTCTCACGGAGTTTCAATCGTTGCCGACACTATCGCTCAGGAAGCTCCCCTCACAGACGAGCTTGAAATGATTGTCCTTCCCGGAGGTATGCCAGGAACTCTCAATCTCGAAAAATCTCCCTATGTTCAGGCAGCCATTGATTACTGCGTCGAAAACAACAAGTTTATCGGTGCTATCTGTGCAGCTCCGTCAATTCTCGGACACAAGGGACTCCTCAACGGAAGAAAGGCTGTCTGCTACGAGGGCTTTGAAACACAGCTCGAAGGTGCGGAAACAAGCGACGCTCCCGTTGCTGCGGATGGCATCTTCATCACCTCAAGAGGTGCAGGTACTGCCGTTGAATTCGGTCTCGCACTTCTGGAGGCTGCCGTTTCAAAAGCTGAAAGCATAAGAGTCCGCAATTCCATAATGTTCCGCTGATGAACGAAAAATCATTACTCAGAAAAAGATTCTCGGATATACGTGCTTCCGTCTCCGATAAAGCTGCAAAGGACGCTTCAATCACCCGCAGCATCCTCTCCCTCAATGAAGTAAAAAATGCCGACTGCGTTCTGCTTTATGCATCGTTCCGTTCGGAAATTGATATGCTGATGCTTTTCGGATGTCTCAGGGAGCTCGGAATTGATACGGCATTTCCTCTCTGCGGCAAAAACGGTGAAATGACATTCCACCTTGTATATGACGCTTCTCAGCTTTCGGCAGGTGCTTACGGCATCCCCGAACCTGATTCTTCATTGCCTCAGCCTGTTATTACCGACAGGACCGTTTGCATCGTTCCGGGACTCGCATTCACAGCATACGGCGGACGACTCGGATACGGCGGCGGCTTCTACGACCGCTTTCTTGACGCAAATCCGCAGATTATAACGGTTTCCGCTGCCTATGAAGCACTCTTAACCGATTCGCTGCCTCTTATGCAGCACGACCTCACGGTCAGATATATTGTAACAGAAGAAAGGACGGTAATCTGCAATGAGCAATAACGACGATCTTATTAACAATATACTCAGTGAGCTTGATAGTCAGAAAAGCTCTGACGCTCCTGAATCCGATACCGAAGTTCCTCAGGAACTCACCACCGATGAACCGGCTGTTAACAATACTCCCGAAGAAACAGAAGTTCCCTCTCACGAGGAGAATATCCCTGATTTTTCTCAGCAGGATAATACTCTTTACGACTCACAGCAGTACCCCGAAGCTCCACGATATGAACAGCCGTTCAGAGAGGCTCCCTACAACAGACCTGTCAAAAAGAAAAAGAAGAAGAAAAAGAGAAGCCGTCTGCCGGGTGTGCTTATTCTCACAACTTTTATTTTTGCGGTTTCAATCTGCCTTTCAATGGTCATAATTGCTTTCGGAAAGGATATGCTTGGCATCGGAAAGAGCGATACGGCAAAAACCATTACAATCTCAGAGGGCGTTACAACAGAGCAGATTGCCCAGATGCTCAAGGATGAAGGCATTATCAGATCGCCTAAATTCTTCATGCTCTTCTCCCGCTTCAGAAAAAGCGATGACCTCTATATTCCGGGCGAATACCTCATTCGTCCCAACATGGCCTATGAGACCATTATCAACAAGTTTACAACGAATGAAAGCAAAGATAAAGAAAGTATTCAGATTACCTTCAAGGAAGGCTGCACAATCTACGACGCCGCTGAAATCCTCGAAAAAGAAGGTATATGCAATGCCGATGACTTTATTTTTACATTCAATTCAGAAACCTTCGGTCTCGAATTCGAAAAGTACCTCCCCACAGACTTCACAGGCAGATATATGCGTAAGGAAGGCTACCTCTTCCCCGATACATACTTCTTCTATAAGGAGATGGAGCCTGTCGATGTATGCCAGAAAATCTATATCAACTTCAATAAACGTATGAAAGAGCTGGATATCTACAATAAACTCAATCAGCTTGACGCTACCCTCGACGAGGTTATTATCCTTGCTTCTATCGTCCAGAAAGAGGCTGCAAACACCGAGGATATGAAGAAAATCGCATCAGTATTCTGGAACAGACTCGCTTCCCCTGATTTCCCGAAGCTTGAGTCCGACCCGACCAAGAACTATGCTTATGATGTCCTCAAGCCTCACATGGATGTTGTGAACAAAACCATGCTCGAAAGCTATGATACATACACCGGAAACGGACTGCCTCCCGGTGCTATCTCAAATCCCGGAATCGACGCAATCGACGCCGTAATCAATCCTGCCCAGACCGACTATTACTTCTTCCGTGCTCACCTCAAACTCGGCAAGACTCTCTTCGCAAAGACTAATGAGGAGCACGAAAATAACAAGATCATCCTCGATCAGGAATATGCTGCACTGGAGGGAGCTCAGTAATGAATAAACTTGAAGTTCTTGCTCCCGCAGGTGACGAGGAACGCCTTCATGCCGCACTGAATTTCGGTGCGGATGCAGTCTACCTCGGAAGGAAACGCTTCGGTATGCGTGCTTCGCCGATGAATTTCGACTTCGAACAGCTCGTTTCTGCTGTTGAAAGTGCTCATGCCAAGGGAATAAAGGTCTATCTGACCTGCAATACCCTCCCACGCAATAACGAAATCCCTGCCTTTGAACAGTTCGTTCGTGAAGCTGTTGATGCTAAGGTGGACGCTCTTATCGTTGCGGACATCGGACTGCTCATGCTCATAAAAAAGTACGCTCCCGATATGGAAATCCATATTTCTACCCAGACAGGCATAGTGAATTACGTTACTGCACGTGAACTTCACAATCTCGGTGCAAAGAGAATAGTCCTTGCACGTGAGCTGAGTCTCGACGAAATTGCTGAAATACGTGCAAAAACAAGTCCTGACCTCGATATTGAAGCCTTTGTACACGGTGCAATGTGCGTTTCATTCTCAGGACGCTGTCTGCTTTCGCAGTATCTTGTAAACCGTGACGCAAATCGAGGTGAATGTGCTCAGCCGTGCCGCTGGGGGTATCATCTCATGGAGGAAAAGCGTCCCGGTGAATTCTTCCCCGTCTATGAGGACGAAAAAGGTACATATATCCTCAATTCAAAGGATATGTGCATGATTGACCATATCGACAAGCTTGCTGAAGCAGGTGTCACAAGCCTTAAAATTGAAGGACGTGCGAAGTCAGCTTACTACGTTACTGTTGTCACAAACGCCTACCGAATGGCTGTCGATGAGTACTATAAGAACCCCTGCAGCTTTGTGCTCCCCGACTATATCCGTGACGAGGTTTTCAAGGTGAGCCACAGAAAATACTGCAACGGCTTCTTTTTCGGTACTCCCGAGGAATCGCAGTACTATGAAAACAGCGGCTACATCAGAAATTATGATGTCGTTGCAGTTGTGGAAAAATGTGAAAACGGAGTAGTTTACTGCACTCAGCGTAATAAGTTCTTTGCAGGCGATACGGTCGAACTGCTTTCACCGTCTCTCAGACCTGTAGAACTTACTCTTGACAAACTCTACGACGAGGAAAATAACGAAATCGAAACTGCAAATCACGCTATGATGAAGTTTTCCTTCAAGTCAGAACTTACATTCCCCAAGGGAACGGTAATCCGCAAAAATCTTGTATAATATTGCTCCACCAACTAACTCTTGAATTTTCTATTTTGCTTGAGAAGCAAAATTCTGCATCGGAAAACCTTGCAATACGTCAGTATTTCTTCGACTTTCTTCCTTGCCTTTTGACCCCAAGCTTTATATAATGTGTCCTCAATAACCGCCGTCAGGCGGTTATTGCCCCGAACTTCGTTCGGGGAGCGCAAATTCTTTATAATATGAGGAATTTGCGCATCACATTTATTGATGTCAAGCTCATTTTGCCCTATAGGGCAAAACAAAGTGCAAGAAAAAATTATCAATTCCTTTATTTTTTCTTGCACTTTGTCAACTTGAAATTGGCTTTATAAAGTTTTATTAAGCCAATTTTAAGTTGATGAGCTGACATTATATAATTCTTCAAGAGTGAATTGGCGGAGCAATACCAAAGCCTGTCTGTTCTTTACCGGAACGGACAGGCTTTCTGTTTTTGGAAATATGGTCAGCATCCCATATTACTGCGTTTTCTTTCACGTATATATATGCACACAAGCAGAACCATCGCTGATACTGCCGAAATCATACCGACAATTATTCCCGTTTTTTTAAGTGGTGCTTCATATGTCACGGTAATTTCATGTTCTCCCGCAGCTATGGGAAATCCCACAAATGCTGTATTTGTACGGAAATACTCCGTTTTGCTGCCATCGACCGTAATGCGGAAATTTCCGTCATACGGAATGGAAATATTGAACCAGCCGTCGTCAGAAACGGTTATTTTTCCGCTGAGAGTATCACCTCTTACCCTGCTGTAATCGACTCTGAATTCGTCCTTATTCAGCATTGCGTCCTCAAGCACTGAACCGTCAAGTACGTAAGCCTCAAAATCACTGATAATATAGTTTCCCTCGGAGAAAACCAGTTCCAGACGGTCTGTAGCTTTATCAGACGACAATACATATGTGAAATTATAGTTTCCGTTGTGATATTTCCATGTAGGTGCAGTAAGTTTGTTCTGCACACCGTTCACCGTCAGCATGATGTCATTCTGCTTTTTAAGCTTTCCGACTCTGTTATCCGCCGTGCATTTTATAAGAATCAGCTTGTTTTCCAAAGGAGCATCAAGCTCAAGAGTGCATATTACAGGCGTTTTGCTGTTCACGGTAATCACTCCGTCCTCAACACTTATTCCCGTTTTATCAAGAGAACCAATGTCAAGGTGAAGCGGTTCACTTTTATGCGGCACTATACCGTTTCCGCTGTTATGTGGAATTATAATATTACTGAGGAGAGCTTCATGCTGCTGTTCCCAAGGAATAGCGGCAAACTCTGACTCTGTCATAACATCGGAACTTGCATATCCCAGAGGAAGTGCATACACGTTCTCATAAAGATAGTATTTACCCGACGAAGAATTCCGTACCTCTCCCAACATTGCACTTTCTTCAAGCGTGAGACGATACCTGCACCCCATAAGACTGTTGAATATAACATTCTTCGGCTGAAGCTGGATTGCATTGTTTCTTGTGTTCACATCGCTCCCCGACGTATAAAGTCGGAAATTACGGAAATCCGCATTGCTGAGTGATGAATAGATGTTTGTCGTCATGTAGTCGGTACGATAAACCCTGTTGACATTGGTGAGCAGATGAGAGTCCTCCGCAAAACGGAAAACATCGTCCGTGCCGTCAAGTGTTTCATCTATAAGAAGCTGTGCGTCACGACTGTAAAAATCCTCAACATCACTGCGTTTTGCAAGCTTGTCCCAGCTGCATACAACTATCCCCGATACAAGCGAAACTGCTGCCGAACTGTAAAGAATTATCCTTCGCATACCGGTTTTCCTGCCTCGTGCAAGCACAAGAATCGTCAGCAGCACATCCGCAATCAGCAGAACAATCTGCGTTTTATAGCTGATACCCTCAATCAGGGCAATTACTGCCGCCCCCGCAAGAACTGCCGAGGTAATGCGTCCCTGCACCTTTCCGGACATATAATAAACGAAAAACTTACCGCTGAGAATAAGCATAAGCGGTATCATCGGTATCATTACCTTGCCGTCGATGTACATTCCTCCATTAAGGAGGTATGTAACTATCGGAAGCTCCATGCAGGCAAGCAGGACTATGGCAAGAAAGCGTTCAGCACCTCTGCCTCTGCCGATTATCGCAAAAACTGCCGCTGCTGTTATGCAGGTTACTCCGGCTGAGTTCGGAGCATACAGGAAAAGTCTGAATTCCATCGAAGGCAAAAGAAGCTCAATAAGTGAAACATCCGACGTCCCAGAAGCTCTTCCCGAATATAGTGCTGCCAGTACAGGCAGCCAGAGTACTGCCGCTGCCATACACCCAAGTATCATAAAAAGCAGCTTTTTGCGTATATACCGCCAGATGCTCAGAATCGACGAGTCTCTGCTGCTTTCGATTGCATAATATATCATATATATCAGAACGGATGCAAAAATCCCGATACTGAAATAAAAACTCGTACAGACTACCGCAAAGGAAAGAACTCCCATAATCAGGAGATTTTTCACACTGCCGCTGCCTCTTGCAGCAAACAGAAGTCCCATAAGAAACGGATAGTAATTCACAAACATAATATGTCTGTGGCTGTGGAAGACTATCGGTCCCGCACAGATAAACATTATCGCAAGAACAAGCGGAATCCCTCCGCTGAAATGCTTTCTGAAAAAGAAATACGCCATAACCGCCGAAACAAGCATCACAACTATGCTCATAACCTGAACATAAACTGCCATCGTCATCCAAGGCATGAAATACGACGGCAGATAAAGCGGATTCATTATACCGTAATATGCAAGATTATATATGTTCTGACCTGCACCGAGCTGCATCACAAAATCAGGAAAAAGCTCATGTGTTTCGTAGAATCTCATTCTGAGGTATTCGGGAATGGCGTAATGCTGACAGCTCCAGTCTGTTGCAGACCCCCAGACTGCTCCCCTGTTGAGTATAAACATATCAACGGAAAATATTATAAGAAACGCTGCTGTTATGGTCATAACCGCAAATCTTACGGGATAAGTACCATAAAGGTTTCTCAGTTTCCGAAGCATCTGCTGCCCCCCTATCTATGACAAATGCGGTTATTTAAGCTCTGCAATGGTAACGCCGTCCTCACCCTCTCCGAACAGTCCGAGTCGGAATGTCTTTACGGAGGGATGTGACTTCAGACGCTGATGTACTGCACTTCTCAGAAGTCCCGTACCTTTTCCGTGAATAATCGTTACCGTTGAAATATTGGACATTACTGCCCTGTCAATGAACGAATCAAGCTGATATACGCCGTCGTCGCAGGCACATCCTCTGATGTCAAGCTCCATCTTTCCGCGTCGTTCAGCCTTCACGCCGACTCTGCCGACCTTCTTCACGGATTTATTCCTGAATTCAACCTTCTCAGGCTCCTCAAGACGCAGACGTGAAATGTTCATCTTCGTTTTCATAACGCCCATCTGGACGAATACGAAGTCGCTTCCGTCAGGCTCGCCCGAAACTATACCCTTTCGCTGAAGGTCAACAACGTAAACCGTGTCTCCTCTGCGGAGCTTTCTCGGAAGAACGTAATCTGCATTCGGGTCACGGTTGTCAACGGGATTTGCCGTATCGTACATCTTGTTGAAGCTCTGCTTCGTTCTCGACTTCATTCCTGAAACATTTTCGCTGAAATTCTTCTTTTCCTTTTCCTTGCGAAGCTTTTCAAGCTCGTCAAGAAGCTCGTTGGACTCTGCCTTTGTCTGCTCGATAATGGTCATCGCACGCATTCTTGCCTTTTCAAGTTCGGCAGATTTCGCCTTTTCAAGCTCCTCACGCTCTTTGCGTACAGCCTCCTCGTGTTCCTGTGCCTGACGTTTCAGACGTACAATATCGTCCTTCTGACGTTCAAGCTCAAGACGAGTCTCCTCCAGCTTTCCGATAACCTCCTCAAGCTGGGTATTGGCGTCGCTCACAAGTGTTTTCGCCTCCGCAATTATGTCCGACGGCATTCCGAGACTCTCTGAAATCGCAAAAGCATTCGATTTTCCGGGAGAACCTACAATAAGTCTGTATGTCGGACGCAGAGTCTCTATGTCAAATTCACATGAAGCATTCTCGACATCGGGACTGTTTATCGCAAAAACTTTCAGCTCCTGATAATGAGTTGTGACCATAATTCTTGCACCGTTGTCCATAAGACGCTTTATCACCGCAACTGCAAGTGCCGCACCTTCAACGGGGTCTGTTCCCGAACCAAGCTCGTCCAGCAGAACAAGTGAACGCTCATCGGCGGTATTAATTATTTCAATGACCTTGTTCGTGTGGGACGAGAAGGTGGAAAGATTCTGTTCAATGCTCTGACTGTCGCCTATATCTGCGAGAATGTGACTGAAAATCGTTATGGAGCTGCCGTCCGAAACAGGAATGAGCAACCCACACATCGTCATTGCACTGAGAAGTCCGAGTGTTTTCAGTGCAACAGTCTTACCGCCTGTATTCGGACCCGTTATGATAAGTGCCTGATAGTCCTCACCGAGAGAGAGGTCAATCGGGACAGCCTTATTCTTGTCAATAAGAGGATGACGTGCCTTTTTCAGATGTACTCTGCCGTCGTCGTTGATTTCAGGGAGCGTACAGTTGAGCCTTGCCGCAAGATTTGATTTCGCAAAATAGAGGTTTAGCTCGGTACATATTTTGTAGTTTTCACAGAGAATATCAGCATAATCACCGCAGTCACGACAAAGCTCAGCGATAATTCTTTCGATTTCCTCCTGCTCCTTGCCTTCAAGGAGACGTATATCGTTGTTTGCCTCGACAATTGCCATAGGCTCTATGAAAATGGTCTGACCTGTTGCTGATGTATCGTGAATAAGACCGCTTACCTGACCCCTGTACTCCGATTTTACGGGCAGAACAAAGCGTCCGTCCCTGATTGTTACAGAGCTTTCCTGAAGATACTGCTGAGTCGTCTTGTTTTTTATCATTTTGTCAAGCGTCTCACGGAGCTGTATTTCAGCACGGTTGATTTTTCGTCTGATTGCGGCAAGCTCAGGACTTGCTGCGTCGGAAATCTCCGTATCCGAAATAATTGAACGCTCAAGCTTCTCAAGAAGCCAGTCATTCGGACTAAGTCTTGAAAACAGGTAGTCAAGGTCAGTTTCGACGTTTTCGCAGTGGCTGTACCAGTCGGCAAGACCCTTGATCTGACGCAGCATTGCAGCTATGTCCATAAGGTCACGGAGAGATATTACAGCTCCCGACTTTGCACGTGCGGCAGACGTTGAAACGTCCTTGAAGCTGCTGAACGGAGGCGTTCCGAACTGCACGGAAAGGCTTAGTGCCTGTGAAACCTTGCGGCACTCATTGCGTATTGTCTGCAAATCGTCATAAGGGCGTACAGCGAGTGCCATACGCCTTGTTTCCTCGTTTGAAGTATGCTCAGCGAGCATTGCGAGAATTTTATCAAGTTCAAGTGTTCTGAGATATTTATTCATAGTATTTACCCTAAATTATAAGTGATTTGTAAAAATCAAACGTCTGAAAGCCACGTCCGATGTGCGTAAGAAGGTAATTCTCTGTAAATAGCGAAAGTTTCTTCTGCATCTCATCGGAAACCCTGAAATTAAAAAGCCTTTCGTAATCGGAAAGTACAATATGTCTTACAGCACGCAGCACAGGCAGTTTCAGCCGCATATATCTGTCATTTTCAAGTTCTTTTCCGCAGTCGCAGCAATAGAAGCCGCCGTCCCCGACGGAAAAGAACAGTTCCTCCGGTTCAAAGGCTCCGCATCCTCTGCACGCAAGAACATCGGGCATATATCCGATTTCCGAAAGCAGTCTCAGTTCAAAAACAGACCTGAGCATAGCTTCGCCCCTTGAATCATTTTCAAGATAATGGAGTGTATTAAGATAAAGCCTCATAATATCACCGCTTTGTACTTCAGCGTCGATACAGTAGCGAAGCACATCGGCAAAATATGAGGCAAGAGAAATTTTTGTAAGAGAACTCCGCAGACCATAAAAAATATGTATCGGCTCTGCACTGTTGAGGTACAGCCGTTCTCCCCTCTCATTTATACAGAATTTCGAATAGGCAAACAGCTGAGTGGAGCTGCCTGATTTCCCGTTGATTTTTTTTGCGCCTTTAACGGAAAGCTCAAGCACGCCCCTGTCTTTTGTGAGAATGTCGATAAACTTATCCTGCTCGCCTGCCGAGCGTTCTTTAAGAACGATTCCCTCTGCTGTTATCATCTTCATTGTTTTCCTTATGTGCCAGATATTCAAGGTAGCTTTCAACACTCCCCGAAACGGCAAATTTATTCCAGAAAATATCCTCCGTCACACCAATCACCTCCGCATTATTTCACATGACCATTCCGCAGAAAGGTCCTGTATGAGGTTATTGTATGACAAATTATTGTTTTTATAAGCGGCAATTATTTCTCGGAGAGTCCGAAGTTGCGGATAATTCCTTCTTTATTGCGCCAGTCCTCCTTGACCTTTACCCAGCACTGGAGATTGACCTTTATCTGGAAAAAGTCCTCAAGCTCGATACGAGCGGCAGTGGAAGCCTTTTTAAGCATTGAACCGCCCTTTCCGATTACGATTCCCTTATGGGAGTCACGCTCGCAATAGATAACTGCCGAAATATCAAGGATATCCTTATCCTCACGCTCTTTCATTTCCTCAACGCCGACTGCAATTCCGTGCGGAACCTCGTCGCTGAGAAGCTCCAGAAGCTTTTCACGTATCATCTCAGCTGCAAGAACTCGCTCAGGCTGGTCGGTAATCATATCGTCGGGGAAATAGTGCGGTGATTCCTCAGCAAGCTTTGAAATTTCGTCAATCATTATGTCGATTCCGCTGTTTTCTGAAACGCTCATCGGTACAACTGCCTGAAAATCTATTTTTGATGTAAGGTCAGCTATCAAGGGAGCAAGTTCATCCTTGCTTCTGAGGAGGTCGATTTTATTGAGTCCGAGGATTATCGGCATTTTTGAAGCATTCATCGACTTTAGCAGATTAAGCTCCTGTTCATTGATTTTTCTGGTACAGTCCATCATGAACACAACGGCGTCAATGTCGCTTACCGACTCCTTTACGGTATTGAGCATATGCTCACTGAGCTTGTTGACGGGTTTATGGAGACCGGGTGTATCAAAGAAAACGAGCTGAACATCTCCGATATTTCTGATACCGGTGATACGAGTTCTTGTAGTCTGCGGCTTGCTGCTCACTGAGGCGATTTTCTCGCCGACTATGGCATTGAGCAGTGAAGACTTACCCGCATTGGTACGTCCCGCAATTGTTACAAATACGGTTCTTGACATTATTCATTTTCTCCGTTCACAACAAATGTAACGTCTCTTGAAATACCGAGCTTTTCAAGTACAGACTCCTCTTTTTCACGCATAATACGCTGGTCAAGCTGACTTGTCTCATGGTCATAGCCAAGAAGGTGCAGCATTGAATGTACTGTAAGGAATCCAACCTCACGCTCAAGTGAATGTCCGAAACTCTGAGCCTGCTTAACGGCAGTTTCGAGTGAAATAACCACATCACCGAGAAGTACCGCACCTGTTTCGGGATTCACCTCAACAGAGCCGTCGGCACCTGTAAGCGGAAAGGAAAGAACATCTGTAACGCTGTCCTTATCCCTGTAGATTCTGTTGAGATTCTTTATTTCATTATTGCTTACAAAAGAAACGCTTACCTCTGCGTCCTTATTGAATTTTTCTGTTGCAAGAACAGCCTGGCAGCATCTTCTGATGAGCAGTCTTATACCGACAGGAACCTTTACCTCTGTCTGATTATTCTTCACGTAAACCTTTAACTTAGCCATTATTCTTTATTCTCCCCTCGTTGTATTTTTCGTAAGCCTTTATAATATCCTGTACAAGTTTATGACGAACTACATCTTTTTCCGTAAACCTGTGGATTTCAATATCAGGTATTCCCCTGAGTACTTTTATAGCCTCAACAAGTCCCGAGCGCTTTGTATCAGGAAGGTCTATCTGCGTAATATCGCCCGTAATGACCATCCTGCTCTCGTTTCCGAGACGTGTAAGGAACATTTTTATCTGTTCCGAGGTTGTATTCTGGGCCTCGTCCAGAATTATGAACGCCTCGTCAAGCGTTCTTCCTCGCATATACGCAAGAGGAGCAACCTCGATTATGCCCTTTTCCATATAACGACCGAAGCTTTCTGCTCCGAACATATCAAAAAGCGCATCATAAAGCGGACGCAGATACGGGTCCACCTTATCCTGAAGGTCGCCGGGAAGAAATCCCAGCTTCTCACCTGCTTCAACGGCAGGTCTTGTAAGAATTATTTTTCTTATTTTATGCTCACGGAAAGCCTTTACTGCCATTGCAACGGCAAGATAGGTCTTTCCTGTTCCTGCAGGTCCGATACCAAGGACAATTGTATTGTCCTTTATAGCGTCAACGTAGCGTTTCTGTCCGACTGTTCTTGCACGGAGTATCTTTCCTGACGCCGTAACACAGATTCCGTCGCCGCTTAATTCCTCAAGCTGCTGTTCAACGCCCTCCGCAACCATTGATGTCACGTATCTGACAGTCTGCTCATTAAGCGTCTGCCCGTGCTTGTTCATCCTGAGGAGCATCTTCACCGCACGGACGGCATCATCGGCATTTTTTTCTTCGCCGATTATTTTTACACCGCCGTCCCTCAGAACGATATTCACATTATATTCCTTGGCAATACGCTGTATGTTATCATCCATTCTTCCGAAAAGCTCTGAAAGCTGTTCGAAATTATCAACATTGATTATTTTTTCAGCCATTTAATTCTCCGCAAGCCTCTCTCATATTAATTCCGGAAATGCTCCGGCGTTGGCAAGAGCAGCATTTGAATATTTTTTATCAGC
The DNA here is from genome assembly GCA_015066935.1 of Ruminococcus sp. Classification (GTDB taxonomy): domain Bacteria; phylum Bacillota; class Clostridia; order Oscillospirales; family Ruminococcaceae; genus Ruminococcus. The sequence continues at coordinate 68,049 of SVNK01000003.1, read as the reverse complement.
CGATACATCCTTTATTATTTTAATGTAATCGGGAAAATCTATTTCCTGTTCAGGCGTATCCAGTTCAAGCTCCAGAATCGCCAGCTTATCCGAAAAAGGATATACATCAAGCTCAAAAAGCTGGTTCTTATATTCAAATCGGTAGCGAACCTTTTCAACGGGAACACATTCCGTATCCCTCTGCATAAGCAGCATATCATACTCGGTGCTGCTTATTTCTCGTTCATTTTCATCACGTATGACAGGCGTAATGAAGTGTTTTTCCGTATAGGTGTAGGTTACATCACCGTTTTCGTCAATTCTTCTGACACGACGCTGAGAATTATTCTCCCCACGTATCAGGTAAGTCTGTGTAATCCCTGTTTTACTGAGAATACAGAGCTTTTCCGTTTCAGGCATTTCCGCAAGAAATTTCCTCTCGATTTCAAGTCCTTCCGACATAATCCGAATCTCCATAATATATTTGTATCACTGTAATATATTATAATACTTTTTTTGAATAATGTCAACAAAAATCTTGAATTTTTCTGTTAAAAAACACTAAAATATCTGTTCATCATTATTTATCATTCCGGACAGCATTATACTGTATGCCGAAAAAGTTCCGTCGCTGGGAAAATATGGTCTGCATCGTAAGACAGGGTCTATATATTCCTTCATCTCGCTGAATTCAACAACGAACGAATCGTCTTCCCACATACAGGTCACACCTATTTTCTCCGAAAGCAGTCTGAGAACGTCTTCACCTCCGGGAATTTCTGATGTTCTGCCGCAATCCGCATCGTCAGGCTTAACACTTATATAAATTCTCGCATTTCCGTTTTCACTGTAAGTTGAACCTACCAGCATTTCCAAAGGAAGATTTCCGCTTACAGAAACGTTTCTTATAAATTCAAGAAGAAGATACCTCAGAACCGTTTCATCGGTTTTTACGAAACTTCCAGATTTTTCCGCAACAATGACAGAAACCTTATCGCCCAGCACCTCTCGGCATCCCGCAACAAATTCCCCCACGAAAACATCAGTGCTCACATATATCATATCACTGCTTTTGGCGGAAAGAAGATCTCCGAAAACAGCTCCCCTCATAAGCTCACGGCATCGGAAGATAATATCATCAACAAGCTCTGTACCGCCGTCATTGATATTGTGCATAATAAAATCCTCAAGAAGCTTGCAGCTTACCGATATAGCAGTAACGTTCTGTCTTATAAGTGCATTGCAATACTTGATATATTCCTCTGAATAAGGATTATCGAAGAATTCCTTGATTATATTGTTATCCATATTACACCCCCCGGATCGAAAAACATATTCAATCACGTATCAAACACAAAATATTGCTTGGTTTGTCCCGAAATGACACTATTCTTATACACATTATTCACTTTTATTATACCACATTTTCTGAAAAAATGGAACAATTTTGTCGAATATAATCATTATGTCATAGTGCAAGATATTTTCATCATATACGTTCACTTCTTTGTTACTTATGCTTAATTCAAAAAATAATCTGTTATTTTTTTATCTAACCTCTTGAAAATTTATTCCATTTGCGGTATAATAATACTATAAAATTTTAGGAGGTAATTTCCAATGTCAGTTAAAGTTGCTATTAATGGTTTCGGCCGTATCGGTCGTCTTGCATTCAGACAGATGTTTGGTGCAGAGGGTTATGAGGTAGTTGCTATCAACGACCTTACAAAGCCTTCAATGCTCGCTCAGCTTCTCAAGTATGATACAGCTCAGGGCGGTTACTGCGGAACTATCGGTGAGAACCTTCACACAGTTGTTGCTGATGATGAGGCTGGTACAATCACTGTTGACGGCAAGACTCTTACAATTTATGCAAAGGCTAACGCTGCAGAGCTTCCTTGGGGCGAAATCGGCGTAGACGTTGTTCTTGAGTGTACAGGTTTCTACTGCTCAAAGGAAAAGTCACAGGCTCACATCGATGCCGGTGCTAAGAAGGTTGTTATTTCTGCTCCCGCAGGCAACGATCTTCCTACAATCGTTTACAGCGTTAACGAGAAGACTCTTACAGCTGATGACAAGATCATCTCTGCTGCTTCATGCACAACAAACTGCCTCGCTCCCATGGCTAAGGCTCTCAACGACTATGCTCCTATCCAGAGCGGTATCATGAGCACAATCCATGCTTACACAGGCGATCAGATGATCCTCGACGGTCCTCACAGAAAGGGCGACCTCAGACGTGCAAGAGCCGGTGCTGCTAACATCGTTCCTAACTCAACAGGTGCTGCTAAGGCTATCGGTCTTGTAATTCCTGAGCTCAACGGCAAGCTCATCGGTTCTGCTCAGAGAGTTCCTGTTCCTACAGGTTCTACAACAATCCTTACAGCTGTTGTTAAGGGTACAGACGTAACTAAGGAAGGCATCAATGCTGCTATGAAGGCTGCTGCTTCCGAGTCATTCGGTTACAACACAGACGAGATCGTTTCTTCTGACGTTATCGGCATGAAGTACGGTTCACTCTTCGATGCTACTCAGACAATGGTTTGCAAGATCGCTGACGATCTCTATGAGGTTCAGGTTGTTTCTTGGTATGATAACGAGAATTCTTACACATCACAGATGGTAAGAACAATCAAGTACTTTGCAGAGCTCGGCTAATTAACAGCTGACGTTCTATCAAGGAGGGGGCAGTTCGGAAGAGCTGCCCTTTTGATTTATGGATAAGCTTCAGAAAGATAATTATACAGCTTTAAAGAAAAAACTCAGAGAAAAATACGACAAGGACGGAATCAGTGCACTTTCAGAACGTGAAATTCTTACTCTGATCATTTCATATTCAGAACCTGTTTTCGCCGATATTTTCGCAGATAAGCTTCTTTCCGCATTCGGCTCATTAAACGCCGTCTGTTCGGCTGCACCGGAAAAACTTACAAGTGCAGGCGGAATAAGTCAGAGTACCGCTGCCCTGCTGAAACTAATCCCCGTACTCGCTTCCGTTTCCGCAGAAAAACTTGACAACACCTCTGATATTAATTCGCCTCATCTTGCAAAACAGTTTTTCACGATGCTTTTCTCAAACTCAGCACGTGAAAAATTTGCCGTTTACGCCGTTACAGACAAGTTTTCCGCTGTTGAACAGCCTCGGATTATCGCTGAGGGGACATCAGTTGCCGTTTCATGCTCTGTTGCTGATATTGTTTCCTACGCTCTCGATTCGGGAGCAGTCAGAATATTTATCGCACATTGCCATCCATATGGTGACTCAACTCCGTCATCCGACGATGTACATTTCACTATGGAAATAGTCTCCGCACTGAAAAAACTCGGAATTTCCGTCATCGACCACATCATCACAGGACAGAATTCCGCTTTTTCAATGCGTACTCAGGGATACGGAAATATATTCCCCGAAATCGCAGGATATGACAGTTAATGCAGGATACGGAAGTTTTTCTGCTACAATTTTATCATTGTTTTCATCTCCGGAACATGTTATAATCATATCCGGAGATGATTTTTATGAAAATAAAAAAATATCCGCTGTTCTTCACAGCGGTCACCATTATCATTCTTGCAGTCTTCAGCAGTATTGTCCTATTTCCGACAAAACAGAAAGGCTCGGAAATCACCGATTACAGCTTTTTTCTGAACTGTCTTGAAAGCAAGTCCGTCACATCAGCAGAACTTTCCGATAACGTCATTATCTATGAGACCAAAAATCCCGACGGCTCTTCGGAACGCTTCGAAACTGTCAGGATTGATGACCCCGACCTCGTTTCAAGACTCAGCTCTCATGGTGTCAGCTTTTACGGCAGCAGTCAAAACACCTCTCCGTCACGTAATTTCATGGTATCATGGGGAATCCCCGCAATTCTTGCCGTCCTGATTTTTTTGCTTATCAGAAACAAACTAAGAAGTCCTCAATACGGGACAAACAGTCCTTCATCAATATCAAAAAGTCGTGCAAGAATCTACGTCAATAAGGATACAGGCAAGTCTTTTTCAGACGTTGCAGGTCAGGAAGAAGCCAAAGAGGCTCTTTCCGAAATCGTAGACTTTCTTCATGAGCCTGAAAAATTTACAGAAATCGGTGCAAAACTTCCAAAAGGTGTGCTTCTTGCAGGCCCTCCCGGAACAGGAAAAACCCTCCTCGCACAGGCTGTTGCAGGTGAAGCGGATGTTCCGTTCTTTTCGATTTCCGGCTCTGAATTTGTGGAAATGTTTGCAGGAGTAGGTGCCGCAAAAATCCGTGACCTCTTCCGTCAGGCATCAGCAAAAGCTCCATGCATCGTCTTTATCGACGAAATAGACACAATAGGCAAAAAACGTGATTCACGCATGACCTCAAGCGATGAACGTGAACAGACTCTTAATCAGCTCCTCACCGAAATGGACGGGTTCGACGGACGCAGTGCCGTTGTAATTCTTGCGGCAACCAACCGTCCCGATTCTCTCGACCCTGCACTGCTTCGTCCGGGACGCTTTGACAGACGTATTCCCGTTGAACTTCCCGATATTGCAGGTCGTGAAGCAATTCTCAGAGTCCACGCTTCTAAGGTCGTAACCGACACAAATCTCGACTTCAATGCCATTGCAAGGGCAACCGCAGGTGCTTCCGGTGCAGAACTTGCAAATATCATCAACGAAGCCGCCCTCAGAGCTGTCAGAAACGGACGAAATATTGTCTCACAGTCAGATATTGAAGAAAGCGTTGAGGTTGTAATCGCCGGATATCAGCGTAAAAATGCCGTTATTTCGCATAATGAGAAAAAAATAATAGCTTACCATGAAATCGGTCATGCAATTGTTGCGGCTAAGGAAAGACCTTCTGCTCCCGTACATAAGATAACAATTATCCCACGTACTTCAGGTGCACTCGGATACACAATGCAGGTTGACGACAGCGAGAAAAACCTCGTGACAAAAGAGGATGCACTGTCACGTATCGCTGTCCTGACAGGCGGACGTTCTGCGGAAGAACTTGTATTCGGAACCTGTACAAGCGGTGCTTCCAACGATATTGAAAAAGCAACGAGAATCGCCCGTTCAATGGTAACACGCTGCGGAATGAGTTCGCAATTCGACATGATTGCACTCGAAACCGCTTCCGATAATTACCTCGGAGGAGAACCCGAACTCATTTGCTCATCCGAAACCGCTGCCCTTATCGACAAGGAAGTGAACAGCATTATTGCTTCCGCACACCGAAAAGCCCTCGGTATTATTTCGGATAATATAAATAAACTCCACAAGCTTGCCGCACTTCTCCTCGAAAAGGAAACCATTAGCGGCGATGAATTTATGGCGGTTCTTGATAGTGAAAAAAGGGACGATTATTAATCGTCCCTTTATATATACGTCAGTCCGTAAGTCTTGCAAAGCGGATTTTAACATCAGTTGTCCCCTGACACTCTATTGTATATTCTCCACTGTTCGGAAGCTCCGCTGCATCCTCATTTTCGGGGAAAATCAGCACCGTCTTAGCACATCCGAGACGCTTTCCATAGGCAAAAAGTGCATAAATATCATTCGGGTCAACATCCATAAGAGTCTCGACAAGCTTCCAATGTGTTACAATCACAAGTTCAACATGATTAAGCTCGTCGCACACTACAATGTCGGGACTTACTCCGAAGCACTGCTGTTCCTCGCACAGATATTGTCCCGAAATCTTTGTCCTGACCGTCTTGCCACGCATCTCAGTCTTCACGAGTCTTGAAACATATGCACGGAAAAGATCCTCCATCGGGAAAAGCAGTGCATAGCTCACAAACTTTCCCGAATACTCCGCATTCTTTTTGCTTCGGAGGAACAGTCTGCATATATTCAATACAGTGTTGTATTTTTTGGTATTGCGTGCATTTATGCACTTCGCAAAATCAGCCTCGTAATTGTCCGACAGCTTCACCTCGTCAAGAATTGCCATAATCTTTTTCAGATTCTGAATATTCTGGTGATTTCCCGAAAGTTTTGTCATTACAAAAGCCGCAGATTTCATAAGACGGTTCTCAACTCTGTCGGGAGTAAACTCATCATGACGGACATACAGTCTTTCACGGTGAACGAGATTCCGACGGTTATTTTCCGCAAACAGAATCGTTCCCCTGACCTGTGACGTGTTTTCCTCTATCGATTCATACCCCGACAAAAGTCCGCTTTTAATAATTTTCATGCACTCACGGGCAAAAACGGATATAAAGAATTCAAGGAAGGTGTTGTCAGAACTGTCACTGCTTTCATCATCTGCTCTTCTTTCGTAGGGAATATCATAATACGCCGAAAGCATCCTGTACAGAACCTCACGATTCTCAGCGACAGCTCCCCTTTTTATTCCCGCAACCTTTGGCAGAAGTTCTATGCAGCTTCCGTCAGCAAGACGCAGTATCCCCACATAATCGGCAGCTTTTATCGCTTTGTTTCCGTTATTGAGAGTAAGCCTGAGATAAGTTGCTTTATCGCTGTTGCTGTGAAGAATAAAGTCCTCAAGCATTTCAAAGCGTTCACTGTTTTCGGCGTCAAGCTCTATTATGGTATCATTCTGGCATCTTGTTATATATTTGCTGTCCATAATCATTCCTCATCGTCATACTTATAAATATTTATAAAATGACTTTCCTGCCAGCTAAGCGGATCACCGATACGGTAAATTTTCTGGTCGGAGTCGTATTTCTTGATATATTTGGGTTTGATACTCTGAATAAATGAGTTGGTATCATTGAGAATGAGCTTTATTTTTTCGTAGTCGTCGAAGAAGTATTCCTGAAGAAGCGGAATAATCTTTGTATTGAATATATTTCTTAAAACTCCGAGACTCTTTATCGAACCGTTCTTGTCCATAAAATATGCATGACCTATTGCATGTTCACGGTCGTAATAATACTCAATACGCTGATTTATTGCCGTAAGAAGCTCGCACAGGTTCACGTTTCCGCACATTCCGAGAAGCTCAGGAACAGGCATCATTTCAATAAAGTCAAAACGACGTCTGAGAGCCGTATCAAGCAGTGCAATGGAACGGTCCGCAGTATTCATCGTACCGAGGATATACACGTTTTCGGGAACAGAAAACTCCTTCTGTGAATACGGCAGAATTGCGGTACTTCCACGTTTTGAGTCCTCGATCAGAGTGATAAGCTCACCGAAAATCTTGGAGATGTTGCCTCGGTTAATCTCGTCGATGATGATGACGAATTTCGAGCCCATACTCTTTCTTGCCTTATCACAGAACGACTTGAAAACTCCGTCGAAAGCCTTATAAATTACATTCGTTTCAGAGTGAGCCGTACTTGTCTCATTACCGTACTTGTCAACGATAACAGGACGGATTCCCTCTACAAATTCCTCGTAGCTGAACGACTGGTGGAACGTTGTGAACTTGATGTGCCCACTTTGCACGTACTCGTCATAACGCTTCTTTATTGCAGAGTACACCTCTCCCTTGACAAAATCGTCTCCCTCAATAAGCTCAACAGCATGGCGGACAATGTTATATGTTTTACCTGTTCCGGGAGGTCCGTAGAGAATACGGTTGAGTGAATTGCTGAGAAGCTGGCTTTCTCTTTCAATGAGCTGAGCATCAATATCAGGCTCGACATACTCATCAAAAACATGATATTTAGTCTCTGCAAGGTCAAAAACACGGAAATTCCTGAAACGGAAATGCTCGTCACGGAACTCCTTGATTTTACGACAGTTTTCAACGTAACACGCAATATCGTCCCAATCGTCAAGTTCTATGCCCAGAACAACATAGATCGGCTCATTGAAACGTGTATCGTCGATGATCGGGAATGTAAACGGACATATATTATGGAGAATACGGGAAGCAGTTCCGACGTTCATTCCTGATTCACGGAACTCCTCATTAAGAGTTTCCGCTGCCCTCGCATATATGGCTTCATCCTTGTTAAGCTCCTTTACGTCCATGCACATCTGGATAAATTCAAGAATAGCTTCGGGATTTGAAGCGATTCTTGAGCCTTTGAATGTGGTAAAGGCTGTAGCAGCATAACTGAATTCTATTTCTATATCAATGTCTTCCGCAATTTTCTTGCAGGTAGTTTTCCACACGTTTTCGAGTGTCTTACTGAACGTCATCTTGTCATTATGAAGAAGATGACATTTTTTTACCCTGTCTCTTTTAGCCTCGATACCTTCCTTCCATGTATCGAGTGCAATTGCATACAGAAAATCAAGATCGTTATAATCAATAACCGACAGCTTCTTTATTGATGCAAACGAACCGATTACCTCACGTACAAGTCTGTAGCTTCCGTCATAATCATCGGGAAGAAGTTCTCTTTCCTTTTTTAGTTTTTCTATAAGTTCATATGCTTCCATGATTAAGCACCTCGGTTTTTATTATTTGTATTAATTATACTATAACATCGCACACTTGTCAATAGTTTTTGTTATATTTTGATGTTTGAGATAATAAATTTAGCATTAACACAAAAAATCATTTATCTTATTGTCTGCTTTAACGAATTTTATATACTTAATTCCGGATAAAAAAGTCTCAACACGCCATAAGTGTTGAGACTTTTTACATTTAATTAATTCAGTTATCATCTTCGTCTGCTGTTGAACGTACACCTGAAGCCAATTCACCCATATTGATGTCGATAACCGCACGCACAGGCTGAATGAGCGACTCTTCATAACAGCACTTCCATAAAACCTTGTCCGACATCTCACCATCTGCGATACCGTCAATGGTGTTATTGTTTTCGATAGGATTATCGTTTTCATACATATAGGAAAGCACGTTGTATGCGTGATTAACGACAAAATTCGGGTCCATACCGTGAAAATGATACTGGAGATCAGGCATATCGAGTGCTTCCATGCCAACAGTATCTACTATCATTGCAGGTGAATCCTGTATACTGAAGAAACGTACATTCACTGCAAAATAGATAAATCTGTCGTCATGTGGAATGTTATGACTGCGTATAGCTTCTGCTGTAAACATCTTTCCCGAATTCACAAAATATACAGCCTTGCATGCAGGAAAAAGTTCAACGAGTGCCTCAAGATAGTCCATGAGCATATCCGCACGCTCTTTATACTGCATCACTGCACCCAACATATCCGATGCAAGAACGTGATAACGACAGCTGTCAAGAATCTCATCATGCTCGGGACAGTCCCACATCTGACTTCTTGTAATTGAATCAATTCTTTTGCCGTCAAACTCCATGCACTTGAAAATCGACAGCATCGGAGCTACATTCCCCTCCTCATACTCTGCCTTGTATTTTGTAACGGCAATTCCCGCAACCTTGTCACTGTAGCTGCATAATTCCATATCGTCGCCGAGATGTTTTTTCAGAACTCTTTCAATATCAGACTGCTGCGGCATCTGACAGGCATCCTCCATCAGGAGCTGCATCATAAAAATTGTACCTTTATCTTCTTTTTGTGTTAAATCCTGCTTGTATGTTTCCATTTCTATTCTCCTTTTACAACAACAGACAATATATTGTTGTCTCAACTTTTTCCGCACATGCAACTGTGCTCTTATAATTTTACACTATAAACGACATATCTGTCAAGCAAATAAAAAAATTCCATAGCATCCGCACTTCTGCAAATGCTATGGAAAGCTTTAGTTTACTTTATAAAATGCCTGTCTATGAGAGAATTTGATTTATCAAGAATCCCCTCGTACTTGGCAAGCTTCTTTACAGCTATATTGAGATTTGGTTTACGGTCCGAAACATTATGCGCATCACTGCCGAAAACCAGTGAAAACTCATTTTTTATCAGCTTTTTCACAAGTCCCGATTCCTTAAAAGTACCGAATGCCTCTGCATTGATCTGGAAAACCGCATCAGCCTGCAGCACTTTTTCGTAATCAGACTTTGTGTAAAAAGGGAAATACCTGTGAACATGAGCAACTATTGGAGTAAGCCCGAATGTTGCTGCGACATTTTCAATCTCCTCAACCATCCAGTTTGAGAACTCTTTATACGGGAATTCAAGGAGAATCAGGTCTGTTCCCTGTATTGCAAGCTTTTCTATATTCTTTATTTCGGAAAGGTCCTTTTCTATAGCAACCTCGGCTCCGAGAATAATATTTTTTATGGGAGGGTCAGCTGCCATAAGCTTTTCATATGCCTGCTGTCTTTTTTCGAGGAAGCGTTCCACACTTCTTTCACGGTGTGCATAGAAGTGTGAAGTTGCTACAATTCTTTCTACCCCGTAGGACTTCATGACCTCCAGCATTTCAAGCGACATTTCAACGCTTTCCGCACCGTCATCAAGTCCGGGTAAAATATGGCAATGATAATCTGTCAACATTTTTAATTCTTCTTTTTGCTTTCTGATTCTTTATTTTTCTTGGAAGAAGAATTGCTTTCGCTCTTTTCCTCTTCCTTTTCTTCGGACTGTTCTGTTCTGTAGTTCATATCGTACTGCTTATATTTGTAGCCATACTTATAACGACCGTACTTGCTGTAGCTGTAGCTGTTGCCTGCACCTCTTGTAATATTATTGAGGATAAAGCCCATGAGGTTACAGTTACCAAGCTCAAGCTTCTTCTGAACTTCCTGAACCTCCTGATAAGTTGTGTTACCGTAGGAGAGAACTACCGTTACGCCGGCAATAATATCAGCAAGTCCGATAACGTCGGTCATCTGGAGAATAGGCGGAGTATCAATCAGGATATAATCATACTCGTTCTTGATCTTGTCAATCATCTCACGCATCTTCTTGGATGCAAGAAGCTCTGACGGGTTGGGAGGAATAACACCTGCTGTAAGAACATCAAGATTCTTCTTGACGCCTCTGTTTACGCAGTCCTCAAACACTGCCTCACGTGAGAGAACGGTCGAAAGACCCTTCTTATTCTTAAGACTGAAATTCTTATGCTGAACAGGCTTTCTCATGTCGGCATCAATAAGGAGAACCTTCTTGTCTGCCTCAGCCATTGTTACTGCGAGGTTTGCGATTGTAACCGACTTACCTTCAGAAGGAAGTGAACTTGTAACGGCAAAAATCTTATTCTCTGCTGTTGAAAGAGAGAATGTAACATTGGTTCTGATCGACTTGTAGTTTTCAACTACGCTGAAAGGAATTTCATTGTTCTTGTCATTGAAGAGAAGCTTCTTCTTTCGGTCACTCGACTTACCGATTTCTTTTTTCTTGGTCTTTCCGCCGATGTGGGGAATCTCACCGAGAATAGGCTTATTGAAGCGATCCTGAATCTCCTCTGTAGACTTGACTGTGTTGTCAAAGAAATCAATCATGAACACAATAAGGATTGAAAGAACGAAACCGGCAATTCCACCGAGAATTGTATTCTTTGTTACATTAGGTGAAACCTTGTTGGGATAAAGCTTTGCGTCGCCAATTTTTTCTACAGAACCTGCACCAACTACACGGATAAGGAATTCGGGCGCAACCTCTGCCATAACATTACAGAGTTCCTGTGAAAGTTCTGCTCTTTTGGTTGTTGCTGTAATCTTGAGAACCTCAGTCTGATTTGCTGCAACCATGTTGTAGCAAGCCTTGAGACTTCTGTTTGTAATACGTCCGTCAACGATCTTGAAATCGTTTGCAAGTTCAGCTTCTGAATGTCTTGAAAGGAGAATATCGCTGATTTCATCCATAACAATGTCGTTGTTGAGGATAACGATATATGTGCTTACAAGTGACTTTGATACGTTAAGGTCGTTAACGTTTACAGACTGATTTGAATCCGGAGCCTTATTGCTGTTTTTTACATAGAGTGAAACATTCGACTGATACTTCGGGTCAATCATAAACTTTGACACTCCAAACATTGCCACAGCACAGATTACGGCTGAAATAACAATGTACGGCAGCCTGCTGAGGACAATAATAAACAAATCCTTGATCGAGTAGCTCTTTTTCATCGGCAAAAAACTCCTTTTATATCCTTTTATTTTGTGTAAAAATATAAAAAACCCCTATTAACATATTGATATGCTACAGAGGTCATTATTACAACGGATTATAACATGGTAAATCTTACCTGTAATAATTTTTCTCCCGAAACAGACCGAACTTCCGCCACATCGGATAGTTCCGGAAATATGCCTGTCCGTTACCCACACGTTTGATTATATCATATTGAATTTGATTTGTCAAGCATTTTTGCTCGTTGTCCGACTTTTTTTATATAGAGTGTAAAACACGCAAAAAAGTTAACAAAATGTATAGTTATATCCAGAATTTCTCTATGATAAATTCTCGCAGCAGTGCAATAATACTTTCATGACGGATTGAACCGAGCCTGATGCTCAGCTTTCGTCATCCGAAGCAGCATGGATATTCTGCTTCGGACATTCAGGCATTAATCTGCTCTATTACAGCAGTTTTCAATGCTTATTAAAGTTCAATACAAATCTGAACAATCAATATATTTCAAGGAGATTTTTATTATGAAGGGTGAATTTACTCAGAAGGGCAAGGAAGCTCTCGAAAGATTTAAGATGGAATCCGCAAGCGAAGTTGGCGTAAACCTCAAGCAGGGTTATAACGGTGACCTCACTTCAAGAGAGGCAGGTTCCATTGGCGGTCAGATGGTAAAGAAAATGATCGACGCTTATAAGATGCAGTAACTTCTTTCCGAAACTGCTTCCTGATTTTATAAGATGTACAGCAAAGCCGCTTTTGATACTATTGTCAGAAGCGGCTTTTTGCGATATTCGTAAATATCGGACGAAAAAACGAAACTGCACTCCATTGAAACACATATGTCTGTACTACTAAATAATAAATTATAATTTATTCATTCTCAGAGGCTTGCTTAAAAGTGAAAAGTATGGTATAATGTATAGCAATAAAACTCTCTTGACAGGAGGAAAAAATGAAATACACACAGGGAACTTACATTATTACCGAAAAACAGGCAATTGCCCGTGAAACCTACAGCTTTACAATAAGCTGTCCGGAGGTTGCGGCAGTCGCTCAGCCCGGACAGTTCGTACATATCCGTGCAAAGGGCTTCACACTCCGCAGACCTATCTCAATATGCGGTATCGACAAGGAGTCAGGAACGCTCCGTATTGTCTTTGAAATCAGAGGAGACGGTACTTCCGCTATCGCAGAACTCAACAAGGGTGACCTCATTGATATGCTCGCTCCTCTCGGTCACGGCTTTACTCTGAATGACAGCTTTAAAAAGGTCATTCTTATCGGAGGCGGCATCGGAACTCCGCCGATGCTTCCGCTTGCCGCTTACTACGGCAATAAAGCAACTGCGATTTCGGGCTTCAGAAGTGCGTCTGCCGTTATTCTTCAGGATGATTTCGGGAAAACAGGTGCACAGACCATCCTCTGCACTGATGACGGTACTCTCGGAATCCACGGATTTGTTACACAGCCTTTCAGCGAACTCGTTAAAGAGAGCGGTATAGACGCTGTCTACGCCTGCGGACCTATGCCCATGCTTAAAGGTATTGCAGGAATCTGCAAGGAAAACGGAATCTTCTGCGAAATTTCCCTTGAGGAACGTATGGCGTGCGGAATCGGAGCCTGTCTCGGATGTGCCTGCCGTACAGTGAGAAACGATGAAGAATATTTTGCTCATGTATGCAAGGACGGTCCCGTATTCAACGCTGAGGAGGTGCTCTGGTAATGGCTGATCTTTCTGTAAAAATCTGCGGGGTCGATTTTAAGAACCCCATCATTCCTGCATCGGGAGTTTTCGGCTACGGAAGAGAATATGAGGAACTTTTCCCTCTTTCAAAACTCGGCGGAATCGCTACAAAAGGCACAACTCTCCACAGAAGAACAGGAAATCTTGCACCGAGAATCGCCGAAACACCTTCAGGAATGCTCAATTCCGTCGGACTCCAGAACCCCGGAATCGACCACTTCATCGAAAAGGAGCTTCCTTATCTGCTGACTAAGAACCTTGTCGTTCTTGCAAACATCGCAGGCTCTACCCCCGATGAGTGTGCAGAAGTTGCCGCAAAGCTCGAACCGACCGACGTTCACATGATAGAGCTGAACATTTCATGTCCCAACGTGAAACAGGGCGGAGCCGCTTTCGGTACAAGCTGTGAGATGGCAGCAGAGGTTGTAAGCCGTGTCCGCAAGGTCACTTCAAAGCCTCTCGTTGTAAAACTCTCACCAAATGTTACAAGCATTACAGACATCGCAAAGGCTGTTGAGGCAGCAGGCGCAGACGCTGTATCGCTTATAAATACGCTCCTCGGAATGAGAATAGACATCAATACAGGCAGACCAATCCTCCGCAATAACGTGGGCGGAATGAGCGGACCTGCGGTATTCCCCATTGCAGTCCGTATGGTATGGCAGGTTGCCAATGCCGTAAACATCCCTGTAATCGGCATGGGCGGTGTCGCTTCGGGACGTGACGCAATTGAACTCATGATGGCAGGTGCTTCCGCAGTTCAGGTAGGTGCCGCAATCTTCACAGACCCGATGGCTCCCGTAAAAATCGTTGATGAGATGAACGATTTTCTTGATTCTAAGGGAATTTCATCTGTTGCGGACATCGTAGGAACAGTAAAGCCATGGTAATTATGTCGGTTGACTTCGGAGATTCCCGTACAGGTATTGCGGTCTGCGGAAAAAGCGAGCTTATTGCGTCTCCCGTGACCGTCATACAGGAGAAGGACTTCGATAAATGTATAGAAAAAACCGCTGCCCTTGCAAAAGAGCAGCGTGCGGAACAGGTAGTTGTAGGTTATCCGAAGAATATGAACGGAACCATCGGCGAGCGTGCCGAAAAATGCAGTCTTTTTGCCGAAAGGCTTGAGGCGCTCATCGGCTGTCCCGTCAAGCTGTGGGACGAACGCTGTACAACCGTATCTGCGCACAACGCCCTTAACGTCACCAATACAAGAGGCAAAAAGCGTAAGGCAGTTGTTGACGCCGTTGCTGCGGTCATTATCCTTGAAAGCTACCTTGAATACCGCAGAAATACAGGTGAATCAGCTACATAAGCACTGATTTTATGTCGTCTATAAGGCTTCCCGCCGCCTTCAGAGTTCTCCCTGCATTACGTTTTATGCTGTATTTTTTCATAGGTGTTGCGGAAGAAAGAGCATAATAGGTTATTCCGACTATCGCTCCCGCTGCCGCACCCTTTGCGACAGATTTCATGTTCATGAGTATACTCCTTACGGTCCGCTGTACGGACAATGATGCGTCGGAAAAGGATGCGGAATCCTTGAATTTCCGACATGAGTATATTTTCTGCCGCATTGCAAATTTTATTCACGAGGAACAGAAATGCAAAATCTTAACATAGTTCTTGTAGAGCCTCAGATCCCCCAGAACACAGGTAATATTTCAAGAACCTGTGCTGTTACGGGAGCAAGGCTGCATCTCGTCAGGCCTTTCGGCTTCGAAATCAGCGACAAGCACCTCAAGCGTGCGGGTCTCGATTACTGGGATAAGCTCGACATATCCTATTACGACAGTCTTGAAGATTTCTTCGATAAAAATCATGACGGACACTTCTTCTACTTTACTACAAAAGGAAGAACGGTCCACAGTGATGCCTCCTACCCCGACAACGCCTACCTGATTTTCGGCAGAGAGGACAAGGGTCTTCCGGAAGAGCTGCTCCACGATAACCCCAGTAATTGTCTGAGAATCCCTATGCGAAATGAGCTGAGAAGCCTGAATCTTTCAAATTCCGTCGCCATAGCAGTGTATGAAGTGCTGAGGCAATGGGATTATCCCGATCTTTCACGTGAGGGTAAACTTACAAAATATCAATGGTAAAGGAGTTTTTTATGTCAAAGATAATGATTTTAACCGATAGCTGCTGTGACCTTCCAAAAGAAGTTATAGAAGAACTTGGAATCAGGGTTCTTCCCATTTTAATACATATCAACGGTCAAAGCTACCGAGAAATTTTCGATAAGTCTACAAAGGAAATTTATGAGCTGATGATGTCAACAGATGAGATTCCGAAACATTCTCAGGTAAGTCCTCAGGATTTTCTTGATGCATATCAGGAAATATATAAAGAAGGCTATACAGATGTCATTACCGTCTCACTCAATTCAAAGGGTTCAGGCACTTACAACAGCTCATTGATCGCAAAGAATGATTTCTATGAGAATAATCCCGAAGCCAAGGAGAAAATGAATATTTACAACCTTGACTCAACTTGCTATTCAGGTTTTTATGGTTATCCCATTACAGAGGCAGTAAAGAAAATACGCAAGGGTGCTGACGCTCAGGAAATTGTTGCATATCTTCAGGACTGGTTCAACGTGAGCGTCGTTTATGCTGTCCCCTACAACCTTAAATATGCAAGAAAGTCAGGAAGAATATCCGCTGCCGCCGCTTTTGCCGGAGAACTTCTCGGTCTCAAGCCGATAATTCTTTTTGAAGACGGCGAAACATCTACCGTCGAGAAAATCAGAGGCGAAAAAAATATTCTTCCTAAGCTCGTGGACTGCGTTGAGCGTAATATGACTCCACAGACTCCCTACGTAATCCTCCATGGACGTGATGACTCTCTCGCCAAGGAAGTCGAAAAGGAGCTTTGCAAGAAAACAGGCAGAAAGGCTGAAATGTTCTTGAACATAGGTGCTGCTGTTGCATCAAATATCGGTCCTGACGTAGTTGCTGTAGTCTGCCGCAAAAAGAATAAACAGTAATTTTACCCGATTCAAGACAATGCCGTACAAAGCCGTCAGGCGGGCTTTGTGCGGTGTTGTCCCGATTAACCGGCAATTATTTCCGAAAAATCTCAGAGGTAAATCACTTCCCATGCGGTCAGTTGACTCCCGAAAAAGTTGCATCATAGACAATTCTTATGCGTCAGCTGCGGCGGAACAGAAAATTTCGCAGAAATTCTAAAAAATGCTTGACTTTTCTGTATTTATATGATATAATAAGTGTACCTCATCTGGGGTTTATTTTTTTGTCCCTCGTGAGGGAGGCAAACAACCTATACTCTGCACTGCAGAGGAAGTATTAATTCAGGAGGTGCCGATATGAGAGTAAAGGTTACTTTAGCTTGTACAGAGTGCAAGCAGCGCAACTATGTTTCTAAGAAGAACAAGAAGAATGACCCCGACAGAATCGAAATGATGAAGCATTGTAAATTCTGCCGCAAGCACACTCTTCACAAAGAAACAAAGTAATTGGAAGGAGTATTTTTATGGCTAAGGATACAACTTCAGAAAAGAAAACCGAGAAAAAACCCGGTAAGATCCGTAAGTGGTTCAAGGACCTCAGGATCGAATTCAAAAAGGTCGTATGGCCTTCAAAGAAAACAGTCATCGACAACACTTCTGTTGTTTTAGGCGTTATCGCTCTTTCGGCTGTTCTCGTAGGTCTGCTCGATGAGGGCTTCCTTGCTCTTTTCCGTGCAATCTACCACTAATCAGGAAATCTAAGGAGGATTGCTATGTCAGAAGCGGCTAAATGGTATGTCATCCATACTTATTCAGGCTACGAAAATAAAGTTGCCCAGAATATTGAAAAGGTTGTCGAAAACCGTAAGCTTCATGATCTTATCCAGGAAGTTAGAGTTCCTACAGAAAAAGTGACCGAAATTACTGACGGCAAAACCAAGGAAATTGAACGTAAAACCTATCCCGGTTACGTTCTCGTAAAAATGATCGTTACTGACGATTCATGGTATGTCGTAAGAAACACAAGAGGCTGTACAGGCTTCGTTGGTCCCGCTTCCGAACCTACTCCCCTCTCCGAACAGGAAGTAAAATCCCTCTTCGGTATCGACGTTTCTTCTTCAGTAGAAGTAAACTTCAAGGTGGGCGACAGAGTTCAGATCTCGGGTACTGCTATGGATGGCTTCATCGGAGTCGTTCAGAATATCAACCTTGACGAGCGTTCAGTCGATCTTCTCGTTTCAATGTTCGGTCGAGAAACTCCCACTACCCTGCCTATCAGTCAGGTTGTAACTGTGGAGGACTAATTCAAACAAACCAGAAGTCAGAAAGACTTCAGTGGGAGAGGTAAAATAAGTCTTACCTCGCCATTTACCACATTTATGGAGGTGCGAATACATGGCACAGAAAGTAGTTGGCTACATTAAGCTTCAGATCGCAGCAGGAAAGGCTACTCCTGCACCGCCTGTTGGACCTGCACTCGGTCAGCACGGCGTTAACATCATGGCATTCACAAAGGAATTCAACGAGAGAACCAAGAACGACATCGGTATGATTATCCCTGTTGTTATCACTGTTTACGCAGACCGTTCATTCTCGTTCATCACTAAGACTCCCCCCGCTTCAGTCCTCATCAAGAAGGCTTGTAACATCAACAGCGGTTCAGGAGTTCCCAACAAGACAAAGGTTGCTAACATCACTAAGGAACAGATCCAGAAGATCGCTGAGACAAAAATGCCCGACCTCAATGCAAGCTCACTTGAGTCTGCTATGAGCATGATCGCAGGAACAGCTCGTTCCATGGGCGTTGTAGTTGTTGACTAATTTATTAATTGAATGAAGATAGAACTTTAAGTTCTATTCCGACTTCTCATCGGTGGGAGGGATTGCCGCACGAATTTTCCGTGTTGGCAAGTAATCTCGCTATTACCACTTAAACAGGAGGAAAAATAATGAAACACGGCAAGAAATATGTTGACAGTGCAAAGACTGTTGATTATGCAAAGCTTTATGAGTCCGCAGAGGCTCTTGATTTAGTTTGCAAGAACGCAAAGGCTAAGTTCGACGAAACTGTTGAGGCTCACATCCGTCTCGGCGTTGACTCAAGACACGCTGACCAGCAGGTTAGAGGCGCTGTTGTTCTCCCCAACGGTACAGGTAAAAAGGTTAGAGTTTGCGTTTTCTGCAAGGAGGACAAGTACGAGGCTGCTCAGGCTGCAGGTGCTGAGTTCGTTGGCGGACAGGATCTCGTTGATAAGATCATGAAGGAAAACTGGATGGACTTCGACGTTGTTATCGCTTCACCTGATATGATGGGTCTCGTTGGACGTCTTGGTAAGGTTCTAGGACCTCGTGGTCTCATGCCCAACCCCAAGGCCGGTACTGTAACTCCCGATGTTGCAAAGGCTGTTACTGAGGCTAAGGCTGGTAAGATTGAGTACCGTCTCGATAAGACAAACATTATTCACTGTCCTATCGGCAAGGCTTCTTTCGGTGCTGCTAAGCTTGAAGAGAACTTCACAACTCTTATGGAAGCTATCGTTAAGGCTAAGCCCGCTGCTGCAAAGGGTACTTACCTCAAGTCCTGCACTGTAACTTCTACAATGGGCCCCGGTGTTCCCGTTGCTACTGCTAAGTTCGGTGTTTGATTTCTAACAAATATATAAAAAATTAAGGCTGCTCAGTTTATGCTGTGCAGCCTTTTTTGTTATCCACTTATTAAGCAGTTATGAGGGAGACCCTTTTGAAAAAGGGTCTCCCTCAATAGTCTCTCTGATTTACTCTGTCATTTCCCAGTTATGGTATACATTCTGAACATCGTCGTTATCCTCAAGATGCTCAAGGAGGAGATTCATTTTCTTGATATGCTCCTCGTCTGTAAGGGTAGTGTAATTAGCAGGAATCTGCTCGACCTCTGCTGAAAGCACTGTATATCCCTTGCCTGAAAGTCCTTCACGGAGAGCGTGAACATTCTCAGGTGCACACTCAATCTCAACAGTCTCGTCACCGAAATCAAGGTCATCTGCACCGAACTCAAAAGCGTCGTCCATAACAGTATCCTCGTCGAGACCTGTATTCTCCAGAATTATGATACCCTTTGTACTGAACATAAACGAAACACAGCCGATTGTACCGAGGTTTCCGCCGTATTTATCAAAATAATGACGAACCTCACCTGCTGTTCTGTTTCTGTTGTCTGTCAGACACTCAACAATAACCGCAACACCGTTGGGACCGTATCCCTCATAAACGATATTCTCATAGTTATTCTTGTCTTCGCCGCCTGCAGCCTTCTTGATAACACGGTCAATGTTATCGTTAGGCACATTGTTTGCCTTTGCCTTGGCAATAAGGTCACGCAGTTTGCTGTTGTTGTTTGGGTCGGGACCGCCTTCTCTTACGACAACGGTGATTTCACGTCCGATTTTTGTGAAAATCTTACCCTTGGCAGCATCTGTTGCTTCCTTTTTACGCTTGATGTTATTCCATTTTGAATGACCTGACATATTTTACACTCCTAACTGTTTATTATCAATCATTTCAATTATATATTCAAACAGCTCGCCGATTCTTTGGGTCTGTCCCGTAAGATAGAGATAGCCAAAAAGACTTTCTACAGCCGTTGCTCTGCGGTACTGGACTGCCTCGGCGTGCTTAGGAACCGTATTTCCTGTGGCATTTCTGCCTCTTTTTAAAACTGCAAGTTCCTTTTCAGTCAGCATCTCCGAAATCAGCTCATACACCTCAGACTGAAACTCCGCACAGACATACTCTACCTTCGCTGAATGGAGCTTCGCAACAGGCATATTCGCCTTACGCAGCAGATGCTCCCTTACAAGCGTATCGTAAACGCTGTCTCCGAGGAATGCCAGACTCAGCGGACTATAGGAATTTGCGTCTCTTTCCGATAAAAAAAACTTACTCATATCAATATACAAAGTCAAATTCGAAGCCTTCGATATCCACCGTATCGCCCTCGTTTATGCCCATTTCCTCAAGCTTCGCAATAATTCCTGTATTGATGAGGACACGCTGGAAATACTGGAGCGACGAATAGTCGTCGGGGTCAACAGTACGCATAATAGGCTGAATCCATGGTGCATCGACGAAATACACACCGTCCTCAACAGTGATTTCGAACTTCTTGTCAACTCCGAGCATCTCGTCAAGCTCTGCCTGCGGAATCGGCTCAGGCTCATACTCCTTGATAGGAGGAAGTGTGTCAAGAACCTCCGAAACCTTGTTTATAAGTTCAGTTGTACCCTTGGTCGTTGCAGCAGAAATACAGAAAAACGGTATTCCCTTTTCTTCAATGAAGCTTCTGAACTCTGCAATCTGCTCCTCTGTTGCCATATCGGACTTGTTTGCTGCAACTATCTGCGGACGCTCAGCAAGTTCCTCGTTGAACTTTGCAAGCTCACCGTTGATAATGTCGAAGTCCTCCTTCGGGTCACGTCCCTCGATACCTGAGACGTCCACAACATGGACAATCAGACGGCAGCGTTCAACGTGTCTCAGGAATTCGTGACCGAGACCAACTCCGTCACCTGCACCTTCGATAAGTCCGGGAATGTCAGCCATTACAAAGGACTTTTCCTCAGCAGTTCTGACAACTCCGAGTACAGGAGTAAGGGTTGTAAAGTGGTAATTGGCAATTTTAGGTTTAGCCGCGCTTACAACGGATATAAGCGTGGATTTGCCGACATTCGGGAATCCTACAAGTCCGACGTCAGCAAGAAGCTTGAGTTCAAGCATGACCTCGTAGCTCTCACCGGGGTATCCCGGCTTTGCAAACTTCGGAATCTGTCTTGTAGATGTGGCAAAATGGACATTTCCCTTGCCTCCCATGCCGCCTCTTGCAATTACAACAGGCTCGTCTGACGACATATCCGCCATTATACGTCCTGTTTTTGCGTCACGTACAACTGTTCCTCTGGGGACCTTTATAACAAG
The DNA here is from genome assembly GCA_015066935.1 of Ruminococcus sp. Taxonomy (GTDB): domain Bacteria; phylum Bacillota; class Clostridia; order Oscillospirales; family Ruminococcaceae; genus Ruminococcus. The sequence goes on along the minus strand of SVNK01000003.1, from coordinate 46,519 downwards.
AGGAGGCGCACTTTTTCCCGTACAATTGCGGGAAGAACCGTTCTCACCTCTCTGTGCGAGATATTTTCTTTTATATCTGAAATCTATGAGGGTTGAGAAGTTGTCGTCAACCTGAAAGACAACGTCTCCGCCTCTGCCGCCGTCACCGCCGTCGGGACCTCCTGCGGCAACGTATTTTTCACGGTGAAAGGAAACTGCACCATCGCCGCCGTCTCCTGCTTTTATGACAATTTTCGCCTGATCAACGAACATATAGAGCCTCCCGTCTTTTCTAAAGAAAAATCCCAAGCAAGCTAATGCTCGGGATTTATGCACGTTTTCGTGTTACTGTTCTGTGTAAACAGAAACCTTCTTACGGTCACGGCCATAGCGCTCAAACTTAACCTTACCGCTTACTGTAGCGAATAATGTATCGTCGGAACCGATGCCAACACCCTCACCGGGATGAATGTGTGTACCTCTCTGACGAACGAGAATGTTGCCTGCCTTAACGAACTGACCGTCAGCTCTCTTGACACCGAGTCTCTTAGCCTCGGAATCACGTCCGTTCTTTGTAGAACCTACGCCCTTTTTGTGAGCGAAGAACTGCATACTGATCTTAAACATACTTACACCTCCGAAATAGTGATTTTAATTGTTTTTGGAAACTCCTCAAGAATGGTTTCAAAATGAAGCTTCAGCTGCTCCAGCATTGCGGACGCTGTATTCGGAGAAGCCGATGTACGGCACTCCACAACATTATCCTCAACACTCATCTGTGGTTCACAATCGAATTCATTCAGCAGATTTACAATAAGCTGAACTGCTGAGGAAACGGCTGCACAAACAACATCGTTCCCCTTTTCGGCATAACCTGCATGACCACTGATTCTGAATCCGTTCAGGAGTCCGTTTGATTCATAAAGTTCTGCACGAATCATGGATTAAGCCTTGATAGCTTCAATCTTAACCTGAGTGTAAGGCTGTCTGTGACCCTGCTTCTTCTTCTCACCCTTCTTGGGCTTGTAAGTGAAAACTGTGATCTTCTTAGCCTTGCCGTTCTTAAGAACCTTAGCTTCTACAGCTGCACCCTCAACATAAGGAGCACCGATCTTGAGTCCGTCATCAGCTCCGAGAGCAACAACCTTATCAAAAGTTACTGTCTCATCAGCCTCAACTGCGAGCTTCTCAATGAAGATGATATCTCCTTCGTTTACCTGATACTGCTTTCCGCCGGTTTCAATAACTGCGTACATTTGCGGCACCTGCCTTTTCTATAAACTCGCTGTGTCAGGCGTGTTTTCGCACAACTTTAAAGCCTGTTCACAAGCGGCAATACTATTTTACCATAACTGTACGGTTTTGTCAAGCACTTTTTTCTTATTTATCGCAGAAATCTGCTGAAATTTACCATACTCTGTAATCGGGATTTGTTATTCTGTAGGTAGTTCCGGGTACATAAAGCTCATCAGGCTTATGACCTGCGTCCACAGCCTTTTTCATTTCTCTGAAGGCAACGCTGTTTGTTACGATTCTCGAAACCTTTTCATTCTCAGGACGGCCGCTGAGATATTCAAGGAGTGCCTGCTGGAGATAGAAATATGTTCTGAGCTGTGTTTTTCTGAACTCGATCTTGGTCTGCTCCTCACCTTCGCCCTCGATAGTAAAGAGACTGTCGCCCTCACGGTAACCGAGAGTCAGCTTTGCAAGGATTTCGGGGATAAAGATTCTGATTTCCGAAGCAAGATTCTTGTCCTCGGTCATTTTCTCGAGTTCTTCTGTCATTTCAAGATACTCTTCATGGTTCTTGATGTTCTCCATTCTGCCGATGGTGAAACGAGCACATTCCATAACCTTTTCCTTTGTAAAGGGACACTTGTCGTCCTCACGCTGGACACATACGGCGTACTGCTTCTCGCATACAAATCCCTCGGACTCCTCCCATGAGTCGATATATTCCTTGAAATGCTCGGAAAGCGTAGGACATACCGAACCGTTTATACGAACCTCTATATTCTTCTTATCCTTGAACTTTGCAAGATTTACCCTTATCCAGTAATACTTCTTCGAACCGAGGAACTTCGGAATTTCATCCTTGATAAAGCTCATAAGCATTACAGGCGGCTTGTCCTTTACGCCGATTCGTACTACCGACTGGCAGTAGAGGTCGAAATCATAGTGCTGTCTGAGGAAATCTACAGGCACATGAATAGGAGTCTTCTTTGAGACCGACTGCTCGATAGGATGCCATACGCCGGCATAGAAAATATCTGCTGCCATCTTTGCAGTTTCCTCATCCGACTTGCCCTGAGCGTCAACAGGGTCGATAAGCGGCTCATCGAACTCATCATTCTTCACGATAAATATTACCTGTAAAAGTCTGATGTCGTCCTTATTCTCCTGACGTCCGATCTGAACGTCGATTGTAAAGCCCTTTGGCATGATGATACATCCGTCATAAAGAGTACCGTTAAGCTTCTCATTAAGTGCATTAAGCACGAGAGCCTTTATGTCCTCTCTTGAATCTTTCACCTCTGCCACAGTCTGCTGCTGATTCTTTTTCTTAAAAAGTCCCACTGAAATCATTCTCCTTGTTATTAATTGTATATTTTAAATTTTCATTTAACGAATTTTACTGCTGCCCAGCCCTCTTTGACGTTGACAACAGGTTCTTTGAAGCCGACAGACACAAGTGCGTCAATCACCTCGTCCATACGCTCCTCAATAATACCGGAAACAATAAGAGTTCCACCGTCTCTGAGGTAACGCACGAAATAATCCTTCATGGCTATAAGCACATCGGCAACAATATTGGCTGTAATAATATCGTATTTGAAGTCAATCTCATCCGCAAGAGCCTCGTCACCAAGAATATTGCCGTAATACGTGTGATACTTATCAGCCGGAATATTGTTCTTGACTGCATTTTCCGCAGCCGTTGCAGCCGCATTCTCGTCAATATCAACCGCAACCGCATCCTCTGCACCAAGAAGCATTGCTCCGATTGAAAGAATACCGCTTCCGCATCCCATATCAAGGATTCTGTCACCCTTGTCCAGCGATTTTTCGAGAAGCTCAAGACACAGACGTGTTGTATGATGCTGTCCCGTTCCGAAACTTGACGCAGGGTCTATTTCCAGAATAATTCTGTCGCCGTCGTCGGAATACTCCTCCCACGAAGGCTTGATAACAAGCTTTTCACCGATTCTGATGGGCTTGAAATACTGTTTCCAGTTGTTTGCCCAGTCCTCCTCACGGATACTTGAAAGCTCAGCTTCAAGTCTGCCGTAAAGATTATCGGTATCGTCCTGCTTCATGGCAAGCAGCATTGTCCTGATTGCGGAAAGCATATCGACTCCCTGAGAATTCGAAGGCAGATAGACAGTGACACATGTCTCGCACTCTGAAAGTCCCATAAGGTCCTCGTCGATATAGTCCCACTGACCGTTCTTGTTCTCAAGGAACTCGTTGAAATCCGCAGAATCACGGATCGCAAAACCCTTGATGCCTATATCCTCAAGCTTTGAACAGAGAAGCTCTATGCCATCGGTAGTTGTGTAAATGTTTACTTCAGTCCATTCCATTATGTTTTTTCTCCTTATTCGCAGAGCGTTTCAAGAATCATAAGCAGGTCCTGATTATCAACTGCTCCGTCGCTGTTTATGTCAGATGCGTCAAGCTCACACTTTCTGAAAACCGACGCCCATTCGGGAAGAATGTCTCTTGCACGGAGATATTCGCTGAGAAGCGAAAGGTCATACATATCCGTCAACGAATCATTGTTAAGATCGCCGACAACATGAGAAACCGATTCCGTGGTCTCTTCAATATCTTCAAGTCTTACCCAGCCTATGTCCTCAGAGCTTCCGTCTGACTTTATGTGAACGACACGTCCGAAGCTTAAGTCATCATCTCTGACAACATTGATAACAGTACCCTCGTCAAGCACGGCAAGCTTTTCCGAATCAACATTCTTTTCCGCATAAACGGCTGTTTTCTGTGATTTGCAGTAATATTCGGCAGGCTTTGCCTCAACATTTATATGCGGTGGATTAGCACATCTGAGTGCCCAGTATTCATTTCCGCCGTAAATATTATAGTAATCATAAAGCAGACGTGTATCCGAAGCAGGGTCTATCATGTAGATGTCCTCCCCAACGACGCCCTCGATATATACCCAGTGATGACCGTTGGCATTAAGGATTACATGGTATCCGTCATCAAGCATTTCCTTGATTTCACCTGCAATCTCACTTTTTGTATATCCTTTCAGACCCGAGTCCCTTATGAAGGTTATATTGGGGATAATCTGTCCGATTGTTCCCCAGCTTGCAATACCTCCTCCGTAGGTGAACCCGCCTCTTGCACTGTAGGCGTTTGCAAGAACTCCGGGATTGAATTCATCAGCACTGCTTATTCCGAGATTCTTCAGAGCACGCTCGTCAAGCGAACCCGAATGCATTGTCATAATTGACAGGGACGTTATAAGACAGCCTGATCGTGATACTGTAGTTCCGTTCATGCTCACATTTCCCCATCGTGGATCCATCTGTCTCCACGTCCGATAATCATCAGCAGCATAAACTCTGCCGAAAAAGCCCCATAATCCCGAGCACACGCTTACAATTGCCATTACAAGCACTACTGCAAGCGGTATTACGTTTTTTCTGATAATACGCATAACAACCTCCGTTATCAGTTATGTTTTCATTACGCCGCATCCGGACGTTTCGGCTTTTTCTCCTTTTTCTTTTCTCTCAGGGCATTGTACGCATTAACGTAATCCCTTATTATTATTTCTTTCTCAGCTTCCATAAGCTCAATTCCGCCGTACACCGACTTGTCAAAAAGACGTACAAGTTCCGAAATATCTGCTCCCGAACGCTTTTTTACAATCGCTGACGCTTCCTCTGAAGTGTTGACGGCAGTTATTCCGTATATACTGCATATCATGTGCATTGCAGCAGCCGCAGTCTTATCAGGAGTTCTCTTTCTGCTGAGTATAAGGAAGAATCTGTGTCTCAGCCACGGATAAGCAAGTATGAATACAAGAGCGAAAACTGCCGCTGCCAGAATCATGATTCCGGCTCTTGCAAGAAGCTGCGACGCTGAACCCTTTTTTACTGGTGCAGCTACACTGTCGGTCACAGTCGGCTCAAAAGACATCCATCCGAAGCCCTCAATATAGAGTTCGGGGAAGCCATGTGAGTCCATAGTAGTGATACGGTAGTTCGTGCCGTACTTCTCGTTTATGCTTTTCTTAGACATGTTGAATCCCTCGCAGTATCTTGCAGGGATTCCTGCTGCCCTTGCAAGGAGCACCATTGATGTTGCATATTCATAGCATACTCCACGCTTTGTATGGAAAAGGAAATTTTCAACATTTTCCATGGCAGACTTAACATAGTTAAGGTCATACACGAAATCATTCAGATAGAAATACTGCTCAATAGCTCTTGCTTTGTCGTAATCGGAAGAAAGTCCCTCGGTTATTTCTTCGGCAAGCTTGAGTATTTTTTCACTGTTGCCGTAGTCCATGAGCTTCTTTACATAATCGCCGTAATTATCAGCTTCTCTTTCAATAATCTCATGATACTTCAGAGCAATCTCGTCACTCAATCCGGATTCTTTATTGAGCGTGTCGAGAGTCTGTTCAGCTTCTCTCAGCATTCCGTAGTAATCACTCTCACCAAGACGCTCAATGAAGCTGCGGTTTACTTCCGATGCAAAATATTTATCGGTACAATAGCTGAAAGTATATTCCTCTTTTGGACTGAAAACCCCTTCTCTGTTAAAGAGGAGTCCGGTAATTGTACCTGAAATCTCATCTTCCGAAGAACATGAAATGAGCTTTTCCGCAAACTGCGGAACAGGAGCACTCTTTCCTTCCTGATATGTGGAAATCACCGTTACTTCATTGCGTTCGGGAACAAACAGCTCCTTGCCGACAAATTCCGTAAGACCGTATTCCTCAGCAAATTCACTGTCATTTTCCGCAGCATACATAATCGCCTCTGTAAGTTCTCCCGTTAGCGGAAGTTCTATGGGAAGCGTATCGTAATTTTCTGTATAGACAGAATCGGGTTTATCCGCAGTCCACGAATCGTTCCGGTAATTATACTCCGAAAAAGTGGACGTCTTGAATCTCAGTGATTCGTCAGCCTTCGCAAGAAACAATATAGTTTCGCTGTTTATTCTGCGGAACTGAGCACCGCCCGTTGTATCTCTGTAGCCTGTAAGCATCGCAACAAGCTTGTCGGTAAATCTGTCAGCGGAGAACATCGTTTCAATACCTGTTCTGTCCTCCTTGACTTCGGGCTTCGGAACGACGGATGATACAACGGTGAAAATAACCGTAAACACAGCCGCCGACGATATTATCCCTCTGCGGTCAACAATAATCGTCTTTTTATCCTCGCCAAGCTGCCTGCAGTAAAACAGCAGTACAATGAATCCTGCGGCAAGCAGTATTGTGAAAATTGTAGGCACTTTCTCATATTCTTTTCCGTAAATGAGAAACGGAATGATGAATACAAGAAAATTCATGAAAAGCCTGTAGCGGATTCTTGTATAATAATATATGACCGAACACATGAATACTCCGAAAAGAAGGAAAATCGCATTGGAGTACCACTGATTATAGTCCATGGCCGACTGTGGAGTGAAGAACCAGAGTGCAAATCCTATGCCGAAATCACGGCTTCCGATACTGATACATTCACGTACAGCCATAAAAGTCAGTCCCCATGCCGCAACATAGCATAATCCGCCTATCAGTCTTTTAACATTTATAAAATCAAACAGCCTGAACAACAGAAATCCAAGCACCAGAGACGCACCACAGTACTGAACTACAAGCTTATCATGGAAGTGATACATTATTGCCGTCAAGGAAATCACGGCATATATCAGTACAGGGTCAACAAGCTTTCCGAGCATTTTCTTTGCAAAGGAAGCTCTCTTTTCAACAGTTCTATTCATCTATTATACCAACTTAAAAGTATTGTTCTCATCAAGATACCATAACGGAAGTCCCGAAGCATTGGCACTCTCCGCACTTATCCCGAGAATACACATATTGTCAGATTCGTCTGTTTTCCGCAGATTTCCCGAAAATTCAGGTCCTGCATCGGTGGTAGCCGCTACGCAGGCACATACTGAACTGTCAAGCTTTCCGAAGTCAATGCGTCTTCCCTCAATTACCCTGACGGAAAGAACCTTCAGAAGCGTCTGTTCGGGAATATCTGGATTATCTATGCTCTCTGAAACGATTTCGCCCGAGCTTCCGTAATATGCAAAATCACAGGCAATTCCACGCTTTACCAGAAGCGAAAGCAGTCCGAACACTGAACGAATCAGCTTTTCTTCAGTAATTACGGCATATTTCGGGTCCGCACCTTTTTTCCGGTACAAATCAAGCACTATCAGCGGCTGAACCGACGCCGTCGCCTCGTCAAGACGCACCATAAGCTTGTTCTTCTTGGACGAAAGCTTCCAGTTTACACGCTTCAGCGGGTCCCCCTGAACGTACTCCCTGAGCTCATAACCCGGAGCCGTATTTGCCGAAAAAATCATGGACGTATCGTTGTCCTCATCCTCATCGCTTGTCATTACGGCATCAGCAATTGAACGGAAGAACTGCGACGATTCCTTTATTTCGGGAATATCGGGAATAACTCCTACAGAAAACGGCTCAGGAAGGGTGGTTTTTACCCTGAACTTCATAAAGCCGAGAAATCCGCAGGAATAAACATCTGAAATATATACGCTGCCGTTTCCTCCGATTAAAGCACGAAGACTCAGCTCGAACTCCATTTTCTTGTCTGAACACATTGAGAGTCTGTAAATCTTATCCTGCTTCTCGAAAACATCTGACGCTTCGGGACGAAGCTCTACAACTGCAAGCGGAAAAAATCCCGTCTTTCTCAATGTTACACGGACTTTAAGCTCGCTGCCTTTTTTCACATAGGAATCGCAGTCAAAGCTTACACTAATACGTTTTCTTGCATAAAGTGCAAATATCAATGAAACAAGCGGTGCAACCAACATGAACGCAATCAGAATCACGCCCATTTCGCCGTCAATAGAAAACGTAAAAATGTAAACAATAAACACAATTGCCGCAATACTTGGAATACCTGCGATAAATTTAAGTATTTTTTTCATCGGCTCATCATAGGAACGTCGCAGGTTTTAAGCAGATTTGAAATGTACTCCTCAGCTGTTCCGAAAGCACTTTTTCCCTGCGGGGAAAGGATGATGCGGTGTGAGAGTACGGAAACAGCCGTATTCTTTACATCATCGGGAGTAACATACTCTCTGTCATAAATATAGGCAAACGCTTTTGCTGCCTTATATAGTGCAATACTTCCTCTCGGACTGATTCCGAGGGTTGTATTTCTGTCTCCTCTTGTTGAGGAGACAATCTTTACTATGTAATCCTTCACCTGTTCGGTAACACGCACCTTTTTCACTTCATCCTGCATTGCCGTAATATCCTCAACACTCATTACAGGAGCTTCTATATTCACAATCGGATTGTGCATTTCAGTACGTTCAAGGATTCTCTTTTCCTCTTCTGCCGAAGGGTATCCCATGGACAGCTTCATGAAGAAACGGTCCATCTGAGCTTCGGGCAGATGGAATGTTCCGTATGTTTCGACAGGATTCTGTGTTGCCATAACGAGAAACGGCTCAGGAAGCTTGTGTGTTACGCCGTCGAGACTTATCTGACGCTCCTCCATAGCTTCAAGAAGTGCAGACTGTACCTTCGGCGAAGCACGGTTTATTTCGTCGGCAAGCAGAAAATTACAAATAACTGCACCGTCACGGTAAATGAAGTCTCCCGTTTTCGAATCAAGCATTGTAAAACCTGCTATATCGGATGGCATAACGTCGGGAGTAAGCTGTATACGGTTGAACTTTCCGCCGATTGAGCGTGAAAGTGCCATAATCAGCTGAGTTTTTCCGACTCCGGGAACATCTTCAAGAAGAACGTGTCCCTCGCACAGCAAAGCTGCTATAAGGCTGATGACTGTGTCATTCTTTCCGACAATAACCTTTCCTACGGAATCGGCAAGTCTGCTTATATTCTGATTCATATTATGTACCTCGTAAAATCACTGCTCTGAGCGTAATTTCAGACCGCCGAGCAATTGGAATAATGCATAATGCAGCAACAGGTAAGATGTCCCTATTTATAATATTATAACATATTTCATTACTGACTTCAAGTGTAATAAATGTGAAATATGCGCCGTGGAATTTGTGCAGTTGCCACAATTTCTACGACGCATAATTGTTGAAAATTAATTATTTATTAACAGATACAGTGAATCAGTGCTATTTATTAATAGTACTCATCCGCACCGTTTCTCTTCTTCTCAATTATAATCGGGATGATTATAAGAAGCAATCCGGCTATAATTGAACCGACAGCTATTATAATAGTGATAATAACGGAGCTCTTTCCAACACCCTCGTTAATCTTCATAACGGCATAGTCTGTTCTCTCAATGCCGATATATTCAAGGTCTTCAAACGCCTGATTTCTGTAATCCTTGTATTTGCTGTCCTCAGGTTCATCCCAGAGTCTTCCATTTATGTCTATATCGACAATAGGAGGTTCTGCATTTTCGTCGGTAAGGTAATTATACCATTCGTCTGCCGCATCATCAAGCTTATCTATCATATCCTCGTCACCCGTTGACAGAATAACATAGAATGCATCCTTAGGAAAAAGATTGTCATTCGAGAAATTACCTACAATGTAGTAATTTGTCTCACTTTTGCTCGTTGTGATTCCGTAAGACTTTCTCGTTTCCTCGTGTGTAGCAAAAGGACCATATACAAAACTGATATTTCCCTCAATAAATGTCTTTTCATCGAAGTCGGTTTTCTCTGCAGTGTTAAGATTGATTCTTTCGCTGTCTGATAAGTACTTAATGTCCCCGAAAGACGTAAAGCCGATAACGCCTCCCAGCAGAATCAAAACAATTGCCACAAGTATACGTTTGTTCATATTAACTCTCCTATACAAAATAAAAGCGGTACAGCATCAACGCTGCACCGCTAATCAATTTTTTACTTGATCATCTTTGCAACTTCGTCTGCAAGATTATCTTCCTTCTTTTCGATGCCTTCGCCTCTCTCAAAGCGGATAACATCTGTTACAGTGATTGTACCGCCGAGGTTCTTAGCCTCTGCGTCAACGTAGCCCTTAACAGAGAGCTTGTCATCCTTAACGAATGACTGCTCAAGGAGACAGTTCTCGCTGTAGTACTTGTTGATCTTGCCGTTGATGATGCCTTCCTTAACCTTGTCAGGCTTGGATGCCATCTTGGGATCCTCTGCCATCTGAGCGAGCATGATTTCCTTCTCCTTGGCAACAACCTCAGCAGGAACATCCTCTCTCTTGAGGTAAGGTGCATTAAGAGCAGCAGACTGCATTGCTACGTCCTTACCGATTGCAGAAACCTGATCAGCAGAAAGCTCTGTATCAAGCTTTACCATAACACCGATGCTTCCGCCGTTGTGGATGTAAGAAGCAAGAACGCCTTCCATTCTTACAAAACGACGGATAACGATGTTCTCTCTGATCTTCATGCCTGCGAGTTCTGTGAGAACGTCGCCTACTGTCTGTGTACCGCCTGAAATAACCTCAGCCTTGAGAGCCTCAACGTCAGCGGGATTCTTTTCAATGATTGTATTTGCAACTCCGTTTACGAAGTTTCTGATGTCGTCTGTATTTGCAGCGAAGTCTGTCTCTGTGTTAACCTCAAGAAGAACGCCTACGTTGCCGTTTACAACAGCTGTAACGACACCCTCTGCAGCAGCTCTGCCGCTCTTCTTAGCCTGTGTAGCGAGTCCTTTTTCTCTGAGGAACTCGATAGCCTTATCCATATCGCCATCGTTCTCTTCAAGTGCCTTCTTGCAATCCATCATGCCGACACCTGTTGACTTCATAAGCTCTTTAATCTCTGCAACGGAAACCTTTGCCATAATATTTTTCCTCCTGTATAATTATCTGCAAAAACCCGAAACGCTTGCTTCGGGTTTTTGATTGTGTTTATTATTATTCAGCGTCTGCCTCTGCAGCAGCCTCAGCTTCCTCTGCGGGAGCCTCAGCAGCCTCAGCGTCATCGCCCTGTCTGCCTTCGATAATAGCGTTAGCAATAGTGCTTGCGATAAGCTTTACAGCTCTGATAGCGTCATCGTTACCGGGGATAACGTAATCAACCTCATCGGGATCGCAGTTTGTATCTACGATAGCAACGATCGGAATACCAAGCTTCTTAGCCTCAGCAACGGAAATCTTTTCCTTTCTGGGGTCAACGATAAAGAGAGCTGCGGGGAGCTTCTTCATGTTCTTGATACCGCCGAGGAACTTCTCAAGCTTCTCAATCTCAAGGTTGAGCTTAACAACTTCCTTCTTGGGGAGAAGAGCGAATGTGCCGTCCTCTTCCATTGTGTGGAGCTGCTCAAGTCTCTTGATTCTTGTCTGGATTGTCTTGAAGTTTGTGAGCATACCGCCGAGCCATCTTGCGTTTACGTAGTGAGCTCCTGCACGTGCAGCTTCTTCCTTAACGGAATCGCCTGCCTGCTTCTTTGTACCTACGAAAAGAACTTCGCCGCCCTGAGCTGAAATGTCACGAATGAACATATAAGCGTCCTCGAGCTTCTTAACTGTCTTCTGAAGGTCGATAATGTAAATGCCGTTTCTTTCTGTGAAAATGTACGGAGCCATTTTCGGGTTCCATCTTCTTGTCTGGTGTCCGAAGTGAACGCCTGCTTCAAGAAGCTGCTTCATTGATACTACTCCCATGGTGTAGTCCTCCTTAAATTGGTTATTATTCCTCCGCCCGACTTAACTCACAGACGACTTCCGAACAGAAGCACCGGGTCTGCAAAAGTACAAGCGTGCGAATTGCCTTAATATTATAGCATTTTCCGTCATTTTTTTCAAGAGTTCCGCCGACGTTTATTTCAACAAACTTTTCAAACCAATTCTCCCGATATTTGTATTCTTTGCCAGAACACGCCTCTCAGGACGCTTCACCAGCACCACGTCGCTTCCGACGACTTTTATGTCGCCGCACTCCACAACAATATCTTCCTCACGCCCAAGAAGTCCGAAAAGCCTGAGTCTGCCGTAAATCACAAGAGACACAACCTCCGCCGTTTCAAGATTTATTTCGGCATCGTCGATATTACCGAGACGCTCCCCTGTAGCAATGTCAATAACCTCCTTGCAGCGTAAATCGTCAATTCCACACAGCATAAGAATCCCTCCGCACACATTGAATTACTCAATAATATGCAGAGGGACAAATCATATATTATTCTTCGTCGTCATTCTTGCCGCCTCTGATTTTCGAAACGACAATTGTTGCAGCAGCAAGTGCAAGTGCCGCACCCGCAACCACAAACAGCTTTCCCGACTGAAAATCGTCACCTGTAGCAGGTGCCGCCATTATCGCCATTAATATGTCAGTCATACTCTATCTCCTTATTCTATAACCTTCAGACATTTCTTGTATATATCTTCAAAATCAGAATCGGCAGGGTCAAAGGTTTCATACTCGACTCTCGCACCATCAATCTCGCATATAATCTCCTTTGCAGGATATGTACCGACAATTCCGTCCTTTTCAAAAGCAACATAGGAGACGTTGCCGTTGACGCATACTGCGAAATATTTCATATCAGGAAGTTCCTCGAAAAAGGATTCTGCCTTTTCTATAAGAGTGTCAACGTTTCCGCCGAGAGTAAACTCGCCTTTTTCTGCAAGAATTTCTTTTTCGCTGTCAGAACTGATAACATATACACCCTTGAGTGAGATCCCCTCTTCATCAAACTCAACAAACGAAGTCTGGAATGCATTTCTTACTGATTTTGCTGTGGAAGCGGCTTTGGAAGCCTTTGCCTTATCGGCATAATCCATCAATGCTATATACATAACTTCAATCTTCCAATCCTCGCCTTTCACCTTGTACATCGGGATTTCTTCCTCAGCCTTCTCTCCGTCCTTTTCAACGGCAAAAGTCACCTTCTTGGCATCCTGAATCTGTACGGTAACGTCAATATCCAGTTCCTCAATTGCTTCCGCATCTTCTATATATGAGAGTTTTTCTCTTATTTCCTCCATTTTTTCTTCGTCGACTTCGCCTGACATAAGGCTTGATACGTCAATTCCTTCTTCATCGAATATCGTTACAACTTCATCAAAAAGCGAATACACCTTCTCCATATTCTCAATGTCTTCTTCGGGAATATCCTCGGTTTTTACAACTTCCTTGATTTCGAAGTCGGCATCCTCACTCATATCTCCCATATTTCCGCCCATAAGTTCAGAAAGTCCTGATTTCTCCATTCCTTCAGCAACATTATCAGGGAACATACATTTAAGATAATCGGATTTCTCACCGTTTTTCACAGCCTCCTGCATTTCCTCATAAGCCTTGATAAGATCCTTGTCGCTCACCTTTGAGGATTCCTTATCCTTCCCGCAAGCTGTAAGCGAACATACAGCCATTGCAAGTGCAGAAATCATTGCAATTGTTTTTTTCATGTCCAAAACCTCCAACAATGTATTTGTACATAATTATAACATCTTATCAATCATCTGTCAACAACGCTTTTCCGACCATCTGCATTAAGCATATTAAAGTTTCTGAAGAAAATTTTCATTTATCCTCTTGACAAAATCGGGATATAATGATATAATTTCTTTGTTAAATGCAATGAAGCAGAATAGTAGGCATGTTTTTCGTCCTTCAGAGAGATGTCGGTCGGTGCGAGATATCGGGGAAATAATGCTGAACTCACTGTGGAGCAGCTGTACTGAAATTATTAAAGTAAATACAGACGGGAACTCCCGTAACAGAGTTAGAGTGTGTCGGCACTCAAAAGGTGCATCCGCAAGGATGAAGAAGAGTGGTACCGCGGAAGAGGTTATTGATAAAGAATTTCAGCTCTTTCGTCTCTTTTATGTTGTCAAGAGGATAGCAAAAGAGACGGAAGAGCTTTTTGTTATTCTGAAAATCGGATTTTCCCGAAAATCTCTATTTAATCGGAAGAAAGGAATGTTTGAAAATGAAAATCAGTTTTTCAACACTTGCCTGTCCTGACTTTTCATGGGCAGAAATCTACTCTATGGCTAAAGACCTCGGATTTCACGGCATTGAAGTAAGAGGACTCGGAAACGAAATCTCCACTGTAAGAGCAAAACCCTTTACAGCAGCAAATATCGACGCCACTATCGCAAAGCTCAGAAAGCTCGGACTCGAGATTCCCTGTCTTTCCAGCGGTGCTTGTCTTAAATACGCCGACAAACACGATGAAACAGTTGAAGAAATCACTCAGTATGCCGAACTCGCAAACAAACTCGGAACTCCATATATCCGTATTCTTGCAGACCTTGAGCCTGCTCCTGCAGACGAAATCGACGACGACTCCATCATCGCTTTCCTCAAGGAGGTTGCAGTCATCGCCGAAAAGAACAATGTTACACTTCTCGTTGAAACAAACGGCGTTTACGCTGACACTGCACGTCTGAGGAAAGTCCTCGACGCTGTTGACCACAAGAATATTGCGGCTCTCTGGGATATGCACCATCCGTCCCGTTACATGGGAGAAACAGGTCAGCAGACTGTTGAAAATCTCGGAGACTACATTAAGTACATTCATGTCAAGGACTCCGTTATAACAGACGGCAAGCTCGCATATAAGATGATGGGCGAGGGCGACCTCCCTATCGCTGAAATGCTCGCTGCACTCCAGAAAATCGGATACGACGGTTACGTTTCCCTTGAATGGGTAAAGAGATGGTCAAGAGATCTCTATGCAGCAGGTATTGTGTTCCCGCAGTTTGCCAAGTACATGAAGCCGTATCTCCGTGCAAAGAAGCACAAGCTCCAGATTGACGCAAGAGGAACAGGTTACTACCCATGGCCAAAGGAAACAATCATTGACGAAACCTTCCCCGACGTTCTCGACAGAATCTGTGAGGAATTCCCCGAACAGTACGCTTTCCGCTACACTGAGCTTGATTATACAAGAACATATCCTCAGTTCCGTGACGATGTGCAGCGTTTTGCAAGAGCACTTGTCGCAATGGGCGTAAAGAAGGACGACCACGTTGCAATATGGGCAACAAATGTGCCTGCGTGGTATATTACATTCTGGGCTTGTACGACAATCGGTGCAGTTCTTGTTACTGTAAATACAGCTTATAAAATTCACGAAGCAGAATATCTGCTTCACCAGTCAGATACACACACTCTTGTAATGATCGACGGATACAAGGACAGCGATTACGTCGGAATTATGAAGGAGCTTTGTCCCGAACTCGCTACATGCAAACCCGGAGAGCTTAATTCATCAAGACTCCCCTTCCTCAGAAATATCATTACAACAGACAGCAAGCAGGACGGCTGCTTTACATGGGACGAGGCAATGGAGCTTGCCGATACCGTTCCGATGTCTGTAATTGAGGATATGCGTGCAAAAATTGATAAGCATGACGTAGTAAACATGCAGTACACATCAGGTACAACAGGCTTCCCCAAGGGCGTAATGCTTACACATTATAATGTAGTGAATAATGGTAAGGCTATCGGCGACTGTATGGACCTTTCAACTCATGATAAAATGATGATTCAGGTGCCTATGTTCCATTGCTTCGGAATGGTTCTTGCTATGACTGCAAGTGTTACTCACGGAGCTACAATGTCACCTATTACTGCATTCTCACCAAGAAAGGGTCTTGCATGTATCAATCAGGAAAAGATTACAGCGTTCCATGGCGTTCCGACAATGTTCATCGCAATGCTCGGTCACGAGGATTTTGACAAAACAGATTTCTCAAACATGAGAACAGGTATTATGGCAGGTTCTCCTTGTCCCATCAAGACAATGCAGGAAGTTATCGAGAAAATGCATATGCCTGAAATCTGTATAACATACGGTCAGACGGAGGCTTCACCTGCAACGACAATGTCCAAGACAACAGACAGCATCGAAACAAGAGTAAATACAGTCGGCGGACCTATTTTCGGCGTTGAATGTAAGATTGTTGACCCGGAAACAGGCGAAGAACTCGGCGATAACATGGACGGCGAGTTCTGTGCAAGAGGCTATAATATTATGAAGGGCTATTACAAGATGCCCGAGGCTACCGCTGCCGCTATCGACGAGGACGGCTGGCTCCACTCCGGTGACCTTGCAAGAAGAACTCCTGAGGGATACTTCAAGATTACAGGAAGAATCAAGGATATGATCATCCGTGGCGGTGAAAACATCTACCCGAAGGAAATCGAAGAATTCTTCTACACCAATCCGCAGGTTAAGGACGTTCAGGTTATCGGTGTTCCCGACAAGGCTTACGGTGAGGAGATAATGGCTTGTATCGTGCTCAAGGACGGCGAAAAGGCTACTGTTGAAGAAATGAAGCAGTATGCACTCGAAAGGCTCGCTAAACATAAGGTTCCAAGATATATTGCATTTGTTGACGGCTTCCCGATGAATGCCGCCGGTAAAATTCTTAAATACAAAATGAGAGAATGGGCAGTTGAATATCTCGGTCTTCAGGATGCAAGTAAAATCGTGACCGCTTAATAGTACAATACGCAGTTTATCTCATTTCCTCTATACAGTGACCAAAGAATGTCAACAGAAATCCCTCTCCGGAATTGCGGTTTTTATCAAAGCAATGTCAATGCAGCACTACACATGGTTTGTGCGGTGCTGCATTAAAACATCTGACATCAAATACTGCGGCAGCATATCCTATATAAAATATTTTTCACGTTTATGCAAAAAATACTGGACAAATTTCATTTTTTATGTTATAATATTTTGTAGAACTATTTACGAGGTGATTTTATGGGAATTTTTTCCATGTTCAAAAAAGGCAATTATTTCGATAAAAGCATTGCTGCCAAATGCGACTACTGCAGTTTCGGCAAACGTGCAAAAGACGGAAACAAAATTATCTGCGAACACCGTGGTCTCGTTGACCCGAACAATTCATGCGGTAAATTCAATTATTCACCATTAAAAAGAATCCCTGTCAAGCAGCTGAATTTCGTGGGAAGTCTTGCCGATGACGATATCTATATCGAATCAGCAGGCGATCGTGCCGAAAAGGAAGCCGCTAAAAAGGCAGAGGAAGAAAAGAATAAGCCCAAGAAAGCTCCCACAGCTGAAAAAGCTCCGGAGCCTGCCGAGACTGTTACTGAGGAAGTTTCAGCTCCCGAAACAAGTGAGCAGGATACTACAAACGAAGCTTCTGAGACTCCTTCAGAAACTACTGAGGAAAAAACCGAATCTTCCAAGGAAGATGAATAATTCTTACAATGATGATACTTCAGCCGGAAGCCGCAATTGCTTTCGGCTGAGGTTATGTATCACCTTCGTAGAACCGCTTTGTACATAGATTTCCTATGCACGTCATTATTGAGGAGAAAACATGGAAAAAGTTATAATTTTATGGCACTATCAGCCTTCAAAATCACTTGAACTCAACGAAATTAATAAGTACCTTTTAGACGGATGGTCTGTAAAATCTGTGACGACCTCCGCTACAAGAGACTACGAAACTTTCATTTTCGTTCTCGAAAAAAAGTCGCCCAAGTCTGTTTAATGGCTACTTCTTTAATCGCAGACTTTGTTATATACTTTTAATTTCATTCTGCAACTCAATAGTTCGTTATATGACAACTGCAAAATGACTCCCCACTAATTTGTCGTCCTACAAAATCTAATATCTGGGTGCAGCGGTCGAAATTATGTGAGCGACTGCGAGCAAATAATTTCGGGCACCGCAAGAGTCCCGCAGAGATAACTGTGCATTTATTCCCTGTAAGCTCTCGGCAGGTAAATTTCAAGAGCAAAATTAAATATGCGGGTGTGGCGGAACTGGCAGACGCACGAGATTTTGGCTGCGTCACTACAGTGCATTTACCCCCTGCTTGCTCTCGGCAGGTAAAAATCGGAGCAAAACTAAATATGCGCCTGTGGTGAAATTGGCATACACGTTGGATTTTGATTGCGTCACTACAGTGCATTTATCCCCTGCAAGCTCTGGGCAGGTAAATTTCAAGAGCAAAATTGAATATGCGGGTGTGGCGGAACTGGCAGACGCACGAGATTTTGATTGCGTCACTACAGTGCATTTATCCCCTGCAAGCTCTGGGCAGGTAAATTTCAAGAGCAAAATTGAATATGCGGGTGTGGCGGAACTGGCAGACGCACGAGATTTAGGTTCTCGCGCCGCAAGGTGTGCAGGTTCGATTCCTGTCACCCGCACCAATGAAATCCCTCGATATATCGAGGGATTTTTCATTTGTTGATATAAAATTTCATTGGCACCAAATTTATTTTGCACACAAGGTATGCTTTATGTGTATGCCATTTTTATGCCGACTCTCCCTCCACATACACAGCCACACTATCCTCAAAATCACCATTGAATTCCAGCCTGACATCAAGGCTTTTATCCTCATTTTGATGCACATAGACCGTTTTCACCAGAAGCCGCAGATTCGCATCGCTGATGTGCTGTTCCTCGATCATCTTTTCCAAGAGGTCTGCTGTTGTTTTCAGCTCGTTGCGTTTCCGCTTGCTGACTTCATCGAACTGCTTGCTTTCCTCAATCTTCTGTTGCAGGTCAGTGATTTCTTCCTCACGCTTGGTGATCATATTGTTGTAAACCGAAGCGTGTTCACGGTCGGAGATTCGCTCGATAATCAAATCTTCAATCTGCTGCCGTAGGGATGCGATTCGTTCCTTGTACTGTTCAATCTTTCGCTCGTAAGCAGGCTTTTGTCGCTGCCAGTCACGCACAATCTTATCGTACTTCTTGCTCTGTTCCTGAATCCGAACCAGAAGCAGTCTGACTTCATCGTAAATAACCTCATCAAGCTGTGACTCGTGAATTCGGTGAGGTGTACAATATTCCTTACCGTAGCGGTGGTGGCTGTTGCAGGTGTACTCGACCCATTCGTTGTTTTTGCATACTCTTTGTTTCGCAATCAGAATCGCACCGCATTCCGCACATTTGATCATACTGCAATAGCGGTGGATTTTGCGGAATGCCGATGCTCTGATGTTGCCCTGTTTGTGGTTTTCAAGAAGCAGCTGTGCCTGTTCATAGGTCTGCTTATCGATAATCGCAGGAAGAAAATTCTCATGTCGAATTTGTTCCTCTGCTGGTACGAAACTCTTAGTCTTGTAGATTTTTGAAGTTATGGTCTTATGATTTACAAGTGTTCCGGTGTAGATTTCGTTTTCGAGAATCCGCTTCACCGAAGTCTGCACCCATAAATACTTCTTACACAATTTGGTTCGGGTAGCACTTATTTTTCTGTGTGAGAAGTATTCGGGAGATTTGATACCTCTTGCATTGAGTTGTTTTGCAATTGCAGAGATACCGTAGCCATCAATATATTTTTGAAAAATCTCTCGGACAATCTCTGCTGCAACCTCGTCAATCAGAATCTCATTGGTGTTTCTGTCCTTGTAATAACCCATGGGCAAGTTTACAATCAATCCTGTCTTCTGTTTCTGACGAATACCTGTTTTGATTTTCTTGCCGATGTCTTTTGCATAGAAATCATTGATAATCTGCTTAAATCCAATGAGCAGATCGTCGTTGTCATTGAAGCTGTCGATGCCCTCAGTGACGGAATACACTCGCACATTGTTCTCACGCAGGTGGTCAATGAAGAGTGCTGTCTGCGTTCGATGACGACCTAATCGGCTCAGGTCTTTTACAAGTACAACATCAACCTTGCCCTCATCCACAGCATTTTCGAGTTCCGCAAGTCCCTTTCGGTCGAAGGTCATACCCGAAACATTATCATCGCTGCTCTCGCCTACGATTTCATAGCCCTGCTGCTCTGCATAATCAACCAGAATCTGACGCTGATTGTACAGACTGTTCATTTCCTCGTCCTCATCACGGGACAGTCTGTAATACAACCATGCTTTCATTGTATCGCCCTCCTTTGGCAGGTACGCTGTGTGGTGCCTGCGTTACCACAGACAATACCACATAACGCCCTGCAAGTCCAGCGGTTAAGACTTTTTTTAGAATTTTCTACGTTATCAATAAAATCATCTTGTTCAGTATTGGCAATACTACATGAATTGAGAAACTCATTAATCATGGACTCCATAAAGAAATCAAATGCTTTTTCATTACCATTGTACTGAACGATAACCTGATTGATTTTAGGAACTTCAATTTTCTTTGACAATATATCACTCTCCTGTTTACGTCATAAGTTGATTTGCCTTTGAACATTTTAGATCACTCCGTTCTTGGATTTTTTATTTCATAAGCTTTCGCTTACAATTATTTATTGGGAGAATATTTATATAATTGTACTTTTGGACTACAAGCCAAAAATGCATTCACTACAAACCAATTCGTTACGCACCGATTTCAAGTGCTTGTTTTTCTGAAAAGGGGTTCGGGTTCTCACGTCTTGAAGGCGCAGGCGGCAAGCCATGCGCTATGCTTGCCCTCGTTGGAGGACTCTATCGAATCCCACGTTTCTGGCAAAATCCAATCTTATTTTATCTCCGTTTTTTATGCGTTCATACTCTGAAAATATGAGGTTTATTTTGCCCTCAACTGATTTTGTGGGGTAACTATCCCATTAAAAAGAGGAGGGCGAATTTCGGCTAAATTATGCGTGACAGTAACTTCAATCCGTGACGGTAACTTTGCATTGAAATTTCTACCGACACGCACCGTAATCAATGATATATAGACGTTTGTGACGTTTCAAGACACCTTTGCGTGACGGTAACTTTACCATAGTTTTTACTGTCGCTACCGTCACTCTTCAACAATTTATTTATCTACAGAAGAAAAAAGACGGCACGTTCAACGAGTTCATTTCGTTACGCACCGACTTTTATTTTCATAAGTTACTGTCACCCACGATACAATTACAAATTAAATCAAGCGTGACAGTAACCATATCACAGTTTTTTACCGTCACTACTGACACGCATTATTTTACAGGGACAGCAGGGACGCTAACTTCTACACACATAGTTGTGCTGCCACTGGTGTCCCTTTGATTTTTCTTTTCTGCTAATAAGATAAGCGATGTAAATTTTTATATACATCGCTTTTACAACTTAGAACAATATTCTCTAATATATTACCGCTGAGAAATTCAAAAAACGAACCTCTTTTTACAAACTTAGATTTGATTATTGGTATTGCAAAATATGTCGGTTTGTGTTAAAATGTGAATAACATGAACTAAGGCGGTGACAGAAATGATAAAGATTGCTGTTGTGGATGATGAAAAAATGATGCTTGAAAAAATTTGCAGAATTATTGATGAACAGTTTATAGAAGAAAAGATAATTCGTTCCTTTGATAAAAGTGTGAATTTTTTTAATGATCCTGACAAATACAATTTTGACCTTGTATTTCTTGATATTGATATGCCTGAATTAAACGGATTTGACTTAGCAGAGAATTTAAAGCTGATAAAACCAAGTATAACGGTTATTTTTGTTTCAAGGTTTGAATATCTTGTTTTTAAATCATTTATGTTTTCACCGTTTAGATTTATAAGAAAAGATTTTCTAGAAAACGAAACAAAAAAAGCTATAACGGACTATCTTATTCTACTTCGCAAGAATACAAATATGTTTCATATAATAACTTCTGATTTCGAAAGAGATATACCAATTTCAGATATAATGTACTTTGAAAGTTTTAAGCATGATATATATGTTCATTCAACAAACGGACGTTATAAATTAAAGAGAAATCGTGATAATGAAGCGAGTATTAAGGCGTTAGCTAATTGCTTTGAATTGAGTGGTTTTATAAGAGTACACAAGAGTTACCTTGTTAATTATAATTATATCCATGTAATAAATAGAAATAGTGTTATATTAAAAAACAACTTTTCGATTTATATAAATCCACATAATGTTAACGATATTAAATTGAATTATCAGAAAATGCTTATTTTGGAGGAATGAAATGAATACTGTTCTTGAAGTTGTTTATAACATAATAGAATCAACTGTAATCTCGATTTTTTTATCTCTATACTTTGAATCTAATGAAAAATTTTCAAAATACAAATGCAGAATAATAATGTTTATAGTTGTTTTCTCGTACATAAGTATTGCAACGCTATTTGAATTCTCTGGTATTATAACATTACCTACTTGTGTAATTGTATTATTTGTAATTCTTGAATCCTTGTATATAGGCTCACATCTTGAGCATTTATTAATTTCTTTTTTAACTAATGCATGCTTATCCTTAACAAGCATTATTACACTAACTATCATGAGCAATATATTTGATGTTGAGTACAAATTGCTTGTTAATCAAAGTAGTTATATGCGTTTCATTACTGTATTAATAACCAAGACATTATTATTCTTATTATTCAGTATAATTGTTTTTATCAAAAAAAGAAAATCCATTGTTCTGCATAAAGGAGATTATATTTTAATCTCTGTTCCATTGTTGATATCAGGAATACTCCTCCCGATTGTAAGAAACATTATTTATGAGTCAGGAAAAAACTATTCGGCATTTTTTACTATAGTACTATGTATGCTATTTTTGATTATTACACAGTATTATACAATACTATATATGAGCAAAAAGAATACTGAAAATCAGCGAATGTCAGTCATGAAAAAGCAAATAGAAATGCAATTTGATAATATTAAAGCAATGGAAACCAAATACGATGAGATAGCAAAGTTTCGTCATGATATGAAGAATCATCTTTTATGTGCATTTGAAATGTCAAAAAAACAAAACAATCATGAACTATCAAACTATCTTAAAACTTTGAATGATATGAATATAAGCAACATAAGAAGCTATATTAATACTGACCGTAAGGTAGTTTCTTCCATAATAAATATTAAATTTGATCTGGCAGAAAAACAAGGAATACAAACAAGCTGTATAATTTCAGATGAATTTGATAATATTATTGATACCGATGTAATCATTTTGTTATCAAATTTACTCGATAACGCATTAGAAGCTTGTGAAAAGAACATCAAACTTTCTGAGATATCAATAAAAATGTGGAGTACCACAGGCTATTATCATCTTGAAATAGGAAACACGGTGGAATACGATGTTCTTACAAATAATCCTACTCTTGAGACAAGAAAAAAAGACAAGAATCTTCATGGATTTGGATTAAAGTCTGTACACGATATAGTGAAAAAGTATGATGGAATAATAAGTTTTGATCAAAAGCAAAGCAAATTTTGGGTGTATGTTTCTTTGAGAAAAGATAAAACATATAATTAATATGCATATTTTGCCACAAATGTGTATTTTGTGCCACGATTGTTGACAGAGTTACTGCTATAAGCTATATTTTACTTAGGTGATAAAAATGATTTCTTACTTAAGTAAATTTATAGCAGTTTTTTTTTATAATAAGGAAATAATTGCTGAAGAGAAAATAGACGTATGTAAATACGGATTCGAAATAATGATATCTACTATAATAGGATTTCTTTTAGTATTGTTTTCTGGAATTGTATTTAATGACGTTATTATGTCTATGGTTTTTTACTTTACATTTGTTTTTACAAGAATTTTTACAGGTGGTTATCATGCAACAACACATTTTAGATGCAAATGCACTCTTTTAATGTGTTCTTTATTCGTATTAATAGCTGGTAGAATATCAGTAGGTATATTCGTGATCATCATCCTTGTGTTTATATATTTAATAACAGTATTGGCTTACTCACCCGTCGAACATATAAATGCACCTTTAACCGTTAAACTTAAAAAAAGAAATCGTAAAATTTCAATTATTATGGCAATAACATTTATTCCACTGACTGTTGTAACATTCTCTTATTATCCTCAACTTTCATTAACAATATCTTTGACGTTATTTGTTATTGCGATTTTAATATTAGAACCTAAACTTCAAGAAAGGAGGAAAAAATATGAAAAAAATAGTTGAAACTCTTCTCAAGACTAGCGCAAAAATGAGTGAAAGAATTGCCATTAAGTCTTGCGGCGCTACTTCCCTTTATGATACTTACCAACCCAAGGTTCCGGAAGCTGTAAAAGAACTCGCTAAGAAAAACAAAAAGTGATTTACATTTTACGTTTTTAAAGCAAACAGGCAATATCCAAATCACTCCACACAAAAGGATCATTATTCCCTGTGTTTTCAACAGCTTTGTTCTGAACACAGGGATGCAATCCCCAAAAGCTTCTCTACAGCTAAGATCTATATGGATGTAAACAACTTTTATGAGAAGAATGCAAAACTAATTATTAATGAGGAGGATCATTATGAAAACAATTCACAATAAAGTAGCCGCTTTATTAATGGCGATTATGACACTATCCAGCAATACAGTTGGGATAACAGCCAACGCTTCATCAACTACTACAGAGATAATAAATTTTAGTGCACCTGCTAATATTTCGCACACATATACTGCGTTACCTTCAGATCAGCATCCGATAAGATATAAGGATACATACAATTCTGTTTATCTTCAGTTAAGCAGTGCAACCAATGATGCATATGTGCAGGTGTGGGGGCTGAGTGACACCAACTGGAACAGCACTTGTCATAACTATACATGTGATGCAAACGGAAATTCCACGACATCTGTTCGTGTAAACAGCAATCAGGAACGTCTCATAAAGAATCTTGTCAAGGAAGCCGGTTATAATCTGGCAGGACTTAAATTCTGTTCAGCTAATTACACACTTACATCCAAACTTAATGGAGCTTGGGCACCAGATCGTCCTGATAACAAACAGAATATTCCCTGTGCAAATTAATATAAACTACTTGAGCTGTACGGAATGATTTTTAAGTACAGCTCTTAATTTATTATATGTTTTATTGATATTTTGACAGCAACTCTTTCACTTGCTGTTGTTTATTACACAACATTTTTAACATTGATTTTGAACAGTGAATGGAGGCAAAAATGAAAAATAGACTTATAATACTGACAGCCGCAGCTATGTTGTTAACAACAGGCTGTTCTCTCAGTGATGTTGAAATTTCAAAACAAGAGATCACTGAACCTACATATCGTCAGCCACAGAAAATAACTGAAGAAGCGTCAGTATCAGGCAGCGGCGACGCTGAACCAACAGAAGAAATTCTTGAAATCCCATATTCAGAAGTTCCCGAAACAGCAGAATTAGGTGAAAGATTCTGCGTTATTGGTCCTGTAAACAGCGGTCACTTTTATCTCACTTTAAACCGATGCGAGATTTTCGACAGCTTAAATGATGCAGGTTTAAAACGTGAGGAATTAGCCGGAAACCTGATTGTTCCCGACTTAAATTACGATCCGGATACAACAAAATTTCTCAATAATTTCAAACTGATAAAGATTTATATGACTGTGGAAAATGTTGACGCTGTTTCCATTGAACATGTATATTCCCCCGAAGAATTTGGCAAATATGATTTTCTCCTTGGCAGGATGGGAGGAGTACGATACGCATCACATGAATATTTAAATTTGCGTTCTGATGATATTTATCATTATTCTAGGATTCATATAGAGCCGGGCGAAAAAAAGGACATCATAATGGGATATTTATTAGATACACGTCAGGCATCACTTAGCGAAGCGGTATTTTCGAACGGTGACGCGCTTTTAACTGAGGGTCCGTTTACGGTAGTCGATTTACAGCTGCAGGAGTAAAACATTATGAAAAACATTATTAAATTTGAATGGGAACGAATGATACGCAGTAAATCATTTTTACTCTCAATAGGAATAGCATTATTTATTGTGGCAGCAGACGCTCATACATTATATGAATATTTTAAAGACGGTTATGATGTGCATACAAGTGTGTTTATAAAGTGGATAGGTGCATATCGTGGTTTTGATGAAGCAATATATCTGTTTGTTCTTCTTCCGCTTATCACATCGTTTGCCTACAGCTGGACAGTATGTTATGACCGCAGCTCTGGTTATATTACTCAGGTAATCTCAAGAACAAACCGTAAAAAATACTTCCTTGCAAAATATATTGTTTCTTTCATCAGCGGCGGAATTATTTTTGCCGCATCTGTTATATTTCATTTTTTACTCATATCAATGTTCTTGCCTGCACAATACCCTGTGGCTGCTGTTGGTACATCTTTTGTATCTCCATTCAGTTTCTGCTCTGAATTATATTATTCCTCTCCGTACATTTTCCTTCTGGTATGGACCGTTACAGCATTTTTATGGGGAGGTGCAATGGTCTGCATCGCCATTGGCATTGGTATGATTACAAAGAGATATTCAATATCTGTAATATTACCATTTCTTATTTTTACGGTACAGCGAATAATCTCCGACTTTATAACATTGAGATACAGTATACTCATACATGGAAAAACTGTCGGTCTTTCATGGTCTGATATGTTGTATGCTGCACCGGGAACAACTAATTTTGCAAGCTATGTCTACACTAATATTGCTATAGTCATTGCTGTTCCAACCTTGGTATTTGCAATAAGGGGGCGAAAATATGAATGTCTGTAAGATAATCGGCAACGATATGAAACAAGGAGTTCTGAAGAATAAACGGCTTCTTTTTGTTCCTATCCTCTGCTTTTTTGAATGTATGTACTATGATAACTGGATGTTGATAGCCTCCTCGGGACGTCCGTTCGGAAAGCCGAATCTTCCTGATCTTTTTATTATGCTGTTTCGTGGTTCGGATCCGATTTCAAAAATAGCTGATCGTGATATAAAAGCAGATCTTCCATATTTCTGGATAGCTATTCTTGTTTTTGCTGTTTTTATCGGATTTGAATACATGCATGACGACCTTACACAATTCGGTGTGCAAGTAATTACACGCTGTCATAAACGCAGCTCATGGTGGTATTCGAAGTGTCTGTGGTGTGCTGTATTGAGCTTTGTTTTTTATATACTTGTGCTTGCAACGGTTGTCATATACGCAGCTTTGCTCGGATACAAGTTCACTTTTGAAAATAATTATTTAATCACGAATACTTTTGCCGCAGCGTCTACAGTTTATGAAAGTTCACCGATATGGGAAATAAGTACATTAAGTAAAGTTTTTCTGCTGGCAGCACCTTTTATGGTTGTGTGGACCCTGAATATGCTTCAAATGTTTTTAAGTCTTTTTATCAAGCCTATTTACAGCTTTCTTATTTCACTTGTGCTGATAGTAGCAGGTACCCTCAGCGACACTCCGTTGGCATTTTCACGCCATGCTCTTATACAGCAACAACTATATCGACGGTGCTTATGATACACGCAAGGGCATCATTATCTGTCTGATTATCATAGCATCAGCCATAGCTGCAGGAATGTGCTTTTTCAAAAAGGCAAATATTCTGCCTGATAAGGAGTGAAGAATATGAATATCGAATTGAAAAACGTTACAAAAATAATAGGCGGAAACACCGTTGTCAA
Organism: Ruminococcus sp.; assembly: GCA_015066935.1. Taxonomy (GTDB): domain Bacteria; phylum Bacillota; class Clostridia; order Oscillospirales; family Ruminococcaceae; genus Ruminococcus. Next base: position 19,078 of record SVNK01000003.1, on the reverse strand, counting down.
CAAGGTTAATCTTTCCATGAAAAGCGGAATGATATATGGACTGTGCGGATACAACGGCTGTGGAAAGACTATGCTTATGCGACTTGTTTCGGGATTGATAATCCCTACCGAGGGCGAAATAATTATTGATGAGAAACATCTCGGAAAGGATATGGATTTCCCGGAAAAAATGGGTATCCTTATTGAAAACCCTGCTTTTCTCGGAAGTCTGAGCGGTTTTGAAAATCTCAGGCTTTTAGCTTCTATAAAAGGACATATAAACGAAAACAAAATAAAGGAAACTATCAGCCGTGTAGGTCTTAATCCCGATGATAAGAAAAAATACCGCAAGTATTCTCTTGGTATGAAACAGCGTCTTGGTATAGCAGCTGCCGTAATGGAATCTCCGGAATTGATTATACTTGATGAGCCGACAAATGCTCTTGATTCAAGCGGAGTTGAGATAACAAAGAATCTGATAAAAGAAGAAAAAGAACGTGGTGCACTTGTTATAATGACTTGTCATGATAATATGATTCTGGAGGAAGTGTGTGACATCGTATACACGATTGAAAACGGCAGTATCATTAAAGAAAAAATCCTCTCAATGGAGGATGATGAAAATGAATAAGATAATATTCAGGACAATTACTCTTGGTTTTCTCTTTGTATGGGCAATACGATATTACAATCTCAATAATGGATTCGCTATCAAAAATTATAAGCCAGTAAAAAATTACTCCATGCACGAAACTGTTGAATTCGGTGATAACGCTTCATATAACGTAATACATAACACAGGTTATTCGGTTTCGGTTGAAGATGCACGTATTATTGATGTTGACGATCTTCTTACTGAAATAAATAAAGATAGAGAATTCTTTAATTCGCTTGCCGAGCGTTATCTTATTGTCACAATGACAGTTTCAAATAACGGTGACTATGAGGGTGGTCTTGATTTTTACAGCATACCCGTAATCGGAATTGATTGGTATGTCTTTTACAGCAGTGAAATAACCGCCTGTCTGAATCCTTTTTTCAATGATAATGCAAGTACAGCACACGGCTGCACGGTCAAAAAGGGGACAAGTGCAACGGTTACGATTGCATATAATCTGCATAAAAACTTATTAGCACCAAATCAATGGAAAAATCTTAAAAATCAGGATATGTGGCTTTGGGTAACAGTTCAGCCACATGACCAACGTATAAAAATCGACCTTTGAACAATACCGAAAAAACGAGAAAGCTATCTCTAAAATACAACGAACATGGCAATACTATTCTAATAGCTTTACACATTAAGGAACGGAAATAATAGAAAGGAACTTATTATTATGGATACACAAACAAATGAAGAACTTATGCAGCATATATCCGAAACACTGATCGAATTAGGCATATCACAGAAATATAAAGGCTTCACTTATGTAAATGATGTAATTCATCTCTGGATGAACACTCCGATTGAAGATGATACATACAAAAGTATACTTAAAAGCGTTGGTCAGAAATATTCAATTGGTCCCATGAGTGTAAACGGTGCTATAAAGAATGCACTTGATGCTGCGTGGTTTTGCAGAACGGTCAACAAAAACCACGAACTGTTTGAATACCTGAAATCAAACCAGACCTTCCCACCTCTGCCATCAGAATTTGTTGTCGTTATGGCTGCACTCATAAGAAATGGGAACAAGATAGAATAAAACCACTGACGTGACTCTTCCATTAGGTTCTCGCGCCGCAAGGTGTGCAGGTTCGATTCCTGTCACCCGCACCAGACATTTAGCCTTCAAAATACTTGAAGGCTAAATCCATAGATAGGGGGTTATCGGATTGAATGATACTATTTTTTTGAACACTGATGAAGGTGAATTAACTGAGTTGAAAGAAACATTATATGATTCAGAAGACAATCTTCAAGAGTTAATTGAAAAGAATCCTATTCTACTCGCCGGTTCACAGATCAATCCAGAAATCCCTCGCAAATGGATTCTCATTTCTCGTGAAATGGGCGTTCCGGATCATGAAAACGGAACCGCATGCTGGTACCTTGATCATCTCTTTATTGATCAGGATGGTATACCGACTTTGGTTGAGGTCAAGCGCAGTACTGACACGAGAATTCGTCGTGAAGTTGTAGGACAAATGCTCGACTATGCTGCAAATGCCAGTGCTTATTGGACGATTAGTGATATCCAAAGCAGCTTTGACGGCGATTTAAAATCTGCTTTCGGAGAAGAAGTACAGGAAGAACTTTATTGGGAAAATGTCAGCAGTAATCTGAAACTGGGAAAACTTAGATTGATTTTTGCAGCAGATACCATACCAGAAAATCTTAGAAGAATTATTGAATTCTTAAATAATCAGATGCAGAATTCAGAAGTGCTTGGTTTAGAAATCAAACAGTACATGTCACAAAATAACCAGCAGATTTTTGTTCCGAAAATCATCGGTAGAACGTTACAGGCTGTTGAAACTAAAAAAGCCCCTGCTAAATCATGGGATTATGATTCATTCTTGCAGGATGTTCAACGTGTTGGAAATGATGAAGCAAGAATACTGACTGAACGTATTATTAAGGATTTTAAAGCTCTTGGCTGCCGCATTTGGTATGGTAAAGGCAGAACTCACGGAAGTATAATCATAGTTTATGATGCAGAAAATGGAAAAAGCACGCAGCTATTTGGTGTTTATCCGTGGACAAAGCATGTTCTTTGTGAATTGGAATTTCAATATTTTAAAGAACCATATAATAGCAAAGAAGCGAAAGTAGTACTTAAACAAAGATTTGAGCATATCCTTGGAATTTCTGTTCCTGAAAACCGCCTGAATGGTCGTCCGTCTTTCAAAATTGATGTACTATATTTAAGTGATAGATATAACCAGTTGATTGCACTTTACAAGGAAATGGTGGAGAATTTCAAAACAACGAATATGATTTTGTAGTATAAAGCCGCAGATGTGTCCCTGCGGCTTTCTTCATACCCTTACGCCGACTCTCCATCCACATACACCGCCACGCTATCCTCAAAATCCCCATTGAATTCCAGCTTAACATCAAGACTTTTATCCTCATTCTGATGGACATTGCTGGATTTTACCGCAACCTCGTCAATCAGAATCTCATTGATATTCCTGTCCTTGTAATATCCCATTGGTAAGTTTACAACCAGTCCTGTCTTTTGCTTCTGACGAATACCTGTCTTGATTTTCTTACCGATATCTTTTGCATAGAAATCGTTGATGATCTGTTTCATCCCGATGAGCAGATCGTCGTTGTCATTAAAGCTGTCGATGCCCTCAGTGACGGAATATACTCGCACATTGTTCTCACGCAAGTGGTCAATGAAGAGTGCTGTCTGCGTTCGGTGTCTGCCGAGTCTTGATAAGTCCTTGACCAGTACAACATCAACCTTGCCCTCATCCACAGCATTTTCCAGTTCCGCAATTCCCTTTCGCTCAAAGGTCATGCCCGAAACATTGTCATCGCTGCTCTCACCAACAATTTCATAGCCCTGCTGTTCTGCATAATCAACCAGAATCTGACGCTGATTGTACAGACTGTTCATTTCCTCGTCCTCATCACGGGACAAGCGGTAGTATAGCCATGCTTTCATTTTATCATTCTCCTTTGGCAGGTACGCTGTGTGGTGCCTGCGTTACCACAGACAATACCACACAACCTCCTGCAAGTCCAGCGTTTACGATGATTCCTCAGTTTTTTCTACGTTACCAACAGAATCATCCTGTTCAGCATTGACAATACTAGACGAATTCAGAAACTCATGAATCATGGACTCCATGAAGCGGTCGAACTCCTTGCTGTTGCCATTGTACTGAACGGTGACTGTGTTGATTTTCGGAACTTCAATTTTTCTTGCCAATCTATCAGCCTCCTTGTTTTTACATCTTGGTTCGGTTTGCGTTTGAACATTTTTAGATCTTCCTCGTATAATAGATTTAAGGGTAATTTAAAGAGAAACCCTATAAAACCTCTTGCTACACTCTGTAGTAAGGAAAAAGCTAAAATGTAAAAACGGAATGAGCGTAGCGAATGGAATTTCTACATTTACGGCGAAAAATTTTGCCGTGTTAATATTGCTTATCACACAGAAATGTGAGATAATAAATCTGTACAGTCAGAGGGTGCTGTTCACGTCCTTGAAGTTTGGCTTCCACAGAAAGATTAGCACCTCTGCTTTACGGACAAATGCGAATGAGCTGGATAGCATTTAAGTGCTAAATATCTAACGAGGTTGTATTTCCGTAAAACACAGAGGATAACCTTTGCTGTAACAAAACTTTACGAGGTGTATCACAATGTTTTATTGCGGAATTGACATCGCCAAATACAAGCACGAAGCTTCAGTCATCGACATGAGCGTTAAAGCTCTTATTGACAGTATTTCATTTGCTAATGACAAGCAAGGCTGTGAAAAAGATCTTGCTGTCTTTGAAAAATTCGAAATTCTTCCTGACGATGTTATCATCGGAATGGAAGCAACAGTTCATAACCGGCTTTCTGTATATACCTTTTTCCTTGAGCTTGAATATACTGTCAAGGTTATTAATCCTATTCAGTCCGAAGCTTTCAGAAAAATGTATATTCCGGTTGCTGAACGTTACGCTTGTCTTCTCGGCTCTGCAATTGACGGCAATAAGCGACTTCACAATGTTCAGGATGTTGCCGAGTTTATCTGTAAGCACTGACGGTATAGCGATGTGCAAATCACAACTATGGAAGGCAAAGAACTGCTTGACACCTTCGGCATCTATATCAACAAGATTTCGGACATGGAATACCGTGAGGAGCTTCTCAAGGTGCTGATTCCGATGCAGCATGAAGTAGAAAATGCTGCGTTCTCGGAAGATGAGGATATGGAAGAAACGGAAGATGTGAATATGACAATGTAAGACGATTGAGGTTGCAGGTTTCTTTTTGAGATCTGTAACCTCATTTTTTCTATTGAAAATGACGGCGGGATGTGGTATAATATAAGAGGTTAGACAGACCGATAAATAAGAATTTGATGGAGGTATATGTCATATGAGTATAAGTGGATTAAGCTGTATTTTCCCTTCTCCAGACATAAAGAAAACAGCGGGATTTTATGTATCAAAGCTGGGCTTCAGAGCAGTTGAATATCTGAAGAGTACAGAACCGCATATCTGCCTTTATAGAGACGATATAGAAATCATTTTGTTGCAAGCAAATACAAATAACGTTTTACCGAATAGAACCTTGTACGGATATGGTTATGATGCCTATTTATATACAGGAAACCAAGAGTTACTTGAAAAAGAACTTATCGAAAAAGAAGTTATATTCATTAAACATCTGCACACAACCGATTATCAGAATAGTGAGTTTGTTATTGAAGATATAGATGGACGTTGGTTAGCATTTGGATTGAAGATAAAAGACTAACTTCTCTGTTAAACAAATTCCAATTTGTCGAACAGTTAGGAAAATAAGAATTTGTAAATTAGATAAATGGAGGTTCTTGTGAATAAAATAAAAGGCTACCTCTCCCTCTTTTTGACAATGCTGAAAATAGGATTGTTCACCTTTGGCGGTGGATATGCCATGATTGCTCTGCTTGAAAATGAGTTTGTAGAAAAAAAGAAATGGCTTGAAAAAGATGAATTTTTGGATGTTGCGGCGATTGCCGAATCCACGCCCGGTCCTATTGCCATTAATGCAGCAACTTACATAGGATACAAAAATACTGGAATGATCGGCTCAATGATTGCTACGCTTGGCATTTGTATTCCATCTTTTATTATTATCTATGCTATATCGCTGTTTTTAGATGCCTTTCTTTCATTGACATTGGTTGCATACGCTTTCAAGGGGATTCAGATATGTGTGGTATATCTGATCCTTACAGCAGGACTGAAGATGCTGAAGCAGATGAAGAAAACCACATTTAACATGATCATTATTTCGATAACACTTATCTGTATGATCGTATTTTCATTGTTTGCTGTAAAGTTCTCAACAATATTTTACATACTGCTTAGCGGAGCCTGCGGTGTGGCGGTATATCTTCTCGGCAAAATCAGGAAGGAAAAAAAGCAATGATATATCTCGAATTGTTCTTAACCTTCCTTCAAATCGGTGCGTTTTCCTTTGGCGGCGGATACGGGATGATCTCTCTGATACGAGAAAAAGTTTTGATGCACGGTTGGCTTACCGAGGAAGAAATGCTAAATATGATTGCCGTAGCTGAATCCACTCCCGGACCGATCGCAGTTAATATGGCGACCTTCGTCGGCTCGTCACAAGGTGGTTTTCTCGGTGCGATCCTTGCTACGCTGGGTGTGGTATTACCTTCATTTATTATCATTCTCATAATTGCAGCCCTGATACGCAACTTTATGAAATATGCGGGAGTAAAAGCGTTTCTCGGCGGTATCCGTCCGTGTGTTGTTGGCTTGATACTCGCAACGGCAATCACGATGTTTATGAGTACGGCAATTAGATTCAGTAGTATAGGAGATACACTTGCCATAGATTTTAATGGCATTATCATATTCGCCATATTGATATTAATCAGCATCGTAGCAAAGCTTGCATTTAAGAAAAAACCAACTCCGATACTGATGATACTCATATCGGCAGGTCTTGGTATGCTGATGTATTCATTATAAAGATTTTGATAAACAAATTCCAATTTATCAAACAGTTTACACACAAAACTCCCCATTCTGCTGCGAACGGGGAGTTGCTTTTTGTGGTATTTTGTAGTATAATAAAGAAAGTCGGACGGACCGATAAATAAGAATTTGTAGGTGAGATAATGATTATTTTGATTACCGGAGCATCCCATACAGGCAAAACTGCACTTGCCCAAAAATTGCTTGAAAAATATAAATATCCATACCTGTCAATAGACCATCTGAAAATGGGTTTAATTCGTAGCGGTAACACAGAACTTACCCCTATGGATGATAATGAATTAATCGAATACTTGTGGCCGATTGTTCGAGAAATGATAAAAACGGCTATTGAAAACAAGCAGAACTTAATTGTCGAAGGTGGCTACATTCCATTCGATTGGCAGAAGGACTTTGACTCCGAATATCTCAAAAACATTAAATATTATTGTCTTGTAATGACTGAGAAATATATTAGAAATCACTTTGCCGACATAAAGGGATATGCAAATACCATTGAAAATCGTTTGGATGATGAATGGTGCACAATGGAGAGTGTATTGGCAGATAATGCAGAAGTGTTATCCCTTGCCCAAAAGTATAATGTGAACTATATACTCATCGACGATAAGTACGAAATTAATATTGAGTTATAACGATAAATTCCAATTTGTCGAACTGAATATGATTACATAGCCGTTTGTGACTAACAATCACAGACGGCTTTTTGTATACCCAAAACAAGAAACCTGCTAAGAAAAATCAATAGTCAAAATAACCAAATCTAAAAAAAGAAATAAAGCAAAAACGGTATAACAAAGCAGACGTTTGAAGGAAGTATGATGGATGCAGCACATCTTGACTACGACAGAACCAAATCCGAAATCCTGCGTCTGGCTCAGATGCAGTATGACTGCTGTACATGGAAGGGAAGACAGCACATTGCATTTTCTTCCTTGATGCCAACGGCAGCGAGAGTATTTGAAAAAATACCCTCCCTTAATGGGAAGCCGAGAATGAAATATAGTTGCCAGCAGACCGAACAGACCTTTCTCAGTCCACTTAAGGGAGAGTGTCCGGAGCTCCCTTAAACCACCCGTAAACGTATGGTTTGTATTATGAAAATAGGTTTAACATTGAGTAAAAGCAATCACTTTTCGCTTTGACCATTAAAACATAAATCCTTTCTTTTCAGTATCAGCTGAGCACTAAATCCCGTAAACAATCCTGCAATACTGCCGCTTACCAATAAAATAGGATAGTATGCAATTACAGAAAAACTTCCCATAACCATTATCGCCGCACATATCTGTCCCGTGTTATGAAGAATCGCACCGAACACACTTGATAACCAGATATATCTATTGGGAATAATCCTGCATATAATAAGCATTCCGCAAAGGCACAATGCTGCACCTGATGCACTGTAAATCAAAGCTGACAGATTGCCGCTGAATACTGCTCCCAGAAAAATACGCACCAGCACCAGCATAGCTGTTTCACCTGCTGTAAACCGATATACAGCATAGACCGTGATAATATTGGCAAGTCCAAGCTTAACCCCTGGGACAGGTATTATATTCGGTATCCGCAGCTCAATTATAAAAATAATAAGTGCCATTGCTGTCAGCATAGAAAGCTGTGTAAGACGTTTGATTCTCATTTATTACTCCTTAACGAAACCTGATAATAAGCTTATTCGGCAGACATACTATGGGCAGACTCTCAGAATAAAGGACACCTGTTTTAACACAGGTCTGATCGGGACATTCAGCATGAACAATGAAGATTTTGCCGTCTTTTATTTCAACCGTATTTGTTTTCCCCTCTGAAGAAGTGATAACAATTTTTTGATCTTTTGTCGCTGTCAGATCGAATGAATACAGAACTTTACCATCCTGCACAATTTCTACCATACCGCTTTCAGACGGCATGAGGACGAAAATTGTTCCGATTATTCCTGACAGAAATATTACAGCAGCCAGCACTAATAAAATCTTCAACTGCTTAGTCATAAAATACTACCTCAGCATTATATTTATCCGAAACGTCAATAGAAGCTTTAAGTCCCTCCGTGTAATAAAGCTTTGCATCATCCGTTACAAGTATCATTTCGAAATTTTCTTCCGAATGCCAGTATTCAATCGCCTTTTCCGTACCAAGAACAAAAAGAGCAGTTGACAGTGCATCACAAAAGAGTCCGCTTTCTCCCACAATTGTTACTGATACAAGCCCATTATCCGCAGGATAACCGTCCTTCGGATCAATAATATGCCAGTATTCTTTTCCGTCCTCACCTGTGAAACAGCGTTCATAATTGCCTGATGTGATAACTGCCAAATCTGAAATCTCCAGAACACATATCTGCTCAGAAGGGAAGAAGGGATCCTGAACTCCGACTTTCCAAAGCGTCCCATCAGGCTTGGTTCCGACAGCATGCACATTACCGCCAAGATTTACAAGTGCCGATTTTACCCCACTTTCCCTAAGTATCCCGACCACTTGATCGCTCGTATAGCCTTTTGCCAATGAACCAAAATCTACCTGCATACCATTGGGAATACAAACGGAATCATTATCAAGCGAAATCTTTCTGAAATCCACAAGTTCTGATGCTGCTCTGAGAGTTTTCGAATCCGGTATCTGCTGTGTATCCATAGTGAATCCCCATGCTTTCAGCAGAGGATACGACGTAACATCAAGCGCACCATTTGTTTTCGAGCCAATCTCCTGAGCAGTTTTCAGGAGATTAATTGTATCCTCCGAAACTTTTACTGCTTTTCCCTCCGCATGGTTTATTGACCATGTGTCACTGTTGGTATTTTTCACAGAAAAGGTCCTATCCAACGTCAGGATGCGTTTTACAGCAATGTCAAGAGCTTTTTCGGCTGAATCACCGTAAGCTTTCAAATACATATAAGTATCCATTGCAAACACATCACGTACCGAAGCATTGTCCTCATCAACCTGCATAGGCTGCCCCGAAACGGAGCAGCCGCAGAATGAAAGGAGAGATGGAATTATAAATAATGATGTTATTTTTCTCATAGGTATTCAGCTCCTTGCAGAATCAAGAGCTGCCGCAACCGCACTCATAATCGCTTCGGAACTGTACGTAGCTCCGGAAACAGAGTCAACATCCGTGCTTTGAGAGGAAAGAATCTGTGATGCCACAGGACCATAAGCCTCATCAAAATACCATGGATCACTTTCGTATGTGTTGCCTGTAATATTAGTGATCACATCATTTTCAATCGTAATTGTTACTTCAACATCGCCGTCATAACCGTATGCTTTTGCTGTATATGTTCCGTTTTTGTAGACGTACACCTGCTCATGCTCTGTAACAGTTTCCATTTCGGTAGCAGGCCCTGTTTCAGTAACGGTCTCCTCTTCAATAGTTACTTCTTCCTGAGTACTTATTTCGGTTGTCGTTAAAGCGGTGGTCTCTGTAACACTTACTTCAGCTTCCTCAGAAGCAATTGTTGTTGCCATAGTTTGGGTAACCGTAGTTTCTGATGATGTTTCAATGGATACTATCGGAGCTTCTGTGGATACTTCGGATTTTGTCGGAGCAGTAACAGTATTTGTCGGGATTTCTGCAATATAAACTGTTCTGTTATCTGCATGAACCGTGTTGTGTGGAGTGCTTATTCCTGCATTCACACACGGAAATGCCGCCAGAACTGCAAATGACGATACACATACCGCATTGAGAATTTTACGTGTTTCAGGTTTTTTGCGTAAAATGTACCATTTGCGAACCCTACACACCGCATAGCTGATAAACACAACGCTGTATATCAGTACACTTTTGAAGTAGCCATCTCTTCCAAGCTTCGCAAGAGGTACAAACAGAGTCATTACATGAACATAAATTAACGCATAAAACAAATATGCAGTCCTCTGAATTTTCTTCCAGAGCTTTGCATTCATCTTCTTACGAACCTGCGGAAACGACATTACTGTAAGCGGAATCATGATTATAAGCATTGCAATTGTAAGAATACTTGCAAAAATCTGCTCATTAGTCATACGTGCGGAATCAGTAAAAAGACGGACAAAATATGTCTTTCCGTATCCGATGTTATGACCAAGCGTCAGAATCGCTGCAATAATTGACAGTTCTCCACGCACAGGCATGAGTGCTTTAATGGACTTTGAACCATTTGGAAGTGCACCTGTCCACATGACAACTGCCCATAGTGCCGTTCCCATTACTCCACGGCTGAACATTCCGATGATATATGTATTCACAAATTCAGGAAGTCCACGGAGAGTCGCTGCAGAAACAATGTATGAAATTACCGCAGCCGCAGCATAAAATATATACGGATGTTTCTTCAGAGGCTTTTTAAATAAAAATACAAATGCTGATGCAATAACAAGAGATATAAGAAAAAGCATATAATACTGCCGCTCCTTTTATCAGTCATTTTTCTTTCTTAATGCAATTGCAGTTATACTTGAAATTGTCAGAAGTGCTGCTGAAGCCGCAACACCTGCAACTCCTGTATTCGGACTTGATGCAGCCGAACCGGCGTTCTCTGTGGTAGTTGCTTTGACAGATGCAGCAATTGTTTTTGAAGCAGTGGCAGTCGTGGTTGTTACTTTTGCTGTTGTTGTAGTCACAGCAGTAGTCTGTTCTCCTGTTTCATAAGGTATTGTTATACTGATATCACCGTAATTATCACCGGTAACAACAATTTTGTATGATGTACCGCTTACAGCATTATCTGTCGTTTTGATAGTATTATCATTTACGGCAACACCATCCGCAATTACAACAGGAGTTTCACCTCGGGCAACTACACTTGAAACTGCTGCAACAGGATTCTTTATATCTGTCGGCAGACCTGTGACTGAAATCGTCCCTGCATCTCTGAACTCGGCCGAAGTTTCACCGTCATAAACTGTAAGAACATCAAGGTTTACCCGATAGTCATATACGTAATTTGCATATGTGGGAACCGCACTGTCAGTTAGATCGGCATCTTTTTCAGAACAATAATAACGAATATTTGTAATTTTCTTACCGTCGAGCTCAGGTGTTGTATCAATATTCCATGCAAGTTCGTTATACGCCCATATCTGTTCGATGTGATAGAATCCCTTTGTTGTACCATCATCGGCAGTAACAACCATCGCATTAATTAGTTTGCCATTTGCATTTTCTGCCTCATTCAGTTTGAGTTCAACATCGCCCCACTTTGTGTTATAAGATACTTCCGCATCAATATCGGCTGATATTACATCGGTTGAACTTTCTTTAAAAGTTGTACCGTCAAGCACCATATAGTTCGTCGGTGCAGTATCAAGCACATAATATGAATAGGACGGCGACTCTGCCAGTACCTGATAGCCTGCAAGCGTACTTGATGAGGTTTTGCCCTTAGCAAATGTTGCCATTGTTACTGTAGATTCGTCTGTGATCTCAATTCCGCCAAGAGCCTTGACCGCATCAAGGCTCTCCGCCTTAACTGCCCATGTTACACCCTGCATCTTTGCACCATTCTCCGTACCTACCGCAGTAATTGTACCGTCTTCGGCAATTGCAGCTGTCGGACCCGAGTGATAGCCGCCGCCAGCCTTACCATAGTTGCCGTATTTATTGGTTGCAGATGAAATTGCGTCAACATCTCCTATTTCAGCCTTTTCTGCTGAATAGAATTCACTGAAGGGAATGTTCATCAGAACATATCCGCTGAAGTCTTCTTCAGCAGCATTTGAGGAAATTGCAAGTGGTGTTGTATTAAGTGCTAATGCAGAGGCACAAACTGCTGCAGCTATTATTTTTTTATTCTTCATGGGGATTTTCTCCTTACCGTAATGTTTATTCTTCATTATACTAATGCAGCTCCGAGCACCTTACAAGCTGCAATTGCTTCGTCATCGGGAGCCTCATTACAGATTACAAAGTCAGAAGCAATATTTGCACCGGAATTTCTGCAGATTTCATCCCAATTGCGCATCCATTCTCCGTCACCCCAGCCATATGACCCGAACAAAGCAATTTTCTTGCCATTAAGCTTTGCCTTGCATTCTTCAAACATAGGGGCAAACTCGCTGTCTTCAAGTTCTTCTGCTCCCATAGACGGACAGCCAAATGCAACGGCATCGTATTCATCAATCTGTGAAGCATCAAACTCCGAAGCAGTATAAATTACTGTTTCCGCTCCCTTCTCCTTTGCACCGTCTGCAACTGCCGATGCCATTGATTCGGTATTTCCTGTACCACTCCAAAACACTACTGCAATTTTACTCATATTAATTCCAACCTTTCTTTTTATACCTCCACCAATCAACTTTTGAAGAACTAATAGAAAATTCAAGAGCGAATTGGGGAGAGTGTGTGTTAATATATCAACCAGCTACTGCAAGCTGTTCGATAGTCGAACCATTTGCGAATCTGCTGCAATACATATCAGTACATTTCTTGAATTTTTCGAAGGTCTTCAGTGCTGATTCTACGTTACCGTAAACCTTCCAACAACCGGTATACTTGCAGCTGTCCGCCTTGTTTTCAATAAATCCACGAACATCCTCAGGAGGATATCCAAGAAACAATCCGACTTCATGAGGAAATTCTTCACATTCGCTAAGTCTTTTTCTGAGATGCACAATACAATGCTCAGAAGTTTTCATCGTATACCCTCGTTCAAGCAAAATCTCTTCCGCTGCGTTATTCCAGAGATCTTTTTTTAGCTGAGCAGGACGATATACATAAATAAGTGCACGATCATTATTGAATCGTAATGGGAGTACACGCAATCCTTTTTTTGTAAGCTGCATATTCCAACAGCGTATACATTTCTTCATATCGTCGTTATTCGAAAAAAAACAGGAGAACATATTGCCTGTCTTCATTCCTGCAAGCGTGGGGGAACAGTGTTTAACCAGCAATTCTTCAGACATATTGCCCTCCTTATATGGTATGTTCGTCAAGAATTGATTTAAGCGCCGCCATTGAGCTGCTGTGAGATCTTGCAATTCTTGTGTTTGTTCTCCTTGCGTCATTTAAGACGCAGCGAACCATCTTGTGAGAAACCGTGCTTGTAAACAGTACCAGCAAGTCAGGAGATCCTATATCCTTTAAACCTCTGACAGTTTTGGAATAAACCTTCACTTTGCATTTATATTCTCTGCACAAGTCTTTGTACTGACGGGTCATGCATTCATTTCCGCCCACTATTACGACACTCATAAAATCACCTCCTCAGTTAGGTTGTGCTAACAGACGTTCAAAAATTAAAGGCATTTTGCCTTCAACATTATTATACCAAGCATGAAGTATTCAATCCACTCCAAACAGATTTTAATATGCTCCAAACAGACAATCATGACAGTATGCCGCCTATATTCGTTTATTTCGGGAATGAATTGTCCTGTATTCAATCGGTGATACTTCCTTTATTGAACGGAATGCAGCTGCAAACTTGCTCGCATTATCATATCCGTGCTCATTTGCAATTTCAATGACTGTTTTATCTGTGTGTTCAAGCATATATGAAGCCGATTCTATTTTCAATGTCTTTATATAGGAATAAAACGGAACACCATAAACTGCCTTGAACGCTGTCTTTAAAGCCGTGACGGAAACATGATATTTATCAGCCACCTGCTCAAGAGAAATCTTCTCGTCCATATTTTCCATAAGGTATTCCGCCGCATCTTTCGCAAGTGATACCTGATATGATGTTACATTACGTTTTTCTGATTTTTCTTTATCGGTGTCAAAAACACTCAGGAACAGAAGCAGCTCTAAAATCTTGATTTTACAATAACCATGACGTATCTCTTCGGGTACGTTATACAGCTCGGAAAAAATATGCTCAAATGATTTGTTGGAGCGTGCAATATAATATGCACTCTCCCCGCATATTTTTTTCGCTATAACATCAGGCTGAACCGTGATATCGTGCAAAAAACATGAAGGACACTCAGCAGCATTATCAGTATCAACACAGATTGTAATACCATGATAATGACGTAACGGAAAATACAACTTCCCTGAATTGCGTCTGTTCCTTATGAACAATATATCCCCTGACGAAATATAACAATACTCTCCCAGAACATTGAACTCCATACGTCCTTCCCGACAGTGAAATATCTCAAAGGTACTGCATGGAAGCAGTTCCGCTGTCTCAGATTCATCATAACATGAATGAATATCGTAATACATAATTTTAATTCCCGGAAACGCTTCATATTGCTCAGCTGCATGATTCTTCACGGCGTTGGTCTGTGCAGTTGACACATTATCGTTTTTCATCCCTTCTGAACTCATTCTGCCAGACGCTCCAGATGTTCACGGCATGGTTGAGAAAGTTCAGCTATCAATGCACATATGCCTCTATCTACAGACTGGTCTTCCTGAATCTCTCCAAAAAGCTGTTGCTTCACTCCGCAGAATAGTTTATCATAGTAACCTGCAGTATCAGCTCCGTATTTTGTCAGGAAAATCTGTCCTCCGGTTTTTTTTACGATGTATTCCATGCCCAAAAAAGTATCCATCATGCTATGAACAGTGGGACGGGACAATCTGAGCTTATATGCAATGTCAGAGCTTCGGATTCCGTCCTTTGAGTCAAGCTCTTTCATTGCTATCAGATATCGTATGTGTGTTGCGCTTACCGATAATTTATCATTAATCATAATGTACTCCTTATTCAGAAAAGGGATGCGTATACAAAACACATCCCCCTTCTTCAGTTTTATTTCTATGTTTTTTCGTTATCTGTTTTCAAATTGTTTTCGCCGCATTTTCCACCGCACTGTCGGGCATAGGGACAGCCTATACAGGTCTCGCCACGTTTTTTTGCTCTGTATAAATACATGACAATTGCAGTAACAATTACAAGCAATACGGCTATGATAATAACGTTTTCCATATAAATTCCACCTTATGCTTTTGCTCCGCTTAATGCATATTCTGATTTCATACTCTTATTTGTATTCCGGATGAGCATAATAACTATAATCGCCATAACAGCTACAGCAATCAGACCTCCGATTGCTGCACCTACATTCAAGGAAGACGGTGATGTAACAAGTGTGCCGATAGTGTAAACAAGATATGCTGCTGTGTAACCAACACCAAGCTGGAGTCCTATACCGCCCCAGAGCCATTTCGCACTCTTCATTTCAGAGTTCATAGCACCGATTGCCGCAAAACACGGAGGTGTATAAAGATTGAACATCAGATATGCAAGAGCTGCTACCTTTGTTATTGCCATGATACCCGCTACTTCGCCTCCTGCACCTTCCATAAGAGCAAGTTCTTCGGTATCAATGAGATTTTCAAGACCAACAAAGCAGACAGCAAGTGTTCCGACAACATTTTCTTTTGCGATAAATCCTGTAACCGCTGCTGCTGCAAGCTGCCATGAAAGAACACCGACAATTGGTACAAGCACATATGCAAAAGGTGATGCAACAGATGCAAGTATTGATGAATCAGCAGTCTCAGCAACCTTGAAGCTCCATGTGAATGTCTGCATCAACTGGACAGCCATATTGCAAAGGAGGATGATTGTCGCAGCCTTGACTATGTAAGCCCATCCACGACTGCACATAGATTTGAATGCGCCCCAGAGAGAAGGAACTTTATACTCCGGAAGTTCGATGATGAAAAATGATTTTCTTGCTTTGTATCCTGCGATACAGTTAACGAGAAGTGCTCCAAGGAAAATCAGTACTATTCCCGAAAGATACATAAGAGTACTTACCCAACCTGCATCGTCAAAGAAGGCTCCCGCAAAGAGTGCTATTACAGGAATCTTTGCACCACAAGGCATAAATGGTGCAAGCATTGCAGTCGCTCTTCTTTCACGCTCATTTCGGATGGTACGGCTTGCCATAATGCCGGGAACCGCACATCCGATGGTGATTACAAACGGAATAACAGACTTACCTGAAAGTCCAACTTTTTTGAAAATAGGGTCAAGTACAACTGCCACACGTGACATATAACCGCAATCCTCAAGCAGTGCGATAAGGAAGTACATAACCATAACAAGCGGCAGGAAGCCTACAACAGCTACTACACCACCTATTACACCATCAACAAGAATGGCAGAAAGTAATGGGCTTGCATCTTCCATGAGTCCGCCTACCCAACTCTGAAATTTTTCAAGCCATCCGACCAGAAGATCTGCAATCGGTGTACCGACCCAGACCTGAGAAATCTGAAACACAAGAAACATGACAACGGCAAAAATCGGAATTCCAAGCCATTTGTTTGTTATTACAGCATCTATCTTGTCGCCGATGTTCTTATCTTTTGTCAGAACCTTTCTGGTTTCAACTTCCTTTACAATCTTATTTACAAATGCAAAACGTTTTCTATCTGCCTCTTCAACAGCAGATTTATCTGTAAGGTCAATATCAGCCTGAACATACGGTGCATTCTGCTTACAGCCTGCAATAGAAACAGCTGCTGATATTACTTCTTTAAGTCCTTCACCGGAAGTGGAAACAGTGCTGATTACAGGGCATCCCAGCTTTTTTGAAAGATGCTCAGCATTTATAGTTGTTTCCTTTTTCTTGTTTGTATCACTCTTATTCAATGCAATTATTACAGGAATCCCAAGTTCCAGAAGCTGAGTTGTAAAGAAAAGACTGCGGCTGAGATTGGTCGCATCCACTATGTTGATTATAACATCCGGATTTTCTTTTTTTACATATGAACTCGTAATACTCTCTTCGCTTGTAAACGGAGACATGGAATATGCACCGGGAAGGTCAACAGCTACAAGCTGCTCTCCACCCGAATACACCTTCTTTATAGGGTGCTCTTTCTTGTCAACGGTAACGCCTGCCCAGTTGCCGACCTTTTCGTTACGGCCTGTCAAGGCATTGAACATTGTTGTTTTTCCTGAGTTTGGATTGCCTGTTAAAGCAATTCTCATAAATATTTCCTCCCTGTTATTAATTTTATTCTGATCCTTTTCGGATAAACAAACTTTTGTTAGATTAGTCTAACATATTTGCAAAAAAATAATCGTACGATTATTTTTCAGGACGAGTTTACATATTATTATTGAATTTAATTATCAGGTCAGATGATAATGGCTTCAGCCAGCTGATTGTCTATATTGTATCTTCCATCTTTAATTGAAACCACACAGCTGCCTTTAAGGTGAGAAACAACAGTTATTGTTTCTCCGCTATAGCATCCGAGTGAAAAAAGAAATGAATTCAATTCTTCATCATCTGTTTCAATCTGACGAATAATATATTCATTTCCTGCAATTGCCTCTTTTAAAGTCATATTATACCACCATATCTTCTTTATGTTATATATGATTATTCGCTAACACTATTTTTGTTAGAAAGGACTAACGCATATTTATATTATCATTTTTCTGCTTTCTTGTCAATAGCTTTTTTTGAATCTTCTCAAAGATTGTTATATAATGCAACAGTTTTCTACAATTTTTCTTATATTTTATGTGATTTTTTAATATAATTAATGTGTCCTCAATAACCGCCGTCAGGCGGTTATTGCCCCGAACTTCGTTCGGGGAGCGCAAATTCTTTATAATATGAGGAATTTGCGCATCACATTCATTGATGTCAAGCTCATTTTGCCCTATAGGGCAAAACAAAGTGCAAGAAAAATTATCAATTCCTTTATTTTTTCTTGCACTTTGTCAACTTAAAATTGGCTTTATAAAGCTTTATTAAGCCAATTTTAAGTTGATGAGCTGACATTAATTATTTTCGATTATTGATAAATACAAGTAGTTATATTTTCAGTAATTCTTATAAGTTTCTGCCGAAGCTGATTTATGCGTGACAGTAGCTTCATTCCGTGACGGTAACTTTATCATCGTTTTTACCGTCACTACTGACATGCATTATTTTACAGGGACAGCAGGGACACTAACTTCTGAACACATAGTTATGTTTCCACTGGTGTCCCTTATACAATTTAGAAAACTATCCTCTATAATATTACCGCTGGGAAATACGAAAAACGAACCACTTATACAAGCTTCTACATTTTTAGTAAATCAGTGCGTAACGAATTAAAGCTTTATATAATATTTCATGCGACAAATAAACTTCACACAGCCATTGAAAAATATATCGCTATATAAAACAAAAAAGGCTGAAGCAAAAAACATTCCATTTATTATAAATGCGGAAGTTCCTGAAAAATGCCCTGTATTGTCTGCACATTTTGCTTCTGTTCTCGGAAATCTTCTTGATAACGCAATTGAAGCGTCGGTTGATGAAGAATCACCTTTTATTGAAGTGAAAATAAAGCCTGTAAAAAGCTACTTAATGATTGTTATTTCCAATAAATGTACCAGAAGCAATGTTAGATTGGAAACAAGCAAGTCAGATAAACGGCTACACGGAATAGGTATAAATTCAGTTAAACAAACAGTTAAAGAGTATAAGGGGACTTTTGTAACTGAGCATT
>SVNK01000014.1 GCA_015066935.1 Ruminococcus sp. | reverse complement strand
AGGTCGTCGAGATAAATATGTTTTGCCACACAATTATCGTGACCGTAATCAATCATCTGCTGCTGATCCCAGTGTCCGTCAAATGCAGGACCGCCAGCCAGAGCACCTATGATGATACGACCATCTGAATCGTATGTTGAGTTAACCCTGTATTCATCATGTGAAGCCCAACCTGAAGCTGCTCTATGGTGAGCATACTTTGCGGAGTTTTCAGCAAAGCCTGTTACAAGACAAACAGATTCGCCGTCCTTCCAATTGTTATTGCCGAGGATTATTGCCATCTGTTTCTTACACCAATTTGCAATCTTTTCTGCCTTTTTGGGTTGGCTGCCCTTGATGTTCTTAGCAACCGCAAGTGCTATAGTCTGATTAAGTGCGTTATGTCTTGCAGTACCCCATGAATGAGGTCCACGATAATAACTATCGCTGTTATTATCACAGATACCTGTTATATGATTTACTACGCCATCCCAGCTTCCGTCAATACGAGCCTTTACATAAGCAGCAGCTGTATGAACTTCATCCCAAGTGATAGGCTTTGTCTCTGTTACATTACATTCATTTTTATACCTATCAACCGCTGGACCTTCCTTAACTGTTGCCAAGTAGAGCCAACCTGCTGCTAAAGCTTTATCGTCATTATCACTGCCTGACGGATAGAAACTGTTTGAATATTTTTCTCTGTTAGCAGTTGTAGCAAAGTCATAAAGCTTTTTAGCTACTGCAAGGTGATTCTTATACTTAGTCTTTTCAGCTTCCGGTAAATCGTCACGATAGAAGTTCAGATAGCTGAGTGCAAGTGAAGCCGCATATTCCGCAGCAATATCAGAACCTTTATCACTCCAGATCATTTCATTTGTTCTGTCCTGCTGAGTTTCGGGAGCGCCCCATAACTTATGGTCGATGTCTCCGTCGCCCTTCTGAACAAGAATCTTGGTTGTACCATCCATGTCTTTGATACATTGAGCAAAGAAATCATTGAATCTGTCTGAAATAATTTTATAGTGATCAGTCTGGTTCAATGCTGCATACTGCTCCTTGAACTCATAGTAGTTCCAGCCGAGCATTGTAGCTGAGAATCCCTGAGGCAAGCCGAACATTACGTGGTCGCCTGCGTCATGGTATCCGCCTACTACACCGTTTATAGCATCCTCTTCATGGCAGTTACCACGCCAGCCAAGTGCACTATTTCTAGGTATATCACTACCATTACCAGCTACGTCAGTACCGCACATATTAGCGTCATAGAAGTACAGTGAGTACTGAAGGAGTCTTGCGTAGTCTTCCTGAACCTCTGCTGCTGTCTGCTTAGGATAGAACTTCTTAGCAACTCTGTAGAGCTTGAAGTATATGCTGCTTGGTATATCTGCATCTGTACCGCCGGTAACATCCCATACCTTATCAAGCTGAATACTTCCACGAGGTGGAATCTTTTCAACGTTGATCAGCTCAAGGAAGTCGGGGTCATCATCCATATAATTGTTATAATCTCCCGTATCAACAATCGGATCAGAAGAATTTGTAGTAATACTAATAACATCAATTCTTGTAGTATCGATTTCCCAACCAACTACAGCATTTTCTACAAGTCGGTACTGTTTGCCTCTGAGAAGATCTGTTATTATACCCGACCAGTCGGTTGCAGCTGATACAGTAATTGTTTTACCTTCAACATCTACCCATTCGCCATTGTTGTTTATCTGAAGTCTGAGAACAATTGATTCGGGTTTATCTGTACCGATATTATTCTTGAGATCCAGTTTTTTCTTAACCGGAACATTAACTGAATCGAGCTCATTCTTCACAGTTAAAGTACCGTCTACTTTTTTACCGTAAACCGGTGCCTTGTAACCTGTACAAGGAACTTCAACCATGTAGAAATAGTAAGGATTATCGCTGTCGTCTTTTGCCTTAACATCCGTAAATGTGTATTTCCAGTTGTTTTCAGCATTCAACGTAACTTTAACATTATTACCGTCTTTATCCTTTGCAATTTCTCCATTTGTGGGAAGATTACTGTAATCTGTAATTGGAGTTGTTGTACGATAAAGTATAATTTCAATAGGTTCTCTGAATGCTGCAAATGAGCTGTCATTTAACCAGATTTTCTCAATCGGGATATTAGTACATCCGTCATCCAGAAGATTCTGAACTGTAAAGTCTTTAATTGCACTATTAGTATCGTCAGTATCTTCTGTACCTGTGTTTTCAGGAGGATACTTTAATACGTTACCTTCTGAATCGGTAATCTCAACGGCTGTAAACTCAATATTGCTTCCATAGACCTTGAACTGATAGATATCTCTTGGAGTGTCAAATTCAACTTCAAATATGTGGTTGTTATAACAGTCAATTCGTCCACTATTACCATTCGTCATATCACTACCATTGCCGGTACCGCTATCGATCCAAATCTGGTTAACTGTTGCACCGTCTTTAAACACAACCTTCATGTGTTTTACATCACCGAATCCGAGTTCAGGTGCATTAGAATCACCGAATGGCTCATCCATTACGATATTGCCGTTAATTACTAACGACGCAGGATCACCACCTGAAACGCCGATGCTTGTAATCTTATTGATGTAAGCTTTACCGCCTTCGCCGCCTAAAATGATAGAGTAATCAGGTCCGACTGTGAATCTTATTGCTCCGGGGTCCTTATATCCATTAGGAACAGTAGTTTCAATAAGGAAGTATCTTCCGGGTTTTAAGTATCCGTTTTCAACGTAGTTACCAATATTCTGCTCAACATCCTGAGTTAAGTCTACATAAATACCGTCTCCAGTTATTGGTGAAATGCCACTCTTGATAAGTGTTTCTGTACCGTCATCAGCGTAAAGCGAGAATTTAGCACCATCAAGGAAATTCTTGTTTTCGTCAACCTTCTTAAGATTAAGCTTAGCACCGAGGATTCTGTCATCCGTCATAACGATTGTACGATTATCAACCATATCAAGAGTATCGCACGATTCATTGCTTAAATCATCTTCACTCATTGAATAACGAACCGTTCTTGTTCCATCTGTTTCAATAACCTTGAAGTAGATAGGATCGGACTTTTCATAACCTTCCGGTGGAGCGCCTTCAAAGAAACCATATATTGTACCAACGTCAAGTTGATAAATATCAATTGTTGCTTCAACCGACTTATTGCTCCATTCCCACAAAGGTGCACCGACTTCTACAAAGGCACCATCTGTCTTTTTCTTAAGCACGATTTCTGCGCCCTTTACAGGTATACCGATATCATCCATCTTCTGGAAATTGAGTCCGGATACGTTATAATAATTAAGGTTTTCATTGGAAAGCTCAACTACCATTGCCGTAGCAGGATTGTAATAGTAACGCTTTTCACCTATTTTGAATTCCTGAGGCTTATTGAGGTCAGCTATAACATCTCTCGATACTTCAGCACCGTTTAATTTGACACTCTGAACGATGTCCTTTGTTGCATCGTCTTTGCCTCGTGTGATTTCGAATATAGTACCATCACTATACTGAATTGTACGTATGTTGCTGTCATAATCATTTAAGATATCAAGAGTTGTTGTAAACATTGGCTCTGACTCATACTTAT
This sequence comes from Ruminococcus sp., assembly GCA_015066935.1. Classification (GTDB taxonomy): domain Bacteria; phylum Bacillota; class Clostridia; order Oscillospirales; family Ruminococcaceae; genus Ruminococcus. The sequence continues at coordinate 25,951 of SVNK01000014.1, read as the reverse complement.
CAGCAACACTGTAATCTTCATCTGTAGTGAATGATGCATTTTCAGCACTCTTATAAATCGTTATTTCTGCTTTTGATTTTTTGGGGTAAACGTTATTAATGATATTTTCTTCACCCAGATGGATTGTTTCCTTAACTACAACCTTGTAATTCGCATCGGTCTTAACAAATCCATTGGGAGCTTTCGATTCTCTTATGATGTAGGTATGTTCCTCGATTGCAGCATCGATACCATCAGTTGTTACTTCCTCATCCTTTGTTGTTTTGATTGTGTAGTGACTAACCTTGAATTCATCATTTGACTCATCTGAATCGTCAGTAACCGCACTTACAACAACTTTTGCAACATCTGCAATCGACTTACCATTATCAAACGCAATATTCTTTTCGCTGAATACGAATGTGCCGTTTTCTGTTGTCCATGGAGCAGTGTTACCGTTGTTATAAGACAACTTGTTGCCGGCTTCGTCGATGAAACTTATGTTAAACTTCACACTGTTTTTAAGGAAATACAATGTAAAATCTTCTAACGGAACTACCTCCGAATCAAACGTAAGAACGTAAGATTTATTTGTAGCTATTTCACCGTTAGCGGGATAAGTCTTCTCAACGTTAAATCGCTGAACATAGTTTGAAATCTGATAACCCGTTACTTTAGGATTACCTGTAACAGCTTCAATTACTACCTCTGTAACTTTTTCATCATAAGCAAATGTAAACTCTGCCCAATACATATTCTGATTCTGTATCTGATCACGGGAGAGATACATCTCTTTTATTTCGTTGGAATCTTTCGAATTAATTGTAGCCTTAATGGAATAATCATCCTGCACATATGGAATATTAAGTCTTACTCGGCTAAGATATTGTTCGTAATTATTATCTCCGACACCGGGATAAGTAATAGTAATTTTTCCTTTACCGTCATCATTAGAATAATTCGTCTCAATCGCAAGAGCAGCAATATCACTTTCTGCATTGAATGTCATAGCGGTCGAAGACACGCTATTATCGGGATTCCATTCAGAACTATGAGTTATCATGGAATTAGTTACTTCAGCGGTACCGCCTGCTGTCATGCTGATTACAGCCTTAATCTTGTACGTACCCTGCTGTGCAGCTGTGAATGATGATCCATTTCCGGAACAAAGGTGATAGTCAGACATTTCGTTATCACTGTTATCAATGTAGAATTGCACACTGCTAATAACATCACTCGGAACAGACATGTCATCAGCATAAACAACATTCAACGTTACATTACTGTTTATTCTATGTTCAGGAGGATTAATATTAAGTTTAAAATCTACGATTGAAATTGTCTTAGTTTGCGGAACAGCCTGTCCGTTTACAGTTGCACTGACTACAATTGTACCAGCAGAAGCAGGAGTTAAGGTATTATTCTGCATATAACCGGAAATATCATTACCGTAATAGTCCAGCTTATAGTTAATATTGGCACCTGAGGGAGCATTATTAACACCAAAAGTGATTTTTACGCCTCTGTAAAAATTACTGCCATATGCTGATGTTGCAGTAATTTCCATGTTTGAGGTATCAATGTTATCGATCTTTTGGTTTACATTTATCCACTTGGAAATTCTGCTTCCGTCACTTAATTCTGCTGCCAATTCATACGAGCCTACATATTCAGGATTGTATGAACCGCTGCTTGTGTTCTCTGCAACTGTGAGACCAATAAACGTCCACTTTGTCACAGAAACACCGTTCGGAAGATCATAAACATTGAAATCAAACGACTCACCCTGAGTTACAGTATCTTTTGATACCCAAATCTGTGGTTCATAAGCACGTATTGACTTATAAATGTCATATGTGTTGCCATTCCAGGTATAAGTAGCCTTAATTGTGTAAGTACCACCGCTTGGAATAGTATAATTACATGTACTGCCACCATTTACAAACTGGTCATTGATTGTCCACTGAGGTGTTGAAGCACCATCAGGAAGATCCTTAACTTCAAGAACAATATTACTTCCCTTAGATGGGTTTTCATTATTCACTGAAATGTAGGGATTATGTACTTCTTGCGCCTGCTTCTCTTTTACTTCAATTTCAGCTGAAATAGCTTCGGCAATAGGCACACCGTTATAAGAAGCGACAGCCTTGACTCTGTATGTTCCGGATTGATTGGGTGTAAAGTTTCCGCTTGCACCGTACATATCAATCTTATTATTAAATTCACCATCATTTATGGAATAATAATACTCAAACTGTGCACCATCTGTGGGATATTTATCCAGCCAGAAATTTATCTGGTTTCCGACTTCTACACTGTTATTTGCTAATTTTAATTCCATCGGAATAAATTTAACAGTTATCACTTTGTCCTGAGATGAATTGCCATTACTTACCTTAAGACTTACAGTATAATCAGTGCTCGTTATAGGTTTACTCAAAGTAACTTCATATCTATCAGAACCGGTTTGAGAAGAAGCTGCAACACCATTAAGCTCAGTTAGCTCTACATTTTGTGACGCCTTGATGTAGAATTTACCCTGAAGCGGAATAGCATCAGTACCAATTACATCAACGTAATTACCGTCTTTATAAGCCAGAACGTTGTAGTCGCCTTGCAATTGATGATCCTGGTCGTTCAACTCGACTGTGACTTTTTCCTTATTTACAGCTATATTCTGAACAGATTCTGCTATGTAATAAGTATTGCCCGAATAGTCAATATGTGTAGGAAGAGAAACAAAGTTGCCATATTTAGAACTTTCAAAAAGGCTGAGTATATTAGCTCCAACAACTGAATCAAGCTCTACTATCTCAAACATAGCGCCTGAAAGGGGATCATTTGAACTTCCTGAGAAAAGCTTGTGAACAGGAACTTCATAGCCTGATGTTGTACTAAAGATTTCGCTGCTTCCACGGTAAGGTCTGTAACCAAATTCAAGACCGCCGTAAAAAGACTTTGCAATCAACGCACCTGAAAGATGTCCCGAACACTTATCCTTGTTACTGTATGCATCAGCATAAGGCGCTAAAACCGTACCGTTAAAGCATCCATCAATATTAACTTCGGTTGTATTATAGAAGTTGTAAAGAAGTCTTGCAGAATCGGGGTGGTTATTCCAGTTTCCTGCCTTCTTATACTCTTCATCACTTAAGCCCTGCTTACTGATAACAACGCCATTTATTGATGTTACTAAGTCGCCTTTTCCTCCGCCGTTACCATCTGAAGAAATATTAACCGTTCCCTCTTCACCACAGTTTATAACAATATTTGCATCTTCTGGAATATTTACGAACTCAAATTTCACGTAATTATCGTCCCAGTGATCAAGGTCAAAATAAACTGTTTTATCATTTTTCGAAGCACTTGCAGCATCGAAAATGACTTTATAGTTCTTAGGAGTGGAGCCGTCATCTTGGAATTCATTAACTGTAACCAGTGCCTTGATACCCTTCATGCTTGAAAGAGTTTCAGAACGGCTTCTGACATATACGAATGTCTCTTTGATTATTTCTCTTACGTCTTTATAAACGTACATCTGTGCAAGCTCGTTAACGCTTTCCAGATAACCATGTTCAGGATCAGCTGACGAACACAATGAACAAGAACCGGGAAAATCATGTGTACATGCATTATTGTACGCCTTATCAGCTCCGACATCTTCATCGTAGTGAAGGAAGCTTTCTGTACCACCTGCAACGAGGAAGTACTTGAAAAGGCCCTCATCAGGTCCGTAATAAGCTGTATCGCCCTTACTGTTAAGGTGTCTGCCTGATTCCTTGTTATTTGCACTATTACCTGTTGAAAGGGTATTGATTCGGAACATCTGACCGCCTACGAGTGCTGAAGCAAATCCGTAAACATTTCTATAATCATCTGTCCACTTAACCTCATCAAGAGGACTCATTACTTCGTAGTCACCACTACCGATCTGATAATTCCATTTTCTATCATCCCAGTCAAATCTAAGGTTACCACCGACTGCGACTCTACCTTCGGCGTCAGCGTCTGTCGCTGTAAAGTCACCCTCGATAAACGCACAGAAGTCACTGGCAAATCCGAGGAAGTATGTTTCCTTATCAACTTCAAGAGCTTCATCAACAGTTTTGCATCCCTCATAAATATCCTGAAGCTTTAATACTCCGTCTTCATCAACTGTACCGCCAAAAAGGAGCGCGAGAACATCCATCTGTGCAGGAGTATATGTCACACCATTTGCGATATTACCTGATGTTCCGGCAGCATTCGAAACCATATTTTGGGCATCACCGGAAATATTGATACCTAAATTCGTAACAGGAATCTTTTCTGTTGTATTTTCATCGGAAAGCAATGTAACCTTTTTATAGGTCATACTATCCGCAGGTTCCGTCAAAATAAGAGGAACCATAAAAGAAACCAACATAGATAAAGCAGTAACAACCGCAAGATATTTCTTTTTGTTTCTGAGTTTTTCAAAATGTTTATTAACAATGTTTTGCAGCTCTTTCACGGTTATCACCTCTTTCCAAAATCATATTAAGCTGCTTAGAGAACACCTATCGCTTCCCACGGCCATAATCTGAAAATCAGTCTTCCGATTATGTATTCTTCAGCTATACAACCTACTTTTACCGTACGGCTGTCAACCGAAGTGGAACGATGGTCTCCCATAACAAAAATTCTGCTTTCGGGAACCTGATACGGAAATTCAATATCACACTCTCCGTAAGCCTTTTCATCGACATACGGTTCAATCAGTTCCTCACCATTCACAAACACCGTACCGTCTTCTGCAATTTCAATCCAGTCACCGGGGAGTCCGATTACTCTTTTAAGGAGAATCTTATTGTTATAGTAGAATGCAATCATATCCCCTCTTTTATAGTTACTGCGTTTACTACAGATAACCATTTCATCATTATATAATGTTGGGGTCATGCTCGTACCTGTGACTCTGAGTACCGGAAGAAACAGCATTGACACAAGTACCGCAACGGCTGCAACAACAATTAGTGAGCTGATTGTGCCAACGATTGTTTTACGGAATTTCCTTTTGTATCTGACTCTCTTCATTTCTGCGAGGAGCTGATCGGCAGTCGGAAGGTCTTTTCTTACTTGATTATCCATTTTTCTCCTTACCTGCCTTTTGTTGTTCGCCCTTATTCTTATCTTCATGACTGCCGTTTTTTTCTGTTGCGGAACCGGTTTCAGATTGTCCTCTGAAGCACTCTTCTGCCGCAGATTTAACAGCACTTATTATTCTTTCAAGATTTTCGGGTGTTATTCCGCCTTCGGATCTTTCAAGTTTCTGCTTCAGAGATTCGTTTTCAGCCTTAACCGTATCAAGTTCTTTCTGAAGATAATACATAATCTCAAGCAGTTCCGAACGCTTCAGCTTTCGCAGTTCTTTTTCTGTCATTACTTTTTCACCATCTCATTTCAGTCCTTTGCATCAGGCACATATAATATTAATGATACCTGTTCCTGATTAAGCTTTACCGCACTGCATTTTCCGCATGGCACAGTAATGCTTTTTGATTTAAGCTTATTATACCATCTGTTAACCGTCACGTCAATAGGTTTATCAAATTTTAACATTCTATTCACAAATTGATACAATCTACATAATTTACCAAATATTTTGTGCATTTTATTCAAATATTGCCGTAATCGCAGCAAAAATTACTGGTTATAAGATATTTGTTTTAATCTTTTTTCGCAACTTTTGATAAGCAGCGAGCATGTTTTAGGCTATATTTCGCACACTTGTTAAGATGATTCGTGATATTGCACAAAAAGAAAAAAATCATTTGTCAGCATTGACAAAGTTTATAATTAAGGCAATTAATTCATCTTTTTTGATTGACTTCCCCCCTATTTATAGGGTATAATTAGAACATGGGATATAGTGCTCCTTATTCCGGCACCACCATAAAACATTTTGTGATATTTATTTTAACTTATACCATTTGTATATACGTTCTCCCAATTTACATATTATAAATAGTGTCACATTTCAAACAACACTTTCGTACAAAATCAAAAAGGAAAACACACCATGGAAGAAAACAATAAAACCGACCTCCCGCCCGAAGAACAACCGAACAGCGTCCCTGCTAAAGCAGGAAAACGCTTTTCACGCATACTTATAAGTACAGTCAGTTCAGCACTTGTTGCCGCAGCAATTATAGTACTCCTGTCATGGCTGCTGTCTCCTGCACTCAATATTACAGGTAGCGGAATGTCTCCAACGCTCAGCAGTAGCCAGACCGTCCTGTGCAGTAAATTCTCAGACATAGAACAAGGTGATATAATCGCCTTTTATTATAATAGGAAGATACTCGTAAAACGCGTGATCGGACTCCCCGGAGACACTATCGAAATCAGCGGCGACGGCACCGTTATCAGGAACGGTTCTCCACTCGACGAACCTTATATATCAGATAAATCCCTCGGGAAATGCGATATGCAGTTCCCCTGCACCCTCGATGACGGCTGCTATTTTGTGATGGGCGACAATCGTGATTCCTCGGTTGACAGCCGTTACTCTCAGATCGGCTGCGTCTACGAGGAAAATATAATCGGCAAAGTGTACCTCAGAATACTCCCACTGAAGCACTTCGGAGCAGTTGATTGATATGAAGATTAAAAAGAAAACTCTCGACAGGCTTGTTATCGCCTTCATGATCGTCATTCTTGCGGTCGGAATCGCAATAATGCTCTATCCGACTCTGAGCAACTATTTCAACTCCCGCAACCAGTCAAAAGCAATCACCGATTACGCCAAAACCGTCGAAAAAATGGACGAATCCGAAAGAAAAAAACGTCTGTCAGATGCACAGAACTACAACAAACAGCTCGCTGAGCTCGCATCCCCTTACGATAATTACACCAGCATCAGCGGATACGACAGTTTTCTCGACGTTTCCAATACAGGTATAATGGGCTATGTCGATATTCCCAAAATAAACGTTTCTCTGCCTATTTATCACAGCACGTCTCCCGAAGTGCTTAATATAGCGGTAGGACATCTCCAAGGGTCATCACTGCCCATCGGTGGAAAAAACACTCATTCGGTTATTTCTTCGCACAGAGGACTCCCCTCTTCAAGGTTGTTCACAGACATCGACAAACTTGTTGAGGACGACACATTCACAATAACCGTCCTCAACGAAGTTATGACATATACCGTAGACAAAATCACAGTTATCAAACCCCATGAATTCGACGAATTACAGGTAATCCCCGACGGCGACTACGTCACACTCATGACCTGCACTCCCTACGGAATCAACACGCACCGCCTCCTTGTAAGAGGCCGCCGCATTGATAATATTACCGAATCAGAGGTAATCCGTATAACCGCAGACGCCGTGGAAGTTGATAATATGAAATTTATGGGGGCAATCTCGCTCCCCGTTGTTCTTCTGCTTTTCCTATACTGGACTTTCAGCGGAAAAAAGCAGTCTCAAAGAACTAAAAAAACAATTTTCACTCCTAAAAATACTACAACTAATGAAAGGCATGGTGATCAGAATGACAACCATTAAACGAAGACTTACAGGAGCAGTTGTCTGCCTTCTCACACTTATCGTCATACTCGCCTCATCACTCCCGAAAACTGCCATTGCAGAAAACGAGGAAAGCAAGTCCCTGACGCTGGTATGCAGACGTGACGAAACAATACTTCAGGGCATGGACTGGAAATTATACAAGGTCGGTGAGCGTATCGACGGCGAACTCGTTCTTACCGGTGACTTTGCTTCGTACCCTGTTTATCTGAAGGACACCTCAGCTTCAGCAATCACATCAGCCGCAAAAGCCCTCGAAAGCTTTGCGGTTGCAGATAAAATCACCCCGCTGACAAGCGGAAAAACAAATTCCGACGGCGAACTCACATTCGAAGGGCTCGATAACGGACTCTACCTCGCAGACGGAACAATTCTTCAGGTAGGCAATATGTACTACGTCCCCTCTTCTCTGCTTATCGAGATTTCAGATTCGGACGACGTTTTCAGCTACGACGCCTATCCAAAATTCTACTACGCTACACTCAACGCTGAGGCCACTGCTTATTCTATAAAGAAAGTATGGGTCGGCGATGACGAAAACAATGAGGACCGTCCCGTTGACATCACTGTTGATATTTTCAGAAACGACGAATACTGGGATACGGTTGTACTTAACGAATCAAACAACTGGTTCCACCACTGGACCGAAACAGGCAGCGTTTCAGAATGGACCGTTGCTGAACGTGATATTCCCGTCAACTACGACGTCGCAATATTCATCGACGAAACCCAGTATCTCGTACAGAACAGCTACGGCAGAGAAATCGCCACAACTACAACTACTTCAACCACTGTTACAACAGCTTCACAGACAACAGAAACATCCGATACCACTACCACAACCGCCTCCGCACAGACTACCACTGTCACCACTAAACCCAAAGATCCCCTTATCAGCACAGGTCAGCTCAAATGGCCGATTATCCCTCTTGCCGCCGGCGGAATCCTCCTCATTGGAATCGGTTTTGTGGTAAAACCCAAAAAGGAAAAAAATGAAGAATAAACTCTGGAAAATTCTTATAATTCTCGGAATACTGCTGATTCTCTCAGCAGGCGCACTCTGTATTCACAACTCACGTGAGGATAAGCAAGCTCTTAAAGCTTCACAGAATGTCATGAACCGGATTCATGAGATAATCCCCGAAATCAAACAGGCGGAAACTCCGATAAAGCCCGAATCAGGCGGTGCCGATGAAGACCTTTTCGCCCCCTTCGAGGAAGAAAAAGAACCGGAAATCCCTACAATTAATATTGACGATTCCGTATACTGCGGTTTCATCACGCTCCCGTCTCTCGGAATCGAGCTTCCCGTTACAATCGGCTGGAGCTATCCTTCTTTGAAAAAGACTCCGGGACGATACAAAGGCTCCGTCTACAACGACGACCTCATAATCGCTGCACACAACTACGGAAGTCACTTCGGAAGAATAAACGAGCTCGTTCAGGATGACGAAATCTGGTTTACAGACGCCAAGGGCTATCGTCATTACTATACGGTTCAGTATACCGAAGTCATCGGCGGTTGGGACACAGACCGTATGCTTGCAGGCAACGGCTCGGACTGGGAGCTGACTATTTATACCTGCGACTACAGCGGTCAGAACAGAATCGCTGTCCGTGCAGCAAAAACACAGAAAGATTGAAATCTCTATAAACCTCCTCTCTGAATCCGCACCGATAATGGTGCGGATTTTTATTTTCATTTACACAAACCTTAAAATAATCTTAAAAAGGCAATAATCCACTAAAATTTCATCACATTCGCAAAAAATGCGTTGACAACTTATGGATAATATGTTAAAATGACAATAATAGGTTTAATATTTCATTTTATAAGGAGGTTTTTATGAAGAAATTTATTTCAGCAATTTCAGCAGCGGCACTCGTATTTACTGCAATGCCTGCATCAATGCCTGCCGCTTCCAACTACAACAATTCCTCTGATTTCATCTTCTGTGACACTTTCGAAGGCGGTACAGACAGCTGGACAGGCAGAGGCTCAGCTTCGGTCGAGTCTACAAATGCTCAGAAGTTCGCAGGAAGCAGTTCCCTCTATGTAAGCGGAAGAGCCGAAACATGGAACGGTGCCATCAAGGAGCTCGGCAGCAGCTTCACTCCGGGTACCGAGTATTCTTTCAGCGTGAACATTCTCCCCTCAGACGCTAAAAGAAAAACTACTTACCACCTCACTCTGCAATATAACGACGCTTCAGGCGAGGCAAATTACACAAAAATCGCAAGCGCTGAGGTCATGGGCAACACTTGGTTCCAGCTTTCCAACGAAAGCTACATGATCCCTTCCGACGCATCTGACGCATGCATCTACGTTGAGACCGAAAACGGTACGTACGATTTTTATATCGACGACGCAATCGCAGCTCCCAAGGGCACTGTCATCTCAGGTGCCGGAAGCGGATGCCGACTCATCCCCGGTGACGCAAACTGCGACGGCAAGGTCAATATCCACGACGTTGTTACAGCAAGAAAAGCTCTTGCAGGAACTATAAGCGGTTCTTATTCCGTAAACAACTGCGACGTTGACGGCGATACAGTGATTACAGAGGACGATCTGAAAAATATTCACGCCTATGTTATGGGCAAAATCACAGAATTCCCATATGTAGGTCCTCCTGAGCCGCCTCCGTCAGATTTCGATTACAACGCAAATCTCCAGTACAAGGCTGCTCCTGACAAATATATCAACGAAGCATGTCCGCAGGCAGGAAAGATCGTCAGCGAAACATACAACAGCATCAACGGTTCGAAAAAGCTCAACGTGTATCTGCCTTACGGATATGACGAGTCCAAGAAGTACAACATCTTCTATATCATGCACGGCGGCGGAGAAAACGAAAATACAATTTTCTACGATAAGGATGCAAAACTCGGCAACATCCTCGACCACATGATTATGAACGGCGAGCTTGAGCCTATGATCGTTGTTACTCCTACATTCAACGGCGGAAACTGTTCTGCTCAGAATTTCTACAACGAGTTCAGACAGAATGTTGTTCCTTTCGTTGAAAGCAAATACTCGACATACGCAGAAGATACATCGGAAGAAGGAATCAGAGCTTCAAGAATGCACCGTGCATACGGCGGCTTCTCAATGGGTGCCGTTTCAACATGGGCTGTAATGGAGAACTGTCTCGATATCGTGGGATACTTCATGCCTCTCTCAGGTGACCACTGGTCCGGCAACTCTGCTCAGGACAAGGCAAACAGTCTTGCAAAGGCTATTGACAGATCGGGTCTTTCACAGAGAGAATACTTCATCCTTGCCGCTACAGGTACCGATGATATTGCTTACCCGAATATCTCACCTCAGATTGACGCAATGAAGCCGATGACTCAGTATTATACCTACACGTCCGACTTCTCAAAGGGTAACTTCTACTTCCTCACAGCTCCCGCACTCACTCACTGGTGGGGCTACGTAAGACACTATGTCTACGACGCACTCCCCTATTTCTTCCACGAATAAACTTTCATCATCATAATAAAAGGGAAGAGGCTTCACAACGAAGCTTCTTCCCTCTTTCTTTATATCAGACATAATGACGGAGCAATAATCATGGGGGACAACCTTTACGAAAAAGGTCGTCCCCCACTGTGTTTTATATAATTAATGTATCCTCAATAACCGCCGTCAGGCGGTTATTGCCCCGAACTTTGTTCGGGGAGCGCAAATTCTTTATAATATAAGGAATTTGCGCATCACATTCATTGATGTCAAGCTCATTTTGCCCTATAGGGCAAAACAAAGTGCAAGAAAAAATAATGGAATTGATAATTTTTCTTGCACTTTGTCAACTTAAAATCGGCTTTAAAAAGCTATATTAAGCCGATTTTAAGTTGATGAGCTGACATTAATTAATTATTCAGTAATTCTTCTTGCTTCAATATAGAAACGCTTATCCTCGGCATGACCCATTGAGAATGTCTTTCTGGGAAGTGCTCCGTCCTTGATAACTGTCGGGAAGAGCTGGGATTTGTCCATATCGGGAAGCACGAATGAAAGTCCGTTATGCTTTGCTGCAAGAGCCTTTACAGTATCGCTGCCATGGATATAGTCAATCTTTCCGCCGTTCTCTCTGAGATAGCCGTCAAGGAAGTTCTGGAGCGAGCCTACGGAGAGGTTAGATGACTTTTTGCCGATATAGAGCTTCTTCTCAACGCCGCCGCAAGTGCAGATTACGTACTGGTCGGAAGTCTCTGTCTCTGAAAGTGCAAGAGCCTCGGTCATTTCTGCCATAAGCTTATCGCAGTCAACATCAAATACAAGACGGTGAATAGCCTCGAATTTCAGTGCATCGCTGTGGAGGTTGACGATTTCTGCAAGTGCAAAACGTGCAGGGTGAGCAGAAAGGTCCTTGTCGGGATTTGCCTTCTTGAGCTGCTCGTAGAACTCCTTAGCTGTTGCGAGGGAGTGATTTCCGTCGCCCATAGCGTAAAGAAGCACGGGAGAATTCTCAAGATTGTACTTCTTACAGAAAGCCTCGGGGTCTGACAGCGCTGACAGAGCTGCATCAACCTTTTCCTGTGCCGACTTGTCAAGAATCCAGCCCTTAATGCTTCCGCCGTTCTGCATAAGTCCGCAGTCATAAACCTTTGAATCGTCTGAAACCGACTCTGCAAGAGGTTCAATAACAGTATTATCGGGGTCGTCAATAAGAATCATAATGTGGGGAAGTTCAAGAGGAGCACCCTGTCTGATTTTGATTCTGGGAGGAATACGCTCGATTACGGTAGCCTCGGTAGCACGCACCTCAGAGCTGCTTCCCTTGGAAAAATCATACTTTTCAAGGTCGATTGCACCAACGATTCCCTGTCTGAGAATACCATTTCCCTGAATACGCTCAACATAAACCATAGCGTCCTTGTACTCAGTGAAGATTCCGTCAGCAAGATAGCTGTCCATCGACTTGTGAATTGCCGAAATGCGGTCGGCAACGCCTTCCTGTTCAAGATAAAGTTCGGGAAGAATGAGGTTGAGCGATGTGGGAGCACCATCGGTAATCTTTTCAACCTCCTGCCAGTATTCAGGCTCTGCTGTGTACTGGTCGCAGGCAATTACCGCCCATTTGCTCATATCGACAGTATTGTTCGGGATAAGCATATCCGCACTGTGAAAAGCTGTAGAATTCATTATATATTATTCTCCTTTATAAATTTTTTCAGAACTTCATTCAGACGTGACACGGGAAGTCCGACAACATTATAGAAATCGCCGCTTATTCTGTCAACCAGAAGCGCACCTTTCCCCTGTATACCGTAACCGCCAGCCTTGTCGTAGGGTTCATCGGTGGAAATATAAGCCTCAATATCGTCGTCTGAAAGCTTATTGAAAACGACGTCGGTCCCCACTCTGAAGCAGCATAATTTGTCGCCGCAGATGATACAGCATCCCGTAAATACTGCATGAACATTGCCAGAGAGCATTTTCATGAATTCCCTCGCCTGCTTCTTATCCGCAGGCTTTCCAAGCACCTTGTTATCGCATACAACAGTGGTATCGCAGCCGATAACGAGGTCGTCGGGATACATTTCATGTGCCTTTTCAGCTTTGAGCCGTGCAAGATACACAGCAGCATCACATGCTTCAATATTGTCAGGGAGTGTTTCGTCGGCATCAACCGCCGCAGCAGTAAAGTCCTCGGTTATAAACTTCATAAGCTCACGCCTTCTCGGCGAAGCGGAAGCCAGAATCACTTTCATAGGTTCACCACCTTCGCTTTTATATTTTATCACAACGTCCCACGATTGTCAAGCAGAGTCCGCCGATTCAACCTTGACTTTTTCGGCAGATACTGGTATAATGACTTTGACATCACTGCGTAACTTCGCAGAATACTTTGTAAAGGATACCCGCTATGGAACAGCAACATAAGCGCAGAGAACGCTATAAAGGTACTCACCCACGAAGATTTCAGGATAAATACAAAGAACTCGACCCTCAGAAGTATCAGTCGGACGTCGAAAAAATCATTCAGAAGGGCAAGACTCCCGCAGGTATGCATATACCGATTATGGTGGAAGAAATCCTCAGCTTCCTCGACATCAGACCGGGTCAGACAGGGTTCGACGCTACCCTCGGATACGGCGGTCACAGTTCAAGGATGCTCGAAAAGCTTGAGGGAAACGGTCATCTCTACGCCACTGATGTTGACCCCATTGAATCCGAAAAAACCAAGGCTCGTCTTGCCGAAAAGGGTTTCGGTCCTGAAATCCTCACTGTCTGCAGAACGAATTTTGCAAATGTTGACAAGGTTGCTCCTCCCGAAAAATTCGATTTTCTCCTCGCCGACCTCGGAGTTTCCTCCATGCAGATTGACAATCCCGAACGTGGCTTCACCTTTAAATCCGACGGACCTCTCGATCTGCGTCTCGACCCGACATCAGGCATCCCTGCTTCAGAAAGACTCCGTGAGCTGAGCAAGGACGAAATCGTCGGAATGCTTGTCGAAAACTCGGACGAGCCTCACGCAGAACAAATCGCACGTGCAATCGTCGGCACCTACAAGAAAAAACAGAAAATCGAAACAACTCAGCAGCTTGCTGCAATCATTAAATCTTCACTCAGCTTCCTGCCTGCTGCCGACCGTGACAACGAAATAAAAAAATCGTGCCAGAGAACCTTTCAGGCTCTCAGAATCGACGTCAACAGCGAGTTTGAGGTCCTTTACGAGTTCCTTGAAAAGCTCCCCGACGTGATGAAAAGCGGCGGAAGAATCGCTATCCTGACATTCCATTCAGGTGAGGACAGACTCGTTAAAAAAGCGTTCAAGCAGTTCAGACGCATGGGACTCTTCAGCGAAATCTGCGACGATGTTATGCGTCCCACACCCGAAGAATGTTTCAGGAACTCAAGAGCACGCTCCGCAAAGCTGCGCTGGGCTGTAAGAGCCTGAATCATGCAATAATACACTTTTAATATGGTCAGATTTTCGCAAAAAGCGCTAAATCTGACCATTTTATGCTCTTTTTTAACGAAAAATGAACAAAAATTCACGAATATATTGACGAATAATATCTACTGTGCTATAATTAATGTGTCCTCAATAACCGCCGTCAGGCGGTTATTGCCCCGAACTTTGTTCGGGGAGCGCAAATTCTTTATAATATAAGGAATTTGCGCATCACATTCATTGATGTCTTGCTCATTTTGCCCTATAGGGCAAAACAAAGTGCAAGAAAAATTATCAATTCCTTTATTTTTTCTTGCACTTTGTCAACTTAAAATTGGCTTTATAAAGCTTTATTAAGCCAATTTTAAGTTGATGAGCAGACATTAATTAATGTGTCCTCAATAACCGCTGTCAGGCGAATATTGAGCAGACATTTATTATCATATATACAAATGGAAGGGAATTACTCCCGTCCCGTGTTTAGATTGGGGTAAAAATAAAAATAGCCAAAGGAGGCTGAACATGGGTAATTTCAAAAAAATGGTCTCAGCATGCAGCGCTGCTGTACTGGGACTCAACCTCGCCGCATTTTCTCCGCTTAGCGCCAATGCTGAGCCGGCAGCTATCGTTATCAACGAAATCTGCGCAAAAAATACGTCTTATGCGGCTTCAGACGGCAATTTCTACGACTGGATCGAACTCTATAATCCAACCGGAAATGCCGTAAATCTCAGCGGATATGGTCTTACTGACAAAGAATCAAATCCCTTCAAGTTCACATTCCCCGATAACACCATTCTTAACGGCGGTGAAAGACTTGTTGTGTTCTGTGATTCAAACCTTACAGAACTGAACGGTCAGCTTGCCGCTCCCATGGGTCTTTCCACTGACGGAGAAACCGTTATACTCTCCGATAATAACGGTAATGCCGTTGATACCCTTACTTTCGGTGTTATGGAAACCAACATCACATACGG
This sequence comes from Ruminococcus sp., assembly GCA_015066935.1. Lineage (GTDB taxonomy): Bacteria > Bacillota > Clostridia > Oscillospirales > Ruminococcaceae > Ruminococcus. Next base: position 10,534 of record SVNK01000014.1, on the reverse strand, counting down.
TCGTGTTCCCGACGGTTCATCCGAATTCGCTTTCATGAACATGACTCCCGGTGCGGCAAATCAAAAAAACAATATCATCGACGTTGACGTTGCAGAACCCGTGCTTTCACAGCCAAGCGGATTCTACGACAGCGGTTTCTCGCTTTCATTGAATGTTCCGCAGGGCACAACGGTCTACTATACTCTCGACGGAAGTACGCCGACCACTGCAAGCACACGTTACAGCTCGCCTATCCAGATAAGCGACATTTCATCATCTGCAAACGTACTCAGTGCAATTACTGACATTGTTCCTACTTCTATGACAGGCGGCGGCGCAACAGCTCCTAATGAGCCTGTTGACAAGGCAATGATCGTTAACGCAATCGCTGTTGACGAAAACGGTAATATAAGCGATACCGTTACAGGCGCTTATTTCATCGGCTACAACAGCAGAGCTTCATACTACAAGAATCTGAAGGTCATCTCAATAGTCACCGACAAGGAAAACCTCTTCGACCACGAAAAAGGTATCTATGTTCTCGGAAAAACCTTCGAGGACTGGCGTAACAGTCCCGAATATAGTCAGATGGCACGTGAATGGGAAATCCCCGGCAACTATACTCAGAAGGGTGCAGAGTGGGAGCGTGAAGCTTCAATGCAGGTCTTTGAGAACGGCAAGCTCTCCCACAGCCAGAATGTCGGACTCCGTATCCATGGCGGTGCAACAAGAAGTGCTCCCCAGAAGAGCTTCAATGTCTACGCAAGAAGCGAATACGGCGCTTCAAAATTCGAATTCGACCTCTTCAGCGGAAATGTCATCAGCGAAGTCAAGGACAAGATTATCGACAAATTCGACACCTTTATGCTCAGAAACGGCGGTAATGACGGTCAGTACACACGATTCCGTGATAAGCTGAACCAGCTCCTCGTTGCCGACAGAGATATGCTCACTCAGGCTATGGAGCCGTGTATTGTGTTCATCAACGGCGAATACTGGGGTCATTACGAAATCACCGAAAAGCTCGATGAGGACTTCGTTGACGCTCATTACGATGTCGGCAAGAAAAATGTCTGCATCGTTAAAAATGAAAAGCTTGATGCAGGTGATGAAGAAACCTACGCTGAATGGGAACAGTTTTATCAGTGGGTAAAGTCCACAGATATGTCAAACGAATCCAATTACTCTCAGCTCTGTGAAAAGCTCGATATACAGTCGTTTATCGACTACGTAAGCGCTGAAATCTACTACAACAACTGGGACTGGGGCAATAACAATACCGCACTTTGGAAATGCACCCAGCCCACAGAAGGCAATGAGTATTCAGACGGCAGATGGCGTTTCATCCTGTTCGATACCGAATACAGCCTGAATATCTACAATCAGGCTCCTGCAAACAACGATTCGTTCAGCCAGCTTACCCAGAAGAACTGCTTCATCTCCCACCTTCTTAAAGCTGCAATGAAAAACGAGAGTTTCCGCAGACAGTTCTGTACTACTTTCATGGATATGGCAAATGAGAATTTCAACTATGAGCGTGTATCCAAGCTTATCAACGAGCTTTCCACTCAGTATAAGGAATTCACAATCGACACAAGAGACCGCTTCTGGCCTCCTGCAAACACAACTACAAATCCCGACCAGCCTACTCAGCCCGGAGGTGCATTCCCCGGAATCGGCGGTGGCTGGGGAGGCGGCTGGGGTGGTCCGGCAATGACAACCGAACAGAGCTATGACGATCAGGTCAGCCAGGTCACTTCGTTCTACCAGAACCGTTTCCAGAGTATTACCAACTCTCTCAGAAACTTCGGAAGTCTCAGTGGAAATCTCGCAAGCATTACCGTGATGAATGAAGCTTCTAAGGGAAGCGTCAGAATCAATACAATTACTCCCGACTTCACAAACGGTTCATGGAGCGGTAAGTATTACACCGATTATCCTGTTGTCCTCAGTGCAGAGCCAAAGTCAGGCTATCGTCTTGCTTACTGGGAGACCTCAGCAGGTGAGAAAATCAACACGAATTCTGCTGAAATTACTCTCAGCGGAGACATTACTGTTACCGCTGTTTATGAACAGTCAAGCGGAGATTTAGTTGTAGGTGATGCAAACACCGACGGCGTGGTAAATCTTGCCGATGCTGTCCTCATTATGCAGGCGAAGGCTAATCCCTCAAAGTACACCATTTCCGCTCAGGGCGAGAAAAATGCAGACTGCTCAGGCAGCGGCGACGGCGTCACAAATAAGGACGCTCTCGCTATCCAGAGATTCCTCCTCGGACTCACTTCTCTCCCCGAAGCATAAAAACAGCAGTATTCTCACGTAAACTTATATGCATTTATCAGGGGACCCCTTTCTGAGGAATGGGGTCCCTTAATAATACACATATAGATTCCAGTATGGTATCACAGATTGCATTTATACATAAAAATGAGACTTCCAAAGGGGAATGTCCATATAGAAGCATTATATGTATTTATCGGGGGAAACCTTTCTGAGGAAAGGTTCTCCCCCATACCCCCTTCCAAAGACTTTTAATACAAATTTCAGCCAGACAGGGCACACCAAGAAATATTTGAATTTCTTAATTCTTATGGTGTGTGCCCTGTCTGGCTGAAATTTCATACTGAAAGTTTTAGGAAAGGAGTTTGAGGAAGAACCCTTTTTCAAAAGGGTTTTCCTCAATAAGTAACGTATATACTTCTGTACGGACATTACCCTTAAGAAGTCTCCTTTTGTTTATCTCTTTTTGAATAACGCACGGATTATCAGACCGCCGCCTGCTGCAACAAGTCCGAACATGATAATAAATACATACGCATTTGTTCTGCGCCATGAAATGTGCGTCGTGAGCAGAACACTCAGCAGCACTATGACTATTCCTATCGACAGCACTACCCAGCCAAACACCTTCCTGTCCATCATAAACAGCATAAATATGCCTGCTACAATGGGAAGCATTATCAGACCATTAGGCAAATTGAATGAGCCGATATGGAAGAAGTGTCCTGCACTGCTCCAGCTGCTTGAAACAATGATATTCTGGAATATCATGAAGAGTCCGCCGCCAAGCATAAGCAGTCCGAGGAAGAAGTTTCTCAGGTCCTTGGCATTGTCGCCGCCCGAACCTCCGCTGTCTTTCATTTCGTTGAGTTCCCTGTAGAGCTTATCAAGCTCTGTGTCTTTTTTTGCCATAATAATCCCTCCTGTATCATTTTAACAGACGCTTCCCGAAACGGGAAATCATATCTGTGCGAATGCCTGTTTAAGGTCGTCGAGAATATCCTCGACATTCTCAAGACCTACAGAGAAACGTATCATTCCGCCGTTGATTCCTGCCGCAGCAAGCTGCTCGTCAGTGAGCTGACGGTGGGTTGCACTTGCGGGATGAAGTACGCAGGTACGTATATCAGCAACATGAACTTCGTTTGAAGCAAGCTTCAGTGAGTCCATGAACTTAACGGCAGTGCTTCTTCCACCCTTGATTACAAAGGAAATTACTCCGCTGCAGCCGTTCGGCAGATACTTCTGAGCGAGGTCATAATACTTATTGCTGCTGAGTCCCGGATAATTTACGGACTCAACCTTATCGTTTGCCTCAAGGAATTCCGATACAATCTTTGCATTCTCGCAGTAACGCTGCATACGGATTGCAAGAGTTTCAAGTCCGAGGTTGAGGTAGAATCCCGACTGTGCCGAAGGATAACAGCCGAAATCTCTCATGAGCTGCATTCTTGCCTTTACAATATATGCAGCATTGCCGTAAGCTTCGGTATAAACAAGACCGTGATAGCTCTCATCAGGCTCTGTAAACTCAGGGAACTTGCCGTTTGCCCAGTTGAATTTACCTGAATCTACGATTACTCCGCCAACCTGTACTGCGTGACCGTCCATGTACTTTGACGTGGAGTGGATTACAATATCCGCACCATACTCTATAGGACGACAAAGAACAGGAGTCGGGAAAGTATTGTCCACAATAAGGGGAACATCATTCTCATGAGCAATTTTAGCGAATTTTTCAATATCAAAAACAGAAAGTGCGGGATTAGCAAGAGTCTCACCGAATACAGCTTTTGTATTGGGCTTGAAAGCAGCTCTGATTTCGTCCTCGGAAGCGTCGGGACTCACGAAAATGCACTCAATGCCGAGCTTCTTCATGGTAACTGCAAAGAGATTGACAGTTCCGCCGTAGATAGTTGCTGCGGAAATAAAGCTGTCGCCTGCCTGACAGATATTGAGGATACTGCAAAGCGACGCTGCCTGTCCGCTTGATGTACACATAGCACCGACACCGCCCTCAAGAGCAGCAATCTTTGCTTCAACTGCCATTACTGTGGGATTTTCAAAACGTGAATAAATGAGACTTTTTGTAGGGTCATCGAAAACAGCTGCAACATCGTCGGTAGAGTCATAAACGTATGTTGTACTCTGAACGATCGGAACTACTCTCGGTTCTGCATTTTTGGGCGTGTAGCCTTCGTGAAGGCACTGTGTTTCAATTTTCATATTTATCCTCCTGTTTATTGTGCAGAGAAAAAGCCTTTTTAAGCTTAGGAACACAAAATTCCAGCACTGCACAGTATTTATCAATAAATGTTATGACATATGTTTCCTTATACTTCGGAAGCGGACGTGTCATCGGCCACATATGTTTTCGTATCATATCACGTTCAAGCTCAGTAATTTCCGTAAGCTTTTCGGCATTTTCGAGTGCCATAAGCGAATGCATGCAGCTATGGGAAAGCTGTCCCTTTTCTCTGCGGGAATTATACCTCTTCCTGTCATAGAAGAAGAGGTCGTGAAGCAGACCGGCACGTGCGGCAGACCTCGCATTCATTCCGAATTTCCGACAGAAAAGATAGCTGTAGTACGAAACATTAATGCAGTGCTGAAAACGCGTTGTACAGACATGATGACGTATTCTTTTGAGATTTTCAATTTGTCCGGAACCAATGATGTCTGAAATGCAGTCATAATAACTGCAGAGTGTAAGTTCCTTGCAGGAACAGATAGCTTTAAGCATTGAACCTCTCCTTGAAACCAGACCCCGTTTACAGACAAATCCCCTTCAATCCATCAATGGTATTATACTATATTCCGCAAAAAAAATCAAGGGTTTTTACAAATAATCCGTTAACACAAAAAAGCTGAAAAAATTATCGAAAAAAGCTTTACATTGTCGGAATAATATGTTATAATGGAATACATATGGTATAAATCACTGCTTTTTAGCTTATATGTACAGATAAACATAGAAAAAAAGAACAAAAAAGACAGCATCTCACAAAATCCTGCCGGATATATACTCCATTCCCGTGCCAAAAAGATAAACATATAAGCTTCGGGAACAACTGCCGCTATCAAAGCGCTAAACCTCGGTATCCGGTCAGAATATGTGCAGTCTGCCGCAAGAAAAATCAAGGAGAATCGGATTATGAACAACGGCAATGAAAGAAGAAGCCGTAAAAGGCGTCAGTCAGGAAAAAAATACAGGATAAGATACGATCGCGTTATTGCTGCGCTTCTTGTTCTTATCGTTATGATAGTAGTTCTCTGTTCATGTGTGAACAGCTGCTCCAAGGGCAGAAAAAATTCAGACGGAGGGTCATCTTCATCATCTTCCGGCAATCAGACTCAGTCCTCCATAGAGGACAACCTTCAGTCAAGCGGCGATACAACCGCAATTCTCACACCCGGTACAAACGGTACCACCGTTCCGGATGTCACCTTCACAAATGATAACCTTGAATACGAAGCCGTTTTCAGAGGCGACCTTGTCCTCGTAAACGCTAATGCTCAGTACAGATTCGTCGACGGCGACATCAACCCCGTTTCAATTTCAAGCAACAGAACTTCTGACCACTATATCGCCAAGGATCTTGTTACTTCACTCGACGCCAAGGTTCTCGAAAAACTCAACGCTCTTATGGACGGCTTCTATGCTGCAAAATATAACACCAATATCGTTATTATTGAGGGCTACCGTTCACTTGAGGTCCAGAACGACAAGTACCTCAGCGGAAATACAGGTCTGAAGGGCGGTTTCTCAGATTACCATACAGGACGCTCGTTTGATATGGCTGTATTCCCCAAGGACGGCTCAAGTTCTTCGGGATATTATTCCCCTGTCGGCGACTATGCATGGATTGACGAGCATGCTGCTGAATTCGGATTCATTCTCCGTTATCCCGAAGGCAAGGAGTCTCTTACAGGAGAACGTGCAAGAACACAGACATACAGATATGTCGGCACTCCTCATGCCAGTTACATAAAGCAGAACAATCTCTGCCTTGAAGAGTATATAACTCTCCTGAAAGAACATACTAAGGATAACCCTCTTGAGATTTCCGTAAATACAACACTTTACAGGGTTTACTATGTTCCCGCAGTCTCAGGCAATACTACTGCCGTACCTGTACCTGCAAACAAGGTTTACAGCGTTTCAGGAAATAACACCGACGGCTTTATTGTTACGGTTTCAATGAATTAATCAAATCAGTATCAGCGCAGCTTCTGCGCTGATATTTTTAGCCATTTGCATCAGAAAAGGAGATTATTTTGAAAAAAATTCTTACTGTTATAATATGTGCGGCTATGTGCTGTTCATCCTTTGCCGCATGCGGTAAAAAAAGAGAGGGCGACGGTCTCAATCATATGTATGACGCTCCGCTTCTCGGAAACCCTGAAAGCCTTGACCCTCAGTTCGCTGACGACCAATCCTCGAATACCGTAATCCGCAATCTCTACAGCGGACTCCTCTCCTCAGATGAAAACGGTAATATTTCACTCTGCAACGCCGAAAGCTATACCGTTTCTGACGACGGCACCGTTTATACTTTCAGCTTGCGTAAGGATAACTACTGGTTCCTCGACCACAACAATGACGATGTAATCGACGATACCGAATGTTTCCCGGTTACAGCACACGATTACGTCTTTGCCCTTAAACGTATTCCCGATCCCAGAATGCAGTCGCCGTACGCCAACAGCTTCTCCTGCATTAAAAACAGTAAAGCCATTATGAACGGAACCGCTTCCCCTGACTCTCTCGGAGTAAAGGCTGCCGATGAATATACTCTTGAAGTCACACTTGAGTACCCTTCGGCAGAGTTCCTTCCGCTGATGGCATCTTCGGCAGCGTATCCCTGCAACGAGGAATTCTTCAATTCCACAAAGGGCCGCTACGGTCTTGACGATAAATCAATCATGTCAAACGGCGCATTTTTTGTCCGTCAATGGTTCTATGACCCTTACGGAAATCACAACATACTCTACATGAAACGCAACGAAAAAAATGTCTGCGACGATTATCAGGTGTGTCCGAAATACCTCAGCTTCACCATTGAAAAGACCGAAAGTGACATCCGAAGCTGCCTCAAAGACGATAACATTGAATGTCTTTCTACCTTCAACAACAACTTCAGCAGCAAAAAATACAATGTTGATGAAAAATATGCCTACACCCTCGGACTTATATTCAACCCCGATAATATGTATTTCTCCAATAAAAATCTGAGAAATTCGCTCGCTCTTGCTATCGACCGTGACGCTCTTGCGGAAAAGGCAGACAGCAGCGTTATGACAGCCGGCGGAATCATCCCACCGTCAGTCATGATTGCAGGACGCAGCTATCGTGAGCTTGCCTCGGACACCGCCTTCAGCCGCTATGACCCGGCAGAAGCAAAAAAAATGATGGATTCAGCTATGAAGGAGCTTAATATCGGCTCTCTTGAAAGTACAAAGATTCTCGTCTGCACCGAAATCATCAGTTCTGACAACTTGATAGAACTTTCTCAGAACTGGCAGAACACCCTCGGAGTCTACATCGGCATAGAGGACGCCTCATATAAGGACTTCATACGCCGTATCGAAACCGGAGAATACTCAATCGCACTCTACCCTGTAAAAGCTCAGATGGGAACACCTGCTTCCGTCCTGGAACAGTTCGAAACCAATCAGCACCTTAAAGACGCTTCCGACGGAATCGCTCATTCCCAATCAGTAAGAAATTCAGCAACCGCTTATCAGCTTACTGAAAACGCTTCTCACGCAGAAAAAATCCTCATCTCGTCAAACGGATTCATTCCGCTTTTCTATAAAGCAACGTATTTTGTTTATCGTAACGATAATGAGGATATTCTCTTTGACCCGTTTACAGGAGCTGCTGATTTCAGACTTGCAAAGAATTTCGGATAAATAATAAAACCGCATGTTCTATGAGCATGCGGTTTTATTATAATGAGTGTGTACGGAGGTATTAAATGTCTGTATTGTCTTTCCTTGTCTGATTATATTATACCTCTTTACGCTGTAACTTTCAATAACAGAAATATATCGGTTATGCTACATTTCAGCTTTTTTTATTACAGTATAATTTCTATCGGTTACAAAATAACGGATAATTTCAAAAATTTTCTTTGTTGCATTTCGCAGATTTCAGCATAAAATAAAGTAACGACAAAAATGATGTCGCTGTCCCGATGTGGAATCCGTTACGGACCCCCATGAACAGCCTCGGGAATTACAGCCGCATCGGGACAGTCGTTTTCAGATAGATACTGCTCCGTGAGATCGTTCACGGAGCATTTGTTTTTTCAGCAGAATCAGTATAAATTTCTGTTTTTGTGTTGAACAATTCGCAGAAATATGTTATAATGTGCTTAAGACGAATTACGTCGGAATTTCTTGAAAATAAAGAGGAAATACAATGCGTGAAACTAAAAAGGATATAATTCTCAATGCATCCGAAGAACTGATGTATAATAATGAACAGTCCAAAAACGAAATCACAGTTGATATGATCGCACGCAAAGCCGGTATAGGCAAGGGCAGTATATACTACTACTTCAAAAGTAAAGACGAGATTATCGACGCTGTGATAGAACGCTGTTATTCAGCTGCTGTAAATAAATACTTTGCGGATATCAATTCAGCAAGTTCGACCTTCGATAAGCTTAATATTCTTATGCGATCTATACTTAAAGAGGAGTTTCTCGATAACAGCAGAAACGTTATTATGGCACTCCACCTTCAGGATGACATTATTCTGCACTACAAGCTCATGACAATCGCTATAAGAACCATATCCCCTATCCTCAGCCGCATACTCACAGACGGTACGAAAGACGGTTCGGTAACTACTGACGCTCCTCTGGAAAGTGCGGAAATGATTATCGCTATGCTGACCATTCTGCTCAACACCTGCGTGTACAAGAAAAATGATGAAAGTCTTATTAAAAAAATGAAGCTTTTTGCAGAGGTTCTTGAGACTTGTCTCAAATCGGAAAAAGGCAGCTTCTCATTCCTGTACTCGTCACTTGACTGAAAACTGACAACCCCCATGAATGGTCTGTTCATGATCTGACGCAAAACTCGTTACCGCACGCCTTGTTGAGTGAGTAAGAAGCTGCTTCGAAACAACGTCTTCTCCCGATACAAAGACGGTTATCGTGTGCTTATGCTAAAAATCGAACTTGAATAAAAAACGGGCTGATATAAGACCGTCACCCATAGGGAAAGAAATCAAACTGATTGAGTATATTTAAGTCATGTAGTTTATATTAACTGCATGACTTGTTTTTTTATTCTGATACGGTTTTATCGTTTTTATTTCTGTGTTTAATTATTTATACAAAATGGACTGAAAAATAATTTTTTAAACCCCTTGACAAATCCATTTAACAGTTGTATAATAAAAATGGATTTAACACTTGTTAAACGAATATGAAAGGACTGAATAAAAATGGGAAATGAATACAAGCGTCTGCCTGACGCAGAAATGGACATCATGAATTTTATCTGGGAAAGTGGTAAAGCTGTAAGCTCAGTTGAGATACAGGAAGGACTCAAAGATATTCACGAATGGAGTCTTGCTGTAATTCTTAATCTTCTTGCAAGGCTTACCGAGCGTGGATTTGTAACAGCAGAAAAATCAGGAAAATATAAGCTGTACTCAGCTGTTGTTAATCAAGACGACTATCTCCAGCAGGAAAGCAAAACCATAATCGACCGCATTTTTGGCGGTTCTGTATCAAAGCTGATCTGTTCCCTGTATAACGGCAAAAACCTCTCAAATGACGATATAGCATCGCTGAAAGCTTTTATTGACGAGAAATCTACTGATGCTGAGGATTAAACTACGGAGGTAAATTATGTTCGGAGTAATATTTTCTGTAACATTATCCGTAACGATAGCGTCACTGTTGTTTTTTCTGTTGAAAGGAAAACTGATAAAACGCTACGGATTCAGAATTATATATACAATGTCGTTAATAATGGCGATAAGACTTATTATCCCATACAGCATACAGCTTCCCGATACGCCTAAACTGAATATTTCTTTGCCTTGGTATCTGCCTGTGATATGGATTACGGGAGTGGTTGTCTGTGCTATATACCAGTCGGGAAAATACATATATATGAAGCGTAAAATCATCAGCTACAGCAGAAGTGTCAGCGACGAAAGCGTCCTCAAGCAATATGAAGCAGTAAAATCGGGACTATTCATTGATAACGATATACCGCTTATCGTTTCGGCAAAGGTAAGCTCGCCGA
>SVNK01000006.1 GCA_015066935.1 Ruminococcus sp. | reverse complement strand
CAAAGTATCTTGACAAATTACAGTATCCATTGTATACTGTAAAAAATTGGAGCAGCTTTTTTCAAGCCACTCCAAATAAACATTATTATCACAGTTGATTAATTTACAGAAATTATTTCACAGAGCCATTCCTTGCAGGTACTATACTGTTGCCATGGAATAATTGATAACGTTTACCCTCGCCAATTTCGGCGAGGGTTGTTTTATATCTTATCAGATGCGGTTTATTTGACGGTTACCTTGAAATAGCGTAAAGCTTCAACAATAGCATCCTCTTTTTCCTTCGGACATTTCGGCTGTCGGGAGTTCTTCGATTTCGCCTTGTTGTAATTCTCACGCTCGATAATACCGTATTTCTGCTTCAACTGTGCTATGTTCAGAGAAGATACTGTCAAGCCTGCATGTTCCTTGACATAAGCCTTGATTTCATCGTAAGTAGCTTTGCTTTCGGAAAAGGTCAAATCAAGCCCATCCGTTTTCAGTTCAACTTCAATATGATGTGTTGATTTTAGTTTGGACAATAATACTATCGTCTCAACGTGCTTAGTTCTCGGGAACAAATCAACACCACATACTTTTTCCACGGTGTATCCATTATCTGAGAGATATTTTGCGTCACGAGCAGCAGTAGCAGGATTACATGAAATCATAACGATTTTTTTCGGGAGAGCAGCAATTATAACATCAAGAGAGTCCTGTGAACAGCCTTTTCTTGGAGGGTCAATAACGATAATATCGGGATTACATCCATTTTTGTGAAGTTCAGAAAAGACATTTCCCGCATCACCGCAATAAAACTCAGTATTTGAAATGTTATTGTTTAGAGCATTTTTCCTTGCATTTTCTATAGCATCGGAAACAATTTCAATACCCACTATTTTTTGTGTTTTATGTGCCATTGACAGACCTATTGTACCTGCTCCGCAATACAAATCTGCAATAATATCATTTTCGTTCGGCGAGGCATAATCAAGAGCTTTTGCATAGAGTTTTTCAGCTTGAATTGTGTTGATCTGATAAAACGAAAGCGGTGAAATTTCGATTTTGTTTCCGCACATTGTATCAGTTATAGTATCATTCCCACCGATAGTTATACACTTTTCTCCGAGTATTACATTTGTGCTGTCAGGATTTATATTCATAACGAAGCTTTTTATTTCAGCAAAATGTTCAGACAGAATTTTCCATAAAGGAACCAACCGGCGTGATATATCCTTTCTGGCCACGATACAAACCATTATCTCACCGGAATAGCTTCCCCTTCTGATATATATATGCCTTATGATTCCTGTATTTGTCTCCTCGGAATAGACAGAAAGTCTCCGTCCATTAATGTAGTCAAGAACTACTTCCAGTATCTCTTTAAAAATTTCAGGCTGTAGAGCACAGTCCATTGTTGGTATAAGACGATGGCTCCTTGGTGCGTAGAATCCACAGACAGCTTTTCCGTCGACCATTGCAATGGGATACTGAGCCTTATTACGGTATCTGCATTCAGTATCAGCAGTAATAAACTGTTCAAAAACGGGATTTAGTCCTGCGATTCGACGAAATGCATTTTCTACGATAAGTGCTTTTGTACGGCACTCTGCATCATAGGAAATATGTCGGAAATCACATCCTCCGCATTTTTTGTACACGGGACACTCATTTTCCACACGGTCAGGCGACATAGACACTATTCTCTCACATATTCCGTAAGCGTAACTCTTATGCGGTTTGACTATTTTCCCCTCGATTACATCTCCGACTGCCGTAAGAGGTACAAATACTGCCATTCCGTCGACCTTGCATACTCCTTGTCCTTCTGACGTTATATCTGTTATTTCTGCGGTAAAGTGCTTATTCTTTTCAAGCATTCTTCTGTCTCCTTCTTCTTCTCCATAAGCTGGTCAAAACGGTTAATGTACTCATACGGAAATTTATAATTATGGATTCGCTCAATCCGTCCGCCCTCGTATACAAGCTTTGTCGACGCAGCACATCCTGTACCGAGAATTGTCTGAGTTTCGTCCATAATAAAAATATTATACCAGCTTTCGAAGCCTTTCTTTGCGTAACCGACATTTTCAAGATTATCCAGCGTATTCTTCTGACGATACATATAGTACGGCAGATATCCGTTGTCCATAAGCTTCTTTATGCTGTAATCGACCATTTCCGATGCTGGATTATATGCATAATCCTTTCCGTTTGCAAAGAGAGCTGCTGCACGCTTAAGAGTAAGCGTATGAACCGTAATGCTCTCAGGATCAAGGTCGATTATCCTGTCAAGAGTGTTTCTGAAGCTTTCAGCTGATTCAGTGGGAAGTCCCGCAATAAGGTCAGTATTTATATTGGTAAACCCGACTTTTCTTGCCAGCTCATATGAACGCAGAAAATCTTCTCCCGTATGTTTTCTGCCGATAACCTTCAGCACATCGTCGTTGAGCGTCTGAGGATTAACGGAAATACGCTCAGCACCAAGCTCCTTGATAACACGAAGCTTTTCCTCTGTTATTGTATCAGGTCTGCCTGCCTCAACACTGTATTCACGGACACTGTCGAGATCAAAGTTTTTCGCTACACATCCCATGATTGTCCGAAGCTCATCTGCTGTGATAGACGTCGGAGTTCCGCCGCCGAAATATATCGTATCAATTTTTGTGCCTGTTTCTTTGACAAGTCTGCCTGTGATTTCAAGTTCTCTGCAGAGGGCGTCAACATATTGGGGCATGAGCTTTATAGCTGAATCCATGGAATGAGAAACAAATGAACAATAACTGCATCTTGTCGGACAAAACGGTATCGAAACATACAGACTTACTGCCTTTGTATTGATTTTTTCAAGTATTGGCTGCTGATTGACTGCTGTTGCATATGCAAGCTCCAGTTTATCTCTGTTGATCTCATATTTTTCAGTCAGCTGAGCAAAAATCTCATCCTTGGTCAGTCCCCTGTTCATCAGGTCGATGACTCTCTTTACAGGACGGATTCCCGTCATGAGTCCCCATGGCGGAATAATCCCTGTTCTTTCAATGAGAAGATGAAAAATCAGTCTGCACAGTTCATGTTCAAAAACAGCGTCCTGCGTATCATCAGGAAAGATTTTTTCAGAATGAGTCAGCTCACCGTCGAGCATTACATCTGCATACAGACGCACTCCGTCCTTACCTGCAACTACGTAATTGTCTCCGACAGCATCCTCAATATTGTCGGAAAACGCAAAACGACTTATACTGAAAAAAAGTTTCAGTGTTGATTCTACCTCATATTTAAAAGAATTGCCGATCAGAACGACCGGCATTTTTAATGTAATATCAGTCATAAATTATCTGAAGCCTCTCATATATGGATTGGTTCTTTTTTCATTCTCAAGAGTTGATGATTCGCCGTGTCCCGGATATATTCTGAAATCCTTATCCATCTGATACAGCTTTTGCAGAGAATGTTTCATATCAAGCGGATTGCTTCCGGGAAAATCCGTTCTTCCTATTGAACCGCAGAACAGCGTATCTCCCGTAAACATTACGTTCCCACATACATAGCACACGCTTCCCTCGGAATGTCCCGGAGTACCGATAACAGTGATTCTACAGTCTCCGTCAGTTATGCAGCTGTCTTCCTCAACAGCAATAAACTCCGAAACAGGAGCAAATTCCCCAAGCTGTATATGCATATACAGTGAGTCAACTGCACTTTGCAGCATCTTAGCATCATCAACATGGACAAATACTTCGGCTCCCGTAGCTTTTCTTACAGATTCAACTCCGCCTGTATGATCAAAATGACCGTGTGTCAGAAGAATCTTTGTCAGTGTTAGATTCTTAGATTTCAGAAATGACAGGAAACGCTCGCTGTCACCACCGATGTCAACGGCGATACAGCGTCTGTCCCCTGTTTCTATTACATAGCAGTTAGCTCCGAGTGCTCCGAGCTGCATATGATGAATTTTCATTTTCCTCACCTCATATTGCTGAACGCTCAACTGTTATGACACCCTTTATTTTCCTGAGCTTGTCAAACAATGTTTTAAGCTGTTCCGTGCTTGAAATAATAATCGCACCCTCAAAAAGTGCATTTCCGTTTTTAAGTCTTCTTGATGATGAATGTACAATCGGAACCCTTGCTTCCATAAGAACAGCGGAAATATCATAGACAAGTCCCACACGGTCTACAGCTACAACCTCAAAGCTTGTCTGGAGCTGCGAGTTGCTGTGCTCGGACCACTGAATATCGCACCATCTGCTGAGTTCTTCCTGATTGTTTCTTTCAAGCATCGCACGGTAGTTTGTACAGCGTGTTGTATGTACCGAAATGCCGTGACCTCTTGTAATAAAGCCTACAATATCGTCTCCCGGAAGAGGATTGCAGCATTGTGCGAATTTTACAACAATATCATCAATCTGGTCAAGAATAATACTTCCTGTCTTTTCTTCGGATTTAAGCTTGATAACCTGTGGAGACTGCGGTGCTCTTTCAGACGCATATTGCTTTTCATACTTGTCCTTGAGTCTTGGTATGATTTTTGAAAGGAGAACTCCTCCGTATCCGATTGACGCATAAAAGTCTTCTATCGTTCCACAGTTATGACGCTTGAAATCATCCTCAAGAAATGCTGTATACTCCGATTCATCAAGATTGATTCTGTGACGTCTGAATTCCTTTTCAAGTGCCGCCTTGCCCTCTGTAATGTTTTCCTCACGACGCTCCTTCTTGAACCATGAACGTATCTTTGAACGTGCTTCATTTGTCCTTACAATATTGAGCCATGCACGGTTCGGACCTTTTTCGGGGTCCTTGCTTGTGATAACCTCGCAGATCTGTCCCGTCTGAAGCTTGTAATCAAGCGGGACTATCCTGCCGTCCACCTTCGCACCGACCGTCTTATGTCCTACTTCCGTATGAATCCTGTATGCAAAGTCGATTACCGTGGATTCAATCGGAAGACAGATCGACATTCCTCTCGGAGTCATTACAACTATATCCTCAGGTGCGAGGTCTGTCTTGATTATACGGACGATTTCTTCAACATCATCAGAGGTCTGCTGGGCTTCGATAACCTGACGCACCCATGAAAGACGCTGTTCCATTTTGTCCTTCCCCTGAATCCCCTCTTTGTATTTCCAGTGTGCGGCAATTCCGTACTCAGCTGTTTCGTGCATATCCCAAGTACGTATCTGAACCTCAAACGGAATTCCTTCCTTGCCGAGTACGGTCGTATGAAGCGACTGATACATATTTGATTTCGGTGTTGAAATATAGTCCTTGAAGCGATTGGGAAGCGGATGGAACATATCATGAATCAGTCCCAGAACATTATAGCACTCCGATATGGAGGTTACAATTATTCTTACCGCATATTTATCATAGATTTCATCTATGTTCTTATGATTTACAAAAATTTTCTTGTAAATACCGTAGATACTCTTGACACGTCCGTCAATCTGCGGAGGTTCTGAGAATTCTTCGGAATTAAAGCGCTGTGCAATACGGCTCTTGATTATCTCAATGAACGCCTGACGCTCCTCCTTCTTGTTTTCAAGGATTCCTTCGATTTCTGAATATGCAAACGGGTCAAGATAATGAAATGCAAGATCCTCAAGTTCTTCCTTGACAGCACGGATTCCGAGACGATGAGCTATCGGTGCGTAGATATTCATGGTCTCAAGCGCAGTGCGGCGCTGTTTATCTATCGGACGATACTTAAGTGTACGCATATTATGAAGTCTGTCGCACAGCTTGATAATCATTACACGTATGTCCTGTGACATTGCGAGAAGTATCTTGCGTATGTTTTCAGCCTGCTGCTGTTCTTCGGTAAAAAGCGGGATTTTACTCAGTTTTGTTACGCCGTCCACAAGCATTGCAACGTCCTGTCCGAACCTTTTTTTCAGATCATTCAGTGATGCAGGAGTATCCTCGACAACATCATGAAGCAGTGCGGCACATACTGTATCTGTGTCCATTCCGAGATTAAGGAGAATATTTGCAACGGCAAGCGGATGAATAATGTACTCCTGTCCCGATGAACGCTTCTGTCCTTCATGAGCCTTTGCGGCAAATTCATATGCCGATATTATCTTGCTGAGGTCATACTGCTTATCACTTGTAAGTATCTTCTGTATAATTATTTCTATTGTGAAGTTATCATCATAATCGGGTATTGTACTTAGATACTGCGACATATCAATAGAACCGGGGTCTTTAGGAATCGGTACGGGAGCATCTGCTCCGTTAAGTACAGAAAAATTCATGTTATCCTTCATAATGATTCTCCTTATTGTGTGCTTGATGAGCCGATTTTTTCCTTTAATGAAACAAGAATCGGTGCGGAGTTGAGATCCGTTTTGTTCGTAACACGAACCTTTGATATATTCGAATCCGAAACACTGTACTTTATCAGTCCAAGCTGTCTGAGCGCTTCGACGGACGTGCGGAAT
Organism: Ruminococcus sp.; assembly: GCA_015066935.1. Classification (GTDB taxonomy): domain Bacteria; phylum Bacillota; class Clostridia; order Oscillospirales; family Ruminococcaceae; genus Ruminococcus. Next base: position 132,750 of record SVNK01000006.1, on the reverse strand, counting down.
CTGCAATAATTGATCTGTGGATCGGAAAGACGTATGTAGAGTGTATCCAGGTTTATTCCGTCGTCGGGAATTCCCTTGTAAATCTTTACGACATCATCTCTTGACGGAAGCATCACAGGGTAATACTTTTCCGGAAGCTCTTCATCTCTCAGAAATGCTTCAAAAGCATTGAATGCCGCAAAATACTTGCTCTGTTGAAATCCGTGAGGACGAAGTTCACTCACAATTATGCTCACAGACTCCCTGTTATGGAATTCATTTATACCGAGTGAAACTATCATGTCACACCAACTGTTCTTCTGAACAGGAATGGCATGGGGAGCTGTTCTGAAAAGAAGTGCGTCAAACTGTGAAGCTCCGAAACTGATTCTGAGCTTTGAATGAATTCCGCCTGAAAGCGGTGTGATTTCGATAATCTTAGCGTTGTCTATATAAAACAGCGGTTTTTCGTTATCCATTCCGAAGGGTTCAAGAAGTGAAAGACCTTTAACATTGTCTACTGCAAGTTCGGCAGACTGTACTGCGTAATCGGCTGTTATTACTGCCTCAGGCATTGTTCTGTGGTTTTCATACGCATACTTCTCAAGAGAATCTCTGAACGTGTCAGCCATTCCCTGCTTGATTGTGAAACCTCCCGCACCTTGATGTCCTCCGAATTTTTCAAGCATATCCGAAGCATAAGTGAGTGCTTTGAACACAGAAAAATCACCGAATGAACGTGCGGAACCTCTGATTTCGCCTTCTGTTTCCGATGCGATGAAGCAGGGCTTTCCGAACTGCTCACTAATACGGGAAGCTACAATTCCGATAACACCGTGATGCCAGTCTTTTCCGCACAGGAAAATTACTCTGCCGTGAAGAAGCATTGTGTCTGCCTCAAGCATATCGTATATCTCGGAAATAATTGTGTTTTCAACATTTTTTCGCTGCATATTAAGACTGTCAAGCTCCCTTGCCGCTGCAAGACATTCCTCATAATCCTCTGTCAGGAAAAGTTCGACCGCAGATGCAGGAGAACCAAATCTTCCAGAAGCATTTATCCTCGGAGCAATCCCGAAACCAATGGAATGTGTATCAAGTCTGCTGTCGTCAATTCCGCTTATCTCCTTCAGTGCCATTATCGCAGGACGATCGGAATTGCGTATAAGCTCAAGTCCGTATGCGGCAAGAAAACGATTCTCACCCGTAAGACTTACAATATCAGCAATGGTTGCTATTGCGGCAAGGTCTCCGAACTGCTCAAGTGCCATTGTGTAGTCACCGTCATTTAGTGCGGTTACGAGCTTGAGTGCGATTCCTGCACCGCACATGAATTTATACGACGAAAAACAGTCGTGCCTGTGAGGGTCTACAACAGCTTCGGCACGGGGAAGCTGTTCTCCCTGCTGGTGATGGTCGGTAACAACAAGTCTCATACCGAGTTCATATATGTATTCAGCCTCAGAAACAGCTGAAATTCCGTTATCAACAGTTATTATGAGCTGGATGCCGTCATCATGTATCTCTCTGATTGCCTCCTTATTCAGTCCATATCCCTCTGAACGCTCAGGAATGTAATACATTACATTTGCTCCGGCTTCAAAAAGATAGGTGTAGAGAATTACTGTAGCCATTATTCCGTCACAATCATAATCACCGTACACGCATATCTTTTCGTCATTATTGATTGCTTCATTTATAACATCGGCAGCTTCTCGCATATCTTTTATATCAAAAGGGTCGGAAAGCTCGTCAGTATTCAGTTTCTCCATTACAGCTTCAGGATTTGTGTATCCTTTGAACGCAAGTGAAGCGGCTGTCAGTGACGTAACACCGCATTTCAGCATAAGCTGTGATATTATTTTTCTGTCGGGTGTACCGACCTTCCATTTTTTCATATAGCCCTCCGATTATCTGATTATCCACTATATATTATATCATTAATATGTGAATTTTTCAATAGCGGAAGAAAATATTTATCTTGCTCTTTACAAAACTGCGTATTTCTGTTATAATTAATTTGTCCTCAATAACCGCCTTAAGGCGGTTATTGCCCCGAACTTCGTTCGGGGAGCGCAAATTCTTTACAATATGAGGAATTTGCGCATCACATTCATTGATGAGGAGACATTAATTATATATTATGTAAATCTAAGAAAAGAGGAATAAACTTGGCAAATAAGAATATCAGAAATTTCTGTATTATTGCACATATAGATCACGGCAAGTCTACTCTTGCTGATCGTATTCTCGAAAAAACCGAGACTGTCGCTGTCCGTGACATGGAAGAACAGCTCCTCGATAATATGGACATTGAACGTGAGCGAGGCATTACTATCAAGGCACGTGCTGTACGTCTGAAATATACTGCTAACGACGGTCAGGACTATATCTTCAACCTCATTGATACGCCCGGTCACGTCGATTTCAACTACGAGGTTTCACGTTCCCTTGCCGCCTGCGAGGGTGCCATTCTCGTTGTTGACGCTTCACAGGGTATCGAAGCTCAGACACTTGCAAACACCTATCTCGCAATCGAACACGACCTTGAAGTTATTCCCGTTGTCAATAAAATCGACCTCCCTTCTGCTGACCCCGAAAGAGTCTGCAACGAGGTGGAGAATGTCATCGGTATCCCTGCAATGGACGCTCCGAGAATTTCAGCCAAGCTTGGTCTGAATATAGAAGAAGTTCTCGAAAAAATCGTTACAGACGTTCCTCCTCCGAAGGGCGACCCTGACAAGCCGCTGAAGGCTCTCATTTTTGACAGCTACTACGATTCATACAAGGGTGTAATCATCTATGTCCGTGTCAAGGAAGGTACAGTAAAGGTCGGCGATAACATCCGTCTCATGTCAACAGGCTCCGTGTTTACGGTTGTTGAGGCCGGTTGCATGGACGCAACAAATCTTATAAACAATGGCTCTCTTACAGCAGGTGAAGTCGGATACATCTCCGCTTCAATCAAAAGTATCGGAGATACCCGTGTCGGTGATACCGTTACAAGCGATGCTAATCCCTGTGATGAGCCTCTCCCCGGCTACCGTAAGGTAAATCCGATGGTTTTCTCAGGTATTTATCCCGCCGACGGTGCAAAGTACGGTGACCTGCGTGAAGCACTCGAAAAGCTCCAGCTTAACGACGCTTCGCTCTCCTTTGAGCCTGAAACTTCTATTGCACTCGGTTTCGGATTCCGCTGCGGATTCCTCGGACTTCTCCACATGGAAATCATTCAGGAGCGTCTTGAGCGTGAATATAACCTCGACCTCATTACAACCGCACCGTCAGTTATTTACAAGGTTACTATGACCAACGGCGATGTTCAGTATATCGATAACCCCACCAATTATCCCGACCCTGCTCTCATTCAGACAGCCGAAGAACCTATCGTTAAGGCAAGTATTCTCTCGCCCTCGGATTATGTCGGAAATATCATGGAGCTTTGTCAGGACAGACGCGGCGTTTTCAAGGATATGAAATACCTCGACGATACGAGAGTCGAGCTTCATTATGAACTTCCCCTGAATGAAATAGTCTATGATTTCTTTGATGTACTCAAATCACGTACAAAGGGCTATGCTTCTTTCGATTATGAAATGATGGGATACGCTCCGTCAAAGCTTGTCAAGCTCGACATCCTCCTCAACGGAGATATCGTTGACGCTCTCTCCTTTATCATTCACACAGACAAGGCTTACGGAAGGGCACGTAAAATTGCTGAAAAACTCAAGGAAAATATCCCCCGTCAGCTCTTCGAAGTTCCGATTCAGGCTGCAATCGGTGGAAAAATAATCGCCCGTGAAACGGTAAAGGCTATGCGTAAGGACGTTCTTGCCAAATGCTACGGCGGTGATATTACACGTAAAAAGAAGCTTCTTGAGAAACAGAAGGAAGGTAAAAAGCGTATGCGTCAGCTCGGAACCGTAGAAGTTCCGCAGGAAGCTTTCATGAGTGTCCTCAAACTTGACACCTGATTAAGATTGTGAGGTTTATATGTTTAATATTTTCGTACTGTATGGATTGGCTGCAATCAATATTGCCGCCGTCATACTGTCTGTTTCAGAGCTTTTCTGCAAACGTAATTCATCATCAGGAAGATTCGTCCGTTTCTTTCTGATAAGACTCAGAGAACATTCACTCACTCGTTTTTTTGTGATTTCTATTCTCACACTCTTCTGGGGTCTTATCATTCACGACCTCGATTTTGTCGGAATATGGACAATGATTCTTCTTCTCTTCACCCTCTTGCTTACCGTCCACCCCGAAGTCTTCCTCACGTTCAGAAAGCACAGAAAAAAGGCTCGCAAAAAGAAGCGTGCCAATCGTATCACAGATATGGTTCCCGAAGCTTCTCCTGCTAAGGAAGCTTCTGTACTTACCGAACTTGTCCCCGTGACTTCTCAGATTCAAGAATAACCGAAAGGAAAAAAATATAATGAGTATCTACAAATGTCCATGCTGCGGCGAAAAGTCGTTCAATCCCATTCTGAAAGCACGTGCAGGCAGAATGAATCAGAGAGGAGTAAACTGTCCGTCATGCGGAAAAAGAGTTGTCAACGGCAGAGGTGCTACTATTTTCAACGCAATTTTCTCAGTTCTCGGATTAGCCTGTATGGTTCTTGTTTTCCTTTTTGCACCCGATTATCAGTTTCTTTCACGTTATGAAGTTCTGATACAGATCGTACTTCTTATAGCAATTCATACTGTCCCCAGAATCGTAAATGCATTCTGCTTTAAACTTACCGAAGCTATACGAATCGAATCCGTATGAATTCTCTCGGAATCTATCTACATGTCCCATTCTGCGGTAAAAAATGTCCGTACTGTGACTTCTACTCCGTTTCTTACAGAAAAGATTCTGCAGAAAAATATGTGAGTGCAGTTCTGAGGAATATCGTCCATTACGCAGATAAAAACAAAACCGTCGATACTCTTTACTTCGGCGGCGGTACACCCTCACTTCTTTCATCTGACCAGATTAATCGCATAATCTCAACTGTAAGAGACTCCTTTTTACTTCATGAGAATGCCGAAATTACTCTTGAAGCAAATCCTAATACCCTGACTCCCCAGAAACTCTCGGAACTTCTTCAATGCGGAGTCAACAGACTTTCAATCGGAGTCCAGTCCATGAATGACGATGAACTAAAGCTCCTCGGTCGTACACATACTTCCGAAAAGGCTGAACAGGCAGTTTGCGACGCTCACCATGCAGGCTTCCGCAATATTTCATGTGACCTGATGATCGCACTCCCCGGACAGACTTCCGATAAACTTCTGTATTCAATCAACAGACTTTGTTCGCTTCCTGTCAGTCATATCTCTGCTTACATCCTTAAAGCAGAAAACGGTACTCCGTTTGACTGCGAGGATTTCCGCAGGACTCTTCCCGACGATGATTCATCAGCCGCACTTTACCTTGAAATGGTAAATGCTCTGCATGAACATGGATTCGAACAGTATGAGGTCTCTAATTTCGCAAAAGATGGCTCAGAGAGCCGTCACAACTGCCGATACTGGAAGTGCCTCGATTATCTCGGCATAGGTCCGTCGGCTCATTCATGTTACGACGGAAAAAGATTTGCCGTTGACCGTGACGTTTTACAGTTCATAGACTCCCCTGTTCAGCAGATTTCAGTCACGGACGAGAATCCATGCGGCTTTGAAGAACGTGCCATGCTCGCACTCCGTCTTAAAACCGGACTTGACCTTACAGATGTCGGTCAGCATCGTTCCGATATCGAAAAAAAAATACCCATGCTCATTAAAGCAGGGTATGCGGAGTTTGACGGACGCTTTCTGTCACTTACTCCAATGGGATTCCTTATGTCTAATTCTGTTATAGAATATCTTGTTTTTTAACTACTCAAGAAGCTCCTTTCGCATCTGCGTCAGGAGCTTTTTTTCTCGCCGTGAGACCTGCACCTGCGTCATACCAAGCGCCGCTGCCGTTTTCGACTGAGTCATATTCCTGAAATACCTCAGTTCCAGCAACGCTCTGTCATTTCTATCAAGACGAGCCATTATCTGTCTCAATGCAAGTACATCAACAATTGATTCGTCAGGAGAGTCTACAGGTACATCAATCTGCCCCTCATCTTCATCTCCCGAAGTGAGCGAAATCAGAGGTCTGCTCACACATAATGCTTCCGAAATGTCCTCCTGAGACTCACCGCTTAGTTCTGACAGTTCACCTACAGTAGGCTCCCGTCCCTCACGGTGACGAAATTCATCACAGAGCTTCTGCACCTTCAGCGACAACTCTTTCAGACTTCTGCTGACATGAACTGCTCCGCCATCCCGGAACAGTCGCTTGATTTCTCCGAGTATCACCGGTACTGCATACGTTGAAAACTGCACTCCCCTGTTATAGTCAAATGCTTTGACAGCTTTCAGAAGTCCTATGCAGCCTGCCGAATACAGTTCCTCATACTCTATTCCACGTCCACGGAACTTGTTCGCACAAAGATGAACAAGTCCGAGATTGTCCTCTGCGGCAGGCTTCTTAACCTCACTTTCCATGTTCAGACAACCTCTTTCGCATTGTAACGGTTGTTCCCTTTCCCGATTTGCTTTTTACCGTAAGCTTGTCCATAAACGACTGCATCACAGAGAAACCGAGTCCCGAGCGTTCTTCTTCGGGTGCAGTTGTGAACAAAGGCTCCATTGCCTGTTCAACATCGGATATTCCACACCCTTTATCCTTGATTCGTATGTAGATCTCACGGTCTTTAAGCAGTCTTACTGTAAGTTCAATTCTGCCCTTTGTGTTTCTGTATGCATGCACAACCGCATTTGTTACAGCTTCGGAAACTGCTGTCCTGATATCTGACAACTCCTCAACAGTCGGGTCAGCCTGTATCAGAAACGATGATACTACGGCTCTTGCCGTGCTTTCGTTCACCGATAACGACGGCATAGAAAATTTTATTTCGTTTTTTACTTCCATGATTCTCTCCTTTTATTTTATTGTCACTATGCGTTCAATACCTGAAAGCTTCAGCACTCGTCTGATGTACGGCTGTGTGTTGCATACTTCCAGACTTCCGCCGCATTCTCTCATCAGTTTGCTTCTCCCCATTATGAGTCCTATTCCCGAACTGTCCATAAAGGTGATATTTCCGAAGTCCATTGCAAGCATTCTCGGCTGTGATTTGATTATGTAACGGTCAAGCTCTGAACGAAGCTCACGGGCATTATGGTGATCAATTTCACCGCTGAGTGTTGCAATTGCCTTTCCGTTTTCTGTTCTTATGTCTAATTTCATTATGTCGCCTCCGCATTATTTTTTTCTGAAACATATTTTATCACTTTTATTCCGAGAAATTTGTCATATCACCACACCTGTTTCATATTATTTTCAATTCAATTACAATTTTATCACAATCATTGATTATTCCGCTTTATAGTGATATAATTAATGTGTCCTCAATAACCGCCTTAGGACGGTTATTGCCCCGAACTTCGTTCGGGTAGACATTAATTATAAAGAACTATATTTCGCAGAGGTGAAAATATGTCCAAACAATTCTGGAAAGGCAGCACTCTTCTTGCTCCCGTACCTGCCGCACTTGTAACCTGCGGTACTCCCGACAAACCTAATGTCCTGACTATTGGCTGGACAGGTATCACCTGTACCAGACCTCCCATGACATATATATCCGTCAGACCTGAACGATACTCTCATGATATAATCATGAATTCAGGCGAATTTGTTATCAATCTCACAACATCTGCCATGTGTCGTGAAACCGATTTCTGCGGCGTTAAAAGCGGACGTGATATTGATAAGTTTGCGGTCTGCGGACTCCATACCGCACCTGCAAAAATGGTCTCGGTCCCTATTATTGAAGAATGTCCCGTAAGCCTTGAATGTAAAGTGACCGAATCAAAACTGCTCGGCTCACATACAATGTTCCTTGCGGAAATTGTCGGAATAGACGTCGATGAACGCTACATCGACAGCAAAGGAAAACTCAATCTTCAGCAATGTGGTCTTATGGCATTCGCTCACGGTGAATACTTTGCTCTTGGACGAAAAACAGGTGATTTCGGCTTCTCTGTCAGAAAAAAGAAAAAGCATAGAAAATCATGATGTCATATCTTCGATATATGCTCTCAGCTCAGCCTCGTCTGCAAGTTCAATCCCTTGTTCAAGCTGATTTCTGTCATATTCAGAAAGAAGCTGCAGGTCACATTCAACCGTTCTGAACGGTCTGTCGGAATTTCCGCTGAATACGCCGAGCTTCCCTTTATACTCCCTGATAATATATGCCGGAGCTTCAGATGCAGCTATTGCCTCTGTTTTTGTAATCAGCCTGTGACGATGAACAGTCTGTCCCATGGAACATATCATTATAAATCCAGATATTGTCAGAGCTGCCAGCATTGTAAAGAATATTCTTTTTGCATTTCCTGTCTTCATTATACCACTCCATTCAGTATAAATGTTGTTGTATTTATTATTACCCCATTCACCATACTTATGCAAAATGACGTTTTTTTGTGAAAAGCCTTAACAAATCATGTTATTTATGGTATAATTTATTATGTGTAATTGTATGTTCCTTACGGAACATTGTCCTAAAATTCAGAAAGGAGCAGTTTCCGCCTTGTGCGGTTACACGATAAAATGAACGAGAATTACTTTACTCCACAAAATGGTCCGATGTCTGCCGATTCCGTTTACGGCAGAATTCCTCCGGAACATCTCAATTCTTCTGCAATGGCTCCTCCACCGCAGAAGAATTATCCTCCTAAAAAGAAAAAGAAAAAACGTAATAAGTTTCTTGTCTTCCTGAAAAAGCTTATGACCGTTATCGCAACTACTCTGCTGTCACTTTTTCTTGTCATGATAATCACGGGAACCATCGTTACAACAGCTCTGACTGTCTATGTCCTCGAATTCATGAAGGATACAACAAGTATCACTCTTCAGGAGCTTGAATCAGGAAGCGATACTTTCTTCTACGGCTATGAAACCGATGAAAACGGCGAAGAAAAACTCGTCGTTCTCCACAGAGTAAAAACCGACGTTCAGCGTATCCCTGTTGATATTGAACGTATTCCTCAGCATGTACGTGACGCATTTGTCTACACCGAGGATGAGCGTTTTTATTCGCATGATGGTGTTGACTATAAGCGTACATTCTCCGCTTTCCTCAATATGTTCCTCCATTTCTACGACACCGAACAGGGTGGTTCAACAATTACTCAGCAGCTCGTAAAGAACCTCACAGGAGACAAGGACCACACTCCACAACGTAAAATCCGTGAGATTTTCACTGCAATGCAGCTTGAAAAAACATACACAAAGGACGAAATTCTCGAAGAATACCTTAACTTTATCGGATTCGGCGGTGCTGTTAACGGTATTCAGCTTGCCTCAATAGAATACTTCGGAAAAAATGTTGAGGAACTTTCAACAGCTGAAGCAGCGGTACTTGCTGCAATCCCCAAGAGTCCCGAAGAATATGGTCCGTATACTGAATACACCGATATAAACGGTAAACTCGTTCAGGGACGTGCCGTAAACCGTGACCGTCAGGAATATGTTCTTTACAAGCTTTACGAAAACGGTGCAATTTCTTTCGATGAATATCAGGAATGTCTGAATACTCCGCTTGTTTACCGTGATTCGAATGAATATAAGGCTCTTCACCCCGAAGAAGAGGCGGAAGAACTTGAACAAACCGAAAAAGCCTACTCATGGGAAGTTGATGCTATCTATCACGAACTTATCCCCTATTTTATGGAGAAATTTGAGCTTGACAGCCAGCAGGATGCCATAAATGAAATCAATAAGGGCGGCTACAAGGTATATACAACTATCGACCGCAAAATGCAGGATTACGTCGTTGAAAAGTTCAAGGATGCCAACAACCTCTTTAATGTTAGTTATCTCACACGCTACTGCGATACCGATAACGACGGAAAAACTGAGGAATATATCCCTCATGCTGCTTTCGTTGCCATGAACTACGATGGGTCTATCAGAGCAACCGTTGGTCAGTGGGGTGAGAAAAAAGGCTCGCTCGTTACGAACTATGCGGAAACAGACAGACGTCCGATTGGTTCAACTGTAAAGCCTATCACAAGCTATGGTCTCGCTCTCGAAAAAGACACCATTCACTGGGGCTCCGTTTACAGCGACACCGCAATAAAAACCGAAAACGGAAAACCCTGGCCCTACAACTATTCCGGACCTCCCGGCGGCGGCACTCATTTCATCTACTACCTCCTGCAGCAGTCCTTCAATACAGTTCCCGCACAGCTCTGCCGTGACCTCACTACTGATGCTGTGTTTGAATTCGCAACAAAGAACATGGGTATGAAGCTTGACCCTCTCGATAACGACTATGCTCCACTTGCTATCGGACAGATGAGATACGGTCTTACACTTAAAAACCTTGTAAACGCATATATCCCATACGGAAACGAGGGTATTTACAACGAAGCACACATCGTTTCCAGAATAGAAGACAGCAATAAGGAAATAATCTACGAAAATAACGGTAATCCTCATAAGGCAGTGAGCGATGAAACAGCTTGGGTCATGAACAGACTGATGAAGAATATTGTTGACCACGGTACAGGTACCGGTGCAAGACTCAGCAGTAAGGTAGTTGTCGGTAAGACAGGTACAACCGAAAACTGGTGGGATCAGGTATTCGTGGGACTTACTCCCGATTTTGTCAGCGGCGTAACAGTCGGTTATGACATCATGGACCCAAGAATCACACTTCCTTCAAACTTCCACGGATGCGATGTATGGAAAACTATTATCGGTGAATATGCTCAGACAGAATTTGCTGATACTCAAACAGATTTTGAACCCGTTTCTACTGTAATTGCTTCTCCTATGTGCTCTATATCCGGTATGATTGCAGGTCCCGGATGTCCTCACGGAATCACAGGCTACTGGAAATCTACAAATGCACCTTATTGCTCAGGCGGTCACTATGTTGCTCCTCCCGAAGACGAAAACGGTGAAGGCGGCGACGTTGGCGGTGGTGACATCGGTGGTGGAGATATCGGTGGCGGTGACGTCGGCGGTGGAGACATTGGTGGCGGTGACGTCGGCGGTGGAGATATCGGTGGCGGTGACGTCGGCGGTGGAGATATCGGTGGCGGAGACATCGGCGGCGGTGAACAAAACGGTCAATGGTAAAGGATGATATTTTGAATAATTCAATAAGACTCTGCTGTCCATGCCACTTTGGTCTGGAAAGTGTACTCAAATACGAAATCACCAGAATCGGTGGAACTGAACTCAAAATCAGTAACGGTAAAATCAGCTTCACGGGCGACGAAAATATTCTCGCCCGTGCAAATATCTGTCTTTCAACTGCTGAAAGAGTTTTTGTGGAGCTTGCGGAATTCCCCGCAAAAACCTATGAAGAACTATTTCAGGGAGTCAGAGCAATTGAGCTTGAACGATATATTTCTGTGAACAATGCGTTCCCTGTCAAAGGATATTCACTCAATTCTACTCTGCACAGTGTTCCTGATTGTCAGTCTATTGTAAAAAAAGCGGCTGTTGAACGTCTGAAAGAAAAATACGGTATAAGCTGGTTTGAAGAAACTGAAGCTCCCGTTCAGATCAAATTCAGTCTGCTCAAGGACATCTGTACGATTTATCTCGACACAAGCGGCGTTGGACTCCATAAACGTGGTTACAGACGTAATTCCAATGCTGCTCCCATTAAGGAAACTCTTGCCGCAGGTATTATCGACCTTGCAAGAGTCCGTCCCGACTCAATAGTCTGTGACCCTTTCTGTGGAAGCGGTACTCTACTCATTGAGGCGGCTCTGAAAGCCCTCAGAATTGCTCCCGGAATCAACAGAAGATTTGCTGCCGAAAAGTGGCAGTCGCTTGATTCGGCTATATGGCGTGAGGAAAGAACTCGTGCTATCGACAATGTTGACAGAAGTGCAAAATTTCAGGGTATCGGATTCGATATTGACGATTCAGCCGTCGCTCTGACACTCGATAACGCTCACAAAGCAGGAATCAAGTCACGAATGAAAATCGAACAGGCTGATATTTCAAAATTTGTTCAGCCTGAAAATTCGATTGTTATCTGTAATCCTCCATATGGCGAAAGACTCCTTGAACTTCGTGAAACTGAAGACATTTATCGTAAAATGGGCAAGGTTCTCAGAAAAGGTGGGGATTCACAGTCATATATCATTTCTCCTCATGAGCAGTTTGAGCAGTTCTTCGGTGCTAACGCAAAAAAACGCAGAAAGCTCTACAATGGCATGATAAAATGTCAGCTTTATATGTACTTCTGATATGAATATAACTACAAAACGTAAATTATTACAGCTGTTTTTCCCCTCAAGATGTCCGCTTTGTGACTCTGTCATTCATCACAGCAGCCGATTCTGCCCTGAATGTCGTGATAAGCTCATCAGATACGAGGGGAATTTCAGTATAAAGGGAGCTTCAGGTTTTACTGCGGCTTTTGTTTACGACGAAAATGTACTGCCTGCTATTTCGCTCCTCAAAAACGGTATATGCGACAACGCTGATTTCGCACTCGGCGGTGAACTTGCCGATACTCTTTCAGCTGAGCATACTGCTGATAAAGCTGACCTGATTATTCCCGTTCCTATGCACGTTTCCAAAAAGCATGAAAGAACCTATAATCAGGCAGAACTGATTGCAGGTATAGTCGGACGATCTCTCGGTATTCCCGTCTGCAAGGACGCTGTAATGAAAACACGCATGACTGCGGACCAGAAAACTCTCAACAGAATAAGTCGTTTCCACAATCTCAAAAATGCTTTTACTGTTGTCCTACCCGAAATTATTGAAGGGAAAAACATTCTTCTCATAGACGATATATGTACTACCGGGAGCACACTTGCCGTCCTTACGAAACTTCTTCTGGAGAATAATGCAGCTTCCGTTCACTGCGCTGTCTGCTGCAAGACTCCGCTCAAGAAGAAAAAGAACGATACATAAAACAAAACAGCACCGTACACTCTGTACGATGCTGTTTTTTATTACATGAAATTATCAAATAATACGTTTCCTTCTGAATCCATGATTATTTCATAAGGATATACCGTACCCGTATCTTCTGAACTCTGACTTCTACTATGAAACCTGTGAATATACCCGTATTTATCAGTACCTTCAACATAAACATCCACTTTATCCCCCGATTCAATAGCTATCTCCTTGTCAATTCTTGTTTCAGCAGTGTTAATCTGAATTGAATCGACAACTTTATCGTTTACAGAAAAAATCATCTTTACATCACTGAATTCTTCAATTAATCCGACGTAATATACTCCTTCTGTTGTAAACGATTTAGGGCAAAATGAGCAAGACATCAATTAATGTGATGCACAAATTACTCATGTTATAAAGAATTTGCGCTCCCCGAACGAAGTTCGGGGCAATAGCCGCCTGACGGCGGTTATTGAGGACACATTAATTATATTATACATAAACAAATTATAATTGCAATATATTCTGCATACTTTGCATTTTAAGTATCATAAATTGCATTTTGACACAATTAAAGCAGCACTGCTGCTTACAATGCTGCTCAGTAAATACATAATTATTCTAAATCAGGAAAGCATTTCAGGAAATTCTCAGCAAGTATCATGCGGTTTTCCTTCTCAGAAAATCCAAGTGACAGAAAACGCTCAAGCTCCTCCTCGTGACTCCACATAGGGAAGTCGGAACCAAAGAAACAATTCTCGACGCCGTATTTCCTGATAAGATCAACAGCACGCTCCTTGCTCATAAATGCCATTGCACTGCTGATGTCAAAACGGATATTTTCCTGTCCTGCAAGATACTCCTCTGCTTCGTCCCAACGTCCATAACCACCAAGATGTGACGCAAATATCATGAGCTTCGGAAAATTCCTGTGAACATTGGCTATTCGCTTCGGAGAGGAATAATCATACCGAGGGTCGCCACAGTGAATCAGCATGGGTATCACGCCTTCAATCTGCTCATAGATTCTGTAAGCTTCGGGTGAATCAGCATCAAAAGTCTGAAAATCCGGATGAAGCTTTATTCCTCTTAGTCCAAGCTTTCTGACGTTTTCTATATCAGCTTCAATATTATCGGAAAGAGGATGGGTAGTGCCGAATCCGAAAAATTCAGGGTGTGCCGCACACTCCTGTGCTATAAAATTGTTGATTGACTCCGTCTGATGCGGTGTTGTGGCTGCCGAACAAACAAGATATTTTTCTGTTCCGATTCTGCTGCCGCTTTCAATCAGACGTTCACTGATTCCACAGCCTTCCATATGAAGGTCATAGAATTTCCCGATTGCAACAGTAGCGTTCTCCGCTATCTTTTCAGGGAAAATGTGTGAGTGAGCGTCAATGATCCTATAATTCTTTATAATTTCATTATCCATGTTCTGAACCTCCTATATCATTATAAATCAATTTCTATGGATTGTCAACGCCATTTGAGAAGTATATGACCTTTCTGCACATATAAATGCAGAAAGGTCATTTGTTGTAAGTATTAAAGACGATTCTTGAAGTCCTCATAACCGAATTTACGAAGCGTTATAAGTCTGCCGCTTTTGTCAAGCAGCATTATCTCGGGCAAAGGCATCCCATTGAACGTATTGTTCTTCACCATGGAATATATCGCCATATCACCGAAAACAAGTCTGTCCCCGATTTTAAGCTCATTATCGAAGGAGTACTCCCCTATTACGTCACCTGCAAGACAGGTCTGAGAACCAAGACGATATGTGAACTGCTTTTCACCTGTCTCGCCTGAATCGTAAAGAGGCGGACGATACGGCATTTCCAGTACATCAGGCATATGACAAGCCGCCGATGTGTCAAGAATCGCAATCGGAATATCATTGCTGATTATATCAAGTACCTCTGTTACAAGATATCCTGCATTGAGTGCAAAAGCTTCTCCAGGCTCAAGAAATACCTCCAGACCATATTTTTCCTGCATATGTCTGATACAACGCTCAAGCCGTGGAATGTCGTAATCAGCACGGGTTATGTGGTGACCTCCGCCGAGATTTATCCATTCCATTTTCTCAAGAACATCTCCGAATTTTTCCTCTACAGCTTCAAGAGTCCTTTCGAGGTCATCTGAATTCTGTTCGCATAATGTGTGGAAATGAAGTCCGGTGACTCCCTCCAGCTTATCACGAAGAAAATTCGCATTTGTAATTCCAAGCCTTGACTTAGGTGAACACGGGTCATAAATTTCGTGTCCTTCCTGCGTGGAGAATTCAGGATTAATGCGGAGTCCTATTTTCTTTCCCGCTTTCAGCACTCTGTCACGGTAACGTTCAAGCTGGCTGAAAGAGTTGAATATAATATGTCCGCAGTACGATATAATCTCGTCAATTTCGTTTTCACGATATGCCGCTGAAAAGACATGGTTCTCCTTGCCCATTTCCTCATATCCGAGACGTGCCTCAAAAAGTCCGCTGCACGCTGTTCCCGAAACATACTCCCCTATCATAGAATACAGATGATAACAGGAAAACGCTTTCTGTGCAAGAAGAATTTTAGCCTCCGTCCTCTGCTCAACACCCCTGAGAATCTCAAGATTACGGATAAGTTTCTCCTCATCAATAACATAGCACGGCGTTGGAAGTCTACAAAGATTCTTTATATTATTCATTACGCTTTTTCTTCTCTCTGCGTTCATCATTGCGGATATATGCTATACTCGCTGTAGGAATTATGTATTCATATCTTGAATTATCTACAAATCTTATCCAACCTTCTCCAATTTGCTCAATTATACCTGCATAATACATCTGTATATTATTCCCTTTTACTCCGAGATGACATGGTTTGTCCAGATACTCTCTCAGTACCTCTTCCAATCTCATTTTTTATCTCCTATTCCTCGTCGAACTGAACTCCAACGATTTTTGATATATTGATAATTGCGTCCGTACCTTCTTCACTGACTAATATGAAGCCTTCGCCAACCTCTGTCAGAACTCCGTAAAACTCCTCATCAACAGTGTAAACTGTACAATCCCTGTTTATATAACGCAGCAGAGCGTCCTCCATTTTACAAGCCATACTGTTTCCTCCTTAATCAACAAGAACAGGATTGAAGTCCTCTTCCCACGGAAGTCCCCACTTGTTAAGAGCTTCCATAAACGGATCGGGATCAAATTCCTCAATATTGTATACGCCTGCTTTTTTCCACTGTCCTGTCATAATCATCATTGCACCTATCATTGCAGGTACACCTGTTGTATAGGAAATCGCCTGTGAACCAACCTCTTTGTAGCACTCCTGATGATCACAGATGTTATAGAGATAGTAGTTCTTGTCCTTGCCGTCCTTCTTTCCACGGAAAATACAGCCGATATTTGTCTTTCCGACTGTTCTCGGACCAAGCGATGCAGGGTCAGGAAGAACTGCCTTGAGGAACTGAAGCGGTACAATCTCCCTGCCCTCGTACATAATAGGTTCAATTGAGGTCATGCCAACGTTTTCAAGGCACTTCAGATGTGTAAGATAGCTCTGACCAAATGTCATGAAGAAACGTATACGCTTGATGCCCTTGATATTGAGTGCAAGAGACTCAAGTTCTTCGTGGTGAAGAAGGTACATATCCTTTTCTCCCACGCCCTTGAAGTTATAAACACGCTTGATTTCCATCGGTTCTGTCTCAATCCACTTGCCGTCCTCGATATAGCTTCCCTTTGCGGAAACTTCACGGATATTGATTTCAGGATTGAAGTTTGTTGCAAATGGGTAACCATGATCACCACCGTTGCAGTCAAGAATATCTATGTAGTTGATTTCGTCGAAATGATGCTTCATTGCGTATGCGGAGAATACTCCTGTTACTCCGGGGTCAAATCCGCTTCCGAGGAGAGCTGTGATTCCTGCCTTCTCGAACTTCTCACGGTATGCCCACTGCCACTTATATTCGAATTTAGCAGTATCAAGCGGCTCGTAATTCGCTGTATCAACATAATGAGTCTTTGTTGCAAGACATGCATCCATAATCGTCAGATCCTGATATGGAAGTGCAAGATTCAGCACAACATCAGGCTTGTAGCTCTCGATAAGTGCAATAAGCTCATCAACATTGTCAGCATTTACCTGTGCTGTTTCGATTACTGTCTTTGTAGTGGGCTGAAGCTTCTCCTTCAGAGCATCGCACTTTGACTTTGTACGGCTCGCAATCATGATCCCCTCAAAAACTTCGCTGTTCTGGCAGCACTTGTGAATTGCTACGGATGCAACGCCTCCGCAGCCGATAATCATACATTTTCCCATTTCAATTTACTCCTTTGATTTATTTATTCAAAAAACATCTTAGTTTTTCTGCACAATATAAGATATAGTTTTTACGATTCTCACACTACATAATCCCCCATATAACACACATAAATTATTGATAATCTGAATCGCTGTCATAATCCGAGCGTTTTCGCTTTCTGTTGATAAAATCCGATATTAACAGTACCAAGACTAATCCACCCATACCGACAAAGATATATCCAAGAATTGAGGTCGACGAATCCTCGGCAAGATATAATGCCAATAATCCTGCTGCAATGAAAACAAAACACGAAATAACCGCCAGAATGTTTCCGGCTACAGTATTGTTCCTATCTGTTCTTACAACATTGATCCGTTTCTTCGGAGTTTCGTATGAGTCAAATGACGTATCATACGTACTCTGATAATCGTCATTATATGTAGTATCATGAGAAGAATCCCCGTAATCAGTACTATTATATGCGTCATACGAGTCATTGTAATTATCAGTACCGTAATTATTTGTGTCAGAATAGTCATATTGATTATCGGGATTCAATTCCCTTTGTACGGCTTCTTGCTGAGCTTCCATTGAATCCGCATACCCTTCCGCAAATCTTTTCGCAATTGTATCAGAATTCTTAAGCATCTTTCTCATACCAAAGATTACCAAAATAACGGGAATCATGAAAAAACATATTATAATTATGAAACCGGTTGAGTTTCCTTTATTCATATCTTTTATATATATTGGGTCATAAAAAGTCCCCGGATCATAAGGGATAAGCTTGATTTCTACTGTTTGACCTATACTATAATAATTCTTTTCAACATTCAATACCGTAACCCTGTATTTCTGTCCGTTGTATTCATATAAAAATACAGGAGACTCCTCAATCGGTTTACCATTATTATCTTCAGTAACTATGTCCACTATCTCTGCATAAACAGGAAATGTATATTCTTTATATTTTTTGTCAGAATCAGAGGATTGACTTTTGAACAGTATTACTATGGGGATCATCGTCATAATAATAACTATTACAAATATAAACTTTATAAACTTTTTTATATTCTCCGGGTTATGATGATCGTTATAATTAAAATTCATGGTATCCTCCTTATATTTCCATTAATGTATTATTCCCTATATAAATTCTGAGCAGCACCCCCATGATTTGTTCAGCTCATAGGATTATCCGATGTTTCAACCTTCGGAATAATTCTTCTTATAATCTTTTTAGCGAAAATAATCACAAATATAATCATCGTGACAACAATCGCTACTAAAACAAAACCTATAATAACCAATACCTTAATTGACGTTAAAGAATCATCAGTTATGGGGTTAAAAACTTTATCAGGCTCATCCGGATCAAGAAATACTTCGTATTCCTCGCCAACCATTCCCTGTAATTCTTCCCAATTATCTGAAGAAGAACTGCCGTCACCTCTTTTACCACGCCTGTCATCGTTATCGGAGGTTGAATAATGGAATTTGCCCTCAACGTAGTATTCCAGATCGGTAACATAACTCTTGCCATTATATTCATACGACAGTTTCATATAGTCGATTGTTGTGTTCTTTTCAACCTCTCTGTCAACTGATAAAACAGTTGCAGTTATGGGTTCAAGGGTGCGTTTTTTTATATCACTTTCCTCAATATACATCGGTAAAAATGTTTTCAGAAGATATCCGCCTAACGCACCTGCGAGCATCCCGAAGGAAACACCAATCATAATCAATACCCTTATAATAAAGACCTTTACGGATGACGTTCCGATTGAAATACTAATTCCCATATATATCTCCTTTATCATTGTATTTCTCGATAAATACTCTTTACGAAAGCGACAGCAGCATTTCCCTGATTATCTTGCAGGCAACTGCCGTTGATACGCCGCTCTGGTCGTATACGGGACTCAGTTCATTCACGTCACAGCCGACAATATTAAGCTTACTGCATACAAGCGTCAATGCACGTCTGAGCTCGTCAAAGCTTACTCCGCCTGCCTCGGGAGTACCCGTTCCGGGAAATACCGACGGGTCAAGTACATCAAGGTCCACAGTCAGATAAACATTCTTACCCCTGAGTTTTTCTACTGTCTCCTCAAGTCCGTCGAAATTGAATTTATGCATTTCGGTATGCTCGTCAGCAAAGTAAAATTCTTCACGGTCACCGCTTCTGATGCCAAACTGGAAAATATGTCCGTCACCGACGAGGTCGTGACAGCGTCTTAATACACAGGCATGAGAAAGCTTCTGTCCGAGATAGTCGTCACGCAAATCTGCATGAGCGTCAAAATGAATTATGTACAGCTCGTCATACTTATCCTTTACAGCCATTACAGAACCCAGAGTCACAAGATGCTCTCCGCCAATCATGAACGGGATTTTACCGTCATTCAGTATGACATCCGTTCTCATCGCTATATCAGCAACTGCACGATTTGTGCTTCCAAATGGAAGCTCTAAATCACCGCTGTCAAAATAACTGTAATCGGTCATATCCTTATTCTGGTACGGACTGTACGTCTCTATGCCGAAACTCTCGTTTCTGATTGCCGCAGGTGCAAATCTCGTTCCGGGACGAAAACTTGTTGTTCCGTCAAAGCCTGCACCAAACAGAACTATTTTTGTATCCTCGTATTCGCTGTCACACGCAATAAATGTCTGTATATTCTTATTCAACATCTCTCAGAAGCTCCTCTACATAATTTGGAAGTGCAAATGCACCTGAATGAAGTCTTGGATTGTAATAGCGTGTATTAATTCCGAGCATACTCCATTTTGTACCGTTATAGTCATTGGTCGGGTGGTATTTCTTTGAAGCAAAACCAAACAGCCAGTGTCCCGATGGATATGTCGGAATATGTGCCTGATATACCTTGCTTATCGGGAAACTTTCAACTATACGTTTATGTGAACGCTGCATTGCTGCTGCGTCCTCTGTGTAAAACGGACTTTCATGCTGATTGACCATTATTCCGTCCTCGTGAAGTGCTTTAAAACAGCTTCCGTAGAATTCCTTTGTGAAAAGTCCTTCTCCGGGTCCGAAAGGGTCAGTAGAGTCAACAATAATTATATCGTACTTATCCTCACATCGACGAATGAATTTTACGCCGTCCTCGTAATAGACATTTACTCTCGGGTCATCAAAACGACATGCCGTTGTCGGTAAATACTGCTTGCTCACTTCAACCACAAGTTCGTCTATTTCAACGAGGTCAATATTTTTGACACAACTGTAATTGGTCAGCTCACGGACTACTCCTCCGTCTCCCGCACCGATAACAAGTATGTTTTCCGGATTCGGATGAACCGACATCGGAACGTGTGTTATCATCTCATGATAAATGAATTCGTCCTTTTCTGTAAGCATCATATAGCCGTCAAGCGTCAGAAAACGTCCGAATTCCTTTGAATCAAATACGTCTATCCGCTGGAACTCACTGCTTCCACTGTAAAGCTGACGGTCAACTTTTATAGAAAATTTTACGTTTGGTGTGTGACGCTCTGTAAACCATAATTCCATATAATCCCCTCCTGTTTTTCCATAAATCAGAATATGTTGATCAGATATCATTAACTATTGGAGCTAAACTATCAAAGTCTACGAAATCAACCTTCTTATTGTATGTTTCAATCATAGCCTTTACCTCAGCAGTCTTTTTCTCTTCTGGTAACCTTACTGCTTTTTTGTATAACAATCCCATCATTGTTTTATGCTTAAAACTTAAACGTGAATAATCTATCCCACCTCTTAAATGGAAAATGTGTGCATTTTCATACAGCTCTTTTGAGAGCTGCCTTTTCATGCCGTTTCTGATGTTAGCGGTATTCTCCGTGTTCATTGGATCAGCCAATCCAACTGTAACAATGATTACTTTTTTTCTTTGACACTGTAACATTTTAGCCAGTGTCTTTTTCATTCCTAAAACACCGCCGGCATATAGCCCACCAACATATATTACCGTGTCATAACGATTTATGTCTGTAACTTTTTCATAGCTTTTTAAATCAATATTAGTTTTTCTTGCAAGTTCTTCTGCATATTGTTGTGCTGTTCCATATTGAGAACCATAAACAATAATTTTCATTTACATTACCTTCCCCACGTATTCTGATTTATCTTAGCACATTCAGTCTCTCTATATTGATATCCTCAGTACCCGTCATCTGACAGCCTTTTTCCTTAGCGTATTTTATATACTCGATTATCTGCGGAGTTATAAGCTCGCCCGGAGCAAGAATCGGTATTCCGGGTGGATAGCACATTACAAACTCGCTGCACACATGACCTGCCGCCTCGTCAAGAGGAAGCGACATCTTGTCGGCATAGAAGGCACGTCTCGGAGTCTCGGCAACAACAGGATTTATATACTCCTGTGTGAGCATTCCTGTACCCGATTTGCCGAATCTTCTCTTGATTTCAGCCAATGCACTGATAAGACGCTCTATATCACGTGTACGGTCTCCGACTGAGATGTATGCAAGAATATTTCCGATGTCTCCGAATTCAATCTGTATATCGTATTCGTCACGAAGAAGGTCATAGACCTCAATTCCTGCAAGTCCAATGGGAAGTGTATGGACAGAAAGCTTTGAAACATCAAAGTCATATACGCTGTCTCCGTTCACAAGTTCTCTCGAAAAAGCATAATAGCCCCCGATTGAATTTATCTCCTCACGGGCATATTCCGCCATCTGAACGGTCTTTTCAAATATTTCACGTCCGCTGAGCGCAAGTCTCTTTCGGGAAATATCAAGACTCGAAAGAAGAAGGTACGAAGCACTCGTTGTCTGGGTGAGATTCACTACCTGACGCATATAGTCGGCATTTATACGCTCTCCCATAAGCAGAAATGAACTCTGGGTAAGACTGCCGCCCGATTTATGCATACTTGCCGAAGCAATATCGGCTCCCGCTGCCATTGCTGAAATCGGAAAATTCTCGCCGAAATAGAAATGTGTTCCGTGAGCCTCGTCTGCAAGCATCAGCATATTATTGGCATGAGCAAGCTCCGTTATCTTCTTAATGTCTGAGCAAATACCGTAATACGTCGGGTTATTTACAAGTATTGCCTTTGCATCGGGATTCTCTCTGATTGCCTTTTCAACCTGCGATACTGACATACCAAGCGGTATGCCAAGCTCATTATTGCAGTCCGGGTCCACGTACACGGGAATTGCTCCCGTAAGAATAAGTGCGTTGATCGCACTTCTGTGGACATTTCTCGGCATGATTATCTTTTCACCGCTTTTGCAGGCATACATAATCATGCTCTGTACAGCAGAAGTTGTCCCTCCTACCATGAAAAATGCGTGTGCTGCACCAAATGCCTCAGCCGCAAGCTCCTCCGCATCCTTTATGACTGACACAGGATGACACAGATTATCAAGAGGCTTCATTGAATTGACGTCCACATTCATGCAGTCCTCACCAAGGAACTCTGTAAGCTCCATGTTGCCTCTGCCACGCTTATGACCCGGTACGTCAAATGGTACAACTCTCATACGGCGGAATTTCCGCAGAGCTTCATATATCGGCGCATTAATCTGTGAAAAAGCCATTTCCGAACACATTCCTTCCGCTGAATATTTCTATCATTTCTCTCTTGAGTGCTGTTGTTATCTCAAGACGCTTCCATGGCGGAAGCTCAGTTACGTCCGTATTGAACAGATAATTCTGAAGATCAAGCTCACGTATCAGCATCTTGGTGTGAAAAATATTGGACTGATATACATTTACGTCCACTGCATCGTATTTACGCAAGGTGCTTTCGTCTATATAGTCCTGAATTGACGTTATATTGTGGTCGATAAAGAGCTTTTCTCCGCTGAGATTCCGTGTAAAACCTCTTACACGGTAGTCCATTGTGATTATATCGGAGTCAAAGCTTCCGATAAGGTAATCAAGGGCTGTGAGTGGAGTTATTTTTCCGCACGTTGCAACGTCTATGTCTACTCTGAATGTTGCAATACAGGTGTCGGGATGGTATTCGGGATACGTATGAACGGTTACATGACTTTTGTCTAGATGAGCTACTGTCTCGCTTCCTCCGGCGGGAATCATGGTCTCATCGGCTATAAGGAAGGTCGCCGATGCTCCCTGAGGGTCGTAATCCTGACGTGATACGCTCAGTACCTGCGCACCGATCATCTCTGTAAGATGAGTCATGATATCGGTGATACGCTCGGAATTGTACTGCTCGTCAACATAGGCAATATATGCAAGCTGTGCCTTCGGGTCCTTTGCATAGCATACATCATATATATTGAAGCTGAGGGATTTCGTCAGATTATTGAATCCGTAAAGCTTTAATTTATTTTCCATAAAGCACCTCTCGGTCATAAAATAAAAAAACGTACAGGCTTCACCAACCCATACGTGCTAAATCATACGCATAATACGCTAATGACTTTGTCTGGTTTCAGAGTCTATATAAGCAAGGATACCTTTTACTACTCTTATTGACCTTTCACAAGCTGATGAAAACTTATAAAATGTATCGATAAATCGAATCAATAAGGCAACAGAAGTTGCCAGCTGACGATGAAACGTCAGTATCGGCATCTGACCCGGCTGTCCGTATGGCCATAACTCAGATAGAGTGGTCAAAATCATGCTCTGAAACAAAAGTCTCTTTTGCAATTTGTTTTATTGTATCATATTTCTGAAAACTTGTCAATAGTTTTTTTGATATTGCTCCCCAAAATACGATAAAAAAGCCGCCACATTCCCGTGACGGCATATCGCTCTCAGAAGTTGGAACCGTTCCAGCCCCAGTCAGCTGTTGACGTATATTTTACATATATTCTGTCGGACGGAATCTCAAGCTGATCTGTGAGAATTCCTGTGATGTGTGATGTGAGTGTTGTCAGTGCATTTGACGAGGCACTCCCGAATATACTCACCTCGACCATTGCTGCGGGAGCGTCCTCTCCTCTGAAATATAGGATACTGTCAGGCTCGATTCCTACCATGAGCCATCCCTCGGATTTGCCGGGAATTGCTGTAATTGCCATTCCGAGTGCGGACTTGATATTAATCTCCTTCTCCTTTATGACGGATACATTTGTTTTTACGTTAATGTACGGCATAAAACTACCTCCTTATGATATTCTTTTTCCTTTTCCTTTTTTACGGTTGTCTATAGGCTGTTCCTTACCGCCCATATCTTCAAAGAGGGTTTCTTCATCCGAAAGCTCTGCTGCATTGATATGCTCCGGATTGACTTGTCCGATACTTGTGTAATATGGGTCGATAATATACTTCTGAATAACAGGATAACAGTTGAATGTTGTTATGAAACAGATTAAGGCTGCTGGGAAAAACGGGAAAACAAATATAAACACCGGCGTAAGAAACAGGAACAGAAGTGCCATGATTCCTACAAGAAGAATTATAAACAAAAGTGTGATAAAATTACTCTTGATTGCAACAAACGCAAGTGCAAATGAATTCTTCAAAAGATTCTTCATCGAAAGATTTGTCGCAACAAGCATCAGATAAATGTAAAAATTCATCATCAGAAATACAAGTGCTATGCTCAGTGCAATAACCATTGGTATATACATCAGCTTTGACCCATATTCAACAGAAAGTGCAGGATATATTTTTATCGAACCTATTGCTGAAAGTACCGCAACACAGTCAAGTATTCCGATAATGCACGCTTTTTTGAAGTTAGTCCTGAACCCCTTCATAAAATCACTGAAAACAAAACAGTGCTTTTCAATTATAAACATCCTCATTACTCGTGACATTCCAGCCATCGCAGGTCCGATAAGTACAACAAAGGCAACAATCAGCAATACTACAATAATCTCGGATATGAGAGTGTTGTTTATTGAAAGTGCCATTGGTACTGTCATCAGAGGCAATGTAAACAGCCAGAAAATCATATTCAGCTGGAATATATTCCAGATTTTTCTCCAGAGAATATCAAAAAAGAGTTTTGCACCCGTTTTCTTTTCGGAATTCTTTGCAATTCCGACACCAGATTTATTATAATTGTAAAAGCCCAAATTCAAACACTCCTTATTTTTACGTCTTCAGGTAATCAGTACCTCAGCAGCTGCTGTAATCGTAACAGAAATCAGCGAAATAATGAACAATACCAGAAATTTTATGATGTAAAGACGTATTTCATATTTCTCGTTATCAGCTTTCTCACCGTTGATCACATGACTCATCAGCATATTTGATGAACGGATAAGCTCCCTTACTGCAAGTACTGCCACTATTGCCGAAACAAAGGCTTTCGGCAGTATCAGCATTATTACTTCGGGAATCGCACCTGCACCGTGAATCTTATACATCTCAGCCACAGAAATACCTATCCCTACTCCTCTCCATGCAAGCAGAGCAACACCTATTGGTTGTCCGAACACAAAAAATCCGGAGAAAAACACCGCAGCAAGAAAAATTACTGATGATAACGCTGATCTTCCGACAGATTCCGAAAACGTCCCTCCTCCGTTCAGCGGAGAAAAAAACTGATGGAACCATGCCGAGTCCGCATGTATACTATTCTCTGCCGCCATCACAGAACCTGCAATTATTCCGACAGCTATACATATTCCAAGAAAAACAAATCCTTTACGTCTGCCTCTGATTCCTGATATGTCACCTATTATTCGCATTCCGCATTTTCCTTTCCTTTTAAAGTTGTCCCTTAAAAGGATATGCGGAATCTTTTTATTTCAGAACAGATAAATTATTTTGAAAGTTCATATGCTCTTCCGGTGCAGCTCTCACAGCAATTCTTTACTGTTTCTTCAAGCTTTCCCTCGTAAAGTCGGTCAAGACCTGCAAGAGTTGTTCCGCCGGGAGATGATACCATTTTAATAAGCTCATCAATACTGTAACCCGAATCTGTTATCATTTTTGCCGAACCAATAAGACTTTGTGCAAAAAGTTCCATTGCAGCAGTCTTGTCAATACCAACCGAATCGGCATAGTCAATAAATCCCTTGGCAAAAAGATATATAAATGCAGGACTGCTTCCGTTTATTGCAATAATCTCCTTCATCTTATCCTTCGGGATAACAGATGCTTTTCCGCAGATGCTGAAAACATCCAGTATAAAAGCAAATTCTTCTTCAGTTACGCTGTCGCTGTGAGAAAGAGCAGACGCACCTTCCCCCAGAAGAAGCGGCGTATTTGGCATAACAAGAATTATCTTTGCACCGCTGAATGTCTTGCTTTCAATGAAAGTGTCACTTATTCCTGCGGCTATTGATACAAATACCGTATCACTGTCTGCACCGACGGCGGCACTCTCAATGACTTTTTCAATTATCTGCGGCTTTACTGCAAGGAAAACATACTTGCATTTCTTTGTGAGTTCAGCCTCACTTCCGCAGGAATTCACACCATATGATTTAAGGGCATTAATTTTTGTTTCGTCGGGGTCATAAGCATAAAGACTCACTTTTTCCGCAAGACTGCTTCCTGCAATTCCTTTCAGAATTGCTGTTCCCATATTGCCTGCTCCGATAAATCCGATATTTACTGTATTCATGGAACTCTCCTTTAAAACTATTATAAAAACCTCCCCACCGTAAGCGAGGAGGTTATATTGGTGGAGCATAGGGGATTCGAACCCCTGACCCCCACACTGCCAGTGTGATGCGCTCCCAACTGCGCTAATGCCCCATTAGTATTATTTTATCACATCACGCATGAATTGTCAATAGTTTTTTATATTTTTTCAGTATTGCAAAAAGCCTGTCCCCTTTAAGAGGACAGGCATACAATCGATTACTCAAAGGAATCAAGATCTATTTCCGAAATTATATCCTTGAGCTGAGCAAGTTCGTCAGCTGTAAGAGTAACGCCCTTTCCCATGCGTGAATGATCGGGAGACCACTCTCTGATATCATATTTCGGTTCATGCTCATTCCAACTGACAAGGTTTATTTCCTTTGTCCATCCCTTTGCATTTTCGGAAAGAACACCGATTTTTTCAGTGATTTCAAATTTGAGTTCTGCCATTGTTATATCTCCTTTATGTATTTTTATATTTTAATTTTACCACATAAGAAGTGTTTTGTCCATACCCTGACAGAAAAAATTTTTAAGTCAATACCGCACAGAGCTTGTGCGAAAGATGCGAGGTCAGATTTTTCGTCAGACTGTATAAAAATTCTGCAGGCATACTGACGTATGTCAAGGAACTTTTGTGCGGAATGACAAAAAATATGCCGGCAGATTTCGTGCAAAGCCGTCAAGCGGGCTTTGTGCGGTGTTGCCTTTATATGGATACGCTCAGGTATCCGAGTGCCCTTGAATACATATGTCTCGGCGGAATCTTGCCCATTATGAGAATCTCTGCAAAATCGACCGCATCGTCTATATTACGTGAAAAGTCCGGAATTGCTCCGCACTCTCCCGATTTTTTGTCCTCAGCCTCAATTCCGTATGTAACAATGTCCTCACCGAAGAAGTATTTCCGACCGACTATAACACGGTATGTCACTTTATTGTCACCGTAGATTTCCATGTATACCGTCCTGTCTCTCACCTCACGCTTTTTTCTCTTCAGTATGCCCAACATTCCGATAGCCTCCTTTTTTCTGTATTACAATCGCATCGTTCAATGCAGTGTCTATTATATCACAGCCATCGGAATTTGTGAACGGGTAATTTTTAAGAGGTTTGCTGTCATTATCGAAGAATTTGTCGAAGGTCAGTCAAGGTTGTTTATCTCCATAAAGATTCTCTGCATCTGCATATCGGTTTCGGCTATTCTTTCAGCACACACCCGAAGCTCCTCAGATATTTCCGGAGTTATCGCTGCCGAGGGCTTATATTTCAGCTGATGTTCAAGACTTGCCCAGAAATCCATTGCAATCGTCCTTATCTGAATCTCAACGGGAGCATATTTCTTCTGCGACCACAGATATACAGGCACGTTTACGACAAGATGATAACTTCTGTAGCCGCTCGGTTTCGGATTTTTAATATAGTCCTTCTGTTTGATTATCACAAAATCATCTCTCTGGCTGAGCATCTCGACTACCGCATATATGTCGCTTATATAACAGCAGGTTACTCTGATTCCCGCCATATCAAGCAGATTCTTCTGTGCCGCATCCGTTGTGAGAGGGAGTCCCTTTTTACGCAGTTTTCCGATTATCGACTGAGGCGATTTCAGTCTGCTCTCAATATTATGTATCGGATTACGCTGGAATTTCACGCTGAATTCGCTGTCAAGAATACTAAGACTCGTCTTTACAACCTCTATCGCAGAGTCGTAAAGATGCTGAAGCTGCAGAAAATCATAAAAGACCTGCTGAAACTGCTCCTTGACTGACTTGTTTTCTACAAGTGCGGGCAGATTATCCAATGCTTCAATATAAAAATCCTTGTCGTCCATTATTGACTCCTTTCTCAGCCTTTAAGTGCATCTGCCGCATTAATCAACGCTCCTTTGGCGTCGCCCTTCTTTACAAGTTCGTTTGCTTTTTTCAGTACATCTTCATATCCAGTCGGCATCGGTTCCTTCGAATAAGCCGATACAGACGACGTTTTTGCGTCAAGCATTACCATATATCCCTTTCCGTCATGATAACGGCGTTCATAATAGCTCTTCAAGAGTTCTTCGTTTGTCATGTCGGTGGAATTCGTAGTAGCAAGAATTGAAACGTCATTCTTATATCCGACAAGAGAAACCTCAAGCGAAGTCAGTGTTTCATCTGAGAGTATACCTCCATTATCAAAAACATGCTGCGGACAGTTCTCTCCAAGCTGCATAAGACGATGAACGGCAGTTTTATAGTCACCTTCAACTATGTCTCTCGTTGACCAGTAAAATGCTTCGTTTTCATCCGCTGCTTCTATCTTCCTGAGACAGCTTCCCGTTTTATAAAGAATATCTTTGTTTGTGTCATTGTTTATAAGCAGAAGCAGTCCGCTTCCTTTGCCTCCGTATATTCTGTTGTACGCTTCAGCCGCAAAGTCCTCCGGAGAACGTCCGTCAAGATCTGACGTTGTAACCACCGCTGCATTTATCAGAAAATTCTCATACAGGAATTCTGCATAATCATTGCAGAATGCAGCGTCCTCTGCTGAAAACAGTTTTGCATTATCATATACATATGTACCGTCTGCAGGTTCAAGAACATGTTCAATCGGCTTATGCTCCGATACAGGTATTGTTTCCGATGTATCAGACGTATTCTCAGAAACAGTCTGTGCTGACGTTTGTTCGTTATCTGCAGTCTTGCTGCGTGACTTGTCCTTGGAACATCCGCTGAACATTATGCCCGACGCAAGCAGTACTATAAAAATTTTTTTCAAAAAAACACTCCTAACCTCTTGTATTATACTTTATATTTTAGTATAATTATAATGAAAAATCAAGTCATATTACGTAATTATCTTTAATTTTTTATCAGTTCGTCACATTTTTTACTCAGGAGGAGATTTATGGATTACTTTGTTAAGAATTCTGATATTATTGTGTATGAACCTCATTTTGATCTCGACGAGACCCTCGACTGCGGACAGGCTTTTCGTTGGAAAAAAATCCCTTCAGACTTTAAGTCTGCATACGAAGGTTCTTTTCTGAACGATTACCTCAGGATATCACAAACTGAAAAGAACGAATTCATCTTTCACAACACTGATGAAAGTGTCTTTCTGAACAAGTGGAAGGACTACTTCGATTTTGATACGGATTACTCTGAGCTTAAACGTACTTTTTCTGAGGACGAAACACTGTCAAAAGCTTGCGAATTTGCAGGAGGTATACGTCTTCTCCGTCAGGACAGCTGGGAGTGCCTTATTTCGTTCATTATTTCCCAGAACAACAATATTCCACGCATTAAAGGTATTCTCGAACGCTTATGTGAACACTGGAACGGTAAGTTTCCCACCTCTTCACAGCTCGCTGAGGAAACTCCTGATTCACTTTCATTCCTCAGAAGCGGCTTCCGTGCAAAATATATCTGCGACGCTTCACAGCGTACTGCCGGCGGTATAACTGACCTCGCTACGATTGCTTCTGCTCCCATTAATGAGGCAAGAAAGTCGCTTATGGAAATTAAAGGAGTAGGTCCTAAGGTTGCGGAGTGCGTCCTGCTTTTCGGTATGCACCGCACCGAAGCTTTTCCCGTGGATGTATGGATCAGACGTGTTCTCGAACAATTCTACCCCGACGGTTTTCCTGAGTTTGCTGTTCCTCACGGCGGTATAGCCCAGCAGTACCTTTTCCACTATATAAGAAATAATTTCCGCTGACTGCATAAATCTTGTTTTACTGCCTATACTTCCATTAAACACCTTTCGGAGGTACAAAATGATCAGAGGCGTAAACAAAAGAATTATCGAAATCAACGATACAGACAGCATTTATTTCGAAAAAGCTGTATTTTATCTTCGTCCGGAAGTTAAAGAGCTTCCGTCAGACGTTTCATACCGTGAAGCGGAAAGTTATATTGACGGTCTCGGTCTTTATACTCTTCCCACTGTAAAACCTACCCGTAATTACGGGAAAATTCTCGTTCTGATTGCTGCTGTCTTATCCGCAGTCGTCTTAATATGGACTTTCACTCATTGAAAGGAGGAGTCGATCTGGATACTCCGTTATTCCCCGAAAACACCAGAAGAATAATTATTACTCCTGCACCTGCTGCCAAAAACACGTTCTTCTATATTCACGAAGCCGGAGAAATGTCGGCTGACAGAAACACTTCAATCCACAACAGCCGCATACAGGCTTACATGCTTGCTGCTATTACAGGCGGTCACGGTAAACTGACTCTCGAAAATGACAGTTTCATCCTCTCAAAAGGTGACTGTTTCCTCATAGACTGCCGCAGTACCGCATTATTTCAGAATGCAGGCTCCGAAAAATGGGAAATCATGTGGATTTACTTCAGTGGAAGCACCTCGGAACAGTACTACGATTACTTCCTTTCTCAATCAAGAAACGTATTCCGTCCGCATAATTTCGATAAGGTTGTTTCCGCAATTTCAAAAATTATTGAAATCAACGAGAAAAAAAGCTCGTGCGCAGATATACTTACATCAAAGTATATCGTCGATCTTCTCACCATTGCTCTCACTTCAAATTCCGGTGACAGTCAGCATGATTCGGCTCTCGGACAGAAGCTGTCAGCAGTTCACGATTATATTGACGAATTCTTCTGCGAAGAACTTTCACTCGAAATGCTTTCATCTCGCTTCTACATAAGCAAGTTCCATCTTACACGTGAATACAAGAGAATCTACGGTATGACTATTTTCCAGCATATCATTACTGCTCGTATTAACTACGGGAAAAAACTTCTCCGTTTCACTGACAAATCCGTTGAGGAAATCGCTCACATGTGCGGCTTCAACGACCAGAGCTATTTTGCCCGTCAGTTCAAGAAATCAGAAAACCTTACGTGTCTTTCGTACCGCAAAATGTGGAGAGAATAATAAAAAAAGGAAGCCGAAGCTTCCTTTTTTTATGTGACCAGACCGATAAGCCGGGTTCTGTCGTGTGCGGTAATTTATCTACGCTTACCGTTGCCGATAAGCTCAAGCCGCCATTACTGTACGTCCGCCGAGCAGACGTTGAGACGCACAGTACCAATAGACGTTGCATCGGATAGGGTTTACATAGCAGTACAGTCTCCTGCACTCTGGTGAGCTCTTACCTCGCCTTTCCACCATCACCCCAGCATGCTGAGGCAGTATATCTCTGTTGCACTTGCCCTAAGGTCGCCCTCGGCTGCCGTTAACAGCTATCCTGCTCTGTGATGCCCGGACTTTCCTCATAAACTTAATCGTTTCCGCTACCGCATAGTCTGCTCACATATAAAGTATAACATTTTTCCGCTTATATGTCAAGCGATTACAGCATCAGTTGTCGGTGAGGTCGTAAGGCTCCTCCTCGTTTGAAAGAGCAAGCTCGATTACCTTGCCGTAAAAACCTATTGGATTCCTCATGATACGCTCACCGACCATTTTTGCCTGTGCAAGATCGGGCGCATAAATTTTAAGGTCCATGAGATCGCAGCTTACATCAAGACATCGTACATGTGTATAATAGCCGTCTTCTGTTTTCTCGTAATCAATTTTGATTTCCTGTTCGTATTTCAGACGTGCAAAATACCTCAGTGCCGCAAGGACAAGCTTATCCCTGTGTGACTTCGAAACATACTTCTTGAGAGTCCTCGCACAATCCATGCCCTTTTCTTCAAGTTTATAGCATGAAACACCGTTTTTCCCTTCAACAAGCGAAACAAGTCCGTTTTTAAGCAGATAGTCCACTGAATCCTGATAATAGAAAAAATTCACAACTCCTGTACCGATTGCTATGTCATAAAGCTGTTCGGGTTCAACAGGCTTGTCAATCTTGTAAAGCAGATAGCACAGGAGAATGTTCAGTGTAGGTACATCTTTTATCTCCGTGTCTGCCATTTCTGCCATTTTCTTTATGTTTTCTTCCTGCATACAATCACCTTAACAAAAATTCGGATAGTCGAGCATATGACTGAGCAGTGAAATATTCACTGCTGCTTCAATACATGGAACAGTCCCCGCAACTGTACAGACTGTTTCTGCTCCTTCTGAGGAATCAACGTCAGACTGTTCATATTCGTTCAATGTTCTCATGTCTTTACCCGTAACAGCAGGCGGCATTACAGCTGCTTTCAGTGTTACAGGCATTCCGGAAGATATTCCTCCGAGAATTCCTCCGTGATTGTTTGTACGTGTGACCACGTGACCATGTCCGTTAACATAGAAATCATCATTATTCTGACTTCCTACCATTCCTGCCGACCTGAATCCCGAGCCGAATTCAAGTCCCCTGATTCCCGGAATACCGAAAACAAGCTGTGCAATACTGTTTTCAAGTCCGTTGAATATTGGTGAACCGATACCTGCCGGCACATTTACACTTGCACATTCTATAACTCCGCCGAGCGTCTCACCGCCCGCAGCTGCCATGCGGATATCCTGAAGCATCTTCCATCCCCTGCTGTCGTTTATTACAGGGAATTCCTTCTCACGTATACTGATAATGCCATCTCTTGTAATATTCACGGGGTCAAACGGATTATCCTTTATATTGTGTATGCTGAGGATATGTGCTCCTGTATATATGCCCCTTCGTTCAAGAATCTGCGCACAGACCGCACCTGCAAAACATAAGGGTGCGGTCATTTTATCAGCGAAAATACTGCTGCTGCGGACATCGGCATAGCCTCTGTACCGTACAGCTCCCGTATAATCAGCGTGACCCGGTCGGACAAGATTTTCAGACGCATCATGTCTTACGGATTTAATCGCAGGATTATTAAGAAATGCACATAACGGTGCTCCGGAAGTACGGTTTCTGCTGATTCCGGACATTATACGTGGAAGTCCGTTACGACTCCGGGAAGCCTGCGGGTCGGTAATACTGCGTCGTGACATGAACCGTGCAATTGCATCGGTATCTATCGGTTCTCCCGCAGGCAGATTGTCAATTGTAACTCCGATTGCAGGTGCATCAGCTTCACCGAATATTGATATGGAAATTCTGTTATTCCAGAATGATGACATCTGCTTTCCCTCCAAGCATAGTGTAATCTTTTATGAAATCAGGATACGACTTCTCAACTGCCTCTGCACCTTTTATGAGTACCTCACCGTCTATAGCTGTAGCAGCAATTGACGCTGCCATTACTATTCTGTGGTCACCGAAGCTTTCTACTGTTCCACTGTGCATCTTTCCGGTAGGTCTGATTATAAGTCCGTCATCGGTAATCTCAACATCTCCGCCGAGATTGTTGAGCATTGCAGCGGTCGTTTCAAGACGGTCGCTCTCCTTTATACGGAGACGCTGTGCATTATATATCACAGACTCACCTCCGCCGAATGACGCAAGAACTGCAAGAACAGGCACAAGGTCAGGAATGTCGGAACAGTCTTCCCTGAAACTTCCGATACTTCCGTTTATGCAGGTCTGAGAAATAATATCAATTATCCTTTTATCTCCCTGTACGCTTTTCTCGTTCAGATTATCAAGCTGTACATCCGAACCAAGTGCGTTTGCAACACAGAAAAATGCAGCCTGTGAATAGTCGCCTTCAACAGTCTCGTCATGCGGGATATATTTCTGACCGCCTCTGATGCGGTAACTATTCTCCGTTTCTTCTATTTCAATTCCGTATCTGCGAAGCATTTCGACTGTAATATCTACATACGGACGTGATTCAAGATGCGATGTGAGACATATTTCCGAATCTTCATCAAGAAGGGGCAGTGCGAACAGAAGTCCCGTAACAAACTGAGAAGAAACGTCGCCTTCAAGACAGAATGTTCCTCCGTTTAGTTTTCCTGTCATTTTGTAAGGCATTGTTTCCGAAAGAAATCTTATGCCTTTTTTGCCAAGTTCCCTGATAAAAATATCAATGGGACGCTGAGGAAGTCTGCCTTTGCCGACAAACTCAGAGTCCGTTCCCAGTGCCGCAGCAACAGGAATCAGAAACCGAAGCGTTGAGCCGCTTTCGCAGCAGTCTATAACAGCCTTTTCCGACGGATTTTTTATTCCCCTTACTGTAATTTCACTGCCGTTTATTTCAAATTCTGCTCCGAGTGCCTTCATTGAGCCGATTGTCGCTTCAATATCCTTGGACATCGAAACTCCGCTGATTACTGATTTACCGTCTGCAAGTGCGGCACATATAAGTGCTCTGTGTGCACAGCTTTTTGACGAAGGTATACTGAGTTTTCCGTTAAGTTTTGACGGTCTGATTCTGACATCCATACTCAGCCCTCCATAAGACGGCAGAATTCATCAAAAGGTACTCTGACTATCTCGCCTTTTCCGATCTCGCTGCATATGATGTAATTGATTTTGTCCAGCTCATTCTTCTTATCCTTTGAACAGAAAGGCAGAAGTTCATTCATGGGTATGTCACTTCCTGTAGGAAGATTATACGCTGACACGCACTTCACAAGTCTTTCCGAAATGTCTCCTGCAAGTTTGTCCGTTATCATGCACATACCTGCTGCTACTCCCATACCATGAGTATAATCGGTATAATTATGCCATCCCTCAAGAGCGTGTCCGAGAGTGTGACCGAAATTAAGGAGCATACGTTCACCCCTGTCAAATTCATCGTGCTCAACTACATCACGCTTTATGTCTATACAGGCATATACCATTTCGTCCATAACGCTGTCAATTGTGCTGAGGTCATGTGATTCTATAAGCTCAAAAAGCTCTTTATCACGTATCATTCCGTATTTTATTGCTTCTGCCATGCCATCGGAAAGTATCTGAGGAGTAAGTGTTTTCAGCGTATCGCTGTCGCAAATAACAAGTGCAGGCTGCTTGAATGCTCCCACAAGATTTTTTCCTCCTGCAATATCAATGGCGGTCTTACCTCCGACAGAGGAATCAATCTGTGAAAGAAGCGTTGTCGGAATCTGTACGAACTCCACTCCACGCAGATATGATGCAGCAGCAAATCCTGTAATATCTCCCACAACACCTCCGCCAAGCGCAATGATTACATCGCTTCTTGTTATTCCGCTGTCGCAAAGAAAGTCATATATTTTACCGAGATTCGAAAGACTCTTTGACTGTTCACCGTTAGGAAAAACATATGAGAAACACTCGAAGCCGCTTTCTCTGAGGGAATCGGTTATTGTATCAAGATAAAGTCCGGAAACAATATCGTCTGTGATTATTGCTGCCTTACCTGTTCTCAGGGTTTCCGATATATATTTACCGCATTTTTTTATCGCTCCACGTTCAATAAGCACTTCATACGGACGGCTTGTCTGTACCATGATTCGTTTCATATCCACGACCTCCGTTAACAAAATTCAAGGCAACACCGCACAAAGCCCGACTTACAGCTTTGCACGAAATCTGTGCGGTATTGCCTTAGCATAAAAATTATACCATAAACCCCTCTGTCTGTCAAGCAAGAAGTGACGCATGTGTACAACGTTTTTCATTCAAAATATACTAATTGTTATATCGCTTTTTGCCGTTTTTTAACAAAATTATATATTTCTATTGAAATCAAACCGACAACATGATATAATATTAGTATAATTTATGTAAAGGTGGAGATACTATGATCCCTGCAACAGCTTCCAAGAATTATGATCTTGCATCACAAATTGAACAAGCTCTCGATTCAGGAGAATTCAAAGCATATTACCAGCCTCAGTACAGTTCTGTCACCGGAAAGCTTGTCAGTGCGGAAGCTCTTGCAAGATGGATTAAACCCGACGGAAGTATTGTTTCTCCTGCTGATTTCATCCCGTTTGCCGAACAATCAGACCTTATTCTTAAAATAGATTGGTATATCCTCAACGAAGTCTGCCGCTTCCTGAAAAAACGCAGGAACGAAAACCGCCGCTGTGTTCCGATAGCTGTAAACTTTTCAAGAAGACACTCTTTCGAAAGTAATTTCAGATCCAGACTCTGTGAAACCGTTGACAGTTACGGTCTGGAGAGAAGTCTCATTGAACTTGAACTTACAGAATCCCATATTTTAGGTAATAACGAATCTATCATCGCTCTGATCACTGAAATAAGAAATGACGGTTTCAGCGTTGCAATCGACGATTTCGGAAGCGGTTTATCATCACTGAGTCTTGTCAAGGACGTTTCAGCAAATATACTTAAAATCGACCGTTCACTCCTCAGCGGAAACTGTGAAAATGAAAAGGAACGTATCGTCCTTGAAAGTATTTTCGCTTTCGCTCACCGACTCAAATTAACTACAATTGCTGAAGGTGTCGAAACACGTGAACAGCTTGAATTCCTGCGTACATGTGATTGCAGACTTATTCAGGGCTTCCTCTTCGCAAGACCTATGCCTGAAGACCAGTTCGGTGAAGCATGTTCACAAAGAATTATTGACGAATACAATGAGGATATTCTTGTCACTCAGGCTCCCGCAAGTGTTTCTGACCTTCTTATGGAAGCAGTCTTCACAAAATTTCCTCTCGTTATTATGGCAAACCTCACTCGAAACAGCTACTATATGATGGCATATGAGAACTTCTCAGCAACTTCCTGCCCGTCTACAGGTGTTTTTGACGAACTTATCGCTCACGGTGCTTCTACAATGCACCCAGATGACAGGGATCTTTTCAGAAATACATTCTCACGAAGCAATATGATGAATGTATATTCAAAAGGCGAAAAAACTATTAAAATAATTACTCGTCAGCTCGGAGACGACGGTATTTACCGTAAGGTCGAAACAACCGATATCTTTGTAAAAAATCCTGCTGTTGACGATGTTCTCGTCATAACACTCTGTCAGAATCTCGAATAGTCATACACATAGCCCCTGAAATATATTCAGGGGCTTTTTTTGCTGTATCATTGTTCCTTAGGGATAAGTATACAAAATATCAACTAATTGTATATTTTTAACCCGCAATTCTGTTACAAAATGTAAAGTTTTTGTTAACAAACTCTCCTCCTTATTTACTTTTCACACGCAATATGGTAATATATAGATAGATTTACAGCACATGTTTATAATGTTTTGTTAATATATGCCATTTATCAAAATTACAGTTTGTAATTTATCAGAATTATCGTGGAGGTGTTCTTTATGTTAAGTAATCTTAAAAAAATTACAGCTGTTGTATCGGCTGCTGTTATGATGATTGTCGGAGTTGCTGCTTTTACCCCAACCGTTGCAGCATCCGTTTCTCAAGATGTAAAATACGAACTCCTTATTAAAGAACTCTCCGTACTCGTTAATGAAGCACGTGAGAAAGCCGGTCTTGAGCCACTGTATCTTACGCCAATTGTCAGCACATTCGCTGAAAAACGTGCTGTTGAGCTTTCTGATTATTTCAGCCACGTCAGACCCGACGGTAACGGTTTTGAAACTATTATCGACTACGAAAGCCTTCCTTTCACCTGCATTTCCGAGAATATCGCTGCCGGTCACTGTACTGCAGAAGGCACTTTTGAACAGCTGAAGAACTCCCCTTCTCACTGGGAAGCCATAATGAATCCTAAATTCACTCACATCGGCATCGGTATACATTATGACCCTGACTCATATTTCGGATGGTACTGGTCGCAGCTGTTCGTCAGAATCAAAGGCTATCTGGATGGTCAGCAGATTATCACCCGTGAAGATTTCATACAGGAACTCCATACCATTCTCGGTCCCAACGAAATTATACCTCAGAGATGGGGAGATCTGAACGGCGACGGTCACGTCAACAGCTATGACCAGATTATACTTATCAAGCACATCTTCGGTGAAACCAAACTCAATGACCTCCAGCTCAAATACGCCGACATTCTCGCTGACGGTACTATCAATATTGCAGATGTCGTTGTTATGAGAAAGTACATCCTTGGTGCTTATACTCTTCTTCCTCTGACCCCTTCATTGTAATTTTTCCTTATATATCAATCCGCTTCTGATACAGAGGCGGATTCTTTTTGTCACCACAAAAACCGATGAAGCAATATTCTATAAACCAAACACATTTATACTGCATAGAATAAAAAAGGAGCATCCGCTCCGAATCCAGCGAAAGGAATCACTTCTATGCCTAAGCTCTTTTTAAGTCCTTCGACTCAGGAATGGAATCAGTACGCTACCAGCGGAAATGAAGAATTGTACATGAATTATCTCGCCGACCGAATGGAACCGTACCTCCGTTCAAGTGGAATTACTTTTGTACGCAACGACCCCTCAAGAAATGTGAACGGTGCGATACAAGACTCAAATTCCGCATATTATGATGTTCATCTTGCACTTCATTCAAATGCTGCTCCGGATAATCTCAAAGGAAGACTCAGAGGAATTGACATATACTTCGCTCCCGGAAGCAGTGCAAGCGAAAAACTCGCAAACATTATCGCAAACAATCTGAAAAGTATTTACCCAATCCCCGACAAGGTAAGAGCTGTTCCCACCTATTCACTCGGTGAAGTTCTTCGCACAAAGGCTGTGGCGGTTCTCTGCGAACTCGGATACCACGACAACACTTCCGATGAAGCGTGGCTGAAAAACAACCTTCAGGCTATAGCTCAGAATCTTGTACGTTCTCTATGTGATTACTTCGGAATACCATTTGTTTCTGCGGGTCCTGTAAAAACAGGAGTTGTATCGACAAACGGCGGAAATCTCAATATCCGCAATTATCCCGGATTGAACGGCAAGATAATCGGTTCGATACCCGACGGTGCCACAGTAACCGTCAACGGTGATGTCGGAAACTGGTATGTTGTCAGTTACAGAGGAATCAACGGTTATTCCAGCAGCCGTTATATCGTTATCTGAAAAAACAAGGCTCAGCCACATAATATGACTGAGCCTTTTTCCATGATTATTTATTATCAGTACTGTCCTTAGGTTTGTCAGCTGACTTTTTCTTCTTATTCATCTTTGGTACAGCGTATATCGGCTTCACAGGTTTGCCCTTGCTTTTAAAAAGAACCATGGCATAAATACATACAAGTATATATATCACACTGAAAAGTACCGCTATTTTTATGGAAGCACTGAACCAGTTCGAACTGAAGAATTTCTTGGCTACTGCAATATTATACTTCGATTTAGAGCGTGAAACATCACGATTTGCCACAAGCTCAACCTTTCCGAGAACCTCTCCCGAATATTCAAGTGTAAGCTCGCCAAGTACATCTCCTTCCGAAATCGGTGCAGCGAAGGATTCTCCGTACCATTTGATTTTCTTGCTTATGGTATTTGTCTGGACGTCATCACACCAAAGCATCAGTATTTCATTTTTGGGTCGGGCAAGAACAAAATCCTGTTCATCGCCAAGTGTTACATCACGGCTTCCGCATTCTGTTGATTCACCGAGTATAACCTGATACGAAAAACTCGAAAATGCCCAGTTGAAAAGCTCTCTTGCATCATCAATATGGAAATATCTTTCCTCTCCGTCTGCATCCTTGATAGGAGCAATCATCAGTACCGCAAGATAATTGTTACCGTCCCTGCTTGCCTGAACAATAAGATTTCTTCCTACAGAATTGAGACGTGCTGTCTTTATTCCCTTTGCTCCCATATAATAGCAATCGTCGTTCTCAGGGTCAGCCATTACATTCGAATGATTCCATATCCATGAACTGTGATTGGGATGACGGGTTATATTCGGAACCTCAGGATTATAGGAAACCGCAGTTGCAATATCGCTGAAAAGCGGAACTTTAAGAGCATATCTTGTAAGTGTCAGCATATCACGTGACGTTGTATACTGGTTGGCTTCAAACATTCCGTGTGCATTTGTAAAATGCGTATTTGTCATTCCAAGTTCATCAGCCTTGGCGTTCATCTTCTCAACAAATGATGAAACATTACCGTTTCCGACATAGTGTGCAAGCGTCTGTGAAGCCTCAACCGACGAAGTCAGCATCATACAGTAAAGGAGGTCCCGTACTGTAAGAACATCGTTGTCATTAAGGTCGATTCCGAGAGGAATATCACTGCTGTCAGCAGATGAGGTGTAAATCGGAGTGTAAATATCGGGATCAAGTGTCAGTTCCTTGCTCAGGCTGGCACAGTTTTCAAGAACAATTATCGCCGTCATAATGTTCACAAGAGGTCCCGGAGCAAGCTTTTCATCAGGATTTTTCTCATGGACGATCATTCCTGTATCAAGGTTCATAAGCATTGCCGACCTGCTTTTAAGCTGAGTCGGAACAGGAAAGCTCACAGCCTGTACGTCAGAAAACTTCATGATCGGCAGAATCATAACCGCTGCCATAATAAGACTGATTATTCTTTTCATAATTTCTCCTTCGTGTATTATCTGATATAAATCGTTTTTATCCGAAAATTATTATACATATATATTATAACAGATTCAAAACAATTTTTAAAGTCTTTTTTGAAAAAAATTTTTATGCTCCTCTTTTTTCACAGAAATCACTCCTGTTTTTCTTCACTTCTTGACAAATCCTGCGAAAAGGTGTACAATATATAATGATAAATTATGTTCTGGAGGGTTATTATGAATAATAAAAACAGACCCCGTGCAAGAGAAAAAAAGGTTACGGGCAGCAGTAAGGGTACTTATAAAAAAGGACAAGGTCTCGGAACAGGCAAGGTAGGCTCCGGAAGTTTCTCAGGGTCTTCAACGTCATCCTCAGGCTCTCCACTCGGTTCAGGTTCATCCGGCGGAGGACATATCCCTAAAAGAGCAGCTGCCGGCGGCGGTGGTCTTGTCCTCATTATCGGTCTTATACTCGCACTCAAAAACGGTGGACTCGGCGGACTTCTCGGCGGTCTCACCTCATCCGACAACGGAAGCGGTTCAGGCTCAGACAGCGGTTATTCCGCAAGCATTGAGGGTAAAGTAAATACTTCCGTTGCAAGCGGTTCAAGAGATAAACGTACTCAGATCCTCGGCAATAATAAGGATACTGTTACAATGATGGTCTATATGTGCGGTACAGACCTCGAATCAAAACACGGAATGGCTACAAGCGACCTCAACGAAATGCTTACCGCAAGTAAAAAATTCGGAAACAACTTCAACCTTATCATATATACGGGTGGATGTAATAAGTGGCAGAATAATACAATCAGCTCAAAAAAGAATCAGATTATCCAGATAAAAAACGGTAAAATCATCGAGCTTGAGGAGAAATCAAGTGTTTCTATGACCGATCCCGATACGCTCTCCTCATTTATAAAGTACTGCAGCAGCAATTTCCCCGCTAACAGAAACGAACTTGTCTTCTGGGACCACGGCGGCGGTTCGGTAACAGGCTACGGCTACGACGAAAAGCACGCCGGCAGCGATTCGATGGACCTCGCAGAGATCGACAAGGCTCTTAAAAACGGCGGTGTCAAGTTCGATTTTATAGGCTTTGATGCTTGTCTTATGGCAACTGCCGAAAACGCACTTATGCTCAACGATCATGCAGATTACCTCATCGCTTCCGAAGAAACAGAACCCGGTATCGGCTGGTACTACACCGATTGGCTTGCCGATTTCGGCAGTAATACGTCACGATCCACTCTTGACATCGGTAAGGATATTGTTGACAGCTTCGTAAGTGAGTGCAACAGAAAATGCAGAGGTCAGAAAACTACTCTTTCTGTTATCGACCTTGCTGAATTTTCACATACCGTCCCCGAAAAGCTCGCAGATTTCTCCAAGTCCATCACTAATAAAATCTCAAAGGACGATTTCAAGGAAGTATCCGATGCAAGATACGCTACAAGAGAATTCGCCCAGAGTTCCAAGATCGATCAGGTAGACCTCGTTCATCTTGCCAAGAATATGGACACTCCTGAAGGAAAAGAACTCAGCAAGGCTCTTCAGAACGCTGTAAAATACAATCTTACATCTTCAAATATGACGAATGCTTACGGCGTTTCAATCTATTTCCCGTATCAGAAAACTTCAAGCGTCGATAAAGCCTGCAAGACTTATCAGAGTATCGGTATGGATTCAGAATACGCTGAGTGCATCCGCAAGTTCGCAAGTCTTGAAACAAGCGGTCAGGCTGCATCAGGCGGTACCTCCTCCCCTATCGGCTCTCTTTTCGGACTCGGAGGTTCTTCAGGAACAGGAAGTGCCGACATGATTGGTTCGCTTCTCGGAAGCTTCCTCGGCGGAAACAGAAATATCGACGGTCTCGATGATTCAAATACCGATTATATGCAGGATCAGGATATTGATTCCGCTGCAGAATATATCGCAGAAAACCAGCTTGATTCAAGTCTTCTTGTATGGGATGCTGACGGCAGCGATTATGTTATGAAGCTGCCCGAATCACAGTGGGATCTCATTCACGCTATCGACATGAATATGTTCTATTATGACGGCGACGGTTATATCGACCTCGGTCTCGACAACATTTTCAGCTACGATGACGACGACAACCTCGTTGCCGATACCGACAGAAACTGGGTTGCAATCAACGGTCAGCCGGTCGCTTACTATCATACCGATACAATTGAAAACGAAAACGGTAAGGACATCAATACAGGCTATGTTCCCGCATTACTCAATGGTGACAGAGTTAACCTCATCATTGTGTTTGAAGGCTCTGAGGGATATATCGCAGGCGCTTCGGATGAGTACACCGAC
The DNA here is from genome assembly GCA_015066935.1 of Ruminococcus sp. GTDB lineage: Bacteria > Bacillota > Clostridia > Oscillospirales > Ruminococcaceae > Ruminococcus. Next base: position 89,443 of record SVNK01000006.1, on the reverse strand, counting down.
AACGAAACCGACGCTGTTGCAAAAAGCCTCACGGAACTTTCCGTCGGCGACGAACTTACCTTCATTTGTGATTACTATTCCGACGATATGGAGTATCAGGATTCATATCAGCTCGGTGAAACAATGACGGTTTCCGACAACATGGAAATAAGCAACGTGGACGTCGGCAGCGGAAAGGTCAAGATTCTCTACAGATTTACTGATATATATAATCAGGAATACTGGTCTGAAGCCATAGATACATAAAAAGAAAGGCGTCCCATATCTCTTCCGATGAAGAGTGTGGGACGCCTGTAATTTAATATATTATTATGTAAGCTGATATAAGTACCGCAAGAAATACAATATTTGAAACGGTAAACAATAAAAAGTACCGCTTTTTTACATCGGGACGCTCCTTCGATATGCATTTGAACGATATAAGACTCGCCATTGATGCAATTAATGTTCCAAGACCTCCTATATCAGTTCCGAGTATGAGTTTTTCGTAATTATCAGAAAATCCCGACAGAAGAAGTGCTGCCGGAACATTGCTGATAACCTGACTCGCTCCGACAGATACGGCAAATTCGTTGCCGTCTATTATACGGCTGAGAAAACTGTTTATCGCTTCAACTCTACTCATATTTCCGATGAATATAAAGAATCCGATAAATGTGAGCAGAAGTGAATAATCTATTTTACCGAGAAGTCTTCTGTCCGCAATAAGCAGAACTGCCACTGCCGCCCCTGCCGCAACCGCAAAATGTATCACATCCGCTACCGCAAGCAGACATACAGCAAACAAAAGCAGATACACTGCAAATCTGCTTTTACTAAGCTTGCTACCGTCATCTGAGAGACTGATTTCCGCTTCAAATTCATATGAAGACGTTTTGACAAGAATCCAGACAAACAACATCAAAAATGAAAGTGCAGCGAAAGGCAAAAGAAGTTTTATGAATCTTCCGAGACTTATCCCCGATACTCCGTATAAGTACAGATTCTGCGGATTACCCAGCGGAGTCAGCATACTGCCAAGATTAGCAGCCAGAGTCTGCATCACAACAATCGGAACAAGAAGTTCGTCTTCTGTCTTGCGTCCAAGCATTCTGAAAGTCACTATTGTAAACGGTACAAATGTTATCAGCGCAACGTCATTAGTAATTATCATGCTCGAAAAAAAACAAAGTCCCACAAGTATCATTGCTATGCTTCGTATACTGCCCGCACGCTTAAGAAGTCCTTCCGCAGTAAGTCTGAATACGCCTATGCTTTTCATGCCTTCCATTACCGCCATAAGCGAAAACAGTATCCCGAGTGTTCTGAAATCAATATAGTCCGCATATTGCTTATCGGGAAAAACGAAAAACATCGAAATCAAAGCAAGTAATACCGCCGCACAGAGTACCGCTTCCTTTTTTATAAATTCAATCGTCCTGTTCACGTCTGCTCCTCCGTTTACCCTATCAGTCCGCACAGACCTTCTGTACGCAGATTTGCGATTCTGCATGAGTCTGTACCGAAAACCCCATTGTACCTTTCAACAAACTCACTTACATTGTAGTTCGGAACGAATACTAAAAGTTTTCCCGATAATTCGGACTTTACTGCTCCTGAACCGCTGAGAAGCTTTTTGCAGATATAATATGCAAGTGCATTTTTACTGCATGACGAAAAAAAGATTTTTTCATTCATAATACTGAAGAATTCATCGGTATCGCCATTACGGAGAGCGTCAGCAGAATCACAGGCACGCTTTTTTTCGTCAAGACAATTCATCATGACAAGAATATCATCGTCTCCGAGACTCTTTTTCAGTTCAGGAAGGTCAGAGATGAACTTATCTTCGTCATCATACTCTGAGACGCATTTTCCATAATCAGTTTCATCGGTCTCACAGATGCATAATGTATAGCCTGCCGCAGTTATATCAAAATCAATATGCTCAGATACACCTTCGTTACGGTCATTCAGCACAAAACCTCCGTTTAATGAAGTATTGATGCACCGACCGTCTGAGCCCGAAACGTCAGCTGCAATCTCCGCAAGTTCCTCCATACTCTTTTTTTCTGTAGTGTATTCATTGAAAATCCCTGCAAGAAGAAGTGATGCCATGCCAAGATTCTCCGACGTAATTTCAGGGAAAATATATACGCACAAACCACATTCAGGCGGAATCTCAACCGCAAGTGCTGCCGCTGATTCGCACCATATCGAAGTTTCGTCATCCGATATATCTGTTCCTTCAGGTCCGAACTCTGTCGCTTCACCGTTTTCATTAACGATACTCACCCTTTTTTCATCGCTTTTTCCGACAAATGCAACCATGTCCATTCCTATAGATGTATGCAGTGTTACATTTCCGCTTCCTGCTATCATTACAGACTGCGGTACCGATATTATTCGGATTTCATCACATTCGGGATAAAGCCATGAGAATTTCTCCGCTGCACTGATGTACCTTGCACGGTGATGAAGATAATTATTGAAGCCTCCGCCGTAAAGTGTACGGAATCTGTCGTCGAGTCCTCCCGATGTAACTGTATTCAAAAATTCACTGATGTTCATATATTTCTCCGTTTCATTTTTTATACTATTATTATATATTATTTTCACGAATAAATCTATAGCAATCGGTAAATTCTTTCCTAACCGTCAATTTTAACAAAGGTACTATCGGCAAAATCACAAATTAATATATTTTTGTTCGTTATTATGCACAAATTCGTATGTTGAAAATTGTCTGTAAAGGCGTAGTGTTGCGAAATTTACTGTGTTTTTCTTCATTTTAGCAAAAAATACTTGCAGTTTTTTGTGAAATGTGATAAAATATAAATATGTATGAAAATGACTACAGTTTTTTATGCCTGTTTTCGTTCATTTTTGAGAACATTTTCAAAGGAGACAGCTTATGGCTAAATTAAAAGCTGCCGTAATTTTCGGCGGTACATCAAAAGAACATCAGCTCTCACTCTCTTCCGCTGCGGATGTGGTTAAAAATATCCCCAGAGATAAATATGAAGTTATCTGCATCGGAATCACCAGAAAAGGACGCTGGCTCTATTTCCCCGGAAGTCCCGACGAAATCGCTTCGGGCGAATGGGAAACCAATCCCGATTGTGCTTCCGCAATCATTTCACCTGACCCGCTTCACAGAGGTATCCTCACTATTGAAAATAATGAAATTACTGTAAGACGTGTCGATGTCGTATTTCCTGTCCTTCAGGGGAAGAAAGGTGCTGACGGTGATATACAGGGACTCCTTGATCTCTCCGGTATCCCATATGTGGGCTGCGGACTTCTCGCTTCGGCTTCATGTATGGATAAATCCCATACTCACATGATTATGGACGATTACGGTATTGATACCGCAGACTGGGACCTCATCACTCAACGTGAGCTTAATTCAATTGATGAGCGATGTTCAGAAATAGCCGGAAGAATCGGTTTTCCACTCGTTGTTAAACCCGCAAACAGCGGCAGCAATGCCGGTACAAGCATCGCCAACGATATGGAAGAACTTATTACCGCCGTTAAAATCGCTTTCTCCAACGACAATAAGGTCGTAATCGAAAAATATATAAAGGCTCGAAAGCTTGAAGCGGCAGTTTTCGGATATGACACACCATTCTCATCGTATATCGGCGAAATTGTCTCTGACGATGGTTCGTATGACCCCGCAAACTTCAGTGTAAGCTCAGGCGACTCCCTTATTATTCCTGCCGATATTACCGAAGAACAGCAGAAATCTATCCGTGAAACCGCTGTCAAAGCCTTTAAGGCTGCCGGATGCAAGGGACTTGCACGTCTCGATTTCTTCCTCTCCGAGGACGGTACCCTTCTCCTTAATAAAATAGGTACTATGCCAGGACTCAGACAATCAAGCGTTTTCACACGTCTTATGGAACACCTCGGAATGACACTCTCAGATATCATCGACAGCCTTCTTGAACAGGCTATCGAAAACGCCGACAGATTATACTAAAGGATTTTTACATTGAAAAAGAAAGTTTTGATCTCGCTTACAAGCATTCAGTATCAGGATGATGACACAAATAAAACCGAACTCCTCACAAAAGCAGAATTCGTAAGAGAAAACGGTTACGATATCATTTCCTATGAAGATACGTCTGCTACAGGTTTTGAAGGTTCGGTTACTACCATTAAAGTTGACGGGTGCAGAAACGCCTCAATTACACGTCAGGGCACAGCTAATTCTGTACTCTCACTTGAAATCGGCAGAAAGCATTTCTGTCAGTATGGTACTCCCTATGGCTGCCTCCAGATAGGCGTCTATACTCACGCTATTGAGAATACCCTCGCCAAGGACGGCAGACTCTACCTTAAATACACTCTTGATCTTAATTCATCGTTCCTTTCGGACAATGAAATTATTATGACTATGCAGAATCAATAAGAAAGGATTATGAAAATGTCAGACCTTATCAACAAAGCATCACTTCAGCTCCGTGAAATTATTATGGATGCACTCGGAGCTCTCACAGCCGAAGAAGCAATCCCTGCTGTTCCGGTACCCGCATTCGGTATCGAAATTCCTGCGGACAAGTCGCACGGAGATTTTGCCGCTAACACAGCAATGGTTTGCGCTAAGGCTTTCAGAATGAATCCACGTCAGATCGCCGACCTTATCCTCGGTAAACTCAATCTCGACGGAACTCTCTTTGACCGTGCCGAAACCGCAGGTCCCGGATTCCTCAACTTCTTCCTCAGCAGACGCTGGTTCTCAGACGTTGTCAGAAATGTTCTCGATGAGGGCGACGATTACGGTAAAACAGATTTCGGTGCAGGAAAACGTGTCCTCGTTGAATTTGTATCGGCTAATCCTACAGGTCCCATGCATATCGGCAACGCAAGAGGCGGTGCCATCGGTGACTGCCTTGCAAGCGTTCTCAACGCCGCAGGATACGAGGCTAAACGTGAATTCTATGTAAACGACGCAGGAAATCAGATTGAAAAATTCGGAAAATCACTCTCCCTCCGCTATATGCAGATTTGTTCCGATAACGGTCAGAAGGTTATGGCTGCTGCCGACGGTGACACCGAAAAGCTCTGTGCTGATATTTACGCCGAAAGCGGCGAGGGTCAGACATTTGAAATGCCTGAAGACGTTTACCTCGGAACGGATATAATCGAACACGCTGCAAATTACTATGCTGTCAACGGTAACTCACTTGCCGATGTTTCAGAGGAAGACCGCAAAAAGGCACTCGTTGATTACGCTCTCCCACTTAATATTGCAGGGCTTGAACGTGACCTGAAGAAATACCGCATCGTTTACGATAACTGGTTCAGAGAAAGTACAGTCCACGAAAAAGGTGAGACCAAATCCATCGTTGATAAGCTTCTTGACGCCGGAAAAGCCTATGAGGAGGACGGTGCTGTATGGTTCAGAGCAACTGAATACGGTCTCGATAAAGACTTCGTTCTCAGAAGAAGCAACGGCCTTTACACATATATTGTCCCCGATATCGCTTACCACTACGACAAACTCGTGACAAGAGGCTTTGATAAGGCTATCAATGTTCTCGGTGCTGACCACCACGGCTACGTCCCCAGACTTAAAGCAGCTCTTTCTGCTCTCGGTGTTGACTCTGACAGACTCGATGTTGTACTTATGCAGATGGTACGTCTTGTCCGTAAGGGTGAAGTTGTGAAGCTCTCAAAGAGAAGCGGTAAGGCTATCACTCTTGTCACTCTACTCGACGAAATTCCGATCGACGCTGCTCGTTTCTATTTCAATCTCCGTGAAGCAAACTCACAGTTCGAATTTGACCTCGACCTTGCTGTTGAGCAGTCATCTCAGAACCCTGTTTACTACGTTCAGTATGCTCACGCAAGAATTTGCAGTCTCCTCAGAAACCTTGAGTCCGAAGGCATTTCTGTTCCTCAGTCTGCCGATCTGGACCTTCTTTCTGACCAGCGTGAGGCCGAGCTTATCCGTCACCTTGCATCACTTCCGGGTGAAATCAACCTTGCTGCAAAGTGCTACGACCCCGCAAAGCTCACAAAGTACGCAATCGACCTCGCTACTCTGTTCCACAGATTCTATGACGCATGCAGTGTAAAGAATGCAGCTTCAGCCGAAATCATGAACGCTCGTATCCTGCTTTGTACCGCAGTACGTCAGACGCTCAGAAACGTCCTTGCTATACTTAATATCAATATGCCCGAAAAAATGTAAGGTTACTTTTTGGTTACAAAATTCTTTTGTAATTTGTCGTTTTTTACAAATCAAACATTCAAAATTTGCCAAGTTTGTGAATTCCAAAGGAAAATTAACAATTTGTTAACAACTTTCCGCCGAGAATATGTTACAATTTGTAATATATTAGGAACCCCCTTTTGTTATTGTTCCTTGGAATACGCTCAGAAAAAATATTATTTTAAAGAGAAGGGATTTAATTATGTCCAACAGATTATTTCAGGGTTTAGTTCATCAGATGCGTGATACAATCGACGCTACTATCGGTGTAGTTGACGAGACAGCTACTATAATCGCCTGCAGCGACCTCTCCCGTGTAGGTACAACAAACGAGTTCGTTTCCCTCGACCTCAGCGATTCACACGATATTTTTATCCGTGACGGTTTCACATACAAGCCATTCGGCTCACGTGTTAAGCCAGATTACGCTGTTTTCGTTGAAGGTGTTGACGACGCTGCCGCTAAGTATGCAAGCATCCTCGCTATCACTCTCTCAAACATCAAGCAGTACTACGATGAAAAGTACGACAGAAACAACTTCATCAAGAATGTTATTCTCGATAACGTTCTCCCCGGTGATATTGTTATCAAGGCTCGTGAGCTTCATTTCAATGCTGAAATCAGCCGTGCTGTTTTCCTTATCAGAATCATCTCTGCCAACGACATCTCAGCTTATGATGTTATCCAGAACCTCTTCCCCGATAAGAACAAGGACTTCGTTTTCAATATCACTGAAACAGATATCGTGCTCGTTAAGGAGCTCAAGAGTGCTGTAGATTCAAAGGACCTCGAAAAACTCGCTCGTTCTATTGCCGATACTCTCTCCAGCGAATTCTACACAAGAGTCAATGTCGGTATCGGTACAGCAGTTGTCGGTGTTAAGGACCTTGCACGTTCATTCAAGGAAGCTCAGATGGCTCTTGAGGTAGGTAAGGTATTCGATACTGACAAGGTTATCGTAAGCTACGAAAACCTCGGTATCGCTCGTCTCATCTACCACCTCCCCACAACACTCTGCGATACTTTCCTCCACGAAGTATTCAAGGTTGGCAGCATTGAGTCTCTCGACCACGAAACTCTCTTCACAATCCAGAAGTTCTTCGAAAACAACCTCAACGTTTCCGAAACTTCAAGAAAACTTTTCGTTCACAGAAATACCCTCGTTTATAGACTTGAAAAAATCAAGAAGCTTACAGGTCTTGACCTTCGTGAATTTGACCACGCTATCATCTTCAAGATTGCTCTTATGGTCAAGAAGTATCTGTCGGCTAACCCCGTTAAGTTCTGATTAATGCATTTCAGCCGACAGCTGTTATGTGCTGTCGGCTGTTAGTTTATCATGCTTCGGGAAAATTTCCCTCTATTTTAAGGAAGGTGTTACCTTTATGGTAGAGCTTAAAAACGTATCCGTTACCTATTCAAGCGGTGTTGACGCCCTCAATAACGTCAGTCTGCGAATTAATGACGGCGATTTCGCCTTCGTTGTAGGTAACTCAGGTGCGGGTAAAAGCACTATGATCAAATTGTTGCTCAAGGAAATCGACGCAACAAGCGGTTCCGTTACTGTTAACGGTTATAACCTAAATAAACTCAGAAAACGTAAGATCCCTGAATTCCGCCGTACTCTCGGCTTCGTTTTTCAGGACTTCCGTCTTATCCCTTCAATGACCGTTTATGAGAATATTGCATTCGTTCTTCGTGTCATTGACGCTCCTATCAAATACATAAGAAAACGTGTCCCCTATGTTATCAGTCTGGTCGGACTGCACGCAAAAACAAATTCTTACCCAGATGAGCTTTCAGGCGGCGAGAAACAGCGTGTAGCCATCGCTCGTGCACTCGTTAACGATCCTCAGCTTATCATCGCTGATGAGCCTACAGGAAATATCGATCCCGAACTTTCATACGAAATCGTGGAACTTCTCAAGGGTATCAACGATCAGGGTACAACTATTCTTATGGTTACTCATGAACACGACCTCGTCCGTCACTTCGGCGGACGTATCATAAATATCATCGACGGCGAAATCGTTTTCGATGAAGTTATTCTCGGTTCAGGAAACGACCTTATCCCCGGCAGTGAGCCCGAACAGCAGTCCCTCATATATACCTCTGAGGACGAAAAGAATGAATTCGATAACGTCCCCATTGACGCTGAAACTGCTGACTCAATCAGCCGTGACCTCGAACAGCAGAATGCTTCCGCAACTGTCGATGATATGTCAACAGATGATGTTATTGCTGCTATCAGCGGTGTATCTTCTCAGGGAGGTGCGCAATGAAGCTGAGTGGTATCAAATATCTGACCGACCAGGGTGTCGAAAACATCTGGAAAAATAAAATGATGGCATTCGCAACATTCTGCGTACTGCTTATCTCACTTCTTCTTGTCGGAATGTCGTCACTGTTCTACCTCAACATGAACTCCATGATCGCCGGTCTTAACGACCAGAACGAAATTACCGTGATCATGAAGCTCGGTACCACTGAGGACGACAATAAATCTGCGGAAGAATCAATCAAAAACATCGAAAATGTTAAAACTATCATTTTCAAATCAAAGGAACAGGCTCTCAAGGAAACTATGCAGAGCATTCCTTCAGCTGATAAGGTTCTCAGCAGCTCAAGTACTTACGTCGAGGGCGATGCAAGCTTTATGCCCGATACTTTTATCGTTACCGTAAAAAATACCGAGCTTATCGACGATACCTCTGCACAAATCATGCAGATTGGTACTGTTCAGGAGACTCAGTCTTCTCCTCAGGTTGCTGAATTCCTCAGAGAACTCAGACATGTTGTTACTCTTATTGCAGGTACAATAATAATTGCACTTTCAATTGTTTCTATGATCATGATTTCCAATACTACCAAGGCAAGCGTCTTTGCACGCCGTGAAGAAATCCAGATTATGAAGTATGTCGGCGCAACAAACACTTTCATCAGAACTCCATTCTTCGTGGAAGGTCTTGTTACGGGTGTTTTTGCAGGAATCGGCTCATTCTTCATAACATGGCTCATTTACAGCTCCGCTTATGACATACTTGTAAATAAGCAGATTCTGATGCAGGCTGTCGGCGTCAACAACCTGATTCCGTTTGCCAATATCAGATTTGTCGTTCTGGCAGCTTACCTCTGTGTAGGCGCACTTGTCGGAGCACTCGGTAGTGTATTGAGTACAAGACGTCACATTAACGTCTGATCAGTCGGGATACATTTTCTGCTGAAAGAAAGGATAATTATGAATAATAAAAATGTATTCAAAAGAATGATTTCGTTTGCCGTCAGTCTTACACTGATCGCTTCAACTGCTCACGCCTACCCTTTCCACGTCGATAACAGGGTCAAGGCTAAAACTCTCGCCGAAATTCAGGCTGAACGTGAGGAAAACAAACAGAAAATTGATGAAATCAATCAGAAACTTGATGAGCTTTACGGTAAACAGGAGTCTCAGAAGGAATATCAGCAGGAGCTTATGAATCAGATTGCTCTCTATAAAGCTAATATTGAATCTCTTAATAACGAAATTACAGCAATTTCCAATGAAATCTCCGAAGCTGAAGCAAATATCAAAGCAATTGATGATTCCATTGTCCAGATGCAGGCTGATATTGATGAGGGTGTTGAGAAGTTCAAGGCTCGTCTTTATTCAATGTATGTTTCAACCGATAACAGCCTTGCAGGTGTAGTTCTCGGCTCCACAAGCTTCTATGATATGGTCGTGAACAAAGAAATGCTCAAACGTATCGCCGATTACGACAAGGAGCTTATTGACGGTATCCTCAAGAACATCGACGATATAGAAACTTCAAGAAAAGAGCTTGAAAACCAGAAGCGTATCCTTGAAATGAAGCAGATCGACCTCGAAAACCGCAAAAAAGAAAAGAACGACGAGCTTGACGATTATAACCGGAAAATGGCTGAAACCGAGGAAGTTCTTCAGATGCTTAAAAATGAAGAAAACTCCCTTAACATGGATAAGGATGACCTTAATCAGATTATTGCAAATCTCGACGCTGAGGATGCAAAAATTCAGGCAGATATCAAACGTCAGCAGGAGCTTCTTCTTCAGCAGCAACAGCAACAGAATCAGAATAATAACAATGGCGGAGGTAATTCAGGTCCGATTTATGTAACTCCCCCTTCAGGCGGCGGATTTATGTGGCCTACTCCCGGTTTCTATTACATTTCAAGCCGTTTCGGTTTCCGCTGGGGAAAACTTCATGGCGGTATTGACATTGGTGATGCAGGCATCCACGGCGCTGCAGTTGTAGCTTCAAAATCCGGTACTGTTGGCGGCGTATGCAATTCATGTAATCATAATTATTATAAGGATTATGACTGCGGTCACGGAAATGGATACGGTAATTATGTATATATTATACATGATGGTACTTTCGCTACCAGATATGCTCACCTTACATCAGTTACCGTGTCTCCCGGTGAATACGTCCAGCAGGGACAGGTTATAGGATACGTGGGCTGTACAGGATACTCCATGGGTTCTCATCTCCACTTCGAGATCTATGCCAACGGTTCACGAATTGATCCCCTGAATTACGTCAGCCCGTAATGAATTACTGCAAAATTATCATTTCAATTTAAACTCTTAAACAAACTATTCGGGACAGACCTCGTGTCTGCCCGAATTTTTTGGAGGATTATTTTCTATGAATAAAAAAATATCACTTGGTCTTGCACTCAGTCTCGTTGCAATTGCTTCTGCTGTAACCTTTATCCTTACGTCTTTTTTTACATTGCAGAGCTTCAACAAGAAAATTGTGGACGTCAACGAAAAAGCCAAAAAATATAGTGCTCTCCAGAGTCTTGACGCTTATGTCCGTGATAATTATTACGGTGAAATCAATGAAACTGAGCTCAATGACGGTATTCTCAAAGGCTATGCAAGCGGTCTTGGAGACAAATACAGCAGGTATCTTTCACGTGATGAATATATTGAGGAGCTTAACAGCAGTCAGGGAAATCAGGTCGGACTCGGACTTTCCCTCGTGGAGGATGAAAGCGGCTATATCAGAATTACTGATGTTCTTCCTGATTCTCCTGCTTCTGACGCTGAGATCCTTCCTGATGACATTATTATTGCTGTTAACGGAGAAGATGTCATCACAGAAGGATTTGAAGATTCATGCAACTCCATGAGCGGTGTTGACGGTACCGAAATTGTCCTGACTGTTCGCCGTGACGGTGTTGATACTGATTTCAGACTTGTCCGCCGTACCATAGAGCTTGTTTCAGTCAACAGTGAAATGCTTTCAAATTATATCGGATACGTTCAGATTACTTCTTTTAAGGAGAATACTCCTGAACAGTTTATCGAGGCTCTCGAAAAACTTACCTCAAATGGTGCCAGAGCACTCATTTTCGACCTCAGAGACAACGGCGGCGGTAATGTTGACGCACTCGAAGAATGTCTTGACCCGCTTCTGCCTGAAGGTGTTATTGCTACTGCCGAATATAAGGACGGCCACTCAGAAACCATCGTTCACTCTGATGAATCAGAACTTGATCTTCCTATGGTTGTAATACAGAACGAGAATACCGCAAGTGCCGCAGAGTTATTCTCCCTCTCCCTTAAAGACTTCGGTAAAGCTGAAATCGTCGGTATGCAGAGCTTCGGAAAAGGCGTTATGCAGAAAGTTGCCGAATTAGACAACAATGGTGCTGTTGTTCTGACCGTCGCAAGCTGTAAAACAACTGTTTCCGATTTTTATAACGGAATCGGTGTAACTCCCGACCATATCATTAAAAACGAAAGCGACAGCTACGATGCACAGAAAAACAAAGCCATTGAAGTAGCTGCAATCTGTATCAGCGAAAACTGAATTCCTCTGACTTATTTATACAGATTCTGTCTTAGAATACCGGAGAGAAAATCACAAGTATCCATGCCGCTAAACGCTCAAAAATACTGCGTTTGCGGCATTCTTCATATGTCACAAGATGAGAAAGCTCTGCTGTTTTGTCAAAATCGTGCTGTATCTCTGAGATAACCTCTGCACCGTAAAAAATTGCTGCCGTTTCAAAATGCATATAGAAGCTTCTGTAGTCGAAATTTATCGAGCCTATTACTGCGGCTTTCCCGTCAGAAACGCAGCATTTTCCGTGAATGAATCCCGGCAGATACTCGTAAACCTTTATTCCTGCTTCCACAAGCTCAGGAAAAAAACTCCGTGTTATTATATGAACGTATTTTTTATCCGGAATATGCGGAATTATCAGCTTTATCTCCACTCCTTTACGTGCAGCAAATATCAGTGCATTCAGTAGTTCTTCGTCAGGAATAAAATACGGCGTTGTAATCATTACATAATCTCTTGCAGTGTTTATCAGCTCAAGATATACCCGTTTGCCGACCGTCTCATTGTCAAACGGTGAATCTGAAAACGGCTGAATAAAGCCCTTTCTTTTATATCGTGCAGGTATCAACGGTCTGTACTCCGTACAACATCTTCCTTCTGCAAACGAATCCCACAACTGTAAAAACATTACTGTATAGTTCCATACAGCACTTCCCTCAAGCATTACCGCTGTATCTTTCCAGTGTCCGAATCTTTCACGACGGTTGATATACTCGTCCGCAAGATTAGTTCCTCCGCTGAACGCCTTTTTTCCGTCAATTACTATAATTTTACGATGATCCCTGTTATTCTGAACCGACGATAGAAACGGTCGGAACGGGTTGAATTCACGGCATTTCACCCCTCCCCTCTCAAGCTTTCCGATAACCTCCATGCAATCATTTATCCCTGTTCCTATTCCATCGTAAAGCAGTCTTACATCTATACCCTCGGCTGCTTTTCTCAGCAGTATTTCGGATATTTTCGCCAGAACATATCCCTCTCTTATAATAAAGAACTCCATGAAAATGAATTTCTCAGCATTTTCAAGTTCCTTGATTACCGAATCAAACCACTGCTCTCCGATCGGAAAGTATTCGGCATTCTCACAGCGGCAGACAGGGTACCCTCCGTATTCCGCAACATACTTCGCAAGCCCGAAATACTGAGGATACTCCTCAAGAAATTCTGCCGCAACAGTATTGTCCTGAAGCAATGGTTCAACTGAATTCCTTCGGTAATTACGTTCTGCCGTGCGTGGGATACTTCTCGAAATACGCATGAATATATAACCTATCCCGCCTACAAACGGAAATATATTTACTGCAAACAACCACGTCAGTTTGTATGCTGACGGTTCACTGCTGTTGATTATTATAAGCGAAAAACAAATGTCTGCTGCCGCAATAAACGTATATACCGTAAAAATGTTCTTCCCGATAGAGATAACAGCTGCAATCAGAAACAGGATCTGCATCAGCAGCAACACCCCGAATATCATGCTTCTTCCAAGAAGCCTTGCCGCAGTCTTTTTTATTTTCAACCCTACCACTCCCGATACTGGATTTTTTTTGAATTCTATGATATAATATATTATATTATATTATATGTTTTCATTTAAAACTTTAAGACAACCTACGGAAGGATGACCCCTATGAAAAATATTTCACCATACAAACGCAGCGTCTTTTACTACGAAACCGACAAAATGGGCATAATGCACCACTCCAACTACATAAGAATTTTCGAGGAATCACGTGTTTCGTTCCTTGAACAAGTCGGTATGCCTTTCGAAAATATTGAAGCATCCGGTATTATGATGCCTGTACTCTCTGTTGACTGCCGTTACAAGCGTCCGCTTAAATTTGATGAACCGTTTGCCGTTTATCCGAAAATTGTCAGATTTAACGGCACTACCCTCCATCTTACATACAGAATTGTAAGCTGTCTTACGGGTGAACTCTGTGTTGAGGGAAGTTCCTCGCACTGCTTCACCGATTATGACCTCCACCCTGTCCGTACAAAATTAAAGTTCCCCGAGATTTACAAAGTATTCGCCGATTATCTCGATTACGAAATCACATGACTTCATACTGCGAAGAATTTCTAAAATACAGTTGTATTTTTATAATCTATGTGATATAATGTTATCATAGACTAATTTTAAAGGAGTACCGACATGCCTGTTACCGAAGCAGTCGAGAATTACCTCGAAACTATATTGATACTTTCAAAAAAACAGCCCGATGTCCATGCTATCGACATATGTTCATATCTTGGGTATTCAAGACCTACCGTATCCATTGTTCTGAAAAAAATGAAGGATACCGGTCTTGTTACCGTCGACGCTGATAATCATATCACCCTTACCGATAAAGGCAAATCAGTTGCGGAACATGTCTATGAACGTCATACCGTTTTGTCTGAATTCTTTATGCTTCTCGGCGTAAAGCGTGATACTGCTATCGACGACGCCTGCAAGGTTGAACATGATATCTCTGAAGAAACTTTTAGCGCTCTCAGAGAACACTGCCGTAAACTCAAAGCAGAATAATTCTACCACGGAGGACAGAATGGATAAATTCAACCGCTTCAGAAATGAAAATCCAGTTTTTATATACGATTCTTACAGCTTTTCTGTAACGCAGAATACCGTTGAAGTTTCATACCGCTTTGTAATTCCGGGTCTTGCAGAATTCACCCCCGGATGGAGCTTCCCTGTACCCGACAAGAAATTAATCGAAAATAATCATACTTTCGAAAAACTCGTTTTTTCTCTCGGACTTGCGGAGGCTGTCAGCTACTGGAAGGCCGTATGCTCGCCGGAATTCCACATTAAATGCGGATGGCTCGACGATAAACAAATCATCTGGTGGAAAAAACTCTGGTACATGGGACTCGGCGAGTTTTTCTATGTAAACGGTATTAAAACCGATATAGACAGCTTTGTTTCCTTTGTACCACTCGGAAAAACGTTTCCCGATTCAGACAATATTCCGTCTGAACTAAACGGATGTCTTGTACCTGTGGGCGGCGGAAAGGACTCCGCACTTACTCTTGAAACACTCTGCAGTGCCGGTATGGACTGCCGATGTTACTCTATCAACAAACGATGCTCCATATCTCAAACGGTAACCGCAGCAGGTCTCGGTGAAGACGCTCTTCTCACAGCTTCCCGAAGATTCGACCGTTCACTCATCGAACTTAACAAAAAAGGTTACCTTAACGGTCATACGCCTTTTTCGGCAATTGTCGCATTTTCGGCTGAAATTACCGCTTATCTCCATGGTCTGAAATATATAGTCCTTTCCAATGAGGCAAGTGCCAATGAAAGCACCGTTGTCGGCGAGGACGTTAACCATCAGTACTCCAAAAGCTTTGAGTTTGAGCGTGATTTTCATGAGTATGAACAGAATTACCTCAAAACAGGCATTTACTATTTCAGCTTCCTCAGACCGCTTGCAGAATTCCAGATTGCAAAGATGTTCGTCTCCCACAAGAAATATCTGCCTGTTTTCAGAAGCTGTAACCTCGGCAGCAAGGTTTCACCCGATATATGGTGTGGTGAATGTCCGAAATGTCTTTTTGTATGCCTTATTCTTTCTCCGTTCCTCAGCCGCAGTGAACTGAATGGAATTTTCGGCGTCGATATGCTCGACAGCAGTAACATGCTCACATATTTTACCGAACTTGTCGGACTTTCAGAACATAAGCCTTTTGAATGTGTCGGAAGCATTGATGAAGTACGGCTCGCCGTTTCACTTGCAATACGTGATTATAAGGAAAATAACGAAGAACTTCCTCTGCTTTTCAGAGAATTCGTGAAGCTCGGTCTCTACGCCCCCGACTCTATCGACGAAAAAAATAACGCCTGCTGTAAAAGCTGGAATGATGACAACCTGCTTACTGACACCTTTAAGGAAATACTGAAAAAAGAAATGGAGCGTCTCCTTTGAATAAATTTACAGAATACATCAGCAATTATACACGTGGAAAAAGCGTCTGCCTTCTCGGTTTCGGACGTGAAGGCAAGTCAACATACAGAATCCTGAGCGAACACTGTTCGCCCGAAAAGATTGCTGTTGCCGACCTCTATAATGTTGACCGTGCACAGAACAACCTGCCTGAATCAGTTGAGCTTATCACGGGCGATGCTTATCAGGAATGTCTGAACAGTTATGACATCGTTTTCAAAAGTCCCGGAATTGTACTCGATAAGCACCCTTCAGAACTCGACTGCATCGTTACATCCGAAACACAGGTATTCTTTGAGTGTTTCCGTGAACAGATTATCGGTATAACAGGTACAAAAGGTAAAAGCACTACTACTTCCCTGATTTATCATGTGCTGAAAGAAAGCGGTGTGGACTGCCGTATTGCCGGAAATATCGGCATACCCGTCTTCGACATTGCAGAGGACATGAACGAAAATACTGTGGTTGTCTGTGAGCTTTCCTGCCATCAGCTTGAATATATGACTGTGTCTCCGAAATACGCCGTGTTCCTTAATCTTTATGAGGAGCATCTCGACCACTACGGTACGCTTGAAAAGTACAATAATGCCAAGAAGAATATCTATCTGCATCAACAGGAGGACGACGACCTTCTGATTAACTTCGAAATTGCTCCCACTGAATACCATTCATGGAATATCTACACGATTTCCGATAAGAACCCTGAAGCTGATATCTATGTCAGTGACGGTCTTATTCACTACACCCAGCCTTATTGTATTCCGACTGACAAAATCAGACTTCTCGGTGTACACAATCATTTTAATATTGCTGTTGCATATTACATCGCCATGATGTTCATATCCGAAGAGAAATTCACAAAAGCTCTGTGCACTTTCAATACTCTTGCACACAGACTTGAATACGTAGATACGGTCAATGGAATCAGCTATTATGACGATTCTATTTCGACTGCCTGTGCTACAGCCATCGAAGCTATAAAAAGTGTTCCAAAGGCAGGAACAATTCTTATCGGCGGTATGGACAGAGGTATCGACTATACTCCGCTTGTCGAATACCTCGCACAAAGTGACATCCGCATTATATGCATGGAAACTTCAGGCAAACGTGTTTATGATATGATAATGAATCGTGACTTTCCCGATGCTTCAAGAGTTTATTACGCCGATCATCTTCGTGAGGCTGTTACTCTTGCTTCGCAGATTACTCCCGTCGGAATGAGTTGTATCCTCTCTCCTGCAGCTGCAAGTTATGGTATTTTCAAGAATTTCGAAGAACGTGGCGACGCTTTCAAGTCTCTCGTTGCAGAACTGAAAGACAAATAACAAGATTTCACAAAATCTTTTTTCAATTTATACGCTCCGGCAGGATACTTTTGTCCCGCCGGATTTATTTTTTTCAGATTTTTAAAAATAATTGTCCGAAACATTTGCATTTTATCGGAAAATATAGTATAATGTATTATGTATGATTATGTTCGGAGGTGAAACTGTTGGAGAATAATGTCCTGCACATAGAGGGGACTGTCGAAAATATACTGTTCAGGAATGAGGAAAACGGCTATACCGTCGTTGATATCGACGCCGGCGGCGAACTTATTACCGCTGTGGGTGAACTCGGAACCGTTGAGGTCGGTGAAGGTCTTATCCTCGAAGGCAGCTACATTACCAGCAGAAAATACGGCACACAATTCAAGGTTGAATACTGCGAAAGAAAACTCCCCGAAACAGTTGTGAACATTGAAAAATACCTCGCTTCGGGTGCCGTAAAAGGAATCGGTCCCGGTCTTGCAAAGAAAATTGTCAATGCTTTCGGAGAAGCCACCCTCGATATAATGCAAAATGATCCCTTCCGTCTTGCTGAAATAAAAGGCATTTCCAAAGGTAAATGCGAGGAAATCGCTGCAGAAGCCCGAAAGTTGTTCTCACTCCGTAATATTATGGACTATCTTTCGCAATATGATATACGCTCGCAGTATGCCATGAAAACATACCGCCAGTTCGGAGAGGAAGCTATGAATCTCATCAAGCTAAATCCCTATCTTTTGTGCAGCGATTATATTGAACTTGACTTCCGCAAAGCCGACTCTATCGCTAAGGACCTCCGCATCGAACAAAACGATAGTAAACGTGTTATCGCAGGTGTTCAGTATATACTCAAGGCAAATACAACACAGGGACATTCATGTCTGCCGCTTGAAGTTCTTCAGAAAAAAGCTTCCGAAGTCCTCAGAATAACCGAAAGCGATTTCTACGCATCATATAATATCGCTCTCGAAAATAACGAGCTTTTTGAGTATTTCAAAAGAAACCGTGAATACGTTTATCTTCCCGATTACTTCTGCGCTGAATCATTTATTACAGACCGTATCCAGCTTCTCCGTGATTTCACTTCCCCCGACGATTTTAACTTCGATACGCTTATAGACATCGAAGAGGAAGAAAATGGTATCAAATACGAAAACCTCCAGCGAAAAGCTATTACATCCGCAATTTCAAAGGGTCTTATGATTCTGACAGGCGGTCCCGGTACAGGTAAAACAACTACTCTTAATGCTATTATTTCAATTTTCGAAAAAAGAGGCAGCCGCGTGCTTCTTGCTGCTCCTACGGGACGTGCCGCAAAACGTATGTCCGACCTTACTGGATATGAGGCAAAAACTATCCACCGCCTCCTTGAAGTTGTCTACGACCAGGGCGGTAAGCTCACTTTCGCTCATAACGAGAATAATCCTCTTGAATGTGATGTTCTTGTAATAGATGAAATGTCTATGGTTGACGTAATTCTTTTTGAAAAGCTGCTCCGTGCCGTCAGACTCGGCTGCAAGCTTATTATGGTCGGAGACAGCGACCAGCTGCCGTCAGTAGGTGCAGGAAATCTGCTCCGTGATATTATCGACAGCGGTATTGTTACCGTTATTGAGCTTAAAGAAATTTTCCGTCAGGCTCAGAAGAGTCTAATCGTCACTAACGCACATAAAATCGTTTTGGGTGAATACCCCGACCTCTCCCGTAAGGATAACGACTTTTTCTTCTTCCACCGTGACGATTACGATAAAGCAGTAAGACTTATTGTTGACCTCGCCAGAACAAGACTCCCCGATGCCTATAATTACTCCCCTACCGACGATATTCAGATTATTACTCCGTCACGCAAGGGAACACTTGGTACGGTTGAGCTTAACAAGGTTCTTCAGCAGTATATAAACCCTCCGAACAAGCTCAAACCCGAATTCAAAGGCTACCTCTACACATTCAGAACCGGCGATAAAGTAATGCAGACTAAAAATAATTACGATATCGTCTGGCACAAAGGCGACGAACAAGGTACCGGTATCTTCAACGGTGACATCGGAAAAATCGTGAACATCAATTACGCTACGCAGAACGCTGTGCTCGATTTCGACGGCAGAGTTGCCAATTATCCTTTTGATATGCTGCCGCAAGTCGAACTCGCATATGCAATTACAGTCCATAAGAGTCAGGGCTGTGAGTTTGAAGCTGTTATTATGCCTGTCATGGGAGGATTCGATAAGCTCTATTATCGCAACCTGCTGTATACGGCTGTTACACGTGCTAAAAAACTGCTTATACTTATCGGCTCAGAAGAAAAAATCAATAATATGGTTGACAACAACAGACGTACACGGCGTTATACCTGCCTGAAAGCGATGCTTACTACTCAGGAACATAAAAATAATCTCAACGCCGCTGATAATAACAAGGGTATGGGAATTCTCGAATTCCTGAGCCTTCATGAAGGAAAGGATTAAACAATGGCAAATACAGATATTGGAATTGACCTCGGTACATCAAATATCGTTATGACTATGGGTAACAAAGGCGTTGTTCTCAGCGAACCTTCCGTCATCGCTTACAATACACGTACAGAACGTGTTCTTGCTGTCGGTAAAGAAGCCTATGAAATGATTGGCCGCAACCCCGATTATATCGCTGTTGCACGTCCCATATGCGAGGGTGTTATTTCTGATGACGACCTCGTTCACAGTATGATTCGTGAATTCATAATAAAGGTTGCCGGTCATCAGCTCATAAAACCAAGGATAATTATCGGTATTCCATCATACACTACCGATATCGAAAGCCGTGCAATCATTGAAGCTGCAAGAAGTGCTGGTGCACGTCAGGTTTACCTCATTCAGGAGCCTATCGCTGCAATGCTCGGTGCTGGCGTCAATATCACAAAGGCTAAGGGTCACATGATCGTCGACATCGGAGGCGGTACCACTAATGCCGCTATCGTATCAATGAACGGCGTTGTTACTTCTCACACCATAAAAGTCGCAGGAAATACTATCGACCGTTCCATAATCAAATTCATGCAGAATAAGTACAAGCTCCTTATCGGTGAAAGAACTGCCGAAAAGGTCAAGATTGAGCTTTGCAATCTCTATGACCCCAGCGATGAAATGACTTATATCGTCAAGGGAAGAAGTCTCCTCAAAGGACTCCCTGCACAGGTCCTCCTCAGCGAAACCGAACTCTTCGTCGCCATCGAGGATGATACCTTCGCTATAATGGAATCCATCCGAAAGGTTCTTGAGGACGCTCCTCCCGAACTTGTGGGCGACATCTACAATAACGGTCTGCTTCTTACGGGAGGCGGTGCTCTCCTCGGAGGCTTCCCACAACTCATCAAGCGTACTCTCGGTATCAACTGCCACATCGCCAAGGACTCTATAAACTGCGTCGCCAAGGGCACAAGCATGGCTTTCGGACGTATGACTACTCTCCTTGATGGTTTTGAGACCGCTACCGTCTACAAGTACAGATAAGGCGGTGATATGATGAAAATTACCGAAAAAGAGCTTGATATTCTCGTTGAAAAAGAGAAGAAATCAGATAATCTGATTTCTATATTTAATAATGCTGTCGGTAAATTCTTCTTTCCGATTATAGTTATTGAAATTGTCGCATCCATATTCATTGAATTTGTAACCGATATCAATGTCATCCTCATTTTTCTGTTGTTTATTCTTGCAGATTCTGCACTTTTGTTTCTGATTCCTCTGTTTATTATTTTCAGAGACTCTGTAAAGGTAATCAGAAAAATCGGCGGAAACTTTAAAGATTCAATCACACTTACAAGTTTTTCAATAAAGTACGGCAGTCTCCGGATTCTTCATGCAAACGAAATCTGCTCAGATAAATACATTTCTGCTATCGACCAAAAACTTGAAGAAGAAAAAAAACACAAATTTCTTGCATCACTTAATTCAATGAAGGCATCGGCTCTCTATATGCAGGTTCGTTTTACTGAGGCTGACATTATTGTTGAAGAGCTTCGTTCAAAGATTGAAACTGTTGGATCTGTTTTCACAGATATTCCTATGCATGATATCATTTCTTCAATGCGAAAAAATGACGATAGGGCTTTCATTCGTGCAATTGAAAAACATAAGGACTACATCGAACAACAAAAAAACATATCTCTTACCTATGGTATCAATTATGCATTTATTTGTGCCTATGAGCATCATATTTCCAACGATAATGCCAACGCCCTGAGATACATTGAGTTAGCTGAAAAATACAACAACGTATACTACAAAATATTATCTGAACGCAGCACCAAGCCATACAAGGAATCAAACACAATGCGCTACAACAGAGCTGCATATAAGCTTGAAAAAGCTAATTACCTCTATCATCTCGGGCGATATGCAGAAGCGGAGGAATCCCTTGAAGCTTCGGAAACCATTATTGCCGAGGTTGAATGTGAAATTCCACCCATCTTTAAAAAAGAGCATAATCAGCTGCTTGAATCTCTCAGCAGCATAAAAATACATAAAAGTCAGGAGCAGATAAAATGAAAAGAAAAAATATCATCTCATTTACAGCCGCAATAGTATGTATGTTTTCACTTGCATCATGCGGCTCAGTTAAGACCGTCCCGGACGGCGACGGCAAACCAATTGTAACAAACAATTCATCCGAAGCTTCCACCGAAGAACAGTCCTCATCTTCCGAATCTCAGGAAGCTTCCACTACAAGCACATCAGACGAACAGTCCGATACATCAACTACAACCTCCACCGTTACAACCAATGACAAAACCTATATTGCTAACGGCAATACCGGAAGCAGCAACAAGGATGACAATAACAACAATAGTAACGGTGATAACAGCAATGGCGACAACGAGAATTCTCAGAATTCTTCCAAGAAAATCACTCTCAGCTACTATGAAGCTGAAATTGCTGTTGGAGAAACAAAAATGTATCCCCTCGTTTCAGAGACAATCACCGAAGTATGGACAAGCTCAGACACTTCAGTTGCAACTGTTGATACTGCCGGAAATATCACCGGAACAGGTGAGGGAAACTGCATTATCACCGTCGCAAATGCTCACGATGCATCCCAGAAGGCTCAGGTTAAGGTCACTGTCAAAAAAAGCAGCAGTGATATGACTTTTATGGGAGGAATCCTTATTGTCAATAAGTCATATTCGCTCCCCAGAAGCTACAATCCGGGCGGACTTACAGCCGAAACTTCTGCCGCTTTCTATCAGCTGAGTCAGGATGCCGCTGCCGCAAACCTCAACATTTACCTTTCATCGGGATTCCGTTCCTATGAGTATCAGGAGCAGATCTACAATAACAACGTCTACTATTACGGACAGGCAGCTACCGATACCTTCTCCGCACGTCCCGGTCATTCCGAACACCAGACAGGTATGGCAATTGACGTAAATACCATTGACGATTCTTTTGCCGGTACTTCCGAAGCAATATGGCTTGAGGAACACTGCTATGACTACGGTTTCATTATCCGTTATCCAAAGGGAAAACAGTGGATTACAGGATATAAGTATGAACCGTGGCACATCCGCTATATCGGCAAGGAAAATGCTCTTAAATTCAAAAATGCTGCCGCTGCTGTCGGAGACCGCTACTATACCCTTGAAGAATACTTCGGTATTGATTCATATTATCACTAAACCGCAACAGTCTCATGTGTTTTATGCATGAGACTGTTTCTTTTTTGTACTTTCATCTGCATTGTATTCAAGGAGCTGCGAGATGCTTCGTACATCGGACTCGCTCAGACCCTTTACCCTGAATCTTTTTTGCTTCTCTCCCTCCAGCCAGAAGCTTACACTGCATGCCCTGCGTCTTTTCTGAAACAGAGTCTGTTCTGTCTCAAATCGTACAAGCTTTCTCCTGTCCGAAATTACTGTATGAAATGTTGTTCTTCTGCAGCATCTTATCATTATTTTGTCATCATATAGTGAGACTCCGCTTGTTATGAAGGCTCCCGTCCTGACCGCAGTCAGCCAAACGGACGGAACTGCTGTCATAATTGCTGCAAAAAGAGTAATCTCACTTATTCCGTGAAAAACCTCTGAAACAGCATGATGAATCGGAAACGCCATAACTGCCGGAATTACTGCCGACCAGACGTACTGCCAGTAGTTCTTTATCCCCTTCGGACGAAAATCTCTGCCTGTTCCCGTAAACACTCCAATTGCTTCAAGCTCACGTCTCATGTTTTTTTCTCGTCTTACAGGCAGAAGTACAGGCAGGCTCCTGTGTCCTGCTCCGTACCCCGGACAGCTTATATGAACCGTTATTGCACCTGATAGCTTCATTATAAGATTCTGTCTCAGGTCAACAAAATTTATATAAGATGATATTATTCTGTAGTTTCTCTGAGTTACTGCTCCATAGGACAACTTCATGCATCGGCTGTCTATGCTCACACTGAAACGTGAATATCTCTGTATGTTTATGATAAACGAAATCAGCCACGCTCCTATAAAGAAAACTCCGATGCCGTAAGCAGTATCAGAGATCCTGAACAGGTTTATTGCACTCACCTTTCCTGTACCTTCGGAAATACGTCTGAAATACTCAGATATTATGCTTCTTGCAATTTCTCCTCCTTTGAAAAAGAATGCTGCAATATAAACGGCTCCTGATAATCCACTTGAAAAAAACATCGAAAAAAGTATTACCGACATCACTGTTGGCTTCGGAATATTGTTCGTTAGTGTGCTTCTGCGTACATCAGGAACATTGTCTCCGATTATCCCGCATAGTTTTCTGCTTACCGTCAGCTTCATGTCGGCAGTTCCGAGAATTCCCGAACTTGTGTCACATCTCATTTTAACCGCATTGAAGGGCATAAGATATAACGGACGTTCAAAGGTTATTGAACTTATATTCGCATACGGAATCACTGTCCTTACCCTGAAAAATATCCCGTTACGATGTATTATTCCGCTTTCTTCAAGCTCAATTACCGAGAATCTCCAGCGAATCATACCAAATATTATTATCAGTCCGATTATCATTATGTCAAACCATGCGCCTCTCAACCAACCATATATATAATCACTGCCGATACGAAAGTTCCTGATATTCCTCAGAAGAGGAAATACCAGAAGCCATATATTTTTTGATGAATATCTGAGGATTTTTATGGGGTGCTCATGATACAATTCCTACTCCTCCTTTAGTGCAAGTCTCAGAATCACGTTCATGTCACTTCTGCTCAGAAAAGGTACGGCAAGCTTCCCTCCGTAAACAAAGAATATAACTGTATTGAACGATGCCGATCGTAACAGCGGAATATCAATCGCTGTTACATAACGCACTGACGCAAACTTCACTGACTGTCTTTTTCTGATAAATACACCTCTTGAAACTGTAATCTCATAATTTGTCACTGTGCAGCTTATGGATGAAAAATAAATCGGAAGATATATCAGTGAATAACCAAGCACCACTGAAAGTATTATGACTCCTGCACTGATTTTCACTGCTTCAGACAATACCGACTCCGCTGTCAGATATGCAGCAATTATTCCTGCAAGTGAAATTATAATCTGCATCGTTCTCAGCGAACGTATATCGGGAATGATTTTCTTCATTGCTTTTCTCCTTTATACCGCATAATTCTCCAACAGCTATAATACTCTGTACTATACACATTTTTCATGAGGTGAGATTATGGCTGAATTTCTGGGTAAAATCAGTACATTTATATGGGGCAGCGGTCTGGTTTTTCTATTGCTCCTTACAGGAATAATATATACATTAAAGCTTGGCTTTATTCAGTTTAAACTTATACCTCGACTTATTCATTGCACTCATAAATCCCGTGGCAACATAAACGGTTCATCTCAGTTCAGAACAGTCTGTATGTCACTCGGAACAGCCATGGGTACGGGAAATATCACGGGTGTCGCTGCAGCTGTTTCAATAGGAGGTGCAGGTTCAATATTCTGGATGTGGGTATCGGCTTTTCTTGGAATGGCTCTGGTATATGCGGAAAATTGTCTTTCCGTCACATACAGCTCTGCTGAAAAAAGAGGTCCCATGGCATATATTGAAAAGGGAATCGGAAGCAGGTGTCTTGCGGTTTTTTTTGCTATTATGTGTATAGGAGCCTGCTTCGGTATGGGTGGCATGGTTCAGGTTAACTCTTATGCTCAACACCTTGAAAACTGTATTTCCGTCAATAAATATATGATCGCTGCAGCTTCATTTATCCTCATTTTTCTCGTAACAAGCGGAGGTGCAAAACGTATCGGTACAACTGCTCAGATGCTTCTTCCTGCTGCTTCCTTACTCTATATGGCTGTTTCTGCTGCTGTTCTTTTCAGATTCAGGGAACGTCTTCCGCAGGTTTTCACTGATATTTTCAGTGAGGCTCTCGGACTCAGACAGACTCTCGGAGGTGCGGCAGGCTTCACTGTATCCAAAGCCGTCTCTGTCGGCATAAGACGGGGAATCTTTTCAAATGAGGCAGGTCTTGGAAGCTCCCCTATTCTCCATAGCTCCGCAGAAAATTCATCACCTCAGCTTCAAGGGCTCTGGAGTATGTTCGAGGTTTTTTTCGATACCGTAATATGCTGCACACTTACTGCTCTTGTCATTCTCTGTGCCGCACCAGATCTCTCCATTGAAACGGCTTTTGCCTCTGTTCTCGGAAACAATTCCACTGTATTTCTTGCTCTGGAAATGATCGTTTTTGCTTTCTGCACCATTATCGGATGGTTCTACTGCGGCTCTGCTGCATACCGTTATATCTCAGGAAAAAACAATTCCAGAGGTCTGTGCCTTGCTTTCGCAGCAGCAGCTTCTATCGGTGCCGTCGCTGAACTCCGTACCGTGTGGACTCTTTCTGACATCTTCAACGGTCTGATGGCTCTTCCTAACCTTCTTGGACTTCTTTTACTCGTAAAAAAAGTAAAATCAGAATAACTCGACCGAATTTGCTCAATAATATTTTCACAGATAAAGGAGGTTCTTCTATGAGCTATATCGGTGAAAATAATTATTTCAGCTTTCGTGACGGATATTGTGAAACTCTCCCCGACGTTAATATAGGTACAACCGAGGCAGTGAGTCTGGGCAGAATCATTTCAAATATCTACGGAAGATGCAGTCTTGGATGTGATGGATTTTCCCATAACCGCTTTCTTCACTCCATGAGCAGTGGTATTGCGGAATCGGGTAAGGACGTCTGCCTGTGTGAAAATACAGACCTTCAGTCATTCAAATTCAGCCTGCACAAAACGTCCGCTGAATGTGGAATCTATGTCTCCGGAAAAGATACACTGAAAATCTATTTCTTTGACAAAAATGGTTTTCTTCTTAACGATTCGGCACTCGAACGTATTATGCTGGGTTCTCCCGCACTTGGCGCTGTAAAAAAGGGAAGAATTGACGCTGTCACTTCCTTCAGAGACATCTATATAAAGAGCATTAAAGAGTCTTGCACTGATAAACCTCTCCCTTTCTCCGCAGGTGTAAGCTGCGGAAATGAGTCTGTAAGAAAGCTATGGGAAGAGTTTTTCCGCAGAGAGGACGACTCTCTTATTTTTCAGGTTTCAGATAACGGTCAGCGTGTGAACGCCTATTCCTCTACCGAAGGTTTTATATCGTGTGAAAAGCTGATTCTTGCATACAGCTCCCTTCTCTCTGAATCAGGACAGGTTGTATGGCTGCCCGACGACCTGCATTTTGCTGCCGATATGTCAGGACTGAATATCCGTCGTTTTTCTTTCGAGGGGAAAATCCCCGACGCAGCAGTGTCACAAAGATTTCTCTCAGACCCATTATTCATGTGTGTGATGCTGTCCGCCGATAAGGAAAAGCTGTTCTCGGCAGTAAGGTCGCTCCCCGAACTTGCAGCCGTGCGACGTGATATTACAGTCACTTTTAATGATGAAATGCCTGTCAATAAGATTATTGCCGAACACGGCGGAAGAATAATTATAAAAAAAAGCGGAAGAAGCCGTCTTTCCCTTCTTTCACAGGCCTGCTCCGCAGAAACTGCGTCGGAAATATGCTCAGACTGGACAGACAAACTTACTCGTCTCGGTAAAAACAATTCCGATATTTAATCTGTCCTAATCCCTCTTAATAAAAGTTCTGAACCGTAAAACATTCAAAACTATTTATTCTGACTAATATTGGAAAGTTTACCGTTTTTCTATTGACACATTATCAGAATTCCGCTATAATTATAAATGTGTAACTATATGTTCTTGCCTTTTGCTTCACAGCCGATCCGTTACGCTGTGAAGCAAAATCATATGACTTTATTGACGGTGAACGTCTTTAAAATATTAATGCGGTCCCAATGGACTGCCACTCTCCGTTCAGATACTTTTTGCACTGTTGCTGCTTAATATTCACTTACGGACAATGATTTCCCTGAACCCACTGTTTCAGACTCAGAATATGTCCTATATCTGTACGGAACATTATACATTAACCACAGGCTCTGCTTCATTATCTGAGCCGACTTACCTGTTTTTTACAGGTCCAAGCATCATATCAGGATTATCAGACATACTTTCAATCACTCATTCATATTCCGTATCTTTATCAATGAGAAATATATTCATAATCCTGAATCACCAGAAGAGAGGTAATAAAGTGAACGAAAAAGAATACAAATCTCCCAGAACAAAACGCAGTACCGCTTCTTATGCTCCAAAAAAGTACTATAAGAAAAAGAATACCGAAGATTATACCGATAATCAGAATAACGACGTTCCCGCTGCTGAAACCCGTGGCAGCAGAACACGTGAAATTAAACGTACTCCCGTTAAAATTATCCCACTTGGCGGTCTTAACGAAATCGGTAAGAATATGACCGTATTTGAATGTTCAAATGATATGTTCATTCTTGACTGCGGTCTTGCTTTCCCTGACGCCGATATGCCGGGCGTTGATATTGTCATTCCCGATTTTACTTATGTTGAACGTAACCGTGATAAGCTTCGTGGTATCGTAATCACTCACGGTCATGAGGACCATATCGGCGGTCTTGCGTATTTCCTTAAGAAAATAAATGTTCCCGTCTATGCCACAAGACTTACAATCGGTCTGATTGAAGGCAAACTCAAAGAACAGGGACTCTACGGCAAGGTTACACTTACTGTCGTTGAACCAAAACGTACTGTCAAGATGGGATGCATGGCTGTTGAATTCATTAAGGTCAACCACTCCATTCCCGACGCTGTCGGTATGGCTATCCATACACCTGCCGGAATTATCGTCCATACAGGCGATTTCAAGGTAGATTACTCGCCTATCGACGGTAATATTATCGACCTTGCACGTTTCGGTGAGCTTGGAAACCGTGGAGTTCTTGCTCTTATGGCAGACTCCACCAATGCTGAGCGCCCAGGTTATACTCATTCCGAAAGAACTGTCGGCGAATCATTCGACAAACTTTTCAAAATGGGTGAAGGCAAACGTATTATCATTGCTACCTTCTCATCAAATATCCACCGTGTTCAGCAGATTATCAACTGCGCTGTCCGTTACGGACGTAAGGTTGCTGTTTTCGGACGCAGTATGATTAATGTCATCAATACTGCCATTGACCTCGGTTACCTTGATGTTCCTTCAGGTGTCATCATCGACATCGAAATGATGAACCGCTACGAAAATGAACGTATTGTCCTCATAACTACAGGCAGTCAGGGAGAACCTATGTCAGCTCTGACAAGAATGGCGATGAATGACCATAAAAAGGTCAATATCACTCCTATGGACTTTATCATTATCTCTGCTACACCTATCCCCGGCAATGAAAAGTTCGTTACACGTGTTGTGAATGAACTTATGAAATCAGGTGCTGAGGTTGTCTATGAGGCAATGTACGAGGTTCATGTTTCCGGTCACGCCTGTCAGGAAGAACTGAAACTGATGCTCGCTCTTACCAAGCCCAAGTTCTTCATTCCCGTTCACGGTGAATACAAACATCTGAAAAAACATGCGTCACTCGCTCTCCAGATGGGTATACCTTCTGAAAATATCGTCATTGCAGAAATCGGCAATGTAATCGAATCCGACGGAAACAGAATGAGCGTTGTTTCTCAGGTACCGTCAGGAAGAGTACTCGTTGACGGTCTCGGAGTCGGTGATGTTGGTTCAATTGTCCTCAGAGACAGAAAACATCTTGCTCAGGACGGTCTTATCATTATCGTTATCGGCATTGAACGTGCTACTAACGAAATAGTCGCCGGTCCCGACATCATTTCACGCGGCTTCGTTTATGTCAGAGAATCTGAGGAACTTATGGACGAAGCAAGAACTCTTCTTAATGATACGCTTTCTTCATGTTCATACGCAGAGATGAGAGAATGGAATACCCTCAAGGGTAAAATGCGTGACGCCCTTTCCGATTACATCTATCAGAAAACCAAGCGCAGTCCCATGATACTTCCCATTATAATGGAGACATAATATTATGTTTAAGCTCTAATGAAAGGAGCTGCTGTTATGAAGAATAAATTCCCCGCACTGCTCATCATCCTGCACCTTCTTCTCTTTGCCGATACCGCTGCTATTGCATTTTTGCTAAGCCGTCAGGATTACAGCACGGGGCTTGCTTTTACTATACCCGCCTTCGTACTGATAATCACCTGTATTATTGTTTTTGCCATTTACTCCGGAAGCTCCATGAGACATTTTTCAAAAATGAATACTCACCTTGAAAGCTCCGCAGCGGAATTCATGGTGTCGCTCCCGGAACCTGTTGCCGTAATTGACAGCAACAAAAGTATCGTATGGTACAACAATATTTTTTCCGAGAAAATAAGTCTTGGTCAGGATGCATACGGTCTCAGCTGCGAAGAATTCATAAAGCTTGATTTTTCATCAATGAATTCCAACGGCTATGCCACTTGCAGCATCAACGGCTGCATCTACAACGTTTCAGCTGAAAAATTCGATAAGGACGAGGTTTCATTCCTCATACTCTACTTTCAGGATAATACCAATTACTACAAACTCAAAAAGCTTTCCGACGATTCCCATCCAAACGTCGTGATCATCACTATTGACAATTATGACGACATTATGCAGAATGCTAAGGAAAGTGAAAAGGCTCAGGCTTCTGTCGAAACCGAGAAGCTCATCGAGAACTTTATGAGCAGTACAAACGGTTTCATCAAGAAAACCTCGTCCAACTCCTTCTATGCCATCATCGAAAACAGACATATAGAGGAAATTGTCAAGGAGAAATTCAATATTCTCGATGCCGCACGTAATATCAAAATTGCAGGAAATTACCAGCTGACATTCTCTATAGGTGTCGGAAGCGGTGCAGCTACACTCGCAGAAAGTGAAAAAATAGCAAACCAGTGCCTTGATATGGCTCTCGGACGCGGCGGAGATCAGGCTGTTGTGAAAACCGAAAACGGTTATCGCTTCTTCGGAGGCGTTTCGAAAGGTGTTGAAAAACGTTCCCTTGCCAAAACAAGAATTATCGCAAACGCTCTTCAGGACCTTGTCGAAAAATCCAACAATGTCTACATCATCGGTCACAGATTCGGTGACCTCGATTCTGTCGGTGCTTCATGCGGTATCGCCGGAGCTGTAAAAATGCTCGGAAAGAATGCTCTTATTGCTGTTAACCGTGATAAGAATCTCGCCGTTAACCTCATCGAAGCTGTTGAAGAACAAGCCGATTCACAATACTTTATTCCCGTTTCAGAGGCTGAGGACTCTATAAGCGAAAATGATCTCCTTATTATCGTAGATACACATAATAAGGACTTCCTTGAAAGCTTCAGACTCTACGAAAGGGCAGGATCTGTTGTCGTTATCGACCACCACCGAAAGAATGTCAACTTTATTGATGACGCTGTTATTTTCCACCATGAACCATATGCGTCGTCTGCTTCCGAAATGGTTTCCGAACTCATTCAGTACCTGCGTTTCGATAAGGATGAGCATTTCCCAAGCTTCCTTGCCAACGCTCTGCTCGCAGGTATCATGCTCGATACAAAAAATTTCATAATGCGTACAGGCGTAAGAACATTCGAAGCTGCTGCATATCTGAAAAAACTCGGTGCCGATACAGTTACGGTCAAAGGACTTTTTTCAAGTTCCATCGAATCTTACAGACGTCGTTCACAAATCGTCGCTTCTGCTAAAATTCACAGAAAATGTGCTATTGCCGCAGCCGATTTCAAATCCGACGATTTACGTCTTATCGCTCCGCAGGCTGCTGATGAACTCCTCAATATCACTGATGTTGACGCTTCATTTGTACTCTACAAAACAGGCAGTACTGTCAATATTTCCGCACGCTCGCTCGGTGCAATGAATGTCCAGATTGTTATGGAGCAGCTCGGCGGCGGCGGTCACCAGACAATGGCTGCCACTCAGATTGACAACGTTTCCGTTCAGGAAGCTGTCAAATCTCTTATACTCGCAATTGATGATTTCAGAAACAATAACTGAATACATATACACAGAAAGGCTGATTTAAATGAAAGTTATTTTTTTACAGGACGTTAAAGGCTCAGGAAAAAAAGGTGAAGTAAAGAACGTCGCTGACGGTTATGCAAGAAATATGCTCTTTCCCAAGGGTTATGCCGTTGAGGCAAATGCAAAGAATATGAGTCTCCTCTCAGGACAGCAGTCATCTGCTCAGTACAAGATTGATCAGGAAGTTCAGGCTGCTAAGGAAGCTGCTGCAAAACTCAAGGACAAGAAGATTACTATCGCTGCTAAAGCCGGTTCTAACGGAAAGCTTTTCGGTTCTGTAACTGCTGCAAGTGTTGCCGAAGCTGTAAATGCTCAGCTCGGTATATGTATCGACAAGAAAAAGGTCGTACTCAGCGGCGACATCAAGAACTTCGGCTCATACAATGCTACAATCAAGCTCTACACAGGCATTGCAGAAAAAATTGATGTCGAAGTTGTTGAGGGCTGATAAATTAAAATGGAAGACAATAACTTAATCATCTCGTCAAGAGAACTGCCCCACAGTATCGAAGCCGAGCAGTCAGTTATCGGTGCTGTTCTGGCTGACCCCGCTGTACTGCCGCTTGTAGTGGAAAAAATCAAGCCCGAATACTTCTACAATGACAACCACAAGGCTATTTTTTCCATCATCCTTACAATGTTTTCAACGGGTGCTCCAATCGACATCATCACTGTTCTCAATGAAGCAGAAAAACAGCACATTTTCGAAAGCAATATGGAGGGCAAGCGTTATCTTGCCGAAATTGCCAATACACTTCCCTCTACCGCAAATATCGAAAGCTACTGCAAAATCGTTGCAGACAAATATCTTATCAGAAGTCTCGGTCACGCAGCACGGACCATCCTTGAAGATATTCAGTCCGGTGAACACGATTCACAGCTTCTTCTTGACGCTGCCGAACAGAAAATCTATGATATTCGTCAGGGGCGTGACGTTCAGGGACTTACTCCCCTGAAAATCGCTATCAATGAGGCTTATGACAGAATCGGTAAGATTGCCGGTCCCGATAAGGAAAAGTATATCGGTGCACGTACAGGTTTTGCTCTGCTCGATACGATTACTTCCGGTCTTAATAAATCCGACCTCATTATTATTGCTGCACGTCCCGGTATGGGTAAAACTTCGTTTGCAATGAATATCGCTACAAACGTGGCAAGACGTGCTCAGAAGGACGTCGTGACATTCAACCTCGAAATGTCCAGCGACCAGCTCGCTACCCGTATTCTTTCAACTGAATCACTCGTCGAATCCAACGCCCTCAGAAGCGGAAGAATTTCTGCCGAGGACTGGGTCAAGCTCGCTACAAGTGCCGGCTATCTCAGCACTCTGCCTCTTTATATCGACGATACAGCAAGCATGACAGTCCAGCAAATGAAAGCGAAACTCAGACGTGTGAAGAATCTCGGTCTTGTTATAATCGACTACCTCCAGCTTATGGATTCATCTTCAAAATCCGATAACAGAGTTGTGGTAATTTCCGAGATTACCCGACAAATCAAAGTTATGGCGAAGGAACTGAATGTTCCCGTTATTCTTCTTTCACAGCTTTCACGTGCCGTTGAAAACCGTACGGACAAGCGTCCCATGCTTTCAGACCTTCGTGAATCGGGTTCTATTGAGCAGGATGCCGACATCGTTCTTTTCCTATACAATGAATCGTACTACAGCAGAGAAAAAACACCACGCAGTATCGCTGAATGTATCGTCGCCAAAAATCGTCACGGCGAAACAGGTACTGTAAAACTTGTCTGGGACGGAAAATATACCAGATTCTCCAACCCCGAAAACGACGAACCTCCGGAGAGTATACAATGATTGACACAATCAGCAGCTTTATTACCGAAAATAATATGCTCTCTCACGGTGACTGTGTTATATGCGGTCTCTCCGGCGGTGCGGACAGTACTTTTCTGCTGCTTGTTCTTTGCAGACTGCGTGAGAAATTCGGCATTACAGTTGAAGCTCTTCATATCAATCACTGTCTCAGAGGTGATGAAAGTGACCGTGACGAGGCCTTTTGCAGAGAATTGTGCAAAAAACTCGATATTCCATTTACTGCGGTTGCGTGCGACGTTGCTGCTTATGCTCAGGAACATTCACTTTCTACAGAAGAAGCTGCAAGAAAAATGCGATATGATGCCTTTAAAAGAATCTCAGTCGGGAAAAAAATTGCAACCGCCCACAATGCGGACGATAACCTCGAAACAATAATCCTTAACCTTGTCCGAGGCTCTGCATTGAAAGGTCTTGCAGGTATTCCTCCTGTCAGAGACAATATCATAAGACCCCTTCTTCCCGTCACAAGAGACTGCATAGAGAACTTTCTCGCTTCGGAAGGACAACGCTTCGTGACTGACAGCTCCAACCTCTCCGACGATTATACAAGAAACAAAATCAGACACAAAATCATTCCTCTGATGAAACAGCTCAACTGTTCCGTCGTTGAGACTACTGTGCGTTCAGCTTCCGCTCTGAGAGACGAGAATTCGCTCATTGAAGAACTTACCGACTCCGCTTTCCGGAAATCCAGATGCGGTAATACGCTTTACAATATAGCAGACTACCCCGATGTAATCATAAAACGCTGTATTTCAAGGCTTCTGACCGACAATTCGCTCCCCTACTCCTACACCCGACTGTCAGACGCCTGCAAACTTGTCGCAACAGGCGGCAAACTCAATATTTCAGGTGATTATTACCTCATCGCAGATAATAATAATCTTCAACTGAAAAAAATACCGTGTAAAAATAAACACGAGCCTCTTTCCTGTGAACTCAGAATCGGAGATAACTCCATCTTCAACGGCATCGTCCTGCGATGTGAGTTAATTGATTGTGATAATTTGAAGAAATTTGAAACTGTTCATAAAAAATCAACATATTACCTGCTCGATTATGATAAAATTATAGGAAGAGCTATTCTTCGAAACCGCGTTTTCGGCGATAAAATCAGACTTCCGCACAGAAATTTCGAATCATCTGTCAAGAAGCTGATTAATGCGAATGTTCCGCCTGAGTCCAGAGATACCCTTCATTTTATCGAGGATGAATCAGGAACTGTTTTTGCTGAAAATATCGGAATTGCAGAACGTGTCCTGCCCGACGAAAATTCACACAGATTGCTGAAAATTACCGTCGGAATAAAATAAATGAACTGGAGTTGATATTTTGACACCCAAAAAGAACAGAGGAGTTTTTACTTACCTCCTTGTCTGTCTTATCGCTATCTTCTGTATTTACTTTGTAAGCTCAAAACTTCTCGGCAGCAGTGATAAAGCCGATTATACCGAAGTAATTTCTCACTTCGATAACTATGAAGTCTCTTATTATGAGCTTGACCTCGGTACCGGTGAACTTACCTACCAGCTTAACGGAGAAGATACAAAGAAAAAATACGAAGTCCCCAATGTTTCTATTTTCCTTCAGGATACCGAAAACTATCGTAAGGAATACAATCAGAAACATCCCGATGCCCCTCTTAAACAGGACTACCATAAAATTGTTGACAGATCATGGCTTTATTCTCTTGTTCCTGTCATTCTTACGGTCCTCCTCGGATGCGGAATCCTCTTCTTCATGATGAAACAAAACGGTGGAGGCGGTAAGTATTCCTCCTTCGGAAAAGCTAATCTCAAGAATCAGGCAAGTGCCCGAAAGGCTACCTTCAAGGATGTTGCAGGTGCCGACGAGGAAAAGCGTGAACTTGAAGAAATCGTCGACTTCCTTAAAAATTCCAATAAATACAAGGATATCGGTGCTAAAATTCCAAAGGGTGTTCTTCTCCTCGGACCTCCCGGTACAGGTAAAACTCTCCTTGCAAGAGCTGTTGCAGGTGAGGCCGGCTGTCCGTTCTTCCCGATTTCAGGTTCCGATTTCGTTGAAATGTTCGTCGGTGTTGGTGCATCACGTGTAAGAGACCTCTTTGAACAGGCTAAAAAACACGCTCCCGCTATTATCTTTATCGACGAAATCGACGCTGTAGGTCGTCACAGAGGTGCAGGTCTCGGCGGCGGTCACGATGAACGTGAGCAGACGCTCAACCAGCTTCTCGTTGAAATGGACGGCTTTACAGGCAACGAAAGTGTTATCGTTATCGCTGCTACTAACCGTCGTGATATTCTCGACCCTGCTCTCCTCAGACCCGGACGCTTCGACAGACAGATTGTTGTCGGCTACCCCGATGTGAAGGGACGTGAAGAAATCCTTAAGGTTCATGCTAAAAACAAACCTCTCGGTCCCGATGTTGACCTTAAAATCATTGCTAAAACAACTCAGGGCTTTACAGGTGCAGACCTCGAAAATCTCCTCAATGAAGCTGCTCTTCTTGCTGCTCGCTCCGACAGAATGGCTATCACTGAGTCCGACATCGAAGAAGCTACAATGAAGGTTATTGCAGGTCCTGAAAAGAAATCACGAATCGTTACAGAACGTGACAGACGTGTTACTGCTTACCACGAAGCAGGTCATGCTGTTGCAGCTTATAACCTCCCCACACAGGATAAGGTTCATCAGGTTACAATTATTCAGCGTGGCATGGCGGCAGGTCTTACTGTTACTCGTCCCGATAACGATAATCAGCACGTTTCAAAGAATCAGATGCGTGAACAGATTATCATGCTTCTCGGCGGTCGTGTTGCTGAAGAACTCATCCTCGATGACATCTGTACCGGCGCTTCCAACGACATTGAACGTGCTACTTCCACTGCAAGAAGCATGGTTACAAAGTACGGTTTCTCAAAGAATCTCGGTACTGTCGTTTACGGTTCTGACAACGACGAGGTCTTCCTCGGCAAGGACTACGGTCACACAAGAAATTACAGTGAGGCTGTTGCAGCTAAAATTGATGAGGAAATCAAGTCCATCATCGAAAAAGCTTATACCGACTGTCAGAATATCCTCTCAGCCAATATCGACAAGCTTCATCTGCTTGCAAAGTATCTTCTCAAGTTTGAAAAGATCGACAATGCAGAGTTTGAAAAAATCATGCGTGGCGAACTCGATCCTTCTATCGTTGAGGATAACGACTCTCCTGCTGATACGACTGAAGAAACGTCTGCAGAATAATATGACAAAATTAAGACCGGAGATATTTTTCTCCGGTCTTTCTTAAAGGGAAATACTATGGATTTACATACTATAATGAAAAGCTGTTCGCTATGTCCGAGAAATTGCCGTATTGACCGTACTTCAGGTCAGATCGGAGTCTGTGGCATGAGTGATGAAATCTACGCTGCAAAGGCTTATCTGCACAAATGGGAGGAACCATGCATCTCCTACAAAAATGGTGCGGGAACGGTGTTTTTCTCAGGATGCAGCCTCAGATGTGTCTACTGTCAGAACCACGTTATAAGCAATGAGGGTTCCGGAATTTCAATTTCCTCGGACAATCTCGGTGATATATTCCTCTCGCTTCAGGATAAGGGTGCCGACAATATTGAACTTGTCACTCCTACGCACTTCGTTCCGCAGATTATTGCTGCACTCGACAGAGTTCGCCATCGTCTTCATATCCCTGTAATCTATAACAGCGGCGGTTATGAAAAAGTCTCCACAATTGATATGCTCAACGGCTATATCGACGTATATCTGCCGGATATAAAGTATTTTTCTCCCGAAATATCCATGCGTTATTCGTCTGCTTCCGACTATTTCGAATACGCATCAGAAGCTGTATCCACTATGATAAATCAGGTCGGCAAACCTGTATACAACAGCGACGGCGGTCTTGTAAAGGGTACCATAATACGTCACCTTGTCCTCCCCTCTCATCGTCATGACTCCATCAAGATTATGGAATGGATTGCGGAGAATCTTCCGCTTGACCATATCCTCGTCAGTATCATGAATCAGTATACTCCTTTTGATTTTATCAGCGACAATTTCCCCGAACTTAAACGACGTCTCACTAAAATGGAGTACAACAGCGTTGTAAAACGTGCATCTGAACTCGGAATCAACGGCTTCACTCAGGAACGCTCGTCAGCTTCTGCTGAATATGTCCCTGACTTCGATTTTTCAGGTTTAATGACAATTTGACTCTTATACTTTATTGAATACCATATAAAAAAACGGAGAAGATCAGGACGCTTCTCCGTTTTTATTTACTCCGTTATTGAACTCCGTTAAAACCTGTTCTGCTTTCAAACGGACGATTAAATGAACCTATTTCAATCAGATTTCCTTCCGGGTCTGCAATATAGCAGGTACGCTGCCCCCACGGTTCCGTAGTCGGTTCCAACACAGACTGAGCTCCCTTTTCAATAGCTTTGGCATATTGCTCGTCAACCTCTTCAAATGTGTCAACATACAATGCTATCTCAAAATGTGCGTTCAAACCTTTCACATATTCGTATTTTCTGCTTGTCATTTTCTCAAAATTCTTCCGTTCATACAGCATGAAAAGTGTACCGTCTTTTACAAGATATACATTCAATGTGTCCTCGTCTTCGGTAATTTCGAACCCAAGCACATCTCTGTAAAAACGAATCATTTTCGCCATATCGTCTACAAACAATCCAAAACCATCAAGTTTCATAATATCACTCCTCAATCTGTGTATCCGCAGAGTTGCTTTATCATCTCTTTTTTCTGAACAGCGGCTTGAATTTTTTCTTATAAATTATATGCATTGCATCAAGGTTTATATCGTAAAGAACAAATATCACGTTTGAGAGTCCGAGCATTATCCATACACCGTATTTCCCGAATTCTCCGAATTCTTCAAGCATGGCATCCAGTCCGAATATATATACCGTAACATAAAAATACGCAATGATACAGATGTTGAATATCGCAGTCTTGATTGCTGCCCTCAGAAGTCTCAACGGGATTCTGGCGATATACATCCTGAGAATCGGGTAATGTCCGAAAAACATTATAAAAATCAATGCCGATTCCTTGTCAAAGGTTATCAGAAGCGACAGCAGACTTACTGCTGTATACGTCAGAAACGCCCAGCTTTTGCTTACCTCTACTGCTATTATCATCATAAGTATGCCTGCCGCCATCGGCAGTACAAGATACAGTGCAGGAATCACGCCCGCAAGAAACATCGTAACAAGACATAATGCCGCTACAATACCTCCAAGTGCTACCCGATAACTGATACTTCTCATTTTCTTTGAACCCTGCCTTTATTATCCGTTATCTTTTTCGCTTTCTGTACATTATACGTGATTGCTGCGAGCATCTTACTCGGCACAAATCTCTGACCAATTGCAACTGCTTTTGCTGTTAGTCCCGGAATTGCAAAGAACTTCCCCGAAAATGCCCTGCGGAGTGCGTATTCAGCTGCGTATTCAGCAGAAATTGGCTTTGCACTGAAACTTACTCCCGCACGATTATTGAAATTGGTCTCTACCGGTCCGGGACATAGTACTGTTATCCTTACATTTGAGCGTTCACGTCTCAGCTCTTCCGAGACTGCAAGAGAAAGTCTGAGAACATAATTCTTTGACGCATAATACGACGAAAGAAGCGGTCCTGTCATAAAGCCTGCCACCGACGCTACATTGAGAATTATTCCGCTGTCACGACGTCTGAAATCACGCAGGAACAATTTCATAAGTATATGAAGCGATACTATATTTACCCCCAGCATGTCAAGTTCGTCATCAAGGTCGGTTTCTTCGAATCGTCCGAATATTCCGTAACCCGCATTGTTTACAAGCATATCGACGTTCTTATCACGTGAAAATTCATAAACCCTGAAAGCATCTTCCTTCTTTGACAAATCTGCTGTGATTATTTCTGTTCTGCCGAGCGTGTCACGCAGTTCCTCAAGCTTTTGGGTATTGCGGCCTGTCAGTATAAGCTCCCATCCCATTCGGCTGAGCTGCTGTGCCATACACATACCGATTCCAGAAGTTGCTCCTGTTATAAGTGCTTTCATGTTATTCCACCTTTCATCTGTTCAGCATTTCAAGAATAGTGTCGTCCGAAAGACTTTCAATTCCAAGAATAATCAGCGTCTGCTCGTAATTATCGGGATTTACATGCTCCCTTATGGAGTCCTCAGTCAGTTCAACTGATACTACATCTATCTCACTGTAGTGCTGTGTCAGGAATGGTACAAGACAGTCGCCATAGCTGTCCTTGATAACAAGAAGCTTTCTTTCATTGCTGACCGAGGTTTTTATTCTGAGAAATTCCGTTTCTCTGCCAAGATATACGTCATACATATAATCGGAATCAAGAAGCGTCTTATCATAAAGAGCACTCTCAAATGTAGAGCCGTCGCTGTTATACCCGATACACGACGTTACTTTCGCTCCGCCCGAATAATCATAAGCATCTATCATATCGGCTTCGACTTTTTCAAAGCCTGTGAGTGTATAAAGATTGCCTCGGAATTCACTGCTAAGATGTCTTATCGTATATTTATCATAGACCGACGGAGTAAATCCAAGCTTCTGGGCAATGGTTCTGTATACACAGTATGCCCCATATCCGGTCCACTTAGTATCGCTGCGATAATAAATATAGTTATTCATGTGAGTTTTCAGAATATTGCAGGCATCTATATTTCGTATATTGTTTCCGAGTTTTTCATACAGCTCATTTATTCTCCTGAATTCGGAATTCTTGTCAATATACGCAGGAAGCTTTTCACCATATACTCCCGAAGATGTTGGAATTGCCGCAAAGTACAATGCTCCTTCGTAATTCTCAGCAAAAAGATTAAGCTGTTTCGCTATTCCGGGCGATATTACACGTTCCGAATCATTTACATAAAGAAGTCTGTCACCCGATGCAAGTACACCGTTTACAATTCCTTCTCCAACTTCATTGCGTATATTCGCATTGATTCCTGTCAATATGTCTTTACCTGCAATGTTTTCCGTAATCACTGAGCTTAAACGTTCAGCAGCTTCACTTACTCTGAATGTGTTCTCCGCTGACGTCTCTCCATTGATTCCTTTGCCGTCAATCACAACATTCCGCAGCGTCAGACAGAAAACAATTCCCATAAATGCAAGTACAAGCAAAGCTGTTATCCGGTTTTTTAATTTTGACATAACTGCCTCCTCTTAAAGCATCATGAGCATTGTTCCTGAACTTCCACTGTACGAAATCAGTGATGTACAGACAACCAGCAAAACAAGCATTACTATTGGTGTAATGACTTCAAATACATATCGGATTTTCATCTTTTTAATACGTACTCTTACATTCCTGAACAGGTCAGTGGATGCATACATACATATCAGTATAAGTACGAAATATGACTTCACCAGATATAGTGATACCGAATCAGCAAGAACTCCGTTTCCGCCAAGCATGGCAATAATATACCTGAAAGAATATACAAGTTCTCCGCCGAAAAGAACCGCAGAAGATAATACTACAGCAAAAAAAGTGTAGATTATTCCCGTCATATCAAGCATCTTTGCATTGGAAAAACGCTTTTCTATTAATACGGCTGTTCCTATGAGAAGTCCCCAGACAAATCCATTGAGATTAAAAGTATACCAGAATCCAAGACTTGCCCAGAAAAATACGTATATTAGTTTTCTGCACAGACTTTCCTTTCTGAATGGCGACGCTGCAAGATGATAGCTCTTTCTGAAGGACTTGAATACCTGTATCAGCCATCTGGAGTAAAATGTCCTTATTCTTGAACTGAACATCGGATAATTGAAGCTCTTAGGGTATCTATACCCGAAACAAAGCAGTATTCCGACACACATATCAGAAAACGATGACAACGTAAAGTAAAGACACAAAACATATGCTGCCGCACCGAGCCATGCCGTAAGTACTGATAGCTCCCCTGTAGCGGTATTGCTTACCGCTGTCCACAACATGTACAGTGAATCTGCAAAAAGAATTTTTTTAGCAAGTCCTTTTATAAATTCAATCAGACCTTCTCCGATCGCAGATAGTCCCTCACTTCGTTTTTCCGAAGCACATATGAATTTCGGATAACTTATTACAGGTCCCATTATCAGCTTCGGGAACATCATTATGTACAACGCAAAGTTTACGATGCTCTTTTCAGCCTTTATTCTGCCTCTGAATACGTCGGTAAGCACTCCAATTGCCGACAACGTAAAAAATGATATTCCTATCGGAAAGAAATCAGCAGCACTTCCAAGCTTATCTCTCAGATTCTCAAACATGTGGAAACGAAAAATGAATATGGAAGCTGTGTCAAATGCCACACCACCTACAAACGGCAGTATTCCATGTTTATCGGAATTTTTCTGTTTTTCGGTAAGTCTGCAGGAAGCGTAATTTATGATTACGTATATCATCATGAAGGCAAGATACCACAGACTGATCATTCCGCAGAAAACCACGCTCTCCGCAAGAAGAACCGCACTTCTGTACTTTTTCGGGAAAACATAATATATAAGCAGTGATAGCGGCAGAAAACCGTATATAAACAACAGACTGCTATATACCATTTTATGTCTCCTCCTTTATTTTTACCATGTGTTCAGCAAGCTCGTCCGCCGTCATCATTGTGTTGAGAACTTCGACGAGCGCCGTCGCTGAAAGACATTCCGGGAGTCTCAGACTCTTCTGTAAAAG
The DNA here is from genome assembly GCA_015066935.1 of Ruminococcus sp. GTDB lineage: Bacteria > Bacillota > Clostridia > Oscillospirales > Ruminococcaceae > Ruminococcus. The sequence continues at coordinate 47,106 of SVNK01000006.1, read as the reverse complement.
CTTACGCATACGGCTGCTATCATTTCCGCCGCTGAGACCAAGCTCATAGAGTGTCAGCTTCGTTATATCGTGCGGCTTTTCACGGACAGACGCTGTTATCCCCGATTTTTCAAATGCTTCGAGAATAAGCTCTTTATCAATTCCCTCAACACCGAGTTTTCCCTCCGCTGACGGCTTGTCCTTGCGTTTTTCCTTACCGAAAACATCAGGAATATACACATTACGTATGTTCCCTCCGCCGATTGCACTTTTGAGATACCCACGTATCTTACGTCCTGCATTGTCAGAATCGGTCAGGATAATTATACCGGTGGTTTCCGCATAATAACGGATAAGTTCGAGCTTTTCCCTGTCCTTGAAAATTCCGAAACCGTTAGTGACTATTATCACTGTGTCAATTATTGAGGAAAGCTTTATTTTGTCGTATTTTCCTTCAACTATTACTGCTTCATCAATTTTCAGCATATTTTCTCCGTTTCATTAAGTTACTGATTTTTGGTCATGAGCATCTTTGTAACCGTCTGCTCAAGCACGATTTTTTCATCAGCAGACGTTGAATTCAACTGTACAGCCGTATCCCGCAATATCTTTATACATTCCCTCAGTCTTTTCAGACTGATACGTACTCCGTTCCTGTACAGCTTTTCAATTGCAAAGCCTCTGCTGAAATATGCAAAGTCCTGTTTCACATCTTCCGCAGTATGACCACTCTGACGGGCACACTGCACACGATACAGGTCAAGAAACGAATTTGTTATATTCGCAAGAATGGCTCCTCTGTTATTTTTGTCAGCCATAAGTTCGTCAAGAGCGTCGAAGGCAGCCTTCTTGTTGAATGACGCTACTGCATCCGCAAGATTGAAAATCGTTACACTGCTCCTTCTGTGAACAAGCTCGTCAAGCATCTGTGACGTGATTTCCTTCCCTTGTGCATATACACAAAGTTTATCAATCTCGTTTTTTATTACAAGCGAATCGCACAGACACATCTCCGCAAGCTCACGTGCATTATCAAGTGAAATCATACTGCCTCTCGCAGAAACCGATGCCGATATATCTTTTGCAAGTTCTGCCGGAGTTTTTAGCGGAAGCTCCGTAAGAACTCCGCTTTTTGCCGCTATATCAGCGATTTTCTTGTTTTTATCCGTAATTGTATTCTTACGTGACTTCCAGTCGGTCTTCGTTTTGACTTCAAAACCGGTAACATTGAATACTATTACAGTCTGGGACGGGATGTCCTTCAGAACTTCCGTGAGCTGCTTTATGACGTCCTCACGCTGCTCCTCGCAGTTGAAATCGTTGACCAGAATACAATTGTACTCAGTCATCATCGGAACCATTTCCGCCATGTCACGAAAATCCGACAAATTCAGATTCTTTCCGCTAAGCTTATTCAGTGCAAAATCCTCATTGTCTCCAACGGCAGCTTTTATGATTTTCGCAGTCAAAGCCTCAACTGCTCTTACATCCTGTCCGAATATATAGTAAAAGTTCGAAAGCTCGCCTTTTCTCAGCTGTGCTTCAAGTGTTTTTCTGTCAATCTGTGGCATCAGAGCCTCCTTATTCTATATCTGCCGCTTTCCTTAAGCGTGATTTCAAAATTATCCGTTCCGTTTATACTGCTTTTATATACAGTATCATCGGTGTTGCTTTCGTTTTCAATTCCTGTACCGAAAAATACATTCAGACCGTCCTCGTGTCCATCGGTAAACTCAGATTTTATAGGAATTATTGCAGTATGTGCCTCGCCGTAATTCACGGTAAGAACTCCGCTGCTGTAATTCATTGCAAATTTATCGTCATACAGCTCCCAGTCCGAATCATGGGGAACAGCCTCACTGTCGCCTCCGATAACAGGTGTATCGCCTACCGTCACTATGTTCCCAACATCAACAGACTCCAGCTTTTTTTCGTACGCTGCATACTGCGACTGATTATTCTTCGTCAGAACAAGAAATTCAGCTGTGTTTATTCCGTTTTCAGCAAGATATTTCTTCACGTATTCTGCCGATTTATAATGACCGCTGAGGTCTATAATCTGAGTTTTTCCGTGATATGATACTACTACTGCCGCATTATGTCTTCGTCCCAGAACTGCAACTGTGAATTGATTATTGAACCTGAATCCGCTTACTGCCGATGATATGAATACCATTGCGCATGCAGCCGCTGTTGCAGCTGCTGTGTAGCGTCGTTTCACGAAGATAATCCGTACAAGTGCGACCACTGCTATTAATGCGATTGCATATTCAGCGGCTTTTTCGCTTCTTGATGAAAAATAAAACGCCCATACCTGTGAAATGTTATGCGATACGTCCAGAATAATCTCTACAAGTGCACCTGCAATCCCAAGAAGTGAAATGAGTCCTCCCGTTATTACATACAGTACTCCTATTACCATCACTATAGAACATAAGGGTACTATAAACACGTTAACAAGCGGAGAAATGAGCGATGTCTCATCAAAAAACTTCATCGTAAACGGCATTATGCATACTGTAGTACAAAGCATAGTGCAGAATGCACGGGCAAAACGCCAATGCAGTCCTTTTGTCGGAAACTTTCCTGTAAGATAGGGTGCATATACGCTTATTCCGAAAGTTCCTGCTGCCGAAAGAATCAGTCCGCTGCTGTAGACTGCATAAGGATTCACAAGACATATAAGCAGCAGTGCTGCCGACAGCGAATTGAGTGCATCGGTCCTTCGCCTGAACAAATGTGCAGAATACGCAAAATTCATCATTATCGCTGCACGGATTGCCGAAACAGGAGAGTCTGCCATTAGAATAAGCATTATAAGAAGTGCGTCCATGAGTCCGAATGCGATAAATCTGTTCACTTTAAGCAATCTCAGCAGACTCATGAGTGCGATTGCAATAATTGAAACGTGAAGTCCCGATACCGCAAGCACATGACCGATTCCGCATCTGTAGAATGATGTCAGAATTTCGTCGTCCATCCCCTGCTTTCTACCGAAAACAAGTCCCGAGAGAAATGCTCCTGCATCTTCACCGAGAGTCATTCTGAATTCCGAAACAATTCTTTCACGGTAATCAATAATTGCATTCCGCAGTTTTCGTGTACCTGTATGCTCAATATCAGCATTCTGATAGCTCTCTATACTGAGAAATACCCTCTCGGAACGGAAATAATCCATGCTGTCCGTCAGATAGTCACCATCAATCCCGGAGAATACACAGTTATTGAAAGAAATTATGTCTCCGTAACGGACATTCAGGTCGTCACAGTATACAACAACACGGACATTCTTCATGCCGCCAAGCTCTCCCTTGAGCACATAAGAAGCTTTATCAGCGCTGTACTCTCTGTGCTCAATGACCTCTCCCGAAAAATCAGCCGTTTTACCGCTGTATGACGTGACATTGTCATACCTGAAATGCGTGTAACACGTACTGACCGTTACAGCCAGAACAAAACTCACTGAAATAAGTATGTAATCATACTTACTGAATTTGTTGAGTATACCTATTATTGCTGCAAATGCGGCTATAATCAGGAATGGTATCGCTCCCATAAAAAATGAAGCGAAAAACAATCCCGCTATATACGATGCCGCTGCGCCAATCATTTTTCGCTTCATAGATTTACTTAAAGAACAGCGGCAGCTTTTCCAGATAGATTATATCATCTCTGTCAGCAGCATCGCCCTCCGCAAGGACTGCCACTCTGCCTGAAATTATTCCGTCAGCCGCAGCTGTAAGCTTCTCAAGGGCAATAAGTGACTCGCCCGTACTGATAACATCATCAACAAGCAATACACGTTTGCCTTTTATCATTTCTGCCTTTTCTTTTGAAAGATGAAGCTTCTGTTCAGCAGCAGTCGTTATCGACTTTACTGTTACTGTTGTAGGCTCGCTCATATAGAGCTTGACTGATTTTCTTGCCACTACATATGGCTTTTTACTCTGTCTCGACATTTCATATGCAAGAGGAATTCCCTTCGATTCCGCTGTCATTATCACATCAAAATACGGCGACTTCTTCAGAAGCTCTGTGGCAGCGGCAACTGTCAGCTCCACGTCGGAGAACATGACGAATGCCGCAATATCAATCTTTTCATTCAGAGGACACAGGGGGAGCTCACGCTCCAGCCCTGCAATCGTCATTTTATATGTTCCAGACATAGTTTCGCCCCTTATTCAGTCTTTCCAAGGGACTCCGGTCCCCAGCCCATCTTAACGCCTGCTACAAGATGGAAGTGAATATGCTTCACAGTCTGTCCTGCATCATCGCCGCAGTTGTTGATGATTCGGAAACTCTCAATGCCCTCATTCTTTGCAATCTTTGCAGCAGCTTCGAAAATCTTTGCAATGTAGTGCGAATTCTCTCCGTTGATCATGTCTGCACCACTGATATGCTCCTTTGGCACAATGAGATAATGCACGGGAGCAATCGGAGCAATGTCCTTGAAGCAGAATACGTTTTCGTCCTCATAGACCTTTGTACTCGGAATTTCGCCTGCAATTATTTTACAAAAAAGACAATCCATAATAATTCTCCTTATCCTATAAACTCATCGGCAATTGATCTGAAGCCCATAAGTGCCTCGTCAACCATGTATGTCTTACCTACACCTGCCATTGCACTGTCAGGACGTCCGCCGCCCTTTCCGCCTGTGATTGCGGAAACTCGCTGAACAATCTTGCCTGCATTTGCTCCACGTTTAACAGCTCCGGGAGTGCATACACAGTAGAATGTTCCCTTATCGCCGTCAATTCCGGCAAAGAGTGCAATAATGTCGCCTTCCTTGTCCTTTACGCTGTCACCAAGCTTTCTAAGTGCATCGGGAGATGTACCTGTCATCATGGCTGATACTACCTTTACTCCCCTGATTTCCTCAGCACCGTCAAAGAGACCTGCCATTTTTACATTTGCAATCTGCTGGCTAAGACTTTCAATCTGTCTGTCCTTTTCCTTTGAATCGGCAAACATTGCTGCACACTTTTCAGGAAGCTCGTTCACATTGGCAAGCTTGATTGCCTTCGCAGACTTCTCAATAGCTTCCTTATATCCGTTGAGAATTGCAAGGACGCCCATTCCTGTTGCCGCTTCAATTCTTCTTACACCCGAAGCTACAGAGCTTTCGGAAACTATCTTGAAAAGTCCTATCTGTGATGTATTTGATACGTGTGTACCTCCGCAGAATTCAACAGACTTGTCAGCTGTTACAACTCTTACAGTATCACCGTATTTCTCGCCGAAAAGTGCCATTGCTCCGAGCTTTCTTGCCTCGTCTATAGCCATTTCCTCCATTGTTACGGGAAGTGATGCCATAATCTCAGCATTTACAATCTGTTCAACTCTTGCAATTTCTTCATCGGTCATTGCACTGAAATGGTTGAAGTCGAAACGACAAGCCTTATCGTTTACAAGCTGACCTGCCTGATGAACATGGTCGCCAAGAACCTCACGGAGAGCATACTGAAGAAGATGTGCTGTTGTGTGGTTTCTCATAATAGAGAGACGACGCTCCTTGTCAATTTCTGCCTGAACCTTTGAACCCTTTGTGAGACAGCCCTGTACGATTTCAGCAATGTGAAGGAAATGTCCCTCAGACTTAATTGTGTCAGCAACAGCAGCAATGTTCTCGCCGATACGGATTGTTCCTGTATCTCCTACCTGTCCGCCGCTTTCTGCATAGAAGGGAGTCTTGTCAAGTACGATTACTACATTCTCACCCTCTACAGCATTCTCAATTTCAGCACCATCCTTGTAAATTGCAAGAATTTCTGCGTCTGCACTGAAATCTGTATATCCTGTGAATACTGTTGCGGGAGCCTCAACCTTGATGCTGTTGTCTGCCCATGATGAACCTGCCTTCGCAAGATGGTCAGCCTTTGCCTTTGCACGCTGTTCTTGTGCAAGCTCCTTGAAACGGTCAACGTCAACAGTTATGCCCTTTTCCTCACAGATTTCGATTGTAAGGTCAATCGGGAAACCGTATGTATCGGAAAGCTTGAATGCATCGTCACCTGAAAGAACAGTCTTTCCGTTCTTTGCAAGGTCATCCATAAAGCCGTTGAGCATCTCTGTTCCCTTATCGACTGTCTTTGCGAAAGCCTCCTCCTCGACGCTGATTATCTTCTTGATGTAGTCACGCTTCTCGGCAAGCTCTGGATATGCTGAAGCATTTTCGTTGATTACTGTATCACATACCTCGCAAAGGAAGGGTTTTGTGATTCCCAGAAGTCTTCCGTGACGTGCAGCACGTCTGAGAAGACGGCGGAGAACATAGCCTCTGCCCTCATTTGAAGGCATAATACCGTCGCCTACCATGAAGGTTGTACTTCTGATGTGGTCAGTGATTACACGGAGCGATACATCCGATTTTGCGTCTGTCTTATAGCTTACTCCGGCAAACTGTGAAATATGCTTCATGATATTCTGAACAGTGTCAACCTCAAAAATATTGTCCACGCCCTGCATTGCACAGGCAAGTCTTTCAAGTCCCATACCTGTATCAATATTCTTGTTCTTCATTTCGGTATAGTTACCGTTTCCATCGCTGTCAAACTGGCTGAAAACAAGGTTCCAGATTTCGATTACACGGTCACAGTCGCTTGCCTGTTCAAAGTTCTCGAATGGACCGTACGCCTCACCTCTGTCAAAGTGAATCTCACTGCATGGACCGCATGGACCTGAACCGTGCTCCCAGAAATTGTCCTTTTTGCCAAGACGGATAATTCTCTCATGAGGAATTCCGATGTGGTTTTCCCAGATCTGTTCTGCCTCGTCATCGCTCTCAAAAATTGTAATCCAGAGGCGGTCAGCAGGAATTTCAAGAGTCTTTGTAAGGAACTCCCACGCCCACTCAATTGCCTCTGTCTTGAAATAGTCACCGAATGAGAAGTTTCCGAGCATTTCAAAATATGTACCATGACGTGCTGTCTTTCCAACACTCTCAATATCAGGGGTTCTGATGCACTTCTGACAGGTTGTGACTCTCTTGTTTGGAGGAACTGCCTGTCCGAGGAAGTACTTTTTCAGGGGTGCCATTCCCGAATTGATAAGGAGAAGACTCTTATCGCCCTGAGGTACAAGTGACGCACTCGCCATTCTTGTATGGTTTTTGCTTTCAAAAAATGAAAGATACTTTTCACGAAGATCATTAAGACCTGTCCACTGCATATTATTAACTCCTTTGATTAAATTATTAACATTGTGATAAACAATAAAGCCCTCGCCGCCAAATGGGACGAAGGCTCTCGTGGTACCACCCAAATTCAAAAGAACAACAAGTTCTTTTCTCATCATCCTTAACGCAGAATTACGCCACGGTTTCCCATGGTAGCTCAGGGTAAGCACCTGTCTTATGCGTGAAAGCTTTCACCATCCGCTTTCTCTCTGAAACGCATCCCCGACAGTCAGTCCCTTCAATGCTATACAAATTTATTATATATTAAAACTCGGAAAAAGTCAATCCTTTTTTGGAATTTTCGGGAAAATATTGAAAAAAGGGACTATATTAAAATACAGTCCCTTTTATAGTTTATTATCAGTCGTTTCTGCGCTTTCTTGATACAAACATTGCAGCAGCAGCTACTGCAATTCCTGCAAAGAGAACACCGGTATTGCTGTCACCTGTCTGCGGAGACGACGCAGGTGCCTTTGAGGTTGTTGCTGTACTTGTTGTAGTAGTTGTGGTAGTTGTTGTTGTAGTGGTTGTTGTTGTTGTAGTGGTTGTCACCGGAATACGCTCGTCGATCATTTCGATTCCGCTGATGTTTGTCACATCCTGCGGTTCTCCATTCACGATAATTGACACGATTTCTCCGTCTTCAAGTGTGAACTCGATGTCGTTTGCTACAAGATATCCTGTAGGAGCTGCGTCCTCATGAAGCACATATGTACCGTCTACAAGCTTTACCTTAGTGGAATCTGTTCCGGAAATCCATGTGAGACTCTCGCCCACACCATTTACAAGAACTGCGCCGTCGCCTGTAACTACATCGCCTTCTTCAAAGATAACTGCATTTCCGTCTTTATCAATTCCGCTGAGCGTCAGAGTAGCTCCCGGAACTTCCTCACCGCCGGAAGCTTCTACCTTATTGATTGCAACTTCATACTTAGGAATTGTTGTGGTCGTAGTTGTAGTGGTTGACGTGGTGGTAGTGGTTGTAGTCGTCGTTGTGGTAGTAGTTGTCGTTGACGTAGTTGTAGTAGTAGTTGTCGTTGACGTAGTTGTAGTAGTAGTTGTTGTTGTCGTAGTAGTTGTTGTTGTAGTTGTTGTAGTAGTTGTTGTAGTTGTTGTAGTTGTTGTCGTAGTAGTTGTTGTGGTTGTTGTTGTTGTTGTGGTTGTAATCTTCTCGTCAATCATCTCGATGCCGCCAATATTTGTCACATCCTGCGGCTCGCCATTGACAATTATTGATACGATTTCTCCATTTTCAAGTGTGAACTCAATATCATTTGCTACAAGGTATCCTGTAGGAGCTGCATCCTCATGGAGTACATATGTACCGTCCTCAATATTTACCATTGTGGGCGTTGTACCTGATATCCATACAAGATTTGCACCTACTCCATTAAGCAGTGTAGCACCGTTTCCGACGCTGATTGCTCCTTCTTCAAATACTACTGCATTTCCATTCTTATCTGTACCACTGAGCATAAGCTTTGCTCCAGGTACTTCCTCGCCGCCCGAAGCTTCAACCTTGTTGATTGATATTTCATACTTCGGAATTGTGGTGGTTGTCGTAGTAGTGGTTGTTGTTGTGGTGGTAGTGGTTGTCGTTGTTGTCGTTGTTGTAGTTGTTGTCGTTGTTGTGGTGGTTGTTGTCGTTGTAGTTGTTGTAATCTTCTCGTCAATCATCTCGATGCCGCCAATGTTTGTCACATCCTGCGGCTCGCCATTGACAATTATTGATACGATTTCTCCATTTTCAAGTGTGAACTCAATATCATTTGCTACAAGGTATCCTGTAGGAGCTGCATCCTCATGGAGTACATATGTACCGTCCTCAATATTTACCATTGTGGGCGTTGTACCTGATATCCATACAAGATTTGCACCTACTCCATTAAGCAGTGTAGCACCGTTTCCGACGCTGATTGCTCCTTCTTCAAATACTACTGCATTTCCATTCTTATCTGTACCACTGAGCATAAGCTTTGCTCCAGGTACTTCCTCGCCGCCCGAAGCTTCAACCTTGTTGATTGATATGTCATACTTCGGAATTGTGGTGGTTGTCGTAGTAGTAGTGGTTGTTGTGGTGGTTGTTGTAGTTGTGGTAGTTGTTGTGGTAGTTGTAGTCGTAGTAGTAGTAGTTGTTGTTGTGGTAGTCGTAGTTGTGGTTGTGGTTGTGGTTGTTGTTGTGGTAGTGGTTGTCGTTGTGGTAGTTGTTGTAGTTGTTGTAGTTGTTGTAGTTGTGGTGGTGGTAGTCGTAGTTGTGGTTGTAGTGGTAATCTTTTCGTCAACCATCTCAATGCTGCCAATGTCAGTAACATCCTGAGCAACACCGTTAATTATGATCGACACAACCTCTCCGTTCTGAAGAGTGAATTCTATATCATTCGCTACATTATAGCCCGCAGGAGCAGCATTTTCATGAAGTGTGTATGTACCATCAACAAGCTTAACCTTTGTAGGGTCAATTCCTGAAATCCATGCAAGATTTGCTCCCGTACTGTTAAGAAGTTCTGCACCGGCACCGAGTATCATGTCACCTTCTTCGAATACTACAGGTGAACCGTTTGCATCAGTTCCGCTGAGAGTAAGTGTAGCTCCGTGGAGTTCTGCTCCTCCCGAAACCTCAACCTTACTGATGCTGATTTCAGACTTGGGAGCTTTAGTTTCCATTTCAAGGTTTGTGGGATTGAAATTCGTGTAACCAAACTCGATTCCGCCATAGAACGACTTCGCAATTGTCGCACCTGAAACATGTCCTCCCTCATCACCTGATGCATCAGCCATCGGTGCAAGAGTAGAACCCTGTATTGAACCTGAATACTTCATGGTTGTTGCTTCATATGCATTGTAAAGGATAGGAAGATTTTCCTTACTCATTCCCATATTAGGGTTGAACACAGGAAATCCTGTCTGAGGATCCGTATACATTACCTTTACATTTGTATTAGGCATTACAACATTTGTTCCCGGTACATTCACAATGAGATGTGAACCCTCAGGAATCATAACTGTAATATCAAGATATTCTCCAAAGAATTCAGGTGATGATGCAGGGTCAATGGTGAGAACATTAAGTTGAGGGTCATTACCCGAAATCGTCCATCCCTTGACAAACCACTGTGACTTAGTTAACGTAGCATTGTTTTCAAGCTTGCTGATGTCCTGACTCTTCTGTATAAGCTTCTTGAATTCTTCATCAAAATCAATAAGCTGTCCACGATAGAGCTTACAGTTTCCTGTATTTACCTGTTCATAAATATCGTTTGAAACTGTTGCACCTTCGGGAACCACAAAGTTTCTCTGACCAGGGTCAAAGTTTTTAAGTGTATCTCCGCCAATGATTACATGAGCCTTGGCAGTATCTTTTTCAACTCTTGAACCTGCCGAATACGCCATGTTATCAGGATTAAGATTGGCACTTCCTCCTGCTGCAAGACGTCCTTCACAGTCGGAACCTATTGCAGTGAAATCTCCCTGCAAAAATACTGAGAACTGTGATGCAATCCCAAGGTAATAATCATCAGGATTATCAACACCCAGAAGCGCATTCCGATTGCTCTCGGTTATGTTGTACGAACCGTCTTCATTCTGAGCCGAATTCGTGTTCTGCTCGGCAAAGGCAGCCAACGACGGTATGTTGGACAATGCCATTGTAACAGCAGTGAGACCGCTTAATAGTTTTGCTGCGATGCTCTTTTTCATTATATTACCCCACTTTATATTTATTATTCATTTATTATACCATATTTGTACACAATTTATCAATACTCATTTTATAGAATATCAACTAAATCGAAAGAAAATATTTGTCGATTTTCACAAACTGATTGTTTTTTGATTATTTTTTTGTGTCTATAATCGCAATTTTATCAACTATCTCACGAAAAACCGGTGCTGCCGCATCATTACCGTAACCTCCGTCCTCCACAAGTACTGTAACGGCATACTTCGGCTCATCAGTTGGAAAAAATCCCGTTATCCAGCCATGACAACACTCATCTCCATTTTCATCATACCGTCCTGTCTGAGCTGTCGATGTTTTTGCCCCTACCTTTGTGTAGCGTGTTCTCGCATTTGAGTCGTCATTGTCACTGATTGCAGCAACCATCATCCGGCGAAGCTGACTCGCTGAAGACGAGTCCATTACTCTTGACATCCTTGGTGCCTTTTCATTTATTACAGACTCCCCGTCAAGCGTCATTCCTTTTATGAGTCGCAATTCAGGCAGCTCTCCGCCGTTTGCAATCGCACACGTAAATGCAGATATCTGAAGCGGAGTCGCCGTAAGTTTACCCTGTCCAAAAGAAAAATTCGCAAGCTCTGCCGGAAGCAACAGGTCATCCTTTGTTGGAACAACACCTGCAGAACCGTTCATTCCGCTGCAAAGAAAGCTCTCTCTACCGAATCCGAGGCTCAGTGCAAGCTCTCTGAATTTTGGGATACTTAAATTACGGCTCAGGCTTATGAAATATGTGTTGCATGAATTTGTCATTGCCTCGGTAATATCCTGTATTCCGTGTCCATCGTGTGCATGACATCTGAATTTCACTCCGCTGATATCAATGCTTCCGTCACAGCTGTACATATAACCGGCGAATCCTTCTTCTATGGCTTCACAAGCTGTAACAAGCTTAAAAATTGAACCAACACTGTAAGAGTACAGTGCCCTGTTAATCATCGGACTTCGCTCATCATTGAGAGCTGATGAAAGATTTGCGGCAGAATATGTCGGAAAACTTGCCATTGCGAGAATATCTCCGCTGTTTACGTCAGCTACAATAACCGCACCTTTTTCCCCGTCACCCCATGCATCTTCACATATCTGCTGTATTTCGCTGTCGATAGTTGTTACAACGCCTGTCTTTTCCGCATTGCTCCGTACAACTTCCTTTTTGCCGCCTATCAGGATACGTCCCAGACCATCTGTGGTATATGTTACACTGTTTTCTCCGCTTTCGTTCCTGAAGACCGAATCATATGCGTATTCCAGTCCAGAGACTCCCCTGTTTTCTGATATATAGCCGATTATATGCTGTGCCGTCATCTCATTTCCGAATCGCTCCGGAACTTCAAAAACCGTGAGTCCTGCACTTTCCGTTGTATCACTTTTACATTCAAATACAAACGGCTTACCCTTGTCGAATTCCTCAAAGAATTTCTCCTTGTCAAGAGCATATTCTGCGGTTTTATCACGATTCAATGCCGACGGCACAGCTGCTGCACGATATATAATACTGCGATTATTCATCGGAGTAAGTTCCCTGTCAAAAATAGTACCGCCGCTTATACCTGCAACAATTTTCGTTTTCGCACCATTTTCTGCCGCCGCAACGTGTTTCCCTTCAAAAGCAATTCTGAAATAATTGAGCAGAATCAGTGTGAATGATATAAAAAAACCTGCAACAAGTATCAAAATACCATTTTCGCCTCTTTTTCTTGTCAAAAAAACCACCTCATTGCTATTATCTGCAAATGAGGTGATTTTATTACTCAAGTACAAGTGTGAACGGACCGTCGTTGAGCAGACTTACTTTCATGTCTGCACCAAAACAACCGGTTTCAACATTCTGTCCCTTGCTGCGGCAGTATGCCACAAAGTATTCATATAAAGCGTTTGCCGTTTCAGGTTTTGCAGCCTGTATGAAATTCGGACGGTTCCCCTTTCTGCAATCAGCATAAAGTGTAAACTGCGGAACTACAAGCAGCGATCCTCCTACATCAGCCAGAGAACGATTGATTTTTCCGTTTTCATCAGAAAAAATTCTGAGTCCGATTATCTTGTCGGCAAGTCTTCTGCATTGCTCCTCTGTATCTCCGTGACCTGCCCCGAATAATATCAGATATCCGCATCCTATTTCACCGCAGACATTGCCGTCTACCGTCACACTCGCCGAAGTCACACGCTGTAATACAATTTTCATTCTGTCTACTTCCTCACAATATCCATTTCATAAGGTCTGAGATCAACCCTGTCCCTGCCTTCAAGAGCAAGAATACTGTACATAGGCTTCGGAAGATTGATAGTAACATTCTCCTCAGAATTGTTGAAGAAGAAAATGAAATCGTCATTTCCGTTTGTACGTGTTGTAACCTCTACACCGGCAGGAAGTCCCTTTAATCGCGGAATACCCGTCTGACGCATAACATTGCCGATAAAGCTTTCATAGAAGTCGCTGTCGCACACCGTTCCGACATAATATACAACACCGCTGCAATATTTATTCATTGTAACCGCAGGACAGCATCTGTAGAATCCGTCATTGTACTCGGCATAAGCCTTCGCTGTAGTGAGCTTCAGAATGTCACACCAGCAGCTACATGTGAATCTGTTTCCGGCAAAGTCAACTATTGTCTGCTGCTTATCGCCAACAGGGTCACATTCGGTTATCTCTGCACCGATAAGCTCTTTGTAGACTGTCGGAAGAATCTCCATGACGCAGTTATTATTGCTGTCCTTAACGCCGCTTCTGTTTGTCATGATAAGAGTTCCGCCCTTAATTACGTAACGATACAGGTTTTCTGCCGTGCTCTTACGATAAACATACATCTCCGGAGCAATTACAACCTTGTATCCCGAAAGATCATCGTCAGGCGATACTATATCCACATTTGCTCCGAACCTTGAAAATGCACTGTGGAAACTCCTGAGCTGTTCCATGTAAGTGAAACCCTTGCTCTGCAGCTGATTTGTCAGTGCAAATTCGTTTTCCGGCGAATAGAGAATTGCAGCTTCTGAAACTATCGTAGTCGAATCAATTGCAGTAAGCTTTGACGCCGTTTTGCAAAGTTCCGAAAACTCAAAGAATCTTCGTCCGGGAACATTGCTGTGGTCGATTATTCCGTAGGAGAACATATCAGAACCGCTTATTGCTGAACGCCAGCGTGAATGGATAATTGTATCGGCTCCGTGAGCGAGTGCCTGAAGCGAATATCCTGTTATCATGCCGGGCTTCGGAGTCGGAGGTATCACATGTCTTCCGCTTACCGCACCGCTGAGCTGCTCCATTACACAGAAATTCTTACCCTGAATTCCTCTCATAAGGTCAAGATTGAATGCGTTTGACCCCGATTTACCTGCACTTTCACCTGAATTGTTATTGTATGCCACAAAATCAAGGTCAGCAAATAGTCTGAAGAAATCAGGAAGATTCTCCTTGAAGGCAGCATTTGTCGTTATCTTTGCTTTCGGTGCCTCACGACGTATCGTCAGAGCAATCTCTTTTACAAATGCAGCCGTACTCTCTGTTGTAAAACGGTAAAAAGCAAGATTCAATGCGGGATTCTGACGTGATTCCGCATATACAAGCGGTGGTCTTATCTGAGAAATATCCGTGTATTCACCACTCCATCCCTTTGTTCCGAGAGCAGAATTAATTGTCGGAAGGTCATTGTATTTCTCAATTAGCCAATCCCTGAATTTGTCCTTACAGGTCTTGCATATGCACGGAAATGCCTCTATTCCGCTGTCTATCTGCCACGCATATATGGAAGGATTCGAACCGTAATGCAGTGCAAGCTGCTTCGCAAGACGTTTTGCATAGTCCATAAACACTGGTGAATTAAGACAACGGCGGCTTCTTACTCCCGGCTGAAGAGGTGCTTCATCGGCACCAAGACGTATAATCTCCGGATGCTTCTGATACAGCCACATCGGCAGACAATTTGTCGGTACAGTCAATATCACGTCAATACCGTAATGTGAAAAAATACCGATCGCATCATCAAGCCATGAAAAGTCAAATTCTCCGTCAACAGGTTCAAGAACAGGCCACATAAGTCCACTGAGTCTGACGGTTTTTATGCCTATTCTTGCCATAAGGTCTGCATCCTGATTCCACAGAGTCCTGTCCCATTGCTCAGGATAATAGTCTACGCCTATTTTCATACGCTCCTCCTTGTATTGTATTCTATGAGCTGACAATTTCCCATAAACCAGCCCGAAAACTCTTCTTTTGTCATATCGTTGAAGTATGTCTCAATGACTCTGCACACTCCGCCGTGACTGACTATCAGAACTGTTTTGTCACTGTATTTTTCAATTATTTCGTCAAGAGCAGAGTATACCCTGTGCACAAGCTGCATGAGCGATTCTCCGTTTCTGCCGATTTTTACGGCAAATTCAGTCTTTCCCTCTGCAAATCCTTCTGCATATCTTGATTTCTGCTCGTATTCACCATAATCCCATTCTCTCAGACGTTCATCGGTTATTATCGTAAGACCGTTCCGTTCAGCAACAATTTCTGCTGTTCTCAGCGCACGCTTCATCGGTGACGCAATTATAAGTTCAACATCTCCCAGAGACGCTGTCTTTTCCGCAAGCTCATATGCCTGTCCGATGCCTGTTTCGTTAAGCGGAGCATCCGTCACACCGAGAATCACGTCAAGCTTATTGAAATCGGTCTGTCCGTGTCTTGTTGAATATATTTTCATACTTCACCTCGCCGCAATTCATAGTTCCGACGCCTTTTTTATCTCTTCACGTGCCGTATCGAGCATTAGTCTGCTCGGATTCTCGCCTCCCATTATTCGGGCAATTTCGGCAACTCTTCCGTCGGTATCAAGACAGGTAACGCTTGTCTCGGTACGCTCCCCGACAATCTTCTTCTCTATCATAAGATGATTATCAGCCATTACAGCAATCTGCGAAAGATGCGTTACACAGATTACCTGTCGGATTTTTCCTATTTCACGAAGCTTTATTCCGATTTTCTGGGCAGCCTTTCCGCTTACTCCCGTATCAATCTCATCAAAAATCATAGTGGGAATACTGTCTTTTTCCGCAATGACGCTCTTAAGGGCAAGCATTGTTCTTGAAAGCTCACCGCCCGATGCAATCCTTGCAATAGGCTTTGGTTCTTCGCCCTTATTCGCTGAAATCAGAAACTCAACAGTGTCCATTCCGTTTATGGTAAGCTTACCCTTTTCATGCCTTACAGCTATGACTACTCCTGCCATATTGAGAAATTCAAGCTCTGCTGTGACGCTTCTGACAAATCTTTCCGCTGTTTTTTCACGGTAATCATATAGATTCTTAGCCTGCTCCGTCACCTTATGAAGAAGCTTCTCACGTTCCTCGTTGAGCTTTGAAATCTCATCATGTGCACTTTCAAGCTTTGTTATTTCAATGCAGGCATTGTCATACAGCTCTGTAAGACCTTTGCAGTCGGTCGCATATTTTCGTTTAAGCTTATTTATTGTACCCAGTTTTTCGGCAAGATAATCAAGACGCTGTCCGTCAAGCTCTATTTTATCCGCACTGCTTTCAAGTTCTGACGCAATATCCGCAAGTTCGATTTCCGCTGCTGAAAGACGCTCATAAAGCTCCTTCAGTGTACGACTGTTTTCAATGTACGGAACAAGCTCCCTCTCTGCACCTGAAATAAGCTCATTTGCCGCATCTTCTCCGGTAATTGCCTGTATTGCATCTCTGATTGCAATTATAGTACGTTCAGCATTTTTAGCGGTTTCATATTCTTTTTCGAGTATATCATCCTCATCCTCTGATAATTCAAGTCCGCCTATGTCGTCTATTATTTCATTCAGATGACGTGCACGCTCAATTCTGGACTGTTCCTGTTTTTTAAGGTCTCCAAGCTGTCTCGCTGTCTGCTGAAGTCTGCGGAAGGTTTCACGATAGCTTTCGAGCAGTGTATTGTCCCCTCCGAAGCTGTCAAGGATTTCAAGGTGCTTTTCACTGTCAAGCAGAATCTGATTATCGTGCTGACCGTGAATATTTATCAGCATGCCGCCTATCTCCCTCAGCATTGATGCGGAAGCTGTTCTGCTGTTTATACGTGCGACGCTTCCTCCGTCGGCATTAATCTCACGTGTAACGGTTATTTCGTGTTCATCGTGGGATATTCCGAGCTCATCGAGCTTCGCCTCAGTTTCGGGAGAAAGCTCTGTAAAAAGTGCGGTTATTACAGCCTTGTCACATCCCGAACGTACAATGTCCTTGGAACAACGCTGTCCGAGAACTGCGTTGATTCCGTTTATGAGTATCGACTTTCCTGCACCTGTTTCACCGGTAAATATATTAAGCGTTCCCGTAAGAGGAATTACCGCTTCACGGATTACTGCCAGATTTTTTATATAGATTTCTTTAAGCATCTGAGAATTTTACCTCCCGGGGAAAAGCTCTGTTTTAAATTTTTTCACGATTTTTTTAGCATCCGCTTCACTTCTTACAACTATAAAAATTGTGTCGTCTCCTGCTATTGTACCGACAACTCCATCATGATTTACCGAGTCTATTGCAACGCACGTTCCCTGTGCCATTCCGGGACGACACTTCAGTACAACTATATTCATTGCCCTGTCAACCGATACTACAGCCTCTTCGAACAGACTCTTCTCCATCACAGCAGCAGCCGGAAGCGTATACCTGTAAATTCCTTTTTCATCACGCTTCTTCACAAGATTCAGATGCTGTACATCACGGGAAAGAGTTGCCTGAGTCGCCTTGTATCCACGCTCTGTAAGAAGCTCTATCATCTGCTCCTGAGTTGTGACAGGCTGCTCTGCAATTATTTCAAGTATCGCTTCATGTCTGCTGTTTTTCATAATTATACCCCATAGTTCACTTCAGCGGTCGGCAGAGTTTTCTGCATAATGACTCGTGAAACGAATTTCCGATAAGATTAATGAATTTTACGTTGTGCTTTCCACGGAAAACCTCTATATATTCGTTCTCATGAAGATTTATATGCAGCTCTCCGTCCACATTTATGACCATGCTCTCGCCGCCCTTGGTTTTCTGTATGAGTCTTAACCTGCGTTCTGCAGAAAAAACAGTCGGACGTGAAAACAGAGAATGAGCACATATAAGCGTCATTTCTATGCACTGCAAATCAGGCTCGATAATCGGTCCGCCTGCTGACAGCGCATATGCTGTGGAGCCTGACGGTGTACTGAACAGAACTCCATCCGCACGGTACCTTCCAACAAGATAGCCGTCCGAAAACACTTCGAAATCACATATCCTGAAACTTCCCGATCTTGCTGAAACCTCATTCAGCACTGTATATACCTCGTCGCCGTCAGTACCGTGATGAACAACATCGAGCGTCATTCGCTCGGATATTTCATAATCCTCTGTTTTTAGCAATCTTAGCTTATCAAGCTGATCGGATTCAAGTCCTGCCATGAATCCCAGTGTTCCTGTATTGATACCGAGAAGCTTTGCATCTGTATCCATAAGAAGCTTTGCACAGCGAAGTATAGTGCCGTCACCGCCGATTGCAAGAAAAACATCGGCATTTTTCGCAGATTCACTTATGTCTTCAAAAGTCACATACTGCTTGTCGGAAAACTCTTCCCTGAACTCTCCGCTTACACAGACCTCTATACCTACTGAATGAAGCACATCACATGCCTCTCTTGCACAGGTAAGGGCATTAGGTTTCTGAAAATTCGGATACAATGCTGCTCTCATAGTAAAATCTCCTGTTACAGTTTTGAAAATGCTTCTTCGGCAAGACGAAGAAAATCACGGATCTGCGGACTGTTTCCGCATTTGCGAAGATGTACGAGATACTCTATATTGCCGCTTCCGCCTTTTACGGGCGAATAAGTATAATCAACGGCATAAAGACCTGCGGCTGCACAATATGCGTCGGTCTGTCTGAGAACACGCTCGTGAACCTTTTTATCACGCACAATGCCATTCTTGCCGACGTCTTTTTTGCCTGCTTCAAACTGCGGCTTTATCAGTACCGCTGCTTCACCGTTTTCCCTTAGAAGCTCACTGACCTTCGTCAGTATCTTTCCGAGTGAGATAAACGAAACATCAACCGATATGAAATCGGCATATTGTCCGATGCTCTCAACCGTGACGCTGCGGATGTCCGTTCCTTCGAGGTTGACAACACGTCCGTCTCTGCGAAGTGATTCAGCAAGCTGTCCGTGTCCGACGTCAACCGCATAGACCTTTGCCGCACCGTTCTGAAGCATGTAATCTGTAAAGCCTCCTGTTGAGGCTCCTATATCTATGCACACCTTGTCCGTAAGCTCTATTCCGAACCCGTTGCACGCCTTTTCAAGCTTCAATGCACCTCTCCCGACGTAAAGCTCGGTCTCCGACGACTCTATTACATCAGAAGCAGCAACATCTGCTGACGCTTTTCTTGCAGCAATTCCATTTACGGTAACGCTGCCCGATTCTATCATTTCCTTTGCACGCTGACGGCTCCTCGCAATGCCGCGTGCTACAAGCTCCGCATCAAGCCTTGCCATTATTTCTGCTCCTGTCAAGAATATACTCAGCCATTTTCTCTG
The DNA here is from genome assembly GCA_015066935.1 of Ruminococcus sp. Taxonomy (GTDB): domain Bacteria; phylum Bacillota; class Clostridia; order Oscillospirales; family Ruminococcaceae; genus Ruminococcus. The sequence goes on along the minus strand of SVNK01000006.1, from coordinate 27,680 downwards.
CGGTGAGTCCGAGTTCTCTCAGGCACTCCTTAACGGACGCCTGCCTTACAAAACCTCCGGCTGTCACGGAACTGTAGTCTCCCGCATATGAACGTCCGACGAGTCTTTCACCGAATTTACCGGAAATACTTCCCTCTCCGACAGACTCTTCAAAGAAAACAATTGTCCTGTAGCCGGTTATTTCATCAATCACATCCCGACTTATCGGGAAAACTCTCGTAAGCTTCAGAATATCACAGCTTCTGCCCTTCTCAGACAGAATCTTCTGTGCCGAAAGTGCCTCATTATATAGTCTGCCATAAGTTATAATGAGCGTATCACTGCTCTTTTCACGCATAAGCATGTATTCAGTACTGATGCAGCAGTTGTTGCAGTCGGGATTTTCTGCTCCTCTCGGGTACCTTATCGCAACAAGACCCTTTTCGGCATATACTGCCTTCTGCATACACATTTTAAGCTCACTGTAACACGACGGCGAATATACTACTGTATTCGGAATTGATGTGAGCATCGGAATATCCAGCAAACCCTGATGTGTTTCGCCGTCCTCACCGACAATTCCCGCACGGTCTATTCCAAGGACAACGTGAAGATTACCGATTGCTATATCATGCACAAGCTGGTCATATGCACGCTGGAGAAACGTCGAATACACGGCAAAAACGGGAATCTGTCCCATCGAGGCAAGTCCACCCGCAAATGTTACTGCATGCTGCTCTGCTATTCCGACGTCGTAAAAGCGTTCGGGGAAACGCTTGTGGAAGAACTGAAGTCCCGTTCCGAATTTCATAGCGGCTGTTATAGCACAGATACGGTCGTCCTTTTCCGCAATTTTCACAAGCTCTCTGCCGAAAACCGTAGAATAGCACTCGTTTGCGCTGACCTCGGGATTTCCCGTAACTATATCGAATTTTGAGATTCCATGGTACTCTCCCGGATTGTTTTCCGCAGGAATGTACCCCTTTCCCTTGACGGTTTTTACATGAACTATAACCGGACGATGATACGATTTTGCCATACGCATTATCTCATCAAGTTCCTCAAGGTCATGGCCGTTCACGGGTCCGAGATATTCAAATCCCATATCCTCAAAAAGATTGCTCTGTTCAAGAATCTTTGATTTTACAGAGTCCTTGACGAATTTGATTCCCTTTGACATTCCGTCACCGACAATAGGAATACGTCCAAGACCTTTCTCAACAGCTCGCTTGGTATACAGATATTCCTCCGTATTTCGCAGATTTGTAAGGTACTTGGAAACTGCTCCGACACTCTTTGAAATCGACATTTTATTATCATTGAGAATCACAATGAGGTTGCTTCTGCTGTCCTTTCCGACGTTATTCATCGCCTCATAGAACATTCCACCCGTCATAGCACCGTCTCCGATAACTGCAACGGCATAATTGTCTTTTCCCTGAAGCTTCATTGCTTCGGCAATTCCGCATGCTACTGAAACAGATGTACTGCTGTGTCCGCTGATAAACGTATCATGCGGTGATTCTTCAGGCTTCGGAAATCCTGAAATTCCGTCTTTCTGACGAAGTGTTGAAAACTGTCCGAGTCTGCCTGTTAGAATCTTGTGTGTATATGACTGGTGACCGACATCCCAGACAATTTTATCATCAGGTGAACTGAAATTACGGTGCAGTGCCATTGTGAGTTCAACCACACCCAGATTCGATGCAAGATGACCGCCCGTTTTTGATACTGTTGAAATCAGTACATTTCTTATATCATTGCATAAATATTCACACTGCTTCAACGAGAGGTTTCTGAGATCACCCGGAAGCTCAAGCTCCGAAAGAACCGGTCTTTTTTCTGTATTTGTATTTTCCTTCATTTTAAACGTGCAGAGTACATAGATGACTGCAAAAAACTGTCGTAACTCCGCAGCTCCTTTTTAATTTTTTCTGTTAAGAAGCATCTCCGTAAGCTCACGCAGGAAGTCGCTTCCGCCGCATTTATCAAGAGATTCCATAGCCTGCGCAGTTATATTATCAGCAATTTCACGTGCTTTATCAACTCCGTAGAGGGTTACGAATGTTGTTTTGTTTTCCGCTTCATCACTTCCAACAGGCTTTCCAAGCTCTTCCGTAGTGCTTGTGACATCGAGAATATCGTCAATAATCTGAAATGCGAGTCCCAGACTGAATCCGTAATCGCAGGCTGCCGAAATCACTTCATCCGATGCTCCTGCACAGATACAGCCCATAGCGCATGAAACTGCTATAAGCTCGCCTGTCTTGCAGCGGTACATATAACGAAGCTGCTCCTCGGTAACATCAGTACGCTCCTCGTTTGCCATGTCTATCACCTGACCGCCGATCATACCGCTTCTGCCGACAGACTTTGCAAGACGGGAAATAATCCTTACCTTTTCATCTGATGTCAGAACAGCATCATCGGCAATAATTCCGAAAGGCAGTACGGAAAGTGCATCACCTGCAAGAATCGCCATAGCTTCGCCATATTTCTTGTGGCACGACGGCTTTCCGCGACGGAAATCATCATCGTCCATTGCAGGAAGATCGTCGTGAATCAGAGAAAAAGTATGTATCATCTCAATTGCACTCGCTGGTGCTGCTGCACGTGTATAATCGCCGCCGAGAGCCTCGCAGAATGCATAAACAAGAACAGGACGGATACGCTTTCCGCCTGCCTCAAGAGAGTAATTCATCGCATCTACAAGCTCGCTCTGTGCAGCTGTTGAAATGTCATGATTATTGTATTTTTTTAGATTTGCTTCCGTGTACTCAATATAAGAAGCAAGCTTTTCATTGAAATTCATAATATCTTATACGGCTGTTTCCTCAACCGTTATCCTCCGTTATTTTTATATGCGCTTCGTCAAGCTGCTTTCTGCACACAGCCGAAAGCCTGACTCCTTCTCCGTAAAGCTCAACAGCCTTTTCAAGCGGTATATCGCCTTTTTCAAGCTCGGACGCTATCTTGCCGAGTCTTGTCATATTCTCCTCAAAGGTATTCTTATCTTCCATTTTATCACCATTTTCTGATTATGAGTGCATCTGCTCCGCCGTTTCCGAAACGAAGTCCGATTTTATCACCCTCGCTGACAGTTTCGGAACTTTTTATAAGTTCTCCGTCCTTGTAAACAAGCGAATATCCTCTCGAAAGGACCTTCAGTGGACTGAGTGCCTCAAGTCTTGACGCCTTTTCAGAAAGTGACGAATACTGCCTGTCCATATATCTGACAAAATTAGTTCCTATCGCCCTTTCAAGCGAATTAAGACGTTCCGCACCTATTTTAAGCCGATTTTCGGGCGACTGTGCAGCAATACGTGAATTAAGCTTAACAAAGCTGTCGGTAGCTCTGTCAAGAATTCCGAGCACAGAACGCTCGATTCTGCGGTCAATTATGTCTATCTTTTCGTAAAGTGATTCAACTGACGGTGCCGCAAGTTCTGCTGCCGCAGAGGGAGTTGGTGTACGCATATCTGCTGTGAGATCGGCAATTGTGAAGTCAGTTTCATGACCAACTGCCGAAATTACGGGAACTCTGCAATTATAAATGCTGTATGCAACTTTTTCACTGTTGAATGCACTCAGGTCCTCTGCAGACCCGCCTCCACGTCCGACTATAATTACATCACAGCCTGCTTCCTCAGCTCTTAAAATGCCTCTGCATATGGAATCAGGGGCTGCGTCTCCCTGCACGAGAGCGTTAACGGCGTAAATCTCGCCTATCGGATAACGACGGCTCAGAACATTGATTATGTCCCTGACAGCTGCACCGCTGAGGGACGTAACTGCACCGATTTTTTTAGGCATTACAGGCAGCGGACGTTTATGTGACGTATCAAATAAACCCGCCGCAGCAAGCTTTCTTTTAAGCTGTTCAAGGGCAAGACTTGATTTTCCTGCTCCATCGGGAATTATATCGTTTACATAAATCTGATATACTCCGTCACGTTCAAAAACGCCGACGCTTCCCGAAATAACTACCGACATCCCGTCCTCAGGAGTAAATTTCAGCCGTGAAGCAGCCTGTGCAAACATAACCGCCTTTACCGTACTCTCCCCGTCAGTCAGACTAAAATACAAATGACCGCTTCTATAGTGACAGACAAAATCCGAAATTTCGCCCTTTATCATAATCCCCTGTAGATTGCGGTCGCCCTTCAGGAGAAATCCTATATACTTGTTGATTTGTGAAACTGTAATTACAGGCATTTTTTCTCTCCGATATACTTGAGATAACCATATATGGCAGTTCCTGCTGCATTATCACACGAAAACTGCGGTGCTGCAAATGAAGCATCAGGATAACGGGAAATAATCATGTCACGGATAATGACATCCGACATGACTCCTCCGGCAAATATAAGCGGCAGATTTCCGCATCGTTCAACGGCATGGTCTGTCATGCCGACAATCGTTTCCGCTATGAACTCAAGACAATATGCCGCTATATTCTCAGGTTTCTCGCCTTTTCCGTACATATCACGGCACTTGTTTTCAACTCCTGACAGACTGCATGAGCCGTCCCTTATAACAGGTCTGACCTTGAAATGCTTATCGGCAGAGACCGCAAGTTTTTCAAGTTCCATTCCGCATGGAAATCCGAGTCCGAGCATGACTCCGACACGGTCAACTGCCTGTCCCGCCTTCAGATCAAGAGAACTGCCGATTTCCGTTACTTTCAGAATATTCTCCTCATCAGGATCGCACAACAGACAATCGGTTGTTCCTCCGCTGACGTGAAAGGCAATGAAACTGCGGTTGATATAATCCAGCCTGTCCGCTGAATAAAGTGCCGCAAGAATATGACCTATCTGATGCGAGGTTTTGTACATCGGAATCTTACCGACAGCTGCAAACGCTCTTGCAATTCCCTCTCCGCACAGAAAACACGGCATATATGAGCCTTCAACGTTCCTCGGACGTACCGACGCTGTTACTGCGGCAGGCTTATCAATGGGATTATCGTTAAAAAGCTGCTCTATCATGTCGGGTAGCTGCTTCGTATGGTGGAAAACAGCGTCACTCTGACGGAGTCCGAGTTCTCCTTCTTTTACGGGAAGGAGCTTTTTCGCCTGATAAATCCTGTTTTCTTCACTGATGTATACAGCCGCCGAGGTCGTATAGTTGCTTGTATCTATTCCGAGAAATTCAGGCATTTTCTTCGTTTTTCTTCTGAACATCCTTTGAGAATGCTCCGAGAACTCCGTTGATGAACGATGTATCCTCCTGATAGGTGTACATCATCGAAAGGTTGATTGCCTCGCTGATAGCAGCATTTATAGGTGTCTTATCGTCATAGAGCGACTCATAGATTGCAATTCTGAGGATTGCAAGATTGAGCTTTGAAATTCTCGAAAGACTTCTTGTCTTGCTGTATCCTGCAATTATTTCATCAAGCTCGCCGGCATGGGCAAGTGTACCCTCGACAATTTCTTTTACCTCGTCATTGACCGTAATTTCGTCAATTTCCTCAGCGATTGCATAAAGCTCCTGAATGTCGTCGTCACGAAGAAGCTGTTCAAAAACAAGCTTGAACGCACTGTCTCTTATTTCACGTCTTGTCATTTTTGTACTCCTTATTTTTACTGAGCAAGAGAAATCCCGCTTACTGTAACATTTACTCTTGCAACTGTTACTCCCGTCATATTCTGGACATTTTCCTTAACGGCAGTCTGTACCTCCTGTGCTACATCACAGGCTTTTTCACCGACTTTTACAATGATTCTGATGTCTATCGCTGCCACATCACCAATCATACTTATCTTTATCGGACCGTTTCCTCTGATTTTACTGATTTTTCCTACCTCACCGTCAAGACCTGCCACTCCCTTTACATCGAGAGCAGCAAGCTTTGACATGGTAATTATTACATCATCTGATATTTTAAGACTGCATGATGCAGGCTCTTTAACTACACCCATATTTTACCTCCGTTACTATTGCTCCGTAAAATAAAGCTGTTTCATTCAACAGTCCGGCAAAGCAATATCTATAGTTTTAGGAATATATTTTAACATTTTCTTGTTAAACACTCCTACATTTATATTATACCAAAAAATATATTATATTTCAACTACTTTACTTCAAAAATTCTGATATTTTCCGCAGAAATTTCTGTCTCGCCCAGAATTATTTCCTTGATGGACGCTGCCTGTGCCTTGCTGAGTCCTTCTGTTTTTACCACTATCTTTGCTGATTCACCGTCAAGATAGGCAACACAGTCCTCGAAACCCTGTGCTCTTACAAGGGATTCAATAGTCCCCTCAGACTCAATAAGCTTTGAAACTCCCACAGCGTCAATAGCATTTACAACCATTTCATTCTCTGTAAGGTCTCCTCCGCCGATAATTGTCTGTAGTGTCTGTACAGCCTCGTCACGATTATTCATCTTGTCAAGTCTTGCCTGCGCAAAATAATCTGAGGCAGCTGATAAGTCGGAATTCACAAATTCCGATTCACCGTAATTTATTACGTCGCCGCTGCTTGTTGAGCTCGTCTGCTTGCTTTCACTCTTGCTGAGACTTGGTGCCGAAGCATAATTTATGTACACTGCTACTGCAAGCATAAGTGTAAGACAGCTCATGATTATCTGTTTCTTTCCGATGATGATTGTTGGCTTTTTCATAGTTTTTCTCCTTTCGCTTCAGGCATTTCCGCCCTCTGCCACGTATATTTTCGATGTCGGAATACCGAGTGCCGCTGAAACCGCATGATACAGCTTTTCCTTCACCGCTGCATCACCGTTTCCGCTGAATATAACTACTGCTCCCTCTATAACGGGAGTCCTTACCGTTTCAATCAATGCGTTTTTTTCGCTTCCGCTTCCGATTATCACATATTTTTTCTCCTCCTCAGTTTTATTTTCAGATTTACTTTTCTTGCCTTCGGATGCATATACGTACCTTTCACCGCTTCCGACTGTCAGATATACCCTGACGTTTTCTGTTCCGCTGATATTTCCGAGAAACTTCTCAAGCTTTTTTTCAGTTTCAGAACAATAGTCTTCCGCCTCGCTGACAACCGAAACCTTATTCGCTGTTACTTCTTTAACCGCATCCTTCTTTTCGGGGAGAAGCGACGATATAAGTATAAGCAGAAGTCCGGCAGCTCCAAGTACAATAATGGCAGTCATCATTTTTTTATCGTCTTTCAGATTATCAAACTTTTCCGTGATTTTCATTTACTCCTCCTTTTCGTCAATCACTTCCGTTTCTGTTCCGAGGCAGGTGCGTACTATGTCTGCTGCACCTCTGAAATTGTCTGCACTTATTTTCACCCTACTAATAGATATGCTTCCGTCCGCCGAAATATTAACTTCCGCTTCAATATTTTCGCAGTCTATTCCTGAAGCTGTTATCTGCTCCATGAGAACTTCCGATATATTATGTGAAGCTGTCTGCCTAAGCGATTCGTTGTAAATTTCAATGGAATAGCTGTAGTCCATATCATCATATAATCCTGTTTCAGGCAGCTCAATACTGCTTTTCCCGTTTATAAACGGCGATATAACCGTAACTGCAAGAACAAGTTCGAGAATTAGTCTCACCTGGTTTTTAAGCTGAGAACCCGATACAAGATTCCCGACTACACTTAAAACTGCGGAAACTATGCATACTGCCATTACAGAATTTCTGAAACCTTCCATACACCCTCCTATCCGCTGATATTCATAAGAATTGACGTACAAAGTATGAACATCAATGAATAGCATATAAGGACACTCTGAGCTATTGAAAGTCCGCTGTCAAGTCCTTTCAGAAGCCTGACGACAGGTTGTGCCGATAAAAGCTCCGCAACTGCTGTTCCCGCCCACATAACTCCTCTGAATATCAGAAGTCTCAGAATCGGTGGAAGCATTATCAGTACCACCGCAAATATACCAGCAGTCCCGACAGTTCCACGCATAACCTCAAATCCGCCTCTTACAGTGGAATATGCATCCGAAACAGCTCCGCCTACAATCGGAACAAATCCCGACATTAAGAATTTTGCCGTTTTAGTCGCAACTCCGTCTGCTTTCCCTGCAAGACTGCATTTCAAAGTCAGAAAGCCTGTAAATAATGTCATTGAAATTGTCATTCCCCATACGATGACCTTTTTCAGAAGCGTAATAATTCCATCGGTCGATGCATTCGGGAATACACTTCCCGATATTGCAAGAACTGCCGATACGCTCAGCACTGGCATGAGATAATTCTGCGACAGTCCGACAAGAATCTCCGAAGCCGCAAGTATCAGTACGTTATACAATCCGCCCGATACTATTCCTCCGACAGCTGCTGTTATTCCGGCAAAAAGCGGTACAAATACAAGTATGAATCCTCCGCTTCTCTCTATGGAACTGAGTGTATCGCCATATACGTCAAGAAGCCGAGGAGTAACTGCTGCGGCTGCCGTGACCGCACATATTGTATCAAACATTTCTGATGATGAATTACCGTGAAGAATTCCATCACCCAGAGTCTTCATTACTGCTGTAAATACAGATACTATAAGTATTGTCCCGAGAACACGTATCGGGGAATTCATATCCGATACAACGGCTCCCTTAATTCTGTCCCAGAGTTCACCAAACGATAAACCTGCTATTTCTCCGTAACTCAGACTTATATCATTTGAATACATTATTTCATCAATCTGTCCGCTGATTTCTGCCTCCTCTTCCGAAAGCTGCGACGCAGATGCCGTCAAAGGAAACGAAATTATAATCATTATAATGAATACAATCGGAATTATCAGTCTTTTTTTCATTCTTTCCCGTCCTATAGAAGTCCGCCTATCATTTCAAGGAGATTTCTTATAATCGGCAGACTTATAAATGTTATTGCTCCCCTGCCCCAGAGTTCTGCCGCAGAAGCTATGGCATGTTCGCCGCTGTCCCGACAAAGATCACACGTAATCCTCGTTATGAAGCATATTGCTACCGATTTGAAAATGATTGATATGTATGCTTCCGATATTCCTGCACCTGAAAATATATTCCTGATTTCTGTTATAAGAGGTGCAAGAAACATCATAAATCCTCCGACAACCACTGTACACGCTCCAAGAGATAGCAGAAGTGACTGTTCACGGCAATACTGTCTTAGAAGTACGGCAAGTATGGCTGCACAAATACAGAATACAGCCACTGAAAAACAATTCTCTACCATAAACCGAACACCGTCTTGACCGTTTCAAATAAATCTCCGATTTCTTCCACAATCACCACAAGTACCACTATCAGACCGGCAAGTGTTGTCATCATCGCCTGTTCTTCACGTTCCGCACGCTTAAGAACAAGATTCAGAACGGCTACAATTATTCCTGTCCCTGCAATCTTAAAAATGAGATCAATATCCATACTTTTCCCTTCCTCTAAATTACAAGTATTCCCGTCATGGCTCCCGCAAGTACTCCTACAGAACGGAAAAGTTTCCCTCTGCGTCTGTAATTCTCCTCACGTTTTTCCTTAACCGTCATAAGCTCATCTTCAAGAAGTGCAATTGACGACAGCTGTCCTTCAATATCACTCGTACCGAGAAGTTCTCCGAGACGTGACAGAATTCGTCTTTCATCAATGGGAATATCTCTTTGACAATCAAGTGCTTTTCTCCACATCTCATGAAAGTCTTCTCCGAACTCATACTTCTCCGGCAGGAATCGTAAAAAAGTCAGACTATCAAGGACCCTGCTTTCTTTAAGACCTGTCGAAAGCTCATATACATCTGCACCACGATGACGTATCTGAAGTGCGGTACTTCTCAGTAAATCGCCCGTTTCACGGCATATCTCCCTTTCTTTTGTCAACCGCTGTGACATCATTACTCCTGCAGCTGTTCCTGCAGCCGTAAACAATAATGCTGATATTAACCTGAGCATCATTTTTTCAGTCTCCTTATTTCTCTTATTCCGAACGAGTGTCCATACTTGCCGAGAAAAACCGCACTCCCGAACACTTCTGCTTCAAAAAGTTCAGCTGCGATTCTTCTTTTCATAAGGTCGTCATAACTTGTACAGTGGATTGTTGCTGCAAACTCAACTCCGCATCCATGTGCTGCAAGAATGGCTGCCGCATCTTCTTCCGTACTTATTTCATCACAGAATATCATATCCGGTGAGAGCGTCCTCAAAGCCGATGTTATGCCTTTTGAACGATTCATCCCTACAATCACATCTGTCATCACGCCTATATCCATCTGCGGTTGTCCGAAACGGACTGCGGAAATTTCATTTCGCTCATCTATAAGTGCAACTTTGTACCTTTTCCCGATTATTCTGCACAAATCCCGAAGCATGGTCGTTTTTCCTGAATTCACTCCGCCGCATATGATAACTCCTGTACCATCATTACAGACTGTATTATACAGTTCATCGGCACATCCCGTTACTTCACGTGATAGTCTGAAATTAAGACCATTAAAGTCTTTAAGCACTCCGTCAGCTGTATCCGACATCGTTCCTGAAGCTCCTACACGAATTCCGTTCTCAATTACAAAATATCCCTCCGTCAACTCCTTGCGACAGCTGTGTACTGAGTATCTGCACAAGGCATTGACTGTATACGCTATGTCCTCTGCGGATACTCTGATACAATCGGAATTCTCCGGAATTGAAGTAAGTTCACCATGTTTTGTCAGGAATTTTATTCCTCCGATACAGACAAAGGAAACAGGTCTGCCGCTTCGAAGTCTTACTTCGGTCAATCCGCTTCTTTTTTCTATTGACACTCTGAGCATTGCCTCTCTTATAGGGTGAGCTGCATAAGTTGAAATAATTTCATAGCTTGTACTTCCAGACATAAAAAAACCTCCCTGCACTAAATACTATTCAGTGTGGGAGATTTTTATTCCTGAAAAAAAACAGCACACCGAAGTGTGCTGTTGATTTTGAAATTATTCCTTTACACCACCAAGGGCAACACCGGCAATAATGAACTTCGAAAGAAGTACATATGCAATAACGATAGGAATAATACTAAGAGCGATACAGAAATATGTAACACCGTAGTCACGTACCTTATCGGATGCCTGTACAGCCTGAACCATCATAGGAAGTGTCTTCTGTGAAGGCTTACCGCTGATGAGGATCATTGAAGGTGTATAGTAGTTATTCCAGTTAGCAACGAAAGCAAAGATCGCCTGAACTGCGATAGCCGGCTTCATCATAGGAATAGCTATTGTAAGGAATGTTCTGAACTCGTTAGAGCCGTCGATACGTGCAGCCTCAACGATGTCCAGTGGGAATGACGATTTCATGTATGATCTCATGAAGAATACTATACCCGGTGCTGCTACTGCAGGAACAATAAGAGGAATATAGTTGTCGTAAAGACCAAGCTTCATCATGAAGTTAAGGAAACCTGCGGATGTAACCTGAACAGGTACCATCATAACAAGAAGGATTGCTGTATAAGAAATCTCCTTGAGCTTGAAATCGTAAACGTGAATTCCGTATGCTGTAAGAGCTGAGAAAAATACGGAAAGGAATGTAGCGCTGATTGTGATAATAGCACTGTTTCTGTAACCGATGAGAGGTTTGAACTGAGCTGAGAACTTCTCTCTCATAACCTCAAAGTTGTGCTTGATTGCATTTCCCGGAACAAGAGAGAATCCGGAAGCAATTTCCGTATTTTCACGTGTTGCGTTAACAACAAGCAGATATATCGGGAGCAGACAAATAATTGTCAGAATTAAACACCAGATAAAAAGTATTGTAGACTTTAATCTGATTTTAAACATATAATTATCCTTAGGCTCGCCATAAACAGATTTCATGTTACTCATACGCCAAGACCTCCAAACTGCTTATTTTGAGCTTTCATCTGCTGAGCAAGCTTCTTACGCTGCTTTTTCTTGGCAATAGCGTCTGTATCTCTGTTGATATAGAACGTTACCATACCAAGTGCAAGTGTTACAAAGAAGAGCAGAACAGATGCAGCACCTGAATATCCATAGTTCTGGAACTGACGTCCTGTATGGAAATGACGGTAGATAAATACAGCAACTGTCTCGATATGCTTACTTACGTTATCACCTACGTGATAGAGGTAAGGAATATCGTACATCTGGAGACCACCGATCATAGATGTTACAAGTGTGTAAACCATGATGGGGCTGAGAAGCGGGAGAGTAATCTTTCTGAATGTCTGTCCGCTGGTTGCACCGTCGATGCTTGCAGCCTCAAACAATGAAGGATTGATACCCATAATACCTGACATGAGCATGATCATAGTGTTACCGAACCACATCCATGTCTGAATAAACATTACAATAAATCTTGACGGCCATTTTGTAGTAACAAACTTGATAGCTGTACTCTTGTTGGCAATATCAAGGTTCTCAACAATGCCCAACTCTGCAAGCATCTGGTTAACTACACCGAACTTGCTTTCACCAAAAAGTGAAAGGAAAAGAACAGCAACAGACGCAGCAGTAATGATATTAGGCATATACATAACAACCTTAAAAAAGCCTTTTCCCGGAATCTTAAGCTTGGCGTCTGTGAACCATACAGCGAGAGAAAGGGAAAGAGCAATCTGAGGAATAAAGTTTCCTACCCAAAGTATAATTGTGTTTTTGAATGCATTGACGAAATCAGTATGTATACCTGCAGCACCGTTCTTTGCAGCAAGTGCATTATATACGTCGTCAGGAGTATTCGGATCAAGAAGCTGAGCCTTCTCTGAAGCTGTAAGAGTTACATTCTTGAGAAGAAGCTCAAAGTTTTCAAAACCTACAGGATTACCTGAATTTGTACCGTTGCCCTGAAATGCAACGATAAATGTGTTGATTAAAGGCCATAACTGGAAAAAGAAATAAACAAGAAAAAACGGCAATATAAAGATATAGCCATATTTAGCATAGCTGATAGACTTAATTCTTCTTTGTGCAGCTGATGCCATACGCACACACCCTCTCGTGAAAAGATTGGTAAAAAGATTATAAATAGCTGCCTATAGGACGAATCCTATAGGCAACTATCGTTTTGCAATAATTTAATTCTTTATTACTTGCTGAAATTATGCGTTGCCAGCGAGCTCAGGAACGTCAGCCTGAACCTTCTCGAGAGCTGCAGAGATAGCCTCATCATATGACATATTGCCTGTGCAGTACTCATCCTGAATCTTACCAAGGAAGATGCCCTTGATTGTAGCATCGTAAGGTGTTACGAGGCCCTTAAGATCCATTGTCTTAACGTTCTCATCAAGAACCTTGAAGTAGTTCTGACCACCGAAGTTCTCTGTAGCGAACTCAATCTTAAGATTCTCACCGATAACCTCAGACATAGCTGTCTTGTTGTTTACGAACTCAGGCTTGGAAGTAGCGTACTTCTTCATAGCAGCCTGATCTACTGTACAAGCCTTGATGAAGGACTGTGCGAGATCAGCGTTGTCACAACCGGGGTGAACAACCATCCAAGTACCGCCCCAGAAGTATGAAGCAGGACCCTGAACCATGTTCCACTTGCCGCGTGAGCTTGCAGAAGCGTTACCAAAGAATGCAGTCTCACCTACACCCCATGTTGAAACGAAGTAACCCATAGTAGAGCCGTCTACACCGCCCTGCTCCCAGCCATCGTTCCACTGGCTAACGTGTGCAACACCACCGTTTGTCCAGAGGTCCTTAGCGAGCTCAGCGAATGCCTTACACTGGTCGTCGAAGTTAACTCTTGTGCCGGAAACCCAAGGAGCCTTTCTGTTAGCAGCATAAACCTGCCACATACCACCGAGTGAGTCAGCAAGGTTTACCTTACCCTCAGACTTTGTGTAAACTTCCTTAGCAGCAGCTGCGAACTTATCCCAGTCACCGATCTTTGTCTGCATTTCGTCAGCAGACTTAACACCGAGGTACTGCTCAGCGAGGTCTGTTCTGTAAGCGAAACCGCCTGCAGCAGCCTGCCATGAAGCACCAACGAGCTTGCCGGAGTTAGCGCCGTCTGTAGCTCTTGCGATTTCAAGTGTATATGCATATGCATCCTTCCAGTTGTCCTCTGAGAAACCGAGCTGGTCAAGAGCAACTGTTGTCTTATCGTCGTTTACGAAACGGAGTGCCCAGTCAGCCTCAACGAAGAATACGTCTGTGTTCTCGTCAGAAGCGAATCTCTGGTCAAACTTAGCAGCTGCTGCACCACCAGCGCACTGGAGGTCTACGAAGTTAGCATCGCTTTCGCTCTTGCCGGTTGTCTCAGCCCAGAGCTTGATGAGCTTAGGACAGTCGTTAGCATCCCATGATACTACGTTGAACTTGTCACCGTTTGTAGGGAGCTTAACCTCTCCAACGTTCTGTGAGTTGCCGCCTTCAACGGGCTTATCCTCTGTAGGAGCCTGTGTCTCACCCTCTGTAGCAGGTGCTGTTGTAGCAGGTGCTGTTGTAGCGGGTGTGCTACCATCAGACTTGTCGTCACCACAAGCAACAAATGCTGTGGAAGCCATTGCGAGTGTAGCTACTAAAGCTAATGTTCTCTTAAGTGTGTTCATTGCAATTTTCCTCCTTAAATATGTATATTATACCTTTCTTGAAGTATAATATGTATGGAATAGATTTACAATCCTCTGTAAGCCTTCACTATAATATGAATGTACTCAATTACAGTTACAGCCCTCGTCAGACTGCCGCCGTATTTTACGGCTTTTACTCAGATATTCTTTTCTGAATAATGCTTCTGCAAAGGCATCCGAAGGCGTTATTCGGACATACTATCTCTTTGCATAATCAAATATACCGTATTTTTTGTGCAAAGTCAATGCTTTGAATCGTTCTTTAACATTTTTTGTGCACCATGTATATTTTCAACTTTATTTTTTTGGTAATAACAACATAATTCCAATCTCGTTTTTCAAAAAGTTACAAAACGGTAAAAGAATATTTAACGCTAAATCCACAAATAACTGCCTCTTTTTTATGCCAAATGACCATGAAATCAAAATCAGAAAGACATATACGTTCTAAATTGTGCATATTCACAAAGTATTAATAATTTCACGCCGAGGCAAGTTCTGCATACAGTTCAAGTATCTTAGACGCATCTGAAGCTGTGATTTTTCCGTCAAAATCCATATCCGCACACCTTAGAACTTCGAGTGAGACTTCTGAACCCGACCCTGAAGCAATACTTGCATAATATTCAAGTACAAATGCCGCATCGGATGCTTCAATCTTACCGTTATAATCTGTATCAGCGATGCCGTCAAACATGATGACTCTGGATGCAGATGCAAACGACGATTCTGTTGCCGCATATCTTATCATTACTGTGCCCGACATCGGCTCATCCCCTGAATTCCACTCCGAACCCAGTCCGCTGCGAATCGCCGTTTCGTCTTCTGTTCCGAAACGTTTTATCATCAATTCTGTAAAATCCTCTGCACTGTAGCCGTAGGAATCGACGAGTTCTTCATAACTTTCATCTGACATCTCTGAAAAAGCTGTAAACTCCATCGTGTAATCCTCAAGGGAATATCTGCCATTCTTAAATGTATGCTCGTTGTCTTTATATATAGTATATGCAGATATCGCACGAGGCGGCTCCGCACATTCAGGAATGGTATATTTTACCGGTTCACTTGCAAAAAATCCGTTTCCCGCCTTGAGCATCAGTGTTATTTCTTCTCCGGGAATTATACGCAATGCCTTATTCATAACCATGCCGGAATTAATCCATGTTCCGTCAATAAGACGCTTTTCTGCCGATTTGTAATCATCTTCATCAGGTTCTGACTCGGTTGAATACACAAGAAGCTCCGCAAGGTCATTCTGAATAAACCCGAGTGTCTCAAAACGATAGTCGATTTCAAACTCCGGAAGGACGGCTCTGGACGGAACTTTCACTTCAAATGTTCCCCCATCTATTTCAGCAGTAAGCGTCTGTCCTGCATAATTGATGACAGAACTTCCATCTTCTATAATATTGCCGCTGACGTCTTTAACCACTACTCCGTCCCTGCAATATATCGCTTCATTTTCAAGGTCAAATTCTACGGGACTTTTGATAACTCTGACCTTTACTTCATTATCAAGCTTGCCTTCCTCACTCAGACTTAATGTGAATACCGTCTCGCCGTACGGAAGTTCAAAATGCTCTCCGTATATTCCCGATTCGATTTTCTGACCATTCATCAGAATGTCGGCGGATGTCACCGGAAGCAGTGAAATATCATCCAGATACTGCTCTATGTTGATGACATATTCACTTTCACTGATACGTTCAGCTGTAGAATGATAATTATTGCCTGATTTATAGCAGAGGTCGTTAAGCTGAGCCATGGCAGGCGTATATGTCCGTTCAGATACGTTAATATAATCGACTGTAGCGGAAATCGTCATTTTTTCCGTAATTGCTATGGGAGACGTATATTCACTGTAAGCAGCTCCGTTTATCGAAACGTATATCGGTTTGTCGTCCTTCACGGAAAGCTCTACCGCATCATCGGCTGAAACCTGTCCCGATACATGTGAAAAATCAACGGTATTTACAGGGTTTCCGAATGCCTTGAGCGTTATATTTCCCATAAGGACATGGATTTCAGAACGCTCAAAAAGGTCACTGTAATATGCACTTAACTTGTCAGCTTCCTGCATAAGTTCTGTTTCATATTGACGGATGTCGTCATAAATCTGGTCAGTAATCTGTTCAAGAACAGCGTCCTCAGTCGCCTGATTATAAACAAAATCAGATTCTGTAATATCCGTCCACTCAATGCCGTCACGACTGTAAAAACTCTGCATCGGTGATGTCTGCGCCTCTATACGCTCGTGGGTCGTGAATGAACTCATGTCAACTATTTCGGAAGTGGTCTCGTCAACGGCTGTCATACAGGTCTCAACGGGAATTACAAACGGTGTATCCTCGCAGTACATCTTCACTGATATGCCGACCCTGCTCCCTTTCTTTACCGCCACATTCTCATCAAGCTCAACTGTAATGTAACCTGTCAGCGAACTTTTTCCCTTCGTTACAGCAGAAGCCTTACCCGATGCAGGGTCGGAAGGATCGGTAAGGTCGCTGTAGACCGTTATTTCGTATTCTGTATCGGGATTCATTACATACATTGAAACAGCTTCAAGCTGCATATCCGTTTCAACCTCAAAGATATTCGCCATGTACGAAGGTCGGATTTCATCTATGACATCATACGCCGAAAGTCCCTGTGAAGGCACGAATGTATCGTGATGAAGATTATACATATGCTCCGTCTTGTCGTTAAGCTCGTAAACCGCAAAATTGCACAGGGAGTTGTTATAATATGAAATCCACATATAGCCGGCATCAGCATAATCACTGCCCCAGCTGTTCTTCACAAGCCATGCACCGTCACCGGGAGCTTTTAAATTAAAATTCCTTGCAGAAAAATTATCGTCCCAGCCGACTATTGTTACTGCATGGTCTGCAAATCTGCTCTTTCTGTCCGTATAATATGAACAGTGGACACTGTCGTAGTATGCAGAATCAGATATAAACGACACATCAACTGCATTACCGTTATAAATGAATTGTTTCAGAGTTTCATTAAGCTCATCAAAATTACTGCGGGTATCGTCATATTCAAACAGATAAGCGTTTTCAAGGTGGAAGTCGCTTTGAGACTGCAAATACCTGACCTTTTCCTCATCCCACAGAATTTCAAAATCTACATATGGCATACGCTTGTCAAATACAGGACCATACCACTGAGACCAGAGATTCGCCACTACATAGCTCGACCCGCCATAATCCAGTATATCATCTATTTCAGTTTCACCCGAATCAATCTGATCCTCACCCAGATACGCCATATACGCAGTATGCGCTTCTGAAAGATTAATATCCGGAACTGCGTCCATTATACTTGATTCAGCACTTGAAGCCGATGAATGTGCCCAGCAAGTCCCCCATATGCCCTGATCCTTGACAGAACCTGCCCTTCCGATGTCCCTCAGATCGAAACTATCAGGCAGTTCTCCCGATTCGTCCGACAGTACCACCGTTTCCCTCAGCGGTGCACATTCAAGAACAGGATAAAGCGTATCATCTGCATCGCCCTTCAATACAAAATCAGGTACGTCATACGAAAATGATGGCTGTATTTTCTGTTTCCTTGAATGGCTTTCCGAAGTTCCTGTAATATTATTCTCCGTAACAGCACATGGAACAAGTGGCAGCACTGATGACGCCGCAATCATCGCCGACATCGCTGCAGCCGATATTCTTTTTATTATTATTTCCAATTGTCCGCACCTCCATACATATATATAGTATTATATCACACCAGCTGAATTTTGTAAATATAACGAAAAAGCTGAAACGTGATTAAACCACGTTCCAGCTCTTGAATTTATGAATTCATCTCCTGAGTACACATGAGTATACTATCCCGAACCACTCACGTACCCAATAGGTCGGAAGCAGCCAGTCCTGTGTATCAGACGAAATATTATAAGCTTTCATACCGATTCTTCCCGAAAGAATTTCGGCTCTGAACTGATGATAACCATCTGTTACAATAGTGATGTCACGGCATAGTCCCTCTTTTTCTATAAGCTCCTTGGAAAATTTCAGATTCTCCTCGGTGCTTGCAGACTTATCCTCCATATAGATACGGTCCTCGGAGATACCACGCTTCACAAGGTACTCTTTCATACATTGTGCCTCGCTTATAATCTCGTCGCTGCCCTGTCCACCCGAAACTACGACGGGAGTATCAGGATTCTCAATAAGAAAATCATAAGCCGCATCAAGTCTTAGCCGCAGCATTTCACTCGGGAAACCGTTCCTCACCTTGCAGCCGAGAATAACAAGTGTTGTATTGCCGTCACGAGGTCTGTCCCTCGATGCACGGTACATAAAAATGCTTATCACTGATGCATATATGATAAACAATACTGTCATAACCGCCGTAATTATAAGGAAGACACGTCCTCCGCCGCTTTTCCAGAGGAATCTCACAAGCTTCATAAAGCTTCCGAAAAGCACCGTAATTACAAGCAGTATTCCGCAAGTTACCGTACCCCCGACATTGCCGATGTTTATTATTCCGATACGCATCGGTTGAACAAACAAATCTATCAGATACAGGAACAGTGCAGCTAAGAACAACCTTATTGAAACCATGAATGCAATTACAGATACATTTTTAAGCATTGATTCACATCCTTGCAGCAAGCTTGATTATCCTGTCAAGATTCTCCTTTGTTGTTGTTTCGCTTCCGAGGTGTGTGGGGACGCTGTTGTAGAGTCCGTGGAAGTCGGAACCTCCTGTTACAATCAGGTTATATCTCTCCGCAATATCATAAAGCTGCTTGCGGTAGTTCTCGTCAGCGGAATAATGTCCGATTTCAACACCGTCAAGCTTTCCCTTCTTTGCAAGGTCTTCGAGAAGCTCAATATTGTCGTAAAGTGCCGGATGTGCCATTACAGCAACACCCTTTGCAGTATGAATGAGGTCTATAACGAAATTGACATCGGGATACTCACGTTCAACATAACAGCTTCCCACCTCGGGATTGAAGAGCTTTCTGTCGAGGTCGCCGTAAAACTCAAGTGCATATCCGTAGTCGATAAGAGCACGCATGATATGCTGCTTGAAAATACTCTTTGACGACGTTGTATTTTTAAGTATGCTTTCAAGAGTTATGGGATACTTTTCCATAACCTTGTCTATCATTTCCTTTGAACACGCCTTTCTGATTTCACAGCATTTAAGGCAAAGTCCCTCAAGACGATCCGGCTTCGACGGGGCATAGCAGAGAATATGAACCTTGCTGTTGCGTTCCTTGTCCCATGCGGAAAGCTCTACTCCCCTGAGTATCTTTACACCGTTACGTTCGCCCAATATATCGGCTCTTGAAAACGACGCCATAGTATCGTGGTCGGTTATTGAGAGCCAGTCAATATTCATTCGTTTTGCCTGTTCAATGACAGCCTCTATTCCAAGTGAGCCGTCTGACAGTTTTGTGTGGCAGTGAAGATCGCAGATCATGTTATCCTCCTTTTCCGTAACAGTGTACGGCAAAGCAATTAATTTCATATTTTGTTATATGTACAAAATATACATAATATTATAACACATCTGCAATTATTGTGCAAGCTTTTCAATAAAATTTTCACTTTTTTATCACATTATTCATCTTCACTGCATAACGCCGCATACAGTTCACTCTTTCGGAATCCACATTCCTTCGCAACTGCCTTACATGCATCAACAGGACGGTCGCCCATTTCAACAAGTCTGCGAACCTGCTCAAGTGCCTGTTCAACGGTAACTGCCTCCCCTGTATTTTCGGAAGCTCCCTCCAGAACAAGAACATACTCACCTTTCGGTTCTTTTACACCATAGTATTCAACCGCTTCACCAAGATTCATCCTCAGTACTTCCTCGTGAAGCTTCGTAAGTTCACGGCAAAGTGAGATTTTCCTCTCAGCGCCAAAGAAACCGGAAAGGTCGTCAAGAGTCTGTCTGAGCTTGTGCGGTGCTTCATAAAAAACCATAACTGCTGTCTCGTTCCTGAGCTTTTCAAGACGTTCCGCACGTTCCTTCTTCGCAACGGGAAGAAATCCTTCAAATGTAAAGCGTCTCGTACTGAGTCCCGATACCGCAACAGCGGATGCAACAGCTGTAGGTCCGGGAATTACACGGACTTCTATATTGTTCTCCGCACACATCCTGACGAGTACTTCTCCGGGGTCTGATATGCACGGCATTCCGGCATCGGTAACTATTCCGCAGTTTTCACCTGAGAGAATACGGTCAATTATCCGCTGTGCGTCGGCTTTCGAACTATGCTCGTGAAAGCTTACAAGCGGCTTTTTTATTTCATAATGATTGAGAAGCTTCAGTGTTACACGTGTATCCTCGGCACAGATGAAGTCCACTTGCGAAAGAGTATCCAGCTGACGGAGCGTTATATCTCCGAGATTGCCTATAGGAGTTCCGATAACATAAAATGTTCCACTCATGTGTTTTCCTTTCCTGTTGCGTAGATTCGTTTGAGTTCGTCGGAAAATCCGCTTTCACTGCGGATATGAAGCTGCGGTTCAATGGTCATGAACGGCTTTGAACCCTTCTTGCCCTCTATCAGAAACAGCCACGGAGCATCCTCAGGTCCCTTCGAGACCATACGGAGTCTTTTCGGCTCTATATTATGATTCTTCATGGCAAATATAACGTCGCTCAGACGTTCGGGACGATTGCAGATACAGAGTCTGCCTCCGAATTTGAGAAGCTTTTCTCCTGCCGCACAAACATCGTCTATATTGCACATTATTTCGTGACGTGCAATACGCTGAGCATCAATGGTACTTTCAAAACCTGCATTCGCTGCCTTATACGGCGGATTGCACGTAACAAGGTCAAGCTGTCCGAGAGGTGCTCCGTCCCACAGCTCTTTAAGGTCGGCACACACGGGAACAATCCCCGTCGTTTCACTCTTTTCAAGTCCGAGACGAAGCTGTTCTATCGCACTCTCCTGTATATCAACGGCATATGTAATCTGCGGCGGTCTGCTTTTCTGCATAATAAGCGGAATAATTCCGCAGCCCGTACCAAGGTCGCACGCCTTGTCCTTCATTCGGTATCCGCTGAAATCCGTCAGCAGAAATGCATCCGTTCCGAAGCGATGGTCGGAACTTGCACAGACATATATTTTGTCGGTAAGCTTTTCAAATGAATATTCCGTCATATTATCGTTCCTCCGCACACAACTGTATCACCGTCATAGAAAACGGCAGCCTGTCCGCTTGTAACAGCCCTCTGCGGCTCATCAAACTCCGCAAGACAGCGTCCGTCACCAAGATTCGAAAGCGTCACAGGCTGTTCACGCTGACTGTATCTCGTCTTGACAGATATGTGAAGCGGCTCGGTAATTTCCGCAACTGATATCAGATTCATGTCCTCAACCATAAACGAGCGTGTGTACAGGTCTTTTTCCTCTCCCAGCACTACTGTATTGCTTGCTGTATCCTTTTTCACTACATAGGCAGGCCGTCCGAGTGCAATTCCCAGTCCCTTACGCTGACCTATGGTGTAATTTATGATGCCCTTATGCTCACCGAGAATGTTTCCGTCCATGTCGATGAAGCTTCCGCACGGAGAGGTCTTTCCCGAAAAACTACGGATAAAGCCTGCATAATCACCGTCGGGAACAAAGCATATGTCCTGACTGTCGGGCTTATTGCAGTTGACCATCCCTGACTTCTCCGCCATAGACCTCACCTCGGACTTTTCAAGACTTCCAAGCGGAAAAAGCGTATGTGCAAGCTGTTTCTGAGTCATGGAATACAGCACATACGTCTGGTCCTTGCTCATATCAACGGGACGTTTCAGCAGCCAACGTCCCGTTTTTTCATTATATTCGGAAACGGCATAGTGTCCCGTTGCTATGAAGTCAAATCCGTTTTCAAGAGCGTAATCCAGCATACTGCCGAATTTCAGGAAACGATTGCAGCGTATGCACGGATTCGGAGTACGTCCGCTGAAATAGCTTTCGCAGAAATCCCCCATGACATAACTACGGAAATCCTCTCGACGGTCAAGAACAATGTGCGGGATTTCCATCATCGACGATACAGCTGCTGCATCATCAAGTCCTGAAAGTGCACAGCAGGTCTTTCCCTCTTTCTGTGCCTCTTTAATGTCTTCATCGGAAAACAGTCGGAGCGTTGCTCCCGTAACCTCATAGCCCTGCTCTTTAAGAAGCATCGCTGTTACGGTGCTGTCAACACCGCCGCTCATTCCTACCATAACCTTTTTCATATATAAACCTCATTTTTGCAATATATCAATGATTTCACGCAGTCTGTGAACGTAATGATCCGCCAGAGCTTCAATCTGTTTCCTGTCAGGCTCTGAAGTCTCGTCATAAACGGCAGCCGTCACAAAGCCTGCTGTTTTAGCTGTTTCAATACAGTGCAGCGAGTCCTCTGCTACAAGTATTTCATCGGGCTGACCACCGAGAAGCTGTGCCGCACCATGAAATATATCAGGATATTTCTTTCCCATCGGATATTCACGGTCGCTCAACAGAAAACGAAAGCGTCCGTATATTCCGCATCGCTTCAGCACGGACTCCGCCAGTACCTTGTACGTTGCCGTAGCTATACCATACGGAATCCTTGAATCGTCCAGATAGTCAAGAAGTTCCGAAACGTCAGGTTTGAGCTGAATACGTTCCTCATACTCAATGCGGACAAGCTCCTCTATGCGTTTTATGACGTACTCCTTTGTGCAGGAAAGTCCGAAACGGTCTATAAAATACTGCGACGACTGATCAACTGTCATCTTCTTTACTATATCAGATATATCGGCAGGCGGATCGGTCACACCGTTTTCATGCAGAAATTCTCTGTCGATCCTGCTCCATATCCCCATTGAGTCTATAAGAGTTCCGTCAAGATCAAATATTATTCCTTTTATGCTCATATTCCGCACCGTCAGTCCGCATTGTTCTGCTGCTGTCTTTTCTCGGAGGCAGTTGTCATGACCACCGATTTTTCAGCGTCTGTGGTGACATGGTGTCCCTCGGTTGAAGAATCGCCGCAGATTATTACTGCCTGCTTTCCCATAATTTCATAAATATAACTGAATCTGTCCGCAGAATAAGTCGTATTGCCTTTAAGCGGGTCTGCTACGTACACAATTCCCTGATCAAGGTCGTAACCGTAGAGCGTTGCACAGTGCTGATAGTCCGCAAACCAGAATTCCTCGCCGTTTCCTGCTGTCCATTTATAATTAGGATGCGACTCCGAAAGATTCATGGTAATCCATACAATTACAGGTCTGTTCATCGTCAGATGATAGTACAATTCATTCATATCATGACCTGTTATGTCAGCTCCGTAGCACGGAGAGTCAATTGAAGCAAAATACTTGTCAGCCGTCTGGACTATAACCGGAGAATTGCAGCCGAAACCGTTATTAGATTTCGGGTCGCCAACGTATGCCTGCTTCATGGTGACTGCTCCCTCGTAGTCAATAGGCATGAAATTGTCCGCAAGCTCTACCTTATCTATATCAAATCCGAGATGATTCAGCGTCTGTGCAAGCGATACAACCTCGCATCCCGTTGGAAGCTCAGGCTCCTGAAGAACAGTCTCGAAATCTTTTATTACATATGAGCGTGGAAGTTCTTTTGACGTATCAACTGTAATGTCAAGCGAAAACGGTTCAGTAGGCGGTTCTGTGATCTCAGAAGGCTCTGTCGGAACCGCAGTCGTCGGAATTGTTGTCTGCGTATTCTGTGATGGCGGTGTTTTTGAAACTTCACGCACTCTTGACGCTGAACCGCCGCATGATACGAGTGATGATGTCATTATCAGAGCTGCTGCCGATAATGTTATAAGTCTGCTGTGCATTTCAATTACTCCATATCTATCATAATTTTTGCTCTGTAGTCCTTCTGGGCTGAGGTTATTGTTTTAAGCGATAATCCGTAAATATCGGAGGCTCTGATTTCAAGCTCTGCAAAACGCTCGGCAATATCTCCGAGCTGTGAAAGCTTCGCAATCGAAGAACCGAAAGGAATTTTCGTCTTTGATTTCGCCTGTGCAAGAATTTCAGTTCCCCTCTCGTTGAATGCAAGAATACGTCCGTATGGCGGAAGCTGCTTCATGTCTTCCTTTGTGATGCCGATGAGAAGTGAAAGCATAATGCGTCTTATTCTTGCCATCGTATATCGCTTTGTCTTTACCGTGAACAGAAGCTCATCCAGCGAACCTGCCATTCTCGCACCGAAAATACGGTTTTCAAGTCCCTGACCGACATCGTTTATTGCAGCAATTTCCTCTACTGTACTGCTTCTGAGTTTGTACAGCAGAACTCGCTCAAGTCGGCTGAGCGACGCTGTTTCACCGTTTCTCACAGCATTGTTGACAGCATCGGTCCATATCGGAGTTGTATATTCTCCGATTGAAAGCATTCCCCTCTCAGAGGCTATACATTCACGTATATATGACGCACTCGCAAAGCCTTCTCCAGGAGTCATCCCGTCATGCGGAGTGCTTACACGTTTTACAGTAAACGGACTCATTCTGCTTGAAAATCTTTTAAGTGCCCTCATATATTCAATTGCAAGAAGATTGTTCGGCTCTGCAATTATATCGGCAATTTCAGGGTCTGTACCATTTATAACGGAATTCAGCGCACGTGGATAAGTGTAACCTTTTTCCATTATTCTCAGTATTTCGTCACGGTGCGACAAAGCTGTTTCCTCCACCTTATCAAGAGCCGTTTTCAGTAATTCCGTATCTCCGCACTCGCTTCCGAATGAAAGCTCGTCAACAACTCCGAGTGAATCAAGAAGCCATACTGCTCCCGATGCAAAATTCTCGGCAGACGACAGACAATACTGCACAGGAAGCTCTATTACGAGGTCTGCTCCGGAGCGTACCGCAAGACGGGCACGGTCAAGCTTGTCCATTATTGCCGTATCGCCTCTCTGTACGAAGTTTCCGCTCATGACCGCAACAACATGAGTAGCTCCGTTTTTTCTTGTCTCACGGATGTGGTAGTCATGTCCGTTGTGGAATGGATTGTACTCGCAAATAATTCCGCTAACTTTCATTTTTTATCTCCTTCTTTCTGTATATTGAAGCTTAGAACAAAGCTTTTAGGCAATACCACACAGAGCTTGTGCGTAAGATGCGAAGTCAGATTTTTCGTCAGATTGTACAGGAATTTCGAAGGCATACTGACGTATGTCAAGGGATTTTTGTACGGAATGGCGAAAAATATGCAAGCAGATTTCGTGCAAAGCTGTCAGGCGGGCTTTGTGCGGTGTTGCCTTTATGGATAAAATGGATAAATTTGCAAAAAAGACTTGCTTTTTTGAAAAATTGGTATATAATAGTATATGCAAATATTTTCTGAAAGGATATGTATACATGATTATTTTAGTTGTTAATGCAGGAAGCTCTTCTCTCAAGTATCAGCTCATCAATATGGACGATGAGAGCGTTATCGCTAAGGGTAACTGCGACCGTATCGGTATCGACGGCCACATTACTCACAAGGCTGCCGACGGCAGAGAGCTCAATGAGGACTGCTCATTCCCCACACATACAGAAGCTTTCATGAAGCTTGTAGAGGCTCTTACTGTAAGCGATGCAAAGGTTATCGACAGCATGGATCAGATCTCAGCTGTTGGTCACCGTATCGTACAGGGTGCTGATATTTTTGATAAGTCCGTTCTTGTTACAGATGAAATCATCGACAAGATTGATGAACTCCGTGAGCTTGCTCCCGTTCACAACCACGCTCATGCACTCGCTCTCCGTGCCTGCAAGAGCGTTATTCCCGCAAATGTTCCTCAGGTTGTTGTATTCGATACAGCTTTCCACCAGACAATGCCTCCTAAGGCTTATATGTTCGGTCTCCCCTATGAGGATTACCAGAACCTTCACGTAAGAAAGTACGGCTTCCACGGTACATCACACAGATTCGTTTCTGCTGCTCTTGCCGAAGCTATGGGCAAGGATATCAAGGATCTCAAGATAGTTTCATGCCACCTCGGAAACGGTTCTTCCATTACTGCTGTTGACGGCGGTAAGTCTGTTGACACTTCTATGGGCTTTACTCCTCTTGACGGTGTTGTTATGGGTACACGTTCAGGTGCTGTTGACCCCTCCGCTGTTACTTTCGTTGCGGACAAGCACGGCTTCACTCCGTCTGAAATGAGCGACTACATGAATAAGAAGTCAGGCTTCCTCGGTGTATCAGGCATCGGCTCTGACAACAGAGACATCACAAAGGCTGCAAACGACGGTAACGAGAGAGCTCAGCTCGTATCTGATATGCTCGTTTACGAAATCAAGAAGTATATCGGCTCATATGCTGCTGCAATGAACGGTCTCGACGCTGTTCTCTTCACTGGCGGTATCGGTGAAAATGCTTTTGATGTTCGTGAAGCTGTATGCGAGGACATGGAATTCTTCGGCATCAAGCTCGATAAGGCTGCTAATGACGGTCTCAGAGGCAAGCTTGCTAAGATTTCTTCCGACGATTCCAAGGTTCAGGTATGGGTTGTTCCCACAAATGAGGAACTCCTCATCGCAAGAGACACTCTCGCTCTTATTTCCAAGTAATTTCTGTATAAAATGTATTATATCACATTTTATGCCTGAAATCAATACTTTGAATCAAATTGTGAGACTTAACCGCTCTCACTCATCGTGATTATTTATTATCCGACCAAAAAAGCTGTGCAGAATCCCTGCACAGCTTTTTTGAAGTGTTATACCGAAAGAGCAGTCGACAAAGACCAAAAAAACTGGTAGAATAAAAATAAAAAAACGGAAAGGGAAATAAAAAATGAAGTACAGCAAAGAATTCAAAGAAGAAGCAATAAAGCTCTCGGATGAGATTGGACTGAAAAGGCTGCTCAGCAGTTAGGGATCCAGTATTACACATTGTCAGACTGGCGAAGCAAACTGTCATTTTCAGATACGTCTTCGGTTACTACAATACACAAAGGATCAACAGCTTCAATGTAGGTGTTCTCCCACCTGTGGCATTAAGAACTTCAAAGCCGTTCTCTCATCACGCTGCCTGATATATGCCTATCAAAGATTTTGGGTATTCTCTGACTGCACATTTCTTGACAATTCCAAGGTAAGGTGAATAATTGGTGTACAGTCCGCAAGCCATAAATCTTTAGTATCAAAAGGAGGACGATACTCTATGGCTAATATAAGAAAAAGAGGAAACACATATCAGATAAGAGTTTCCTGTGGATATGATATAAGAG
>SVNK01000013.1 GCA_015066935.1 Ruminococcus sp. | reverse complement strand
ATTCAATGCACTGCTCTCTGCCGAGGTCAATGCATTCCTTTGTGATGACTGTACCACCAAAGTTCACACCCACTCTGCGTTCCAGAGAGATAAAATTCGCACCGTAATCGGAGTGACGAAGCTGATAACAATGCAGTCCCATGGGAACTGTTTCATCAACATATCTGTTCTCCGTGAACAGTGCTGTCTGTCCTGCAACCTCAATCAGCTCAAAATCCTCATCGGGAAGCTGAATGAATGCTGTGTTTGTTTCATTGAGGAACAATCCGTATTCCTGCGGATCAACCTCAAGCACCTCTGCGGCAAAGCGGATTCGGTCAAATTCGCTTTCGGGGTAGAATTCGTCGGTACGCTCACCGCCGTGATATCTGTGCTGACCGCAGTTGTAGCCGATGTCCTCATCAGCCCACTGATGCCTGAATTCAATTTCGGGAAACATCTCCGTGAGCTTCTGTAGAATCGGATGCGGAGCAGACCAAGCTGTCTGGAACCACAGGCTGTCGGTCTGGCTGTAGTCAATGCCTTCCTCATATCCATAACAGTTCCATTTCGTTCCCCAGTTGGCTCTGGACCAGTCGTACCAGTTCTTATCTCCATACACCTCACGATCTTTCGGGCCGAAATTTCCTCTATAGATATCATCGGGCATGGGAATGATTTTCTGAAAGTCCACTGTTCCGATTCCGAATTCGTCGTTCTTGATTGCCTCAAGCATTTCGGCAATCTGCTTTTTGTCACCCTCATAGGTGACGATGTTTGTTACATTGTTGGGCATCAGCATCCCTCCCTGAAATATTCTTTCAGCAGTCTGATGATATACTGCTGTCCTTTGCCTGTGACATAGGTCTGCTGATAGGTTTTCTGCATTCCATGCTGCTCGTACACGGACTCCTTCACAACGAAATATCCTCTGTCAATGAACTGCTGATAGGGGATGTTGTTGCTCATGAGGATTTTTCTGCCCTTCAGCCAGCGGAACAGCGTATTGCGTCCGATGCGAATATTTTCCTCATTGGCGAGCTTTGCCATCCTGCCGATGTCGATGACGTTCTCCGTGTCCGCTACCTGATTGGCAAACTGCACCAGCGGTTCATCCCTCCTGATTTTCTCATTCAGCTGACGGATTGTCATGAGGTTCAGTCGGAACAGGTTCTTCACTGCGTCATCAGCGAAAGGAAGATAGCTTTCCACGAACATATCCTCGTTGCCCACATAGCCGCCGGTTCTGCGGATGGTGGGGAGGATTTCACTTGTAACCCAATGTTTGAAGCGTTTTGCAGTTTCAAGTTTACTCGAAAGAATCAAGCTGTAAAGTCCGCTTTCATTGATAATTACGACTGTTGTTTTGTAGTTGGAACCACCGCCCTGAATCAGGGCGGTGGTTTTATCTTCGTCATCGACATGATTTGCAATCGCATTTCTCGATTTGCTATAGCCCAAGGCATCAGCAATATCCTTTCCCACAAACCACGGCTGACCGTCCTTCATGAGCGTTCTCACCGTGCCGAATTCCTCATTGACGAATGTCTTAATCATATTTTCCATGTTCTCTCAACTCCTTGTCAAATTTCAAAAGATTTTTTGCAATTGCCTCCACCACAGGAACCGTGATAGAATTGCCTGCAAGCTTGTAAAGCTGTGAATCGGATATGCCTGCCGATTTTACCTTTTCAAACTGTTCTGCTGTAAATCCCTGCAATCGGAAGCATTCCTTTGGGATTAAACGCCTGATTCTTCCTCTGTGAACAATGCCGTGCCTGTCCGTTACAGTGATAGTGAACATCGGCTCACCGGGTTCTTTGATTCTGCGTCCATTCTGGTAAACTTCCTCTTTGAACGGATTGATAATTGCTCTCGGTTCTTCAAGCAGTACACCCGAACGCTCACTCTTGTGAGTGCCTTTTCCAACACCAACATCCATTCTCGTGTGCAGGCATCTTGCGTTGTCCGTAATCAGCGGATTCTCATTCAGATCAACAAAAACAGCGGAATGTTCACCCTTATGGTTACTGATTCCGCTGTCCTGTCTTGCTGTAATACACCTTGCAATCTCCGTCAGGTGAGGGGGTGGATTGTAGTCAATCAGATACAATCCCGTCTTACCGCCTCTGCCACCCGAACCGCTGCACTGTGTTACGGCTGTTCCATTTGTGGAATACACCCTTGAGCCCTGACTGCCTGCAATCAGCTGTTCAGGTTTTCCTGCTGTTCCATTTTTCGCATAGCTTCTTCCGAAAGATAATACTTCGCCGGGACATCTTTCTCCAAGATGTCCGACAAGGAATAGCCTTTTTCTTGACTGCGGTATTCCAAAGCCGGCAGAGTTAAGCACACGCCAGCACATGCTATACCCCAGCTCTGAAAGCGTTTCAAGGATTGCCTGGAAGCATTTCCCCTGCGATATGCCCAGCAGGTTGGGTACGTTTTCAGCAATAAAGTACTTGGGGTGCTTGGCTTCAAGGATTCGGATAAAGTCGAAAAACAGGGTTCCTCGATCATCCTCAAAAGCTCTGCGCTGCCCTGCGACGCTGAAGGACTGGCAGCATGGTCCTCCAACGAGCAAATCAAAATCCGGCATACCTCCGTAATCGATTTTTGTGATGTCCTCATAGAATTTTTCGCCTCCTGTGTCATACAAGGCTCTGTAAGCCTTCTGTGCATAGCGGTCAATTTCGCACCATCCGACGCACTCGAAACCGCCGACCTTTTCAAAAGCCGAACGAAATGCGCCGAGACCTGCGAATGCCTCGAAATATCTTATCATTTTCAAAACTCCTTTCGTTTTTGGGTATAAGAAAAGCCGTCTGTGATTGTTAGTCACAAACGGCTATGTAATGAGATTCATTAGATTTTTCAAGGCAAATCAATATTTCCTAGCAATATTTCAGTAAGTAAAATACTTGCGTTTTCACGTGCATCTTCCTGAACTTTCTTTTCGTTGCTTTGAAGTACATGGTCAAGTGCATCAATCACTCTACCACCCTCGATTATTGATATAATAGCGTAACATTTTGTTTTGGTAGTATCAAAAGTATACTCAAGATTCTTACCATATTCTTCATGCATATAGTGAATAAAATCAACTTTCAATTCGGTATCGCCTTTAAACTTAGGATATCTTTTCAGAATTTCTCCCATAAAAGCTCCGGTGAACCACGTTCCAGCTGTATTAATTTTTCGCATCATTTCATTGTATGTCATGAGAAATACCTCCTTTTTCTTTGTACTTTTATTATATCACCAAAAATGCAGTAAGTCTTTAAGTATGACATCTTTTTTTATATGTAAAGCCCGAATAAATCGGGCTTCAAATTACATCGTCATGTTCACATCTTCGGTTTCGTCCATGTCCTCATCATCCGAGAACGCAGCATTTTCAATCTCATGCTGCATCGGAATCAGCACCTTGAGAAGCTCCTCACGGTACTCCATATCCGAAATCTCATTGATATAAATGCCAAAGGTGTCAAGCAGCTCTTTGCCTTCCATGGTTGTGATTCGCACATCACCATACTGACCATGCTTACAGATAAACTCGGCAACCTCCTGAACATTGTGGAGTCGCTTGTTGCCGTCAATTGCAGAGCCAAGCAGACAAGCATAACGCTCAGCAACCGGAACATTCAACCTGTCAATGACATGGAAAATATCTGCATCGGTAACGACTCCCAGAGTGCGGCCATTGTCAAAAGTGCAATGAAGTGTGCCTGCATCATCTACATAGTCAACAGTACCTTTGGTGCCACGTTCAATCGGATGATACGGATCATTCATTCTCTCAATCTGAATTCTTGTACCTGTTGGATACATCTTTTTGATACGTTCTACTTCTTTCTGGCTTGGAAACTGACTCATGAAACCCACCTCACATAGAAATACCGCCCATATCGAGGCTTTCTTCTTCCTCAATATCGGCTGTGTCTGTCATCTCGGTTTCAATCTGCCAGCTGTCGGAGGGGTTCCAGAAACTGACGTAAATCGTACCGAATGCCTCGGTCTTGATTTCTTTCTGCTCGATCGATTCACCAAACCCATCTGATGCTTGTCCAGACCACCAGTCCTGAAACTCTTTCATTTCGCTATCAGTAAGCGGTTCGGTCAATCGACAGGTGAGAACTCCCACAAGCTCTCCGTTTCTAACCTCTACTGACGGGAATGCGGATACAACTTTTTCATTGACAGGTGAGTTTGCATCATAATATACCATCAGTCCACGGTGTTTTTCCTCCGGCTCGGAGTATTTCTCAATGGCTTCATTGATCTCATCCTCACAGCCACAAGCACAGCTTGATGGAATAACCTCAAGGTCATCTTCATACGGTGCATCCCAATCTGTTTCGTAGATCTGTGGTTCAGCCTGAATCTCAAGGGGACAATAGAGCTTCATTTCCTGTGCAGGTTTTGCAGTTACCGTGAAATCTGCCTGACCTGTAATTCCGAGGTAGTGGTCACGAACCTCTGCAAGATCTTCACGTCTGTCAAGCATTTCTGCCACCGTCCGAATCATCAGAACTCGCAAATCTTCATCGCCGAGCATATCTTCAAAGATGAAGTGCTTCTGACCTGTGTGAGCAAGCTCTGCGATTCGGTCAACCATACCTTTCAGCTCTGCGTGGAGCTGACGTTCTCCGGCAGTAATGTCATTCGCCTCAATGATTGCTCTTGCATTAGGAATGAACTGTGACTTGCGTGCATATCCAAAGCCCTCCGCTTCCACCAGAATTCCATCGCTGCCGTTAGCATCGAGGAAGAGGAGGCAGTGGGCGATGTTGCCCTCCATATACATCAGTTCTCTGTTCTCGATAATTTCGGGGCAGTCATCCAAGGGATGATCTCTCATCTGCTCAAACCTCTTACCGTAGAGAGGAATGACTTTCTCCACTTCAATCTGCATCGGCTTATAGTTATGAGCCTTGTGATTGAGCAGAGCATTGAATGTGATTTTCTTCATTGGCATCAACTCTCTTTCATTTTAATAGTATAGGGGAAAACAAAAAAAGCCGAACCAATCGAGATTTCACTTCTCAATCAATTCGGCATAACGAACAAGAAACCGTTTCAAACTTTGTGAAAGTTTTTTGCAATAAAAAAGAGCAGACTTCGGAAACTTCTCTCCAAATCTGCTCTCAAACCTCTTGAAAATCAAAAAACGCCCGTTCGAGTCGTGTTTTATTGCTGAAAAGGCAAAATGTCATCTACGGTTTTACACTAAAAATTTTTAGCTCCAGATACGCAAAAAAGTCCGAAAAATCGTGTTTGCGATAGGGAACATTCACTCCAAACCGATTGAGCGAACGAAAGCCATGCAGTTTAATTGACTGCATGGCTTTGGCTTTTAGGAAATATTGTGGATATAATTCATAGTCGTGGTTATTGTTAAAGCGATATCACAAACGGATACAATAACTCTCACATAATGATTTAATCTAAAAGAATATTGTTTTTCTGCTTATACAGTATGCCTAAACTCGGAATAAACGAAACAATCATAAGCACAAACACGCTTAGTACAACAAACAGATAATCGCTTTGCGTAAAGTAATGCGTTATTGCGCCTAAAATATTGAAGCCCTTTTTAATTATCAACCACGTCATTGGCACAGATAATATAGCTCCGATGGAGAAAGCCGCTACTAACTGTAGGAGCAAGGATGCTATCAGTTTTCGGAAACTCAAACCGTTGATTCGATAAAGCGTATATGTCGAAAGGCTTAATCTTGTCTTAATAACAAGCTGAATCAGAAGCATCGTAAAGGTTACTACTGTTAGTATGACCATAAATGTTACAGCGAAAATAGCCACAAGCAGGTTGTAGATCTTATACGTCCTGACATCACTTGACCAATTCTCAAATGTCATATTGGGGTAATCAAGACCCAATACTTGCAGTTCTTTCGCAATCAGTGTGTTGTTTGCATCAACATCGGTATAAATGCTAACCACGCTGTAAGCGGCGGGGATTCCCAGCTCGTCCAATGCTTCATTTGCAGTCAGAACCGAACAAGCTGCTCCGGCTCTGCTTGAAATGAGTTTACCATCGGTACTGCGGATAATAGCTCCGATTTTTACCGTTACATCCTTTCGGTAAAATAAAGATATATCCGATTCTGCGACGCCGCCGTTTAACGGCTCGTCCGTAAGCAATCCCGAAAGTGTGATTTCATCACCGACCTTAAACTGTGTCATATTGATTGCATCCGGATCGTCATACTCTGCAGGGATAATTCCTCTTAGTATCGTTCCACCAAAATCTTGCTCCGTTATTTTGTATGCGGGAACACGGAGAATGACCTCTTCTCCCGACATTAGCTTGTCTATGTTGATCTCGCCCTCAATAACAGATGCCTTTAACTCTTCCAAACTTTGCTGGCTGTATCCGACGATCTCGCTACATATCAACACATCGTCATCTGCATATTGGAATGTATCCCAAATGAGATTATAATTGTTGATTTGCATAAATGTTTCCATACTATATCTGCCATCGGGCATCGAGTCGGAACCATCAAAATACGTATCAATGCTGCCGGCTTTTACAAGGAGATTCATTTTTTGATTCTCTCTGTATGATAAAATCTTCGACACTCCCGGAATGGCTGCAATGGAATCAATAAAGTCTTGATCAGCCCCATTCTTTTCGTAATTGTTTGTAAAAAGCAAGGGGGTTAATTGTTCTCCCGTGACTTTATCCGTAAGAGGTGGTGCATTGATCAGCTTTGAGGCAAACTGAAAGTCATAATCATTTTCCACATAGTTTGAATTAGTTTCTGTTACATCCTCGGTGAAATAGTTTTTATATGCGATTCCGTAGGACAATAACGTACACGATAATGAAACCAGCAGTACAATCGCTATAATGGCTTTGCGATTTTTGAACATATCCAATTTGAATATGCTGACTCTTGCCTTCGTGTTTTTGTAATGTTTTCCGCTTATCTCACTGTCAAGCGCAGTCTGTTTTACGATGTATGCTGCATAGATTGTAAACGTGATAATGAACCCTACGCAAAGGGACATTATCAGCGCCGTGTTCAACTGCATATTGAAATCAAACACCGGCGAGCTGTATTCGTTATTCAGAAGAAGGTGCAAACAAGCCTTCGATGCAAAGAAACTCAACACACTCCCCACCGCAGCACCAATCACCAAAATACAAATCATTTCGAACATAAGAATAAAGAAAACACTGCCTTTATTCATACCGAGCAAGAGGTAATTACGGATTCTTGTAAGAAGCTTCGTCTTGTTCATAATCAGAATCGTTGTCACGATCAATAACGATATTACATACATCAAGACCATAAAACTCTGAGGGATGGAGAAATTCTCACTCACATCAAAGGATTTGTTGCTTGAAAATAGCCTTGTTGTTTCATCGTTGGAATTAACGATTCCCGCTTCTTTAATGATAACAATTTGTTGTGTGATGCTGTGGGTTTCTTCAAAAACTTGTTCAAGACGGTTTTGGGTGATAAATGCATTGACAGGCGTAATGTTGTCCTTTATCTGCAATTCACCACGGGGCCATAATCTTCCGAAGTCATTTACGATTCCGCACAGAGAATACGTTTGATTTTCAATGGTAATTTCCTGCCCGACACTATAATCGCCTAATTCTTGTGCGATACCTTCAGTCAACGCAATTTCATTGTCGGTTTCCGGTAGGCGACCTTCTTTTATGCTTATACAACCGATCCGTATTGCTTCGGAGTCTGCAAAGCCTAAGTTTAGACTTTTGTTTCCCTCCAAAGGTAAGGTTTTAGCTGTATAGAATACACCATAACTTTCGTATCTGTAATTGGGCAGTAATCCCTCAAATGTTTCGTCGGTGAATGTTGATAAATCCGACACTTGCTCACGATAATATATTTCATCAAAGATTCCGTAAACGGCTGTTCTTTGGTCTTTAACGGTCGCAATAATACTGTTTGTTGTGTTATACAGAAACATAGGAACAAGCGTCAGAATACATATTGCTATGAGCAATAGCTTGTTTCCGTTGTTTCTGCGGAGCAGACTTTTCAAGGATATTTTGATCAAATTCAATGTATGTTTCATTTCTGCACCTCACGCTCTAACCTTCCGTCACTCATTCGGTAAACTGTATGAGCAATTTTCAGCCATTCAAGATCGTGGGTTACAATAACATAGGTTTGCCCTTGTTCTATATTGGTACGCTTCACAAATGCCATTAGCTTATTACCCGATTCAAGATCAAGATTTCCCGTTGGCTCGTCTGCGAGAATGATTGACGGCTGCATTAGTAAAGCTCTTGCTACTGCGGTACGCTGTCTTTCGCCGCCGGATAACTGTGTCGGGTAAAAATTGCGTCTTTTACCCAAATCCAAAATGTCAAGCAGTTCCTTTTCTCTTTTGGTGTTGTATGGTTTGCCTGCAATATCAAAAGGCAGTCTGATATTATTGATAACCGACAGTTCATTTATGAGATTGAAACTTTGATATATGAAGCCGCATTTTTGATTGCGGATTTTTGCCCGTTCCTTTTCGCTCAGCGCATAAAGATTTTTGCCGTCTAACAGCACCTCGCCCGAATCCGGAACAATAAGACCACCGAGAATATTCAGAAATGTACTTTTACCCGATCCGCTTTTTCCGATAACAACAACGATTTCGCCCTTATTGATTTCTAAAGTCGTGCTTTTAAGAGCGTGAACTTGTGCGTTTCCGATTTTGTAGTTTTTGGATATACCTTTTACGGTTAGTGTTTTACCCATAATCATCACTCCTTGATATAAAAATAACCTTGCCACTTTCGGTAGCAAGGTTATTGTAACATTCAAATATCAAGAAAATATCATAACTGAAAAATTATTTGCAAGAAAATGAAGCGACAACACACGCACCCGCACTGTCGTTGTTTGTCAGCCTCAATGCGCCCTTGTGCTTTTCACACAGCATTTTACACAGATACAGACCAAGCCCAAAATGAAGCTCGCTATCATTTTGATTTCCCGTATAGTAGGGAGCGGACGCTATTTTCAGTTCTTCTTCCGAAAAGCCCGTCCCGTCGTCTGATACGGATATAGTCAGATGATCATCTGACACACAGCAAGATACCGTTATTGATTTTTCGGCATAGCGAACGGCATTTGAAACGATATTCTCAAATACCTGCATAATAATATTTGCATCAACATTTACATTCTCGGATTCTGCCGCAATTTCAAAGTGAGATTCAAGATCGTTTTCTTGACAGAGCATTTCTAATGATTTTTCTAATTGATTTGAAAGATCGTTTACACAGGTACACTTCATTTGTATCGGTTGATCTTCCAATTTGCTCATTGTCCCCATACTGTAAACATAGCTTTCTATACGTTCTATGTTCTTTGATACGGTACTCAATATTGCCGCCTTTTTTTCCTCCGAAACGTCTGACCTCATATAGACCTTTTCAAGAAGCTCGACATTGCCCCTCATAACAGTAAGCGGTGTCCGAAGCTCGTGAGAAAAAGCCTTATTGAGTTTTCTCCTTTCCTCAATCATTCTCCACATCGTTCGGTTATTGTCCTGAAGCGACAGCCGCATTTTTTCAAAAGAAGAACAAAGCTGTCCAAGCTCGTCTTTGCCGCTGTAATCTATAACGAAGTCGAGATTATCATCCGAAATGTTTTCGGAAGCATTAATTAGAAGTTTTATCGGCTTTTTCAATTTGCCAAAATAAAAGATAACGGCACCGATCGTAATACTGACAATACACCAGAAAAAAGAGGAATACTCATAGATCACTGTGTAGAAATCATATGCTTGTTTATCTTCCTCGGAAAACGGAAGAACATCTATATAAAGAGTACGTACAACACCATGTTCTGATTCATCGTCAACCTCTGTTTTATCTTCAAACACAGTATATTTTGCCCCAATGAGTTGTATTTGTTCATTTGCATAACTCGTCGCTGTTTTTGAAAGAATTACCGCTAATATGATAAAAAATGACATAACGATAATCAGTGCGGGCATTAGCGGTATTCTTGAAATGAATTTTTTCAGTTTTCCCATTTATACCCACACCCCCATACTGTTGCAATGTATGATTTACAGCCTGCTTCTGTAAATTTAGCCCGAATTTTTCGGATATGTTCAACCACCGTCATAGAGTAGCCGTCGCTGTCAAATCCCCATAAGCGTTCATATATACGCTCTTTATCAAAAACAATACCCGCATTTGTGGAAAGCAGCTCTATAATGTCAAATTCCGTTTTGGAAAAAGAAATCGGTTGCTCCTTGAAATAGACAGCCTTTGAGGAATAGTCTATAACCAAATCGTCATTGAATTTCAAATCGGATTTTTTCTGCAACCTCATATCACGGCGCAAGTGAGCAGAAACACGGGCACCCAATTCATCAAGCGAAAAGGGCTTTGTAATATAATCGTCCCCGCCCGCAGAAAAGCCGTTTATTTTGTCAACGTCATCAACATTAGCTGTTAAAAATAAAATTGGACAAGAA
Source organism: Ruminococcus sp. (assembly GCA_015066935.1). GTDB lineage: Bacteria > Bacillota > Clostridia > Oscillospirales > Ruminococcaceae > Ruminococcus. The sequence continues at coordinate 30,906 of SVNK01000013.1, read as the reverse complement.
ACAAACTCCCGAATCTTTTTACACACTTCAAGTCCGTTTAGTTTCGGCATATTAACGTCGAGAAGTATTATATCGGGTTTCTGACTTATTTTTTCAAGTGCTCTCTTCCCATCATAAGCGGATAGCACATCATAACCGCATAAATCAAAGTAATTACAAAGAAGCTCAACAACATCTTTTTCATCATCAACAATTAAAATTCTCGGCAACGCTTAGCACCTCCGTTCCCCCGATAATGATAACATACAAATATCAAGATTTTATCAAAAAGAGCTTAACATCTTTATTATATAACCATTATACGCCCTTTTCAGTGATAGAACAAGTAAATTTGTGTGAATAATGCGAATTATAGGGGAAATTTAATCTTGATTTATAATGAGTAACGCGGCAGGCTTTTGAAGTTTGCCGCATTACTCTTATTTCTCTTTTTACAAAAACAGTCATTTTACCACTTTTGAATTGTTTTACAGGTAGGAGATGTTTGCCACTGACAAACTGTACAAAAAGTACACTCTCAGCTTGTGCAATCATCCAAATTCACTGAAAAAAGGGTCTCAAAAGTGGATTCCCACGCCCTTATAGTAGAGGAGTAAGTTGCTGGCAACTCGCATAAGAAACATGCGTAAAACTTGTGCAATCATACAAACTTTCATTTTTTTACTTGTAGTTTTCAAAAAAGTTACCAGTAAAAGTAGAGGGTATTATTCACAAAGAATAGTTTCTAAAATTAGGCAGTGCTACAAAATTCTCTGTTTTGGAAAACTTTCTTTTGTTAACTCGTAATTTTTCTGCCTATAGAAGATTAGAGAGATAATTCACTAAGCCACATAATTCATCAACCTGTACAGCCTGAAAGCAGTAAATTGTGCATCCATACAAACTTTTAAAGAAATTTTTGAAACACCCCTCTCAAATCGCCTCTACCAGTCCCCTATAAGTAGAGAGTGTTTATACAGAATACTGCATGAGGTAAAGGTGATTCGATTGTGTAAATATACAAAAATAATTCTTCTATGCATAAAACGACTACTTTTCCTGGCTACAGGGTGGTGAAAATAGTGTTCCCATTCCCTATAGAATAGGAGAACTCCAACAACGCTCGAAAAACTATACAAAAGAAGTGTTAAAATTTGTGCAATCATACAAACTTTTCTCATTCATTGGTAAAATGCCCGTTTTCCTCGGCTAATAGATGAGGGGTAATTTATGATAGGGTCTACAAAATGATTCTCCCAGTTCCCTATAAGTAGAAAACTTTTTGAAATATCCCCCTCAAAGTGTTGCTCTGCTGCTCTTACAGTAGCAGATGAATTTTTCAAACGGGGTGGTGAAAGTGATTCTCTCAGTTCCTTATTATTAGAGGAACACAACAGCATCTTGAAAACTGAATACCGATACACCAAGTACGTTATTTCTGATGGTGGGGTGGTGAGCCGTACCAGCCGCTTGAGAAATCCGCCAAGACCTCGAAAGAGCGAGCGAACAAGATGCTCTCAGACCTGCACTTAGCAAATGCAGTTGGCAATGAAAGTCAGAAATGGATACTTACGTTTAGCCACAGTCCGAGCGTGATAAAACCGTCGCAGGCAATGGGAACGTGTGAGAAGTGTTCTGCATCAGACGCTTTATGAGTCCGATACGCTGTCGGACGCTTGGTGAATCGCCCGAATCAGAACAGCAGCAAGCGGAGGTGAAATCTGTGCTGTGATGCGATTGATGTTCAAAGTTCGGGAAGATGATCGTGCGAGAGGGTTCAAGAGAAAGAAAGGACGTGATAACATGAAAAAACTTGAAACAAAATCCTGCGAAGAAATCATGAGCACTGCGTACAAACCGCTTGCATACTGTGTTGACGGTTTGCTCACACAGGGCTTGTATATTCTCGCAGGTGCACCGAAGGTTGGTAAATCGTGGCTTGCGCTTGACATCTGTCTTTCAGTTGCAAAGGGCGAAGATGTGCTGAAGCATCAGACGCACATCGGCACTGCACTCTATCTTTGCCTTGAGGACAGCTACAACAGAATACAGAATCGTCTGTATGAACTCACAGATGAACCAACGGAGAATCTGTACTTTGCAATTATGTCAGAATCGCTTGGTAATGGCTTGGAAACGCAGATTGAAACATTCAAATCCCATCATCCCGACACAAAGCTGATTGTCATAGACACATTGCAGATGGTGCGTAACGAAAAGGATTGTGGTTACGGTGCGGATTACAAAGAGCTGTCAATCCTCAAAGCACTTGCTGACAAGCTTGCAATTACGATTCTGCTTGTGCATCACACTCGCAAGTGCTATGACTCTGATCCGTTCAATATGATTTCTGGTTCAACAGGCATCAGCGGTTGTGTTGACGGCAGCATGGTGCTTCTTGAATCGAAGCGAGGAAGTCGTGAAGCAAAGCTGTACTGTGTCGGGCGTGACATTGAAAATCAGGAGTACAGGGTTCTGTTCCATGATCATAGGTGGACTCCATGCGATGAAATCGCACCAACACCTCCTGACATTTTCTCTTTTGCCATTCATGACTTCATGGTGGAGCAACAGTCATTCATTGGTTCTGCATCGAATCTGTGTGACTTACTGTATCAGAAATTCAATCGGAAATATTTTCCGAACCGATTAAGTCGTGATCTGATTCAGCATACAGAAGAACTGCAACGCTATGGTGTGCTGTTTAACTTCCGCAGAAGTCATGGTTGCCGCATACTTGAGCTTGAGTATATCGCTTCGGGTGACAGTAGTGACGGTAGAATTCTGTGGGTGGAGGTCTTGGATTCTACCGGCACCCGAAATTCTGAGAATGTCGATTCTGCGTTGTTTCAGTGCGGTGACAGCAGTGAAACGGGTGCCGGTAACTCGCAAATGGGTGACGGTAGAACGGCTTCGGGTGACGGTAACTTTATTGAAACCACTGCACTCCCTGTCAGCGTTTTGTGAGCGATTTGTGCCATCGGAATTACTGTGGGATAAGTTATCGGAAATCGACACAGAACGGCACACTGGCGAACGTCGTGTGTTTGTGGGTGGATAATGCCCGCAATGAAAATGCTTGGATGATACAGAAGAATGTGGGACTTCGGGAGGGTTCTCTTTTGAGAGCCAGCATCGCATTCGGCAGTCCGCATAGCGGCCCACCGAACGCAACTGGTCGGGAGAACCCGAACCCCTTACGGCGAGTCGCCGCTCCCAATTGTGCCTCCGTATAGTTCCTGTGGACACATAGTCATCGTGTCGGCACGTTGAAAGCAACTATAAATCGAAAGTAAAGGAGTGTGATGCCATGAGAAAACGAAACGCCACAATCACAATCCGCTGCACTGAGGACGAGCGACAGCGGATCTACAGCAAAGCTCGTCAGTACGGATTGACGCTGAGCGACTTTGTACTGCGATCGGCACTTGGCAAGAAAATCGTCACTGCCGACGGACTTGCAGATGTACTGAAAGAGCAGAAGTCCATCGGGCGAAACCTCAATCAGATTGCGTTGCTCGGTAATATGGGACGGCTGAAATCGGTACGGTTGGATGAGCTGATTGCACAGCATGAGAAAGCAATTGCCGTCTTGTGTGAAATTGCAAAGGCGGTGCGCTGATTGGAGGGATGCACTGATGCCAATTATCCATTTCATCAACAGCAAAACGCAGACCGCAGGTGGCATGAAAAATGTGCTTGCCTACGTTACAAGGACAGAGAAAACACAGTCCGAGGACAAGCAGTATGTAACGGCTCTGAACTGTTCCGCACCGACTGCCTACGAAGAAATGATTGCGACGAAAAATGCGTATCACAAGAACAGCGGTCGGATGTACTATCATCTGGTGCAAAGCTTCCCGAAAGGTGATGGTACTCCGCCCGAACTTGCACATCGGATTGCGGTGGAGCTTGCGGAGAAAGCATTCGGAAAATACGAATGTGTGGTGGCAACGCACATTGACCGAGAGCATATTCACTCGCACATCGTGTTCAACTCCGTAAGCTTTGAGGATGGCAGGAAGTATCACTCCAATGGAAACACCGTGCAGGAGTTGATGGATTTGTCCGATGAAATCTGTATGAGGTACGGTGTGGCTGTGCTCGACAAACAACTGCAGAAGAAAAAAGATGTGCTCTCCGACAGAGAGTACCGCTCGGCGGTGCGTGGAGAAAGCTGGAAGTTTCAGCTGATGAATGCTGTTACCGAAGTCATGAAGCAAGCGAAAAGCCGTAAGCAGTTTGTGTTCATGATGAAGCAGTTGGGCTACGGCGTGAGATGGAAGGACTCACGAAAATATATCACTTACACTTGTCCGAACGGAAGAAGATGCCGCTGTGCTAAATTGCACGGCGAGAAATTTGCAAAGGAGATGATGGAACATGAGTTCAAGATTAGACGTGAACGCCTTGATGGAACGGAACAAATCCGACCTGAAAGCGGCAGAGGAAACCATGCCCATGGTGGCGGTGGACAACCGAAACTGGACGGCGGTGATCAGTCTGCTGAAAAGATCCTGCGAGGTACAGGAGGAACTGTTGAAGTTACAGGGCGAGCTGATGACCAGAAGTGGAATCGAAATGCACCTGCAGAATCAGAAAACGCTGTTCGATCAGGTGGAAAACGAGTGCAGGAGGATTCAGAAATCCACGGCGGAACAGACAAGCAATTCTTTGACGAGCCTTATCAGCCAGTCGGAGAAGCTGTCATTACAGGCTGGGAAGCTGAACGAGGAATTCTCCTCACAACGGAAAGAATTAGAAGAATGGAAGCACAAAACACAATTGAAAATGCTCAGAGCGATTGTGATTTCGCAGACGGTGCTGCTCTTGTTATCGCTGGCATTGCAGATGTGGCTGCGCTAATGGATGAGCCGACGGAGGATGAGGACATTGAACGGCACAGAGACAGCAAGGTGCTGGCGGAGGAGATCCGACGCAAGGAAGCATTGGGGATGCACATGGGATGATACCCAATCAAATTATCTATGAAGGGGGGATCAAAATGAATCACACGAATCAAACAGGAATCAGAAAAAGGAGTGTGATGCCAATTGAAGAAAACGAATCTTAAGGCTTATGAATTTCAGAAACGAGAGCACAAAGAAAACGCACATTATGTGAAAATCGAAGGCACGATCTATTATGTGCATGATGTGTTTGATGCACAGGCAAAGGAAACCGCTGAGGATAAGCTCAGATACCTCATGGAACAGGAAATGCAAAAAGTTTCGTAAAAGACTGGACTTGTCGGATCGGTTGTGGTATCCTGTTGGTAGCACAATCGGTTTGGCATAGTCCGCAAGGACGGAAAGGAAGGTAACGAATGCCAAACAATCAAAAATTCACCGCCCTGTACTGCCGTCTGTCCCATGAGGATATGCTGCAGGGCGAGAGCAACAGTATCACCAATCAAAAGGATATTCTGACTAAATTTGCAGTGGAGCATGGCTTCCTCAATCATCAATTCTATATCGATGACGGTTATACGGGTAGCGATTTCAATCGTCCTGCTTTCAAGAGAATGCTGGAGGATGTTGAAGATGATAAAGTGTCAACGATTATCGTCAAGGATTTATCCAGATTTGGTCGAAACCATCTTCATGTGGGGCTTTATACTGAGGAATATTTCCCGCAGCGTGGTGTGCGATTCATCGCAATCAACGATAATGTGGATACTGCTGATGTCAATTCATCGGGGATGGATATTGCAACTTTCTGCAATATCTTCAACGAGATGCATGTTAAGGATACTTCCAAGAAGATCAAGGCAAGCAATAAAATCAAATCTGACCGAGGACAGCGTGTTGCATCAAGACCGCCGTATGGTTATCGCAAGTCGGAGCATGACAAAAATATGCTGATTCCCGATGAGGAAACAGCACCTGTTGTCCGTAAGATTTTTCATCTGTGTGCCGAAGGATATGGCCCATCACAGATTGCAAAACAGCTTGAAAAGGATAAAATCCCCACACCTGCCATGTATGAGTATCAACAAAGTGGGACTATCCTTGCGAATTTTGATGTAAGTAAACCATATGCATGGAATCCGACAACGATTGCATTGATATTGGAAGACGTAAGCTATCTGGGACACACCTGCAATTTCCGATACGGCAGACCATCCTATAAGGATCACCGAAAGCTGAAACGTCCCGAATCGGAGCATAAGCTCATCGAGAATACGCAGGAACCGATCATCGATCAGAACACATGGGACATTGTACAGCGGATTCGCAAGAGCAAACGCAGACGAACGAACTTCGGTGAAAAGAGCATCTTTGCAGGAATTCTGTTCTGTGCCGACTGCAAAAGCAAATTGTATTTTCATCGTCACCGCAATGGAAAGCCGGAAAACTGGAAATTTGTCTGTGCAAACTACAGGAAGAACACAAGCAACACCTGCACCATGCATTCCATAAAGGAAAGTCACCTGAAGCGATTGGTACTGCATGAAATCCAAGCGATCACCCAATCTGCAAGAGAGCACCCCGAGCAATTTTCTGATTTTATTGGGCGCAGAGTCAATGCGGAGCTCAACAAAACCATTGCAGAATCATCCAGACAGCTGACCAAGTACAAAAAGCGTATGACAGAACTGACTGTCATATTCAAGAAGCTGTACGAAGATCATGTGTTGGGAACGATTGATGATGCACAATTTCAGATGCTGTCACAAGAATATGCCTCAGAGCAGTTGGAACTGAAAGCACAGATTGGCTCACTGAATGAAACCATATCACAGGCAAAAAGCAAGACTGCGGATACTGCAAGGTTCATCTCACTGGCGAAGAAGTATACGACTCTGACGGAACTCACCCAAGAAGTACTCCACACCTTCGTATCACGGATAGAAGTGCATGAAAGAACCATCGACAGCTTCGGCAAAGAGCATCAGGATATTGACATTTACTTCACACACATCGGATCTGTGAAGTAATCCACACAAAAGAAAAGTGGATAGCACTTCTGCTATCCACTATCTTGAATTAAGTGTTCCCTAATTCAGCCACGATAAATCGGACTTTTTTGGTCTGTCATCTATTTTGTACAACAGAGATGGTGGAGGCGAGGGGAATTGAACCCCTGTCCGAAAACCCATCCATGCAACTTTCTACGAGCGTATTTTACCTTTTTTAGTTCCCTGAGAGGACCGCCGATAAACGGGCTGAGAACTCAGGTAGTCCGAATACAATCAAGCGGAACGGACACTCCGCAGGATCGTTCACCGTTAGTCGATGCCCATGTGAAAGCCACGGTACTCAATCACAGGACAGAAGCTGACTTAAGCAGCTACCAGTGCTCTATTGCTAGATACTGAAATATTATTTGTAGCGTTTATATTTAAACGTGGTGCAGTTTAAGGAGATTACACCGCAGCTCCGCTCGCTTATCACACTTCAGAATCCCCGTCGAAACCTTTACGCCCCCATAATGAATAAAGATGGAGTAACGACTTACTGATTCCGTGATTTGATATTTCTGTCGATTTCACGTTTAGCGTCACGATTAGCAGCATCCTGACGTTTATCGTAGAGTTTTTTACCTTTGCAAAGACCCACCTGAACCTTTACTCTGGAGTCCTTAAAATAGAGACTTAAAGGAATAAGAGAAAGACCGTCCTGCTTGACAGTTCCGAAGAGCTTGTTTATTTCACGCTTGTGCATGAGGAGTTTACGTACTCTCAGGGGATCACGGTTGAAGATGTTACCTTTTTCGTAAGGGGAGATGTGCATACCTCTGACGAAGAGCTCGCCGTGGTCAATAGCGCACCATGAGTCCTTAAGGTTAACAGTACCCTGACGAATGGATTTTACTTCAGTTCCGACAAGTTCGATACCGGCCTCATAGGTTTCAAGCACGAAGTAATCGTGATGTGCTTTTCTGTTTTCGGCGATTTTTTTAGTGCCTTTGGATCTCATGTTCTCAACTCCTTACCTAATATATTATACAACGGAAATGGTTAAAAGTCAATATCAGATATATTACAAAATGAATAGAAACGGTCGAGAAATACGTTATTCTGTACATATAGATTAGTTGCAGACTTTTTCCATAAAGACAAATTCGAGTTCATCATCAATAACTTTACTGTCAAAGATTTTGTAACCGAGTCTTGTGTACAGCCTGATATTATCGATGCTTCTTGTACTTGTAAAAAGCTCATATCTTTTATTCGGAAAATGGTTTTCGATTTCTGTCATGAGTCTTGAAGCGAAGCCTCTGCGTCTGTAGTCTGGGTGGACCATAAGCTTCCCGATATATACGGTTCCGTCGAGTTCGTTTGCACGCACAGAGCCGATTATCCTGTTGTTTTCATCAATCATTTTAAGAATGATTCCGCTGTTGAACTCTTCAACAACTTCATCAAGAGTCTGTTTAAGCGGGGGTATTTCTTTGTTTCCGAACAGAGCTGCCTCGGTTTGGTAGGCGAGGTATTGGAGCTGCAATATTTCCTGTAAATCGTCATACGTTGCTTTGCAGATAATACACATAGAATTCTCCTATAAATTGGAATTTGTTAGTTTTTCTGATTGAAGCCTAAGTTCCGCTGCTCTACGAACATCTTCATGATTATCATTAAGCATATCATATATCTTTGATAATGGTGAATTTTGATTTAAAATAGCCGTTTCTCTAACTTGAAAATATTCATCTTGAAGTAATGTCTCAAGAGTTTCCGTCGATGTATGTACATTTTCCGCTACACTTTCCCTAACTTCGACATATGGAGAACGGGATAGCTTATCTAATAAATTGACGTTTATTAGATGATCTGCAGCATACCAAAGTCTTGCTCTTTTCTTTAATTGTCTGCGAGAAATATTTTCTCCGAAAATTCTTGAAGTAGTTGCAATCAATACTTCTCTGTTATAGTTATCATTTTCATGTCTTATATTATCAAATGATGATTTCAAGAAAAACATTATAAATTCACTCCTGTAATTTACAAATCTTATTCATCTTATAAATATTATATATTAATGCATAAAATTTGTCAACAGAAAAAGCCGCAGTAATCCGGTAAAAAACAGAAAACTGCGGCTTGAATTCTTTAAAACGCTGCAATGAAGCAGACGCTTATTTATAATTTATTCGGAACTTATGAAAGAGAGAAGCTTCCGGGATTATTGTCGATAACATAGTAAACCATGTTTTCCTCGGGCTTAACGTAAACGTCAACCTTAGAGGGGGACTTGATACCGGACTCAGCCTTAGCTCTTTCGATGAGACCGGCAGAAGTAACCTCTGCACCGTTGAACTGAATGTAAACGGTCTCAGCAGTCTCTTTCTTTGCAGCTGTCTTCTTAGCGGCAGGCTTCTTTGCGGGAGCTTTTTTAGCAGCGGGCTTCTTATCAGCTGTCTTCTTGGCAGCAGTCTTCTTTGCGGGAGCCTTTTTCTCAGCAGCGGGAGCCTTAGTTTCTGCAACGGGAGTCTCTTCCTTTACGGGAGCTTCTGCAGCAGGAGCAGCAGTAACTGCTGTTTCCTCAGCAGCGGCTGTAGTTTTCTTTCCTCTTGGCATAATTGATTTCCTCCTTAATTACTTGTTAACAGCGCTCTTGAGAGCCTGTCCTGCCTTGAAAGCAGGAGCCTTTGAAGCGGGAGCAATCATCTTTTCCTTAGTCTGAGGATTGATAACCTGCTTCTCCTTACGGTCACGAACTTCGAAAGTGCCGAAGCCTACGATTGAAACCTTTTCACCGCTTACGAGAGCGTCTGTGATTGTAGCAATTACTGCGTTTACAGTAGCCTCTGCACACTTCTTAGTGCAATCTGTCTTTTCAGCAACAGCGCTGATTAATTCTGTTTTTGTCATTGTAATATCCTCCTACAACTGTATTTTTACAATTGAATTATATACCCTTTGAAGTGATTTGTCAAGAAATTTGAAAAAAAATGACAATTCAACCGATAATCGGCTATATACAGGGGCTTTTTTATTCAAAACTACAATAATTCTGCGTAATATCGGGGGATACCTGATAATTCGGAATACTGCGGTTTATTGACAATTCATGAAAAGAGATGTATAATATAAGTATATACTAACAAGATGAAAGGTGTGGAATTAATATGAAGATTACTTGTCTGTGTGAAGATACGTTATACAGTGACAAATACTATTCGGAGCACGGATTGTCGTTGTATATTGAGACCAATGACACTAAAATCCTGTTTGATATGGGGATAAGTGACGTTTTTATAAAGAATGCTCAGCTTCACGGAATTGATTTGTCCAAGACTGATATTGCTGTTCTTTCACACGGTCACTATGACCACGGCGGCGGAATGAGAAACTTCATGAATATTAATTCAAAGGCGAAGATATATGTTTCTGAATACGCATTCGGGAATCAGTTCAATGCAACGGGAAAATACATCGGTCTTGACAAGGAGCTTGAATCAAGTGAGCAGATTGTCAAGGCGGGTGAGTATCTTAGAATTTCTGATACCATTGAGATTTTCTCGTCAAATAACAGGGAGCTTTTCTATCCGATTGACAGTGCAGGACTGAGTGCTGAATGCGACGGAGTTGTTGCTCCCGATACATTCAGACATGAGCAGTATCTGAAAATTACAGAAAATGGAAAAACTTACCTGATAAGCGGATGTTCTCACAGGGGAATCATTAATATTGTGAACTGGTTTGAACCTGATATACTTGTAGGAGGTTTCCATTTTATGAAGCAGGAACCGATTGCGGATAATCCGATGTTGTGTGATGCTGCGGAAAAGCTTGATTCAGTCAGAACAGAGTATTACACCTGCCATTGCACCGGAGAGGAACAGTATCGGATTCTCAGGACAAAAATGAAAAAAGAACTGAATTATATTGCTTCGGGACAGGTGATAAATATTTAGTATGAAAAAGTATAAAGTAACAGGTATGAGCTGTGCTGCATGCAGTGCACGTGTTGAAAAGGCAGTTTCAGCCTTATCGGGAGTGGAGTCGTGCTCGGTAAACCTGCTCATGAACTCCATGGTAATTACGGGAGACGTTGCTGACAGTACCGTAATTGACGCTGTAGAAGCTGCCGGCTACGGAGCAGTTCCTTACGGTGAATCGGAGGAAAAATCAAAATCACCCGACAACGAAGTATCGTCTGAGATATCACACATGAAACGCAGACTGGTATCGTCTATCGGTTTTCTGATTGTGCTTATGTACATTTCAATGGGGCATAATATGCTTCATTTTCCGCTTCCGTCATTTCTGGATGGCAATTCTGTTGCAATCGGAATTACACAGATGCTCCTTGCTATTACGGTCATGGTCATCAATCAGAAATTCTTCGTAAACGGCTTCAAGGGAGTATTGCATCGTTCTCCGAACATGGATACGCTTGTATCAATGGGTTCGGCAGCGTCTTTCGGTTACAGCGTATACAGACTGTTTGCTATGACCGCCAATCCCGAAAAAGCTCATGAATATCTTCACGGTTTATATTTTGAATCGGCAGCGATGATACTAGTTCTGATTACTGTCGGAAAGCTTCTTGAAGCGTACTCAAAGGGCAGAACGACAGATGCTCTGAAATCCCTTGCGGAACTTGCACCGAAAACGGTTACTGTAATCCGTGACGGCGAGGAAAGTGTTTTGCCTGTAGAACAGCTTAATATCGGCGATATATTTGTAGTCCGCCCGGGTGAGCGTATAGCTGCCGATGGTATTGTACTTGAAGGAAACAGTGCGGTCAATGAATCGGCACTTACAGGTGAGAGTATCCCTGTTGACAAGACAGAGGGCGACAGTGTTTCTGCCGCTACAATTAATCAATCGGGAATGCTTAAATGCCGTGCTGCAAGAATCGGAGAGGATACAACTCTGTCACAGATTATCAGAATGGTCAGTGATGCGTCGGCGACAAAGGCTCCGATTGCAAAAACAGCAGACAAGGTTTCGGGAATATTTGTACCTGCGGTTATCGTAATTGCATTTATTGTGATTGCGGTATGGCTGATTCTCGGTGAGAGCTTCGGATTTGCTCTGAACAGGGGAATATCGGTGCTTGTAATTTCGTGTCCGTGCGCTTTGGGACTTGCAACGCCTGTTGCAATTATGGTAGGAAACGGAATTGGTGCAAAAAACGGTATACTGTTTAAAACCGCCGAATCTCTTGAGCAGATGGGCAGAGTAAATACAGTTGCGCTTGATAAGACGGGGACGATTACAAAGGGAGAGCCGGAGGTAACGGATATTCTTCCTTTTGGAAGGACTTCCGCCGATGAGCTTATACGTGCTGCATATTCCCTTGAATACAACAGCGAACATCCCCTTGCAAAGGCGATTATCCGATACGGAAAAGAAAAGGGAGCTGTGATTGATAAGGTTACGGATTTCAGAACTTTCACGGGTAATGGACTTTCTGCTGTAATAAATGATGAGGAAGTAAGCGGAGGAAGTTTTGCGTTCATGGAAACTCTGACCGAAATCAGTACCTCTGTAAAGACGGAGGCGGCACGTTTTGCCGATGAGGGAAAAACGCCCGTTCTTTTTGTCAGAAGCGGAGTTCTTCTTGGTATGATTGCAATTGCCGATACCGTCAAGTCTGACAGTATCGAAGCTGTTGCGGAGCTGAAAAAATCGGGAATCCATGTTGTTATGGTCACAGGCGATAATAAGCGTACCGCAAATGCAATAGGCGGACTTGTCGGAGTTGATGAGGTAGTTTCCGAGGTTCTTCCGCATGAAAAGGAAGCAGTAATCAGTCGGCTGAAAGGGAAAGGCATGGTTGCGATGGTCGGGGACGGAATCAACGATGCACCTGCTCTTACGAGTGCAGATGTCGGTGTGGCAATCGGAGCAGGCACAGATATTGCTATTGATGCGGCAGGGGTTGTACTCGTCAACAGCCGCCTCGGAGATGTTGTAAATGCGATTAAGCTTAGCAGGGCGACTTTGAAAACTATCAAGGGCAATCTCTTTTGGGCATTCTTTTACAATGTGGTGTGCATTCCGATAGCGGCAGGCGCTTTTTCGGCATTCGGACTGAATCTTAATCCGATGCTTGGTGCAGCGGCAATGAGTCTTTCGAGTCTGTTTGTTGTTACGAATGCCCTGAGACTGAATTTAATAAGATTTGATGACAGCAAAAGCTGTTGTGAAATAACAAAAACCAATGAAAAGGAAGTTGCAATAATGAAAAAGACAATCAGAATTGAAGGTATGATGTGCGGTCACTGTGAGGCAAGAGTCAAGAAGATTCTGGAGGCTCTTGAGCAGGTTGATTCGGCAGAGGTAAGCCATACAAGCGGAACAGCTGTGGTTGTGCTTAACGGTGAGATTTCGGACGAAGAGCTGAAAAGTATTATCGAAGCTCAGGACTACACTGTTACAGGAATTGAATAATCGCATAAATCTATACGAAAAAGGCAGCACCGCATATAATTGCAGTGCTGCCTTTATTAAGGCAACACCGCACAAAGCACGCCTGACGACTTTGCACAAAATCTGCTTGCATTTTTTTCGTCATCCTGCACAGAAATTCCTTGACATACGGCAGTATGCCTGCGAAATTTCTGTACAATCTTACGAAAAAACTGACTTCGCATCTTTCGCACAAGCTTTGTGCGGTATTGCCTTAGCTATAATTGATTTATCTGAGACTTTCAAACCATTTTTTCATATCTTTTTCAGTACCGTTGCCTGCAAGATATGAATAGAATTCAAGGATATTTGCAGCATCATCGGCACCGATTTTTGCATCTTCATTTACATCGCATGCTTTGAACTGCTTATCGCTGAATGAGCTCTTGCCTGAAGCACGGTCAGCGTATTCCACAAGTGTGAGAGAAGCGTCGGACGCTGCAATTTTGCTATCGAAGTCAACATCACCGTAGAGAATGGTTTCAACAACGGGAGGGAGTGTGGTTGTAGTTGAAGTAGTGGTCTTTGAAGTAGTAGATGTAGTAGTTTTTGAGGTGGTAGTAGATGTAGTAGTAGATGTAGTTGTTGTTGTCGTTGTAGAAGTTGTAGAAGTTGTAGTTGTAGTGGAAGTAGTCGTTGAAGTGGACGTAGTGGAAGTAGCGGGAGCTGCAATTTTTATGTAGCCGTTTTTAATTCCTTTAGTGAATGTCCAAGCCTGCATAAGCTTGCCATTTTCATCATCAAGAGCGTTTGTGAAGAGGTCGCCGCAGATATCATTTTCTTCATAAACTATAGAAACCTCAAAGATTTCACCGCCCTTGATATTCTTCGGAAGTTCAAGTTTGAATGTATACATTTCGCCATCTCTGCCCAAATCGGAAAAATAAGATGTGGCAGCAAAAAAACCGTTTTCAAGGTTGTAATACGACTTGATGAGACGATCTACAGCTTCGCCGCCTTGTGCATAAAAACCGTTATCGTTTGTAACGGGAGTGAGCCTTTCGTCCCAGTAGACATGAATACCGGTAACGGAATATTTAGCATCGGCACCACTTACAGAAATGCTCAGCTCCTGAACAGGATTTAAAATTGCTTCCTCGTATGAAAGTTCAATACAGCTGACGGAAAGTGTAGGTTTTACAGTTGAATCCTTTATTTCTTCTGAGCTGAAGCCGTTGTTTTCAGCGGCAACAGGATTTATTGCGTTATAGACGGTATTCCCCGATAAAACAGGGATAGCTATAGCTGATGCAACTAAAAGCGAAGTGATTCTTTTAAGATTAAAGTGCATAAGACATCCTCCTTGCCATTAAGGCATAATTATGAAATTGCAGTGGAAGTTTCCGACCGAAATTCAATATAATTATTATATCATATATCAAAAAAATAATCAATAGCTTTTTCTGAATTTGAATAATTTAGCAAAAAATTCCTCCCGTTAAGTGTCGGGAGGAATTCTGATTACATTTCTGAAAGGAGCTTCTCAGCACTTGCAAGCTTTACGCATACAGTAAAGAGTTCGGCAGCTTTTCTGAGGTCATCGAGGGACGGATATGTAGGAGCAAGACGGATATTCTTATCGTCGGGGTCCTTTCCGTAGGGGAAGGTAGCTCCTGCACCTGTGAGGGTGACGCCTGCTTCGCTGCAGAGACTGACGATACGCTTTGCACAGCCGTTCATAGAGTTGAACGAGATGAAATAGCCGCCTTGCGGTTCGGACCATGAGCCTATTCCGCAGGGAGTAAGTTCATTTTTGAGAGTCTCAATAACTATATTGAATTTTGGTGCGATTATAGCAGCATGCTTTTTCATATGCTCGCACATATTCTCAAAAGTTCCGAAGAATCTCACATGACGGAGCTGATTCATTTTATCATAGCTGATAATGCTGATTCCGAGGTACTTTTTAAGCTCATCTATATTGGCACGGCTTCCGCCCATAACAGCAACACCTGCGCCGGCAAATGTGATTTTTGAAGTTGAGCCAAAAATGTAGACGATATCTTCGTTGCCGACCTTTTTTGCTTCCTCAAGGATATTGAGTATGAGAGTAGGCTTATCTGTAAGGTGGTGAACACAGTAAGCGTTGTCCCAGAAGATTCTGAAATCAGGAGCCTTTGGTCTGAGGGCAGCAAAACGCTTGACAGTTTCGTCGCTGTATACGACGCCGTCAGGATTTGAGTACTGCGGTACGCACCAGATGCCCTTGATAGAATCATCCTCAGCCACGAGCTTTTCAATCATATCCATATCGGGACCGGTGGCTGTCATTGGAATATTTATCATTTCGATGCCGAAAAGTTCTGTTACCTTGAAATGTCTGTCATAACCTGGGACGGGGCAGAGGAATTTGATTTTTTCACATTCTGACCACGGCTTATTTCCGAGGATACCCAAATTGTATGCACACTGTATTGACCAGTACATTGCGTTGAGACTTGAGTTTCCGAAGATGATAATTTCATCCTCATTTACGCCTATCATGTCGGAAAAGAGTTTTTTTGCCTCGGGGATACCGTCGGGGATACCATAGTTGCGGACATCACCGCCGTTTTCCATTGTGAAGTTGCCGTCATCAAAAACTTTAAGCATATCAGTGCTGAGTTCAAGCTGCTCGGGGCAGGGGTTTCCTCTTGCCATATTGAGACACAGACCCTGTGCCTTGAAATCGTTATACTTTGCTTCTGCTTCAGCCTTGAAGCTTAAAAGCTGTTCTTTGTTCATGTCCGATAAATACATATCAGTAACAACACCTTTCTGCATATAATTAACAGGAAGTACAATACAATTATTTTCAGTATTCCATTTAAAAGTATATCATAAAACGGTATTATTTTCAAGAGTCAATATAACAAATATTAATGCTGTAAGCCATAAAATTTTGGTGTTTTCAGCACGATTTGCATGCTTCTGCTGTATAGTTCACAAGATTTGTTAGTTAATTTTGTATATCAGAGGTTTCTTTGTGTTGTGTATAAGTGACAAAAAAACGCAAATAATATTGACATATTGAGCTGAAATGTATATAATATTATTGTAAGCAGTATATTCAATTCAATAGAAAGGATGAGCAATATGCGTAAATTCTTATCTTCGGCATTGGCACTGGCTGCCTCTGCGGTAATTGCCGCAGTATCTTCGGTATCTGTCTGTGCAGCGAGTCTTTCAGCTTCAGTACCGGCTGTTAATTCTGTGAAATCCAATTTCAGTGAAGACGCCTATAATCACGGCGATTACCTCGATGATAACAATACTGCAGTCTACAATGCATTCAAAAAGCTTACCGTACCAAATTTAAATCAGTTTACCGTAACACTTCCGGATCCTATTGAAATTACTCTTTCAAGTTATCCCGATGATTTTTCCGATGAGGATAGTGCAGCGTTTCAGCAGGCAATTTTTGAAAACTGCAAACCCGGTATTGATTCCGTATTATGGGATATGCCTGAAATTATCTGGCTTGATCCCGCAACTATGCAGATTGGTCTGGGTGAATATGAGATTGGAAGCTATAATATCTTTAAACGTAGTTATACCCTTACAGTTTATCAGATTACATTCAAGCCTGCACTGGCTTCGGGATATTCCTCTGTAAGTGAGGTCAACGAGTATCGTGAAAAGCTTCAGACAGCTGTTGATGAGTTCCCGATTGATGGCGAAACACGTTATGAGCAGCTGAAAAGTATTCACGACTACATTATTAAATTCACTTATTACGATGTTAACAGCAGGTTTTATGATTCTGCTGTCGGAGCAATGGTAGAACCCGGTGTTGTCTGTGAGGGATACGCAAAGTCCTTCAAGCTTATGTGCGACGAGCTTGGAATACCGTGTACAATTGTTTTCGGTAATTTCATTTCCTCCGACAACACAGGTCATGTCTGGAATTATGTTCAGATGGAAGATGGCAACTGGTACGCTGTTGACGCAACATGGGATGACCTTGACGGTGAAGATGGTAAAGAACTTAAATATCAGTATTTTCTGAAAGGTTCAGACAGCTTCTTTATAAATCATACGGAAGTCAGCGATTTCAATATCACAAGTCTGGTATATCCTGATCTTTCGGAGAAGGATTATTATCCCGACAGTGTGATAACTACTACGTCAACAACATCATCGAGCACAACCACTACGTCAACAACAACATCGACCACTACTACTACGTCAACTACAACATCGACCACCACCACGTCAACAACAACATCGACCACTACCACTACGTCAACAACAACATCGACCACAACCACAACATCAAAGACCACAACAACTTCATCGACTACATCATCCAAAACTACAACAAGTTCGACAACCACAACATCCAAGACTACAACAAGTTCAACGACTGCACCTCCCGTCGAAGAATTCGATAAATGCGACCTTAACCGTGACGGTGAAGTGAATGCGGCCGACCTTGTTCTGTGCGCAAAAGCGATGATGGGTGAGATAGTACCTGAATATCCGTGGGATGTGAACGAGGATAATCGTACAAATGTATTTGACGTTGTGTATATGCGTAAGATAATAGCAAAAATAATCACAGCACAATAGATTCTTAAATGAGCTTCTCTTGAAAAAGAAAAGCTCATTTTTTATGTATAAACCACCGATTGCAGGAAAGAATAACTCCGTCATATAAATAAAAACGGAGGTGTCTTATGTCGGTATCAACAGGCAGAGGAGTTTTTTTATTTGAAAGAGCAATCGGAATCGAAAGTTTTGCTTCGGTTGTGGGAAATAAAGAAGGAGAGGGTCCACTCGGGAAATATTTCGACAAGGTGGTTGATGACAGTCATTTCGGGATGAAAACATGGGAACAGGCGGAAAGTCGATTTCAGCTTGAATCCGTTAGTCTTGCAGTAAGAAAAGCAGGTCTTACAAAAGAGGACATTGACGTTGTGTGTTCGGGAGACCTTATTAATCAATGTATCGGGTCTGCATATGGGCTGAGGGAGCTTGAGATTCCTTTTCTCGGACTATACGGAGCTTGTTCGACAATGGCGGAAGGTCTGATTGTGACTTCTCATCTGCTTGATTCAGGTACGGCACAAAGAACAATTGCAGTGACTTCATCCCATTTTTCAACGGCAGAGCGACAGTTCCGATTTCCTCTATCCTACGGCGGACAGAGGACGCCCACTTCTCAATGGACCTGTACTGCATCGGGAGCCGTCATACTTTCGGCAGACAGCGGAAAAACATTGATAAAAGGCGGATGTATCGGGAAAATAACGGATATCGGCATCAATGACATAAACAACATGGGAAGTGCAATGGCACCTGCGGCGGCAGAAACGGTAAGACGTTATCTTACAGCCTGCGGAAATTCACCCGACGATTTTGACTATATCGTAACAGGTGACCTTGGAATTGTCGGAAGCGAGCTTTTTGTACAGCTTCTTGCAAAAGAAGGGATTGATGTTTCAAAACAGCACCGTGACTGCGGTGCAATGATATTTGACCCTGAAAGTCAGGATACACACTGCGGAGGCTCAGGCTGCGGATGCAGTGCGAGTGTACTGTGCGGATATTTTCTGCCAATGCTTGAAAGCGGAGAGGCAAAAAATATCCTCTTTGCAGCAACAGGGGCACTCATGTCACCTATGTCACTTCAGCAGGGCGAAACAATCCCGACCATATCACATCTTCTGCATATAGGAAAGGAGCAGAGTCATGTTGATTGATATTGTAAAGGCATTTTTAGTCGGAGGAATCATATGTGCGGTGGGACAGGTCCTTATTGACTATACTAAGCTGACTCCCGCACGTATTCTTACAGGATTTGTAGTTCTTGGAGTAATTCTATCAGCACTCGGACTATACAAGCCTGTTGTGGATTTTGCAGGTGCAGGAGCTACAGTACCTCTTACGGGATTCGGACATCTTCTTGCGGAAGGAGTCCGCAAAGCTGTTGATGAGGACGGCTTTATCGGAGTTCTGACAGGTGGACTTAAATCCGCATCAGGTGGAATTACCGCATCACTTGTATTCGGTTTTATTGCAGCACTGGTTTTCAGGCAGAAAGATAAATAGTAAATGGGCATAAAAACAGGCAGTGTCATTCTGGCACTGCCTGTTTGCTATGAATTGGTTATGGGAAGTACGACAGTGAAAACAGTACCTTTTCCCGGAGTGCTTTCCGCACGGACAGTACCTCCATGGTAGCTTACACCGTGTTTAACAATAGAGAGTCCGAGACCTGTTCCCTTGATTTTCTGAGAACGGCTTTTGTCGCAACGATAGAATCTTTCGAAAATACGTGGAAGGTGTTCTTCGGGAATACCGATTCCGTTATCTGAAACGGTAATAATTGCTTTCTGAGGGATATGTGAAATTTTTATTTCACATGTACCGCCGCTGCGGTTATATTTTATAGCGTTATCGCAGAGATTATAAATAATTTCCTCAAGGATGGTACGGTTTCCGCTTATAATAACGTGGACACCTGTAATTGAAAGTGTAACGGAGTTTTCGGCTGCATTTATTTTCAGACGGTCGGTTGTTTCGCACACAAGTTCATAGAGGTCAACATCTTCGAAGATGTATGGAACAGCATTTTCGTCGAGTTTTGAAAGAGCAACTATGTCATTGACAAGTGTAATGAGGCGATTGGCTTCATTACGTATATCGCTTCCGAATTGCGGAACGTCTTCGGGTTTTACGATACCTCCGGCAAGCATATCTGAAATGCCATAAATAGCAGTAAGCGGAGTTTTAAGCTCATGTGAGACATTGGAGGTGAATTCACGCCGCATGTTTTCAAGCTGTTGTTTTTCGGTAACATCCATTATGAAAACCACGATACCGTTCACGATTTCACTGCTGCGGGCAGGACTTGCGATAACTTCTCTTTCGCTGTTTTCGGTCATAACGATACATTCGGAGCGTCTTCCGCCTGCAGCGTCCTGGATACAACGTCTGAAAGCGTCGGAATTATTGAGGGTGTAGATACTTTTTCCTGCTCCAGTATTCTGAGCATTGAGAAGCTGAATAGCTGCGGAATTGCATGCGAGCATAATAAGCTTGCGGTCAGCTATAATAAGACCCTCGCCAAGATTCTCGGTAATCAGTGTGTATTGTTCACGGCTTTGTCTCAGAGCTTCCATCTGTGTAT
This sequence comes from Ruminococcus sp., assembly GCA_015066935.1. Classification (GTDB taxonomy): domain Bacteria; phylum Bacillota; class Clostridia; order Oscillospirales; family Ruminococcaceae; genus Ruminococcus. The sequence goes on along the minus strand of SVNK01000013.1, from coordinate 10,444 downwards.
TTATGCGGCGGCTCTGTGTTTCGAGCTTTTCACTCAGGGGAAGCAGTTCCTTGAAAGGGAGACTTTTTCGTGGGTTGTCGGGATCTGCACTGTTAAGTGTACGTATAATCTGCCGTGCGGTAATAAGACCAATCAGCAGTGATATGACGGTCAGAAAAATGAAGAGTGTAATAAATGTATGGGAATTCAGTTTCAGATGTCCGGTGAATACGGCAGACATGGCTATGGCGTTGATTGAAATAATGAGAAGGACTGCCCTGATGATTTTTTTATTCAATTTCCGTTTCACCTGCCTTGTAGCCGACTCCTCTGATAGTACGGATAAGTTCGCCGCATTCTCTGAGCTTGGCTCTGAGTGTTCTGATATGAACGTCAACGGTTCTGCTTTCGCCTTTGAAATCAAAGCCCCATATTTCTTTAAGGAGCGTATCACGTGAAAAAACGATGTTTTTATTCTTTACGAGAAGAAGCAGAGTTTCATATTCCTTGTTGGTGAGAACTGTAAGTGTACCACTGGTATATACTTCATGACGGGCAGGGTAGATTGAAAGTCCGCCGAGTGTAATTATTTCCTCACCGACAGGCTGCAAATCTGTGGTTCGCCGCAGGAGTGCCTTGATACGTGAAACGAGTTCAAGAGTTCCGAAAGGCTTTGTTATATAGTCGTCGGCTCCGCAGTCGAGACCGTTCACCTTATCGTATTCAGTTCCCATTGCTGTGAGCATAATTATGGGAAGCTTCTTTGTTCTTTCCGAGGCACGGAGTTTTTTCAGAATACTCAGACCGTCCTCCTCCGGGAGCATTATGTCGAGCAGAAGCACCTCCGGCAGTTCTTTTTCAATTGCAGTATAGAATTCTGACGGCACTTCGAAGCCCTTAGCTTCAAAACCGCAGCTGTTAAGTGCGTACAGGACGAAATTTCTGATAGAGGGGTCGTCCTCCAAAAAATAAATCATAAAGACCTCCGTTTTATGAGGATTGGAATTCTTTTCCGCTGATTACAAATGATATTACGTGGAATAATATTCTTGTACGGCATTGCAAATAGTAATACTGTTGTTGAAACTGTGCTTAGGAAAATATATTCCGGAGAGGAAAATAATATGGCTTATAACAAGGTTGTTATCGCAGGAATCAATACATCGGAACTTACTGTTCTCAAGGAAAATGAGAAGATGGAGCTGCTTCGTGAATTCAAGGAGACCGGAAGCAAGACTGCTAAGGACAAGCTTATAAAAGGCAATCTTCGACTTGTGCTCAGCGTCATTCAGAAGTTTACAGGCAGGGGAGAGGATATTGATGATCTGTTTCAGATAGGCGTTGTCGGACTCATAAAGGCAATCAATAATTTTGATCTTACAAAGGACGTCCGTTTTTCGACGTACTGCGTACCGATGATAAGCGGAGAGCTTCGCCGTCATCTTCGTGATTACAGTCAGATAAAGGTGAGCCGTTCTTTGAGGGACCTTGCATACAAAGCGATTCAGGCAAAGGAAAAACTCCTTATATCACTACAGCGTGAACCCGATATAGAGGAAATTGCGAGAGAAATCGGAGTAAAGCGTTCTGAAGCGGTAATTGCGCTTGAAAGTATCAGCGACCCTGTCTCACTTTATGAGCCGGTGTATTCCGATTCCGGAGATACGGTATATATAATGGATCAGATAGGCGATAAGAATGATGTTGACAGCTGGATGGATGAATTTCTTATACGTGACGCCATAAAAGCACTCGGAAGCCGTGAAAAAAGTATCCTTAGTCTTCGCTTTCTGCAGGGAAAGACGCAGGTTGAGGTTGCAAGGGAAATAGGAATCTCTCAGGCACAGGTTTCACGTCTTGAAAAGGGAGCGATTGCACGTATAAAAAACAGCATATGATACGCAATAAAGCATTAATCATGGAGATACCGCACAGAACCATCTCAGATTCTGTGCGGTATATTTATTTTTTCAGATATATCAGTCCGAAGCAGCTTGTACCGCAGTTGCATGAAATTGCGGACGAAGCCTTCTGCATTTTGATCAGAGAAAATTTTCTGCGTTTTTTTGCTTCTGAACGGATGCTGTCAAGCTGCTTTACACTGCATCCCGCATAAGTGATAAAGAGAAGTCTTTTATCAATATTGTGGCGGCTGAGCATTTTTCTGGTGTAGTTGCAGAATGATTTATCCATATCACCGAGCTGATATCCTCCGAGAGCGATTTTATTGTTTCGGATACACAGTATCGGGTGTATTCTCAGAAGTCTGCAGATGTTTCTGATTTTAAGACTGACTCTGCCGTTACGGTACATATTCTCGACCGACGGCATAATATAGCTTGTCACAATTTTATGTTTGATTTCGTCGACAGCATTGATGACTTCATCGTGAGACGCACCTTCCTGAACCATTTGGGCAGCCGTCATGACAACGATACCCATGCCGCTTGAAATCTGTCCCGAATCAACAACAGTAACATTACTGAAGGACTCGGCGGCTTTTACAGCAGTTTCATAACTTTTTCCGATACCGGAAGAAGCAGAAATATGGATAACCTGCTCAGCTTCCATAAGCATATCAGAAAAGAATCCTTCGTACTCTTCCTCCGAAGCACTGGATGAAACAGCATTTTTCCCTGAGTTTATATAGTCAAGAAGTTCAGCGGAATTAAGCTCTTTTGTATCAATAAACCGACCTTTTTCCGTAATAACATAGCAATATATGAGATTAATATCGAATTTCTCGATCCATTCTTCGGGAAGGTCACAGATACTGTCGGCAGTGATACAGATTTTCTTTTTCCTTTTATGAAGGAGCATGGTTCCGTTAGCTTTACCTGAAATAATATCGGTACGACCGGTGGTATATTCGATAAGTTCCGCAGGGAGGAAATTAAGCATTGCAGCTTCAAGAACAGCAGTGTTAAGCGGTTTCGATATATAACCGTTGAAGCCTTTTTCTTCATAGATTGCGGAAGCATTGCTCATTACGTTGGCGGTAACGACAATTACAGGGACTTTCTGACAGAAGCCATCTTCTCTTGAACGGAGTTTCTGAAGAGTTTCAACGCCGTTCATTTCAGGCATCAAGTGGTCCATAAGAATGAGGTGGTAAGCTTTTTTGCGTGTTTTTTCAAGACATTCTGCTCCGCTTGACGCTGTATCGACCTTAATTTTAGTGTCACGAAGGAGCTTTTTGGCGACCATAAGATTCAGTTCGTTGTCATCAACGATGAGTACCTCAGCATTGGGAGCTTCAAAGCTTTGTTTGTATGCAGGGTTATCCATAGCCTTATTTCTGATAAGGTGCTGAATATCTCCGATGGGCTCGGAACTGATGATTTTCTGGTCAACAGTTATAGTAAAGGAAGAACCTTTCTGATAGATACTGTCGACCTTGATTTTGCCGCCCATCAGATCAAGCATTTCTTTTGTTATGGTGAGTCCGAGACCTGTTCCTTCGGTTTTATTTGTACCGGAATGTTCGAGACGCGTGAATGGATCAAAGAGAGCCTCTTTGTCTTCCTGTTTTATACCGATGCCCGTATCTGCAACTTCGATATTGAGATGTAGGATATCATTTTCGCTTTTGCCATTGACAATGAAGAATACTGATCCTCTATCGGTGTATTTCACAGCGTTTGTAAGAACATTGAGGATAACCTGCTTCAGTCTTCCTTCATCGCCGAAGAGGACTGAGGGAATATCATTATCAATTGATATATTGAATTCAAGTTTTTTCTCAAATGCACGTACTTGTATAATGTTGATAATGTCACCGAACAACTCTGCTGATTTATATTCGGCAGGAATAATCTTCATTCCACCTGATTCGATTTTTGAAAAGTCGAGGATGTCGTTGATAAGAGAAAGTAGAATCTTGCTTGCATTGCGGATATTTGCAGCGTTCTCCGCAACCTCTTCTGACACAGCGTCACGCAGAATAATTTCATTGAAGCCGAGAATAGAGTTTATGGGAGTTCTGATTTCGTGACTGACATTTGCGAAAAACAGAGTTTTTGAATCGCTCAGCTTTTCTATCTGCTCAGCACGTTCTTTAGCGATTTTCTGCTCCTTGATGTACATGTAATTAAGAAAGCAGAACGAATAACCCAGAATAAGGGATGCAATTATAAGACTTGTAAGAAGATCGTATCTTACAATTGAATTACTGTGGTGTTCGGTAATCAGATTAGGGTATGCAGCGTTCAGCATGAATAATGAAATATCTGTTGCTATGGCGAGAAAAGTAACAATAGCAAGTCTCCAGCCGCTTACGAACATGAATCCGAAAACTATGCAGAGAAGCATCCATATCGGGTTTGCACTCTGAATTCCTCCGCTTGTTATAAAAGCGTAGGGGATTAGAAGCAGATCGAGAAACATGAACAGACAGAATGGAATGTTTTTTACGTTCTTGACCTTCAGTGTAAGATAGAATACTATCAGCAGAACAAATGCACCGATAATTGATGCAAGAAATGCTCTTGGCTTCTGATTCATGACGAAACGGCTTACCAAAGCATAAAGAAGGAGTCCCATGGCACCGATAAGCATGGACATTCGTCCGATTTTCAGCTTTAGTGTGATATCACCGCCGAAGTATTTTTTCCAGAATTTCGTCATGGCTGCGACACCTCCACTTTTTTGCGGAGCTTTCTGATTTCTTCACTTGCTCCCATAAAGTCAAATCCGTATGCTTTTTCAGCGGCGGCGGAGAGAATTACGTTCAGACTTTCGCCGTTATATGAGCAGTCTTTAAGGCTTTCAAGATATTTTTCAACGGATTTGATTTCGAAAGTTTCCAGACACTCACTGAGCTTGTCAAGACAACCGATGAATGCTTCATCCGTGAGAACTCTGAGGTTTTCTCCTGAAAGAGCTGAAGCAGGAGTTTCAGATTTCGGGAATACGGAAGGCGAATTCTTTATGGCTTCCAGAACACGTTCATATTCCTTCAGCATTTCGTTGTTGCTTTCAAGAATAATTTTTTCCTGTTTTTCCTTGCCTGCTGCCTCAAGACGTTTTGCCATATTTGAGAGTCTCACAGCACCGATAGTAAGCGAGGTGCTTTTAAGTGCATGTACGAGAATGGTATAGTTCTTCCAGTCTTTTTGTTCGCAGCAGCGCTGGATTTCGTCTTTACGGCTGATTCCGTTATTGTAGTAGACTTTGATTATGTCGATATAGTCATCGGGATTGCCGCTGCAGTAAGTGATACCCAGCATGGTGTCGATACCGTCGATGTGTATTGACGATATATCAGTTGAGCTGATGTCTGTATCATCCTGAATAGTTTCGGAATAGGTGACTATCTTTGAACTTGGAATGAATTTTGAGAGTACTCTTTCGAGTTCTGAAATCTCAATAGGCTTTGAAACGTAATCGGAGAAGCCTTCTTCAATGAACATATTCCTTGCACCTGCAATCGTATTGGCTGTAAGTGCGATAACAGGGACGGTCTGGTTATAGATACCGGGACGTCGTCTGATTTTTCTGAATGTTTCAATACCGTCCATATCGGGCATCATGTGGTCCATAAAAATTATGTCGGGATGAATTTTTTCGAGCATTTTGAGAGCAGTCTTGCCCTTTTCCGCCATATGAACCGTTATATGATAAGGACGGAGAAGTCCTTCAATTACCTTAAGATTCATCTTGTTATCGTCAACGATAAGGACGCTTGCTTCCGGAGCAGCAAAATGCGCAGTGGAACTGTAATTGAGTGCCTCTACATATTTTCCGCTTAAAACAGCGGCTATCGGACGGATGTAGAAGGGTTTGTATACGTAATTGATTTTATTTCCTTCGATGCTGTTCTTGTGATTGATGTCGAGGATCAGAATGACTTTGACCTCAGTGGAGAGAGCGTCGAAGTATTGTCTGTCTTCCGAATATTCCTGCCAGCCGATCATGACATGAGTGAAGCTCTCTTTTTCGGCACGCTGTTTGAAGTCTGCGAGATTACGGCAGTTCACTCCGTTTATTCCGAGACCCGCAATCATATTGGAAATTGCGTTGGCATAGCCGTCACGTATAACCGAATATTGGTATTTGTTCATATTGATGTAGAGCATTACCTTTATTCTGGACGGTGAATCGAGAGAAACAGAAGGCGCTTTCTCATAGATTGCCTGCGGAATTACGAGCTGAACTATAGTACCCTTATCTGTTTCGCTGTTGATTGAAATAAAACCTTCCATTTTATTTACGATAGCCTTGACAATAGGCAGACCGAGTCCAAGACCGCTTTCTTTACGGTTACGCTTTGTATCAACCTGATTATAGCTTGTAAAGATTTTCTCAATGGCCTCGTCACTTATACCGATACCGGTATCACGAATACTGATTATGAGATTTACGCCGTATTTTTCCTCGAATCTTGCCTTGACTGAAAGGATTATGCCGCCTTCTCTTGTGAATTTCACAGCATTATCGAGAACATTCATCATGGCTCGCTTGATTTTCTGTTCATCGCCGACAAGGGCTTCAGGAATTGAAGCGTCATAGTCGACAATCAGCTCAAGCTTTTTTGCAGCTGTACGTGGAGCTATCGTATTGATGACCTCATTTATTACAGAGGTCATGGAATATGTATCCTGACGGATTTCCATTTTACCGGAATTGATGTCAGAGAAATCAATGATATCACTTGCAATTGAAAGGAGCTCTCTGCCGGAGTTGCGTATGTCACTGATTTCGGCTCTGACGTCGTCCGGCAGTTCATGAGACAGTGCGATTTCGCTTAATCCGCATATTGTATTTATGGGAGTTCTGATTTCATGAGACATATTAGCCATGAAATCGTCTTTTTGATGTTCAATAAGATTCATGGCGTCGAGGTTTCCGGTAAGAGCGGTATAGATTGCATTCTGAAGCTTTGAAGAAACAAATGTAAGATGTATTATAACATAGATTGAAACAACGCTTATAATCACCTTTAATCCGTTAGGCGAGGTAAGGCTGATTGATATTTCCTTTAGGAAAAAAAGCTGGTATAATACATGAACCGTATATGAAATGAGATTTATATGAAGCACATCCGGAATGGTATATACCGATGTAAGGATAACAACAGCAGCGAGCAAAGCGGTATTTTCGAGGAAGTTTCCGGAATTAAGAACGAATAAGGAAATATTAATCCACGAGACAACCGACGTGACCATCGCACGGAAGTAGTAGCTTCTGAATTTTATCATGTAAAACAGACAACATACAATCATCCCTGTAAGCATAAGCGGAGCAATCCAGCTTTTCCATTGCATAAATGTGGAAATTGCAGCAATAATTACAGTGTAAAAAGTGAAAATGAATATTACAAGGTTTTCACGTACTTTTTCGTTTTTGCCTTTGTTGCTAGTTGATGACATCTGAACACTCCTCTCCGAGGAAGGTCTTTATAGAGACACGAAGTTCAATAAAAGCGTCGAGGATTTCGGCGTCAAACTGTGTTCCTCTTCCTTGCAGGAGGATGTCCATTGCCTTTTCTACGGGACGGATAGGTTTTTTATAGCAGCGTTCAGCGTAAAGTGCGTCAAAAACGTCGGCAACAGCCATTATACGTGCACTGAGAGGGATGGAATGGCCGGAAACACCGTGAGGGTAGCCATTTCCGTCCCAGCGTTCATGATGACAAAGTGCAATTTCAGCAGCGGTTGTTGTATATGATTCGTCCTCAACATCACTGATAATGTCTCTGATAATGTCAACTCCGTATTCGGTATGGTGCTTCATGGAATCGAATTCATCCTCGGAAAGCTTTCCGGGTTTGAGAAGGATACTGTCGGGGATTCTTATTTTTCCGATATCGTGAAGAGGTGCAGCTTTGACAATATTTTCCGCATATGAATCAGTAAGGGTGTCGGAATATACTTTTTTCTGCTGCAGACGTTCAACGATCATTTTTACGAATGTCTGGGTATTTTTTACATGTTCACCCGTACTTCCGTCACGAAGCTCGATAAGGTTGGCGAGTCCGACGATGACGGTTTCCTGCATATTACTGATACGCTCAGCTCTTTCCGCAAGAAGGTTGGTTTGTGATTCAACCACGCCTTCAAGATCACGTCTGTACCTTTCGAGTTCGAGAGTACGTTCAACACGGCTGAGGAGCAGGTCATGAACGAAAGGTTTTGTCACATAGTCCTGAGCGCCTGCACGGAAGCATTTCTTTTCTGTTTCGGGATCCTTATCGGCTGTAAGAAAGATTATGGGGATGTCCTTACAACCGGGGATTTCCTTTATTCTGTCCATAGTTTCAAACCCATCCATATCGGGCATATTTATGTCCATGAGGATAAGTGTTGGAGTATTCTTTTCAAGATAGTTCAGTGCAGCTTCTCCTGACTTTGCAGAAGCAACGTTGTATTCCTGTCCGAGAATTTTGTTTGCAAGCAAAAGATTTGAGCCATCGTCATCAACTACGAGGATTCTGTCTTTTACCCTGATATCTGACATTTCCATAATTTCCTCCTTTTTAGGACGTTCTTTAAATCTTCTCCTTAAAATATTTAATCACAGTCAACGATAGACTGCCATACTTTCACATTATATTAATATAATTATATCATACACCTTTTTTGGGTAATTTGCAATAGTTTGCATAGATTATTCACAAAAAATTTATATATTATATAACAATGTTCGACTTGTGGTCAATAAACGAAAAAAACGTCCTGAATCGTATGTTTTCAGGACGTAAAATAAGAAAATACATTAAACAATTTATTACGAGTCGGTCTGATCGGACTACCGGAAAACTGTGATTATGAATCGGTTTGAGTCAGACGGCCTTTATAATCTGTTCCGTTGATAGTAATGGTTACGGAAACGGATTCTGGCACCGGAGAAGGGGAGGGGAGAAATGACGTCTTATAAATATCGTTTGGGGTAAGTCCCCAGTGCTTATAGAAATTATCTGTTATGCTGTATAATGATGTAACAGTCTCATCACCATACCATTTTGCGTCGGGACGTATGTCAACATGGCAGGAAGTATAAGTTTCGTCGATATTGGAAATACCGCCGAATCCGAGATCCTGAGCTGCACATGTCACAATTCTTGATGAGATGATGACTCCGTTAATATCGTAACATTTTATGTCGGCAGCTTTGCCCTTGGTGTGCTGACCAAAACCGTTTCCCCCGACTTTTTTGTCGTGCGATTCGCAACGATAACCGCTGTTGATAATAATCTTTGAACAATTCAGCGTACTGTAAAGCTTTTCGAGCATTTCAACAAGATCAGTATCAAGCTGTGTAGGGTGTTGTTTACCGCATTTACAGTGAAATTCACTGACATTGAAATGTGGAGTAAGTTGGGTCGAATCGTTATAACTGAAACTTTTTATCATTGTCTGTCTCCTTTTGATTTTTCTGATGCTGAATTCCAAAGTAGAAAGCAATTACTGTGGTAAATACGGTCTGAAACTGTTCCGCAGACAGTCTGTCAGAAACCGAAAGGTACGCAAAGACGGTAGTAAGCATCAGCGTTACGAGTGATTTTACATCAATAAGCTTATAAATCTGTTTTTTCATGTCCGATACCCTCCAATCTGTGATTGATAATCTTTATTCGCTCTTCAATGACAGGCATTCTTCTTGCGAAATTGTTATGTTCAGCGACTCTGTTTTCGAGCTGCTGAAGTCTGTAGTTTGTCATTTTTGAGCTGACGATTATTCCACCGAGACTTCCGCCAAGTGTTCCTATCAGCGAAAGGAGTGCAACTATGATTTCGTGGTTCATTTTTTCACCTCCTATAAATAGGAGAAAAAATAACAGATTAAACGTAATCACGTTGAATAATAACAAAAAATTATAATCATCAAGTGTGATTTGTTGGAATTGCATATAATATCGTGCGTTGTAATGGTGTGAGTTGTATTAAATGCTGTTTTTTTAAAAAGTGCTTGACTTTTTGGGGTTTTTGTAATATAATAATTAAGTCGCAGGACAAGGCGGCTTCAAAATGGCGGCATAGCTCAGTTGGCTAGAGTACTCGGTTCATACCCGATTGGTCGTTGGTTCGAATCCTACTGCCGCTACCATATCGGCCCGTTGGTCAAGAGGTTAAGACATCGCCCTTTCACGGCGGAATCATGGGTTCAATTCCCGTACGGGTCACCACACCACATTCCCACAAATGCCTATATATCGGCGTTTGTGGGTTTTGTTTTTGTCCGAAAATACCGCCAGCCACTTGTCAGCCACTTATTTTCAAATATCGATTTTATGTACGCCACAGCATTTGCTGTGGCTGTTTTCATGTTCCGAAGTTGAGTGCTTCGGTGATTGCATCGCAGTTTCGGATTCTTGCTTCCTGAAACATATGGCTGTATAAGTTCAGCGTTGTTCCGACTACGCTGTGTCCCATATCTCCCGATACTGCTACTACGTCTATGCCTGCGTTAATCAATAAGCTTGCGTGGAGATGTCGCAGTGAATGAATATCACAAAATCTGAATC
>SVNK01000002.1 GCA_015066935.1 Ruminococcus sp. | reverse complement strand
CAAAGTATCTTGACAAATTACAGTATCCATTGTATACTGTAAAAAATTGGAGCAGCTTTTTTCAAGCCACTCCAAATAAACATTATTATCACAGTTGATTAATTTACAGAAATTATTTCACAGAGCCGATTATTCATCCTACAAGGAAAAGCGAAAACGCTGTCAGATTCCTTGGAGAATTTGAGGGGTTCCTTGTATGTGACGGTTATGCAGCATACAACGCACTCCAAAATACAAGGAGAGTATGATAGTTGCTTCACACCAGTCTACCTGTACAGCTTCGGCAGGATCGTATGACAATGGTACAAAGATGTCATGAATATTGCAGCGGAGTTCCGCTACAGTTCGCCTTACGGAAGCTTCACAGCCTTCAAAGCCGCATTCAGCAACAAGACGTTTGTATATCTTATGAGCTGTATGGTGCTGCTTCTGTGGTGCATTCTTATCAGATTCTATGCATTTTATTATGAAGGCTTTTACTTCATCGGTAATGATATCGTTCTTCCTGCCGCTGCCGGGCTTTCGTTCCCATGGAACGGTCTGTCCTTCCCAGTATTTCTTTACTGTATTTCGGGATACACTCAGTATCTGTGCCACCTTACGCTGACTGTAATCGGTATGTTCATGATAATATCTGATCCTTTTATAGATCTCCATTGCTATTGTCCTACTTTTTTTGTCTACTTTTTTAGTATAGCACCAGATTTCGTTGTGTGCGACACGTTCCTGACTGAAAAGGTTAGGCACTAATAAAAGAACGTGAAATTCTCGAATTAGGATAACTGATAATCCAACAGGTGGAATGGAGGAGTAACGCCCTGAAACGCCTACCCTGAAGTTACGTTATGTAAAGTGATGTATAAAGCACCTATGATGTGAAAGCATCGGAGTTTTTTTGTTCTCTATAGAGAATGGACGAAGTCAGCTCTTAAGGAGCAAAGAATCGCAGAGATTCTGGTAGAAAAAATATTTCAAAAAATTTCAAAAACCACTTGACAAATTGCTTATGAAGTGATATAATCATCTCAAATAACTAAGACGAAGACACGAACTTTGAGAAAAAATGTTTTTCAGAGAGCCGCCGGTTGGTGCGAGACGGCAGACATCATCAGAGTTTATCCCTTCTGAGTTGAAAGGCTGAATTCTCGAATTTTCCCGATAGTAAGCTTTTCCGTGAGGCTGCGTAAAGGCATAGGGCTTATCCCTTTTAAAGTGAGGGCGAGTCTGAAAGTGGTGTGCATTAAAAATGCACGCAATTTGAGTGGTACCGCGGGTTTACAGCTCGTCTCAAAGTAATTTACTTTGGGGCGTTTTTTTATTGCCCCAGAGAATTAATCGAAAGGGGCATATATTATGTCAGGTAACATGAACAATTTAACAGAAACCGAGCAGAGCATCCGTGAGGTTGCACAGCGTATCCGTACACTCCGTGAGGATATGGGGATTTCCTTTGAGACTATGGCTTCTAAGACAGGTCTTAGTGTTGAGGAATACAAGAAAATGGAGAAGGGCGAAACTGACTTCAGTTTTACCTTTATCTACAAATGTGCTGCAGCTTTTGGTGTAGATATTTCGGAATTAATGGAAGGAAGAGGTCCTGAGCTTACAGAATATACAGTCACAAGAAAGGGCGAGGGTAAGCCTATTACTAGACGTGAAGGTTTGAGCTACAACCGTCTTGCACACAAATTCAAGAATAAAATGGTTGAGCCATATCACGTTGTAATTCCCTATTCAGATAAGGCTCTGACAAGACCACGTCATTTCTCAAGTCATGCGGGACAGGAAATGGACATTGTAGTTAAAGGTACGCTCCGTAAGGTTATAGGAAATCATATCGAAACACTTTACGAAGGGGACAGTATTTTCTTTGACAGTTCTATTCCTCACGATGAAATTGCACTCGGCGGCGAGGACTGTGAAATTTACGCTGTTGTTATCAAGCCGACAGGTGTTACGGAAGTTCCCGAAATCAAGAATGTTGTAAAAGAGTTTACACATACAAATTTTGATAAGGCAGGAATTGTCCATCCTGTGGCAGATAAGTTTGTAACCTGTGAAACAGACGAAACAGGCACTCTTTCATCTGTTGAATTCCATAACGAGGATAGCTTTAACTTTGCATATGACATTGTTGACGCTATGGCTGAAAAGGCTCCCGATAAAATTGCTATGGTTCATGTTGCAGAGGATAAGAGTGAAAAGCTTTTTACATTCAGGGATATAAAGGAGTATTCCTGTCAGACGGCAAACTATTTCAGATCACTCGGTATCAAAAAAGGCGATAAGGTAATGCTTGTTCTGAAAAGACATTATCAGTTCTGGTTTTCTATCCTTGCACTCCACAGACTTGGAGCAATTGTAATTCCTGCTTCCAATCAGCTTGTAAAACATGATTTTGAGTATCGTTTTGACGCTGCTGAGATTTCTGCAATTGTCTGCACGTCCGACGGAAATGTTGCTGATGAAGTAGAACTTGCTGCACCTAACTGCAAATCACTTAAAACTAAAATCGTGGTAGGAAAGTCAAGAGATGGCTGGAACGACTTCAATGCAGAATTCTCATCGTTCTCAAAGGAGTTCCCAAGAACAGAGGAAACAGCCTGCGGAAGTGAACCGATGCTCATGTTCTTCACATCAGGAACTACAGGCTATCCCAAAATCGCAATGCACGATTTCAAATATCCTCTCGGACACTATACAACCGCAAGATACTGGCACAATGTTGACCCTAACGGAATTCACTTCACAATCTCGGATACAGGCTGGGGCAAGGCGTTATGGGGCAAACTCTATGGACAGTGGATGTGCGAAACAGCAGTTTTCGTCTACGATTTCGAGCGTTTCCACGCTGACGACATTCTTCCCATGTTCAAGAAATACAACATCACAACATTCTGTGCACCTCCTACAATGTATCGTTTCTTCATAAAGGAAGACCTCTCCAAATACGATCTTTCGAGTCTGAAATATGCAACAATTGCCGGCGAAGCACTCAATCCCGAAGTATTCTATCAGTTCAGAAAGGCAACGGGAATCTCCCTCATGGAGGGCTTCGGACAGACCGAAACTACTCTTTCGGTTGCAAACTTTGTCGGAATGGAACCAAAGCCCGGCAGTATGGGCAGACCGAATCCGCTGTACGATGTCCACATTCTCAATCCTGACGGCACTGAAGCAGGTGACGGCGAAACAGGTGAAATCTGCATAAGAGTGGACAATACAAAGCCCTGCGGTCTCTTTATGAGCTACTACAAAAACGAAGAAAGCACAAGAGAAGCATGGCATGACGGCTGGTATCATACAGGTGATACTGCAAGAATGGACGAGGACGGCTATTTCTGGTACGTTGGTCGTGTTGATGACCTTATCAAATCATCAGGCTACCGTATCGGACCCTTTGAAATTGAAAGTGTAATCATGGAGCTTCCATATGTTCTTGAATGTGCAGTTACAGGTGTTCCGGATGAAATCAGAGGTCAGGTTGTAAAGGCAACAATCGTTCTCACAAACGGAACCGAGGGTACAGATGAACTGAAAAAGGAAATCCAGACTTATGTCAAGGAACATACTGCTCCTTATAAATATCCCAGAGTTGTTGAATTCAGAGACAGTCTCCCCAAGACTGTCGGAAGCGGAAAAATCCGTCGTTCTGAAATCAGAGCTCAGGACGCACAGAAATAAAGGTGATATCATGTATTTTGATGATTTAAAAATAGGAATGACGGCAGAACCTGCACCTGCCGTCATTGACAAGGAAAAAATGCTGGATTTTGCCAGATTATATGATAATATCCCTCTGCATACCGACGAAGAATATGCCAAATCCACTCCTTTCGGCAAACTTATAGCCCCGGGTGTTATGTCATTTATGTCGGTATGGGCAAAATATCTGGAAGTAGATTTCTTCGGTGAGGAGCTTCTTGCAGGAAAGTCCACAAAAATCGAATGGATGAAGCCTGTTTTTGCTGAAGACGTTTTAACCGGAACGGCAGTTATCACAAATCTTGAGAAAAGAAATGCAAGAAACGGTCTTGCTGAAATAACAATCGAGGTAAAAAATCAGAACGGAGAAATCGTGCTGACAAACGTCACTGAAGCGATTGTAAAGTGCAGAGAAGAAAAATAATGAGGCTTCATTATGAAAAAGACATACGTTACATCAATGCCCAATCACATAGGAGCATTTCTGAAAGCAAGCAAGTGCTTTTCAGCTCTGGGAATCAATATAACCCGTGTAAGCTACAACAAAGCAGTTGACTCCCATACATTGTTCATTGATGCGGAAGGTACACAGGAACAGCTTAAAAAGGCGGATACAGAGCTTGAAAAAATCGGGTATCTTCACAGCAATACCAATAAAACAAGTATCGTACTGATTGAATTCAGGCTAAAGGACGTTCCGGGAAGTGTTACGGATATACTGACGCTGATCAATGATTTCAACTTCAATATCTCGTATCTCAGCTCTCAGGAAAACGGTACTGATTATCAGCTTTTCAAGATGGGACTTTTTGTGGAGGACTTTGATAAGATAACCGAATTCATCAAAGAGGCAGAAAAGCTGTGCAAGGTACGTGTAATAGATTACAACAGCTCGGAAAAAATTTATGACAACAGTATTTTCTATAACGCCTATGTTACAGGACTTTCGCAGATAATGGGACTTTCCGACGAGGTAAGCCGTGAGCTTCTCGTTCATGTAAATCTTGCAATGCAGACTCTTGATGAACAAGGATTATCTCCGTACAGAACTTTTGACAGCATAAGCAAGTTTGCGGAACTGCTCGGCACTTCAAAAGGAGATGCTTTTTCACCGAGAACAACTACTCACAATATATCAGAAAATACAGAAATCACGCTGATTGAGCCGCCCTGCGGAAGCAATACAATGATTATTAAAAGCAATGAAAAGTATCTGTTTGTAGACAGCGGATATGCCTGCTATAAGGAGGAAATGCTGGATATTTTCAGAAGTATTATACCTGATTTTGATACGATTAAGAAAACCATTCTTGTAACTCATGCCGACGTTGACCACTGTGGATTGTTGCCGATATTTGATGAAGTCATAGCAGGAGCTAAAACGGCTGATTGTCTCAGAAAAGAGTATCTTGGAAAAGACGGTTACCGTGAGGAGAATCCACTCCACAAACCGTATATCAATATCTGCAAGACGCTTACATCATATAAGCCTGTAAATCCCGATAAAATCACGGTGATGTGGAATGATGTCGAGGACTTGCGAAGTCCGCTCACTCAGATAGGCTTTTTTGATTTTGAAGAGCTTCATTTCGAGGTTTACGAGGGCAGGGGAGGACATCTGCCCGGTGAGATTGTCTTGATTGATTAT
This sequence comes from Ruminococcus sp., assembly GCA_015066935.1. Lineage (GTDB taxonomy): Bacteria > Bacillota > Clostridia > Oscillospirales > Ruminococcaceae > Ruminococcus. Next base: position 341,826 of record SVNK01000002.1, on the reverse strand, counting down.
ACTAATCACATTGCAATAACGGGTGATATTTATATAAATATCAGGGGACTGACTCGTGAACAGGCTGAATATAATCAGTATGCACCGATTCTGATGACGTCTGTTGATACCGACCCCGTTCTATGTGCGCAGGAACGTACTGCAGTCATGCAGCGTCTCGGAGTAGGAAAGTGGCAGATTTTCGGAGCACACGGCTACAAGAAGGATTATTCTTTGAGTTTATAATAATCACGGCACGCTTATTCTGCACACTGACAATATTCAATCTGAAAACACTTGAAAAATCCTTATCATAATGTTATAATAGACTCAGGTGAGAAGCTTCGGGGCATTTGCACGGAATTCAGCTTATTCAACACATTTCCACAAATGCAATAATTAGCAATGAGGTGAAAATATGGGAAGAAGTTATGCGATGCAGGATATCATAAATACGATTACTTCAACGGGACATACCAAGATTCTTCGTGAATATAACGATTTTCTGATTACACATTCTTTTATTCCGGATAGAGTTGATTATGAAATCTGGAGTTTCATTGATAACCCTGATGGAAAAAAATTGTGGAGGATAAAAAGCATACCGGAAGCGGATATAGTTGAGTGTTTGCGTAATCCGGAAAAAAAACAGTATCTGATGAACGAGCTCAGGTATGGTGGCACTACGATTCCGTACAATGAAGAAACTATTAAGAAAAATCTTAGTAAAGATAATTTGGTTGTGCTGGCAGAAGGAAAAAACTTTATTGCAGTCAAAGAACTGGTTAAAGGATGGGAAGCGTACGAAATTGAGGCACCGATGTTTGGAAAAAGTGCAATGGAAGATAGCTACCCATGGTCAACTGAGATTACTAAAGAGCAGGCAAAGCAGTTCATGTACGATTATCAGCTTGCAAGTGCTTATTATCAGAAAGTAAGATACGGTAAATAATCAAATGCACAATAAAAGTCCCGAGGAGATTTCTCGGGATTTTCGGTATACGATATAATAAGGAGATATCATTATGAACAATTCACTGACAGAAAACTATAAAAGCAAGATAAGCCGTATACTTATCACAGAGGAAGAAATTAAAATGAAGATTAAAAATGTCGCTGAGGATATTAATAAATCCTACGACGGGAAGCCTGTTTTGCTGGTAAGTATACTCAAAGGTGCATTTGTATTCATGGCAGATATCTGCCGTCATGTAAATATTCCGTGTGAAATAGGGTTTATGGCAGCTAAAAGTTACTATAATAGTACGGTTTCTTCCGGCAAGGTCACCATTACAATGGATCTGTCACAGGATCTTACAAAATATCATGTTATCATAGTCGAGGATATCATTGATACAGGCAGAACCTTAAAAGAGGTGGTTGAGATTCTGAAATCAAGGAATCCGATTTCTCTGAAGGTAATAACACTTTTGGACAAGCCATCACGACGTACGGTAGACTTTAACGCAGATGTTTCTTTGTTTACAATCCCCGATCTTTTTGTTATCGGTTACGGGCTCGATTGTGGAGAGTATTATCGTAATCTGCCATATATTGCAGAATATCAGAAATAATAAAGCTAAAAGCCATGCAGTTATATTGTCTGCATGGCTTTATTTGCTTATTTGGTTCGTCGGAGAGTCTGAAAGACGATTCACAGGGGAGGTTTTATGCTGTTATACCGAGAGTTTCTGATATAATTGTGCATACAGCTTCCTTATGCTCCTGATAGTAAAAATGACCGCCTAAGAAACTATGAACCGTACATTTTCCGTCGGTCATTCTCTGCCATCCGTTCATATCAAATCCATTGAGCATTTTGTCGTCACTGCCATAAAGCACAGTAACGTTACAGCGGAAACGGAAGTCATCAGGAGTGAAACGGCAACGGTCAGCCATACGAACATCGGCGCAGAGAATACGACTGAGCATCGCCATAAGCTCCTCAGCACCTGCCGTTGGCTTTGGAAGAAGTGACTTGGAAAAGAAAAACTTTGTAATCTCCTCGTCTGAAGTATCATTTCCCGACCTGAAAATCATTGCTTCTTCATCCGCACTGCATCTTCCCGAAAGAAAAACATGCTTCGGTTCGGGAATACCTTTTTCACGTGCCTGACGAACAAGCTCACATGCGAGCAGAGTTCCCATACTGTGACCGAAAATCACATATTCATCAGAAGTCATGGCATCTCCGTGACGCTCGATGAGGTCTTTGCAGCAATCTGAAACATCAGAAAAAAGAGGTTCGGAGCTTCTTGTACCTCTGCCCGAAATCTCCATCGGAATCACAGTGAGAGATGCAGGAAGGAATCTTTTGAACGAACAGTAGCTTTTTGCAGAGCCTCCCGCATGCGGCAGAAAAAAGAGTATCATTTTTGCCTCCGTTTATTCAATGGGAGTACCTTCACGATTAAGAAGGTCAAACATTTCTCCCACTCTGCTGATTGAAGCAACAGATGAAAGGGGAATATTCAGACGGAGCGTCTCTGTGATTTCGCTTCCGAGTCCGAAAAGTCCGAGTGAATCAAGATAGAGGTCCTCAAAAACGTCTGTATTCTCATTAATTTCACTGCTGTCAACACCGACGTAGTCGGAAATAATCTGCTTAAACTGATTGAAATCCAAATTATTCATGTTTTTGTCCTTTCTTACACCTTAACGGTATTCCTTTTTTCTGAGATATTTGAACTGTATCTTGCCGACATCCTTCGGAAGCTCCTCAACAAGAACGATCTTATCAGGAACCTTATACGCCGAAAGTTTACCGTCAAAGAACTTAGCGATTTCTCCTCTTGTAATTCTTTCGTCACCCTTAGGCTGAATATAAGCAACGATCTGCTGTCCGATTACGGGATGAGGTTCATCAGTGACAGCTGCTGCGGCAACCTTCTCGTATGTCAGGAGGCATGCCTCTACCTCTTCGGCATGTACAAGATTTCCGCCACGCTTTATGATACGCTTGCTTCTTCCTGCAAAACGAACAATTCCGTCAGGAAGTCTGCTTACAAGGTCACCTGTTGAGAACCATCTGCGACCCTGTTCGTCGGTATGAATCTTTTCAGCGGAAAGTTCGGGATTTCCGAAATACTCGGAGATAACACCTGCAGTATAGACGCAGAGTTCACCTGTACCGCCTTCCGGAACCTCGTTTCCGTTTTCATCAAGAACACGGATGTCGGTAAAAGGCAGCTTTCTGAAATCACTTGGGTCCTTGTCGCCATCAATTGCGGAATCCCATACCACCATAGTAGTAGTCTCCGATGAGCCGATTACGTTGATAACACGGATGCCGAGCTTGCTGACGAATACATCTGCAATTTCCTTAGGGAGAACCTCTCCTGCAAAATAGCTTGTATGCACGCTTGAAAGGTCGTACTTATCAAAATCGGGAGTCGAAAGCAGAACCTTTGCAAGTGTTGAAGTAAGCTGAATCACGCTTACCTTATATTTCTGAACTGTTTCAAGGAATGTCTGAGGATTGAACTGTGGCTGGTACATTACAGTACCGCCCTTAATTGTTGTCTGAAGTCCCATTCCGAAACCGCCCTGATGGTACAGAGTCATTCCGAGCATCATAACCTCGTTTTCACCGAAACCGAGATGTGATCCCATATCGTCCTGTGTTTCAAGGAAACCGTAGTAGGGGACTGAGAGGATCTTAGGATTGCCCGTACTTCCCGATGTACAAGCAAGTGACATTACATGGTCGTCTTCGGGAATAAATTCGTCACATTCTGTACCGCAGTACTCGGCAAAAAAAGTTTCAGCGGATATAAAAGGCTCCGCAAGCATCTGGGGGTTCTCAGTAAAGCATACAACCTTGTCAAGTTTTACCTGAGACGGAACAACCTGCTGCATCGCACCGATGATATTATTACTGCGATACTTCTCGGAAGCAAAGCAAACCTTGACACGTGTTGACGGTAGAAGCTGAAGAAGCTCCATTGTACCGCTCTGAGGGTCGATAGGTGCAGGCTGAGCACCTATACGGACTGCTGACCAGAACACAAGATACCAGTCGATACTGTTAGGCATTACGATACCGACCTTGTCATCAGGTCTGATACCAAGCTTCTGCATACCTGAAGCGATAACAGCTGTTTTGTGCATAAAATCGCCGTATGTAAGTGAATTGTCGTCGATGCGGAGCAGAACCTTGTCTGGATTCTTTTCAGCATACTGACGGTAATAATCAAAAAAAGTCTTTTTCACGCCGTTACCTCATTTAAGAATTCTCTCTGCGATAAAATCAGCAGCAATATGTTTTACCCAGTGGAACTGCTCTCCTACGGGCATTGCGTGCATGATTGTTTCCTCAGAAACGTATGCCGGCTTTTCGTCAATGAAAATTTTCTCACGTGAGCCTGTTGCTCTGTCGTACAGACGCATTGAAGCGTCGGTATCCATCCAGTTATCATCAGGACTGTAAACGAGAAGATAATCAGATTCAAGATTTCCTTCAAGAAGAACATTCATACTGTTGAGGAAATCTTCACCGTACTGTGAAGAAGCCCACTTGCCTCTCTTCATCCAGATCGGAATGGAGTCCATATCCGCAACTCCGATAAGGAGAGGGAAAAGAGTAACGCAGCACTTTGTTTTAGGACGCTTTACAGCTGCTCTGAATGCGTATCCGCCGCCCATACAAAGTCCGAAATCAGCAACATTATCGCTGTCGATATCCTCACGGCTGTCGATCCAGCGTGAGATTCCATCAAATGCAGCTTCGATATGCGGACCGCAGCACTTGAGTCCGTTCCATATATTGGAAGCTCCTGCACCCGGCATATCCACGCAAAGAACGGCTGCTCCACGTTCATTCAGAGGTTCGGCAAGCATTTCAAGCTCTTCCTTACAGCTGCCGAGACCCGAATATGTTACAACAAGCGGATATTTACCCTTGCTGCCGTCGTCGGGATAGTGGAGATAAGCAGGCATTTTTCCGTATTCGGTATCAATTTCGATATAGTCGATTCTGTTCGGACAAGCTGAAATATATTTGCGGTAGCTTTCGAGAAGTCCCGTATAGATTTCCACTTTCTTGTCTATATCGTCAGTATTGATCATAAAGCAGGCATAATGACACTGCACTGCAAGTCTGTAATAAGCTCTTGCGGAAATGATATTATTTTTCTTTTCTGCCTGTTCAGCAAGGGTGGTATAACGTTCAATCTTCTGTGCCCATTCACCGAGCCATACTGATTGAATATGCTTTCCGCTTTTAACCTTGACAGCGTCAACTTTTTTAAGTATGAACTCAAGATCGAAGGGGTTTGTACCGAATAATAAAGAACGTGTTGTAACGGGGTTAAGTAAATCTCTGATTGACCATTTCATAAATACAAAGTCATCTCTTTCTTTTAATTTGTAGTATCGGGAGGAGTGTATTTCCACGCAGATTCCCGAGTCATTTCCGTAAACTGCATATAAATCCTGTAGGGATTCACTCCGGTGTAATGCTGAATGATTCCGAGCATTCTGTCCGCAAAGACTTCAAGCCATTGACGCTTTTCCTCAGCATCGGCAAAGTCACGGAGATAACGGAATTCACCGAAAAAAACTGTGTCTTCACTCTGATTCATTAGCATATGAGAGTCGTCGAGCATAACCATGACGGCAGGAAGCGGCTTTTCCATAAGCTCAGCCATTGCCGAGGCTATCTCATTCATGAAAGCAGTACGTTTTTCTGCTTCAAATCTGTAATTAGTCTTAAGCTGACAAATCGGCATATACGTACTCCTTAACCGTTGTACTTACGGAATACAAGCGTTGAATTATGTCCGCCGAAACCAAAGGAATTTGAAATTGCAACATTGACATCAGCTTTTCTTGCAACGTTGGGAACATAATCAAGATCAAGTTCCTCATCGGGCTCATCATAGTGGATTGTGGGAGGGAGTATTCCTGTCTCAATTGCCTTTACACAAGCGATTCCCTCCAGAGCACCACACGCACCCAGAGTATGTCCTATTGAAGCCTTGATCGAAGATACAGCAAGTTTCTTTGCGTGATCACCGAATACTTCATGAATAGCCTTGGTTTCGTAAAGGTCGTTGAGAGAAGTTGAAGTACCGTGAGCGTTTACGTAGTTAACCTCAGCAGGAGCAATTCCTGCATCCTGAAGAGCCTTGTTCATTGAAATTGCCATACCGATACCGTCGGTCTGCGGAGCTGTAAGGTTGAACGCCTCACATGTTGCCGATGCACCTGCAAGTTCGCAGTAGATTCTTGCACCACGCTTCTTTGCAGATTCCTCAGACTCAAGGACAACAGTTCCTCCGCCTTCACCCATAATGAAGCCGTCACGATTCTTTGTGAAGGGACGTGATGCTGTTTCGGGGTCAGGATTTACAGACATTGCAAGAAGCTGATTGAATCCTCCGATTGTATCATGAGAAATTGCACCGGAAGTACCGCCTGCAACTACCATATCACAGATTCCGCTTTCAATGAGCTGCTTTCCGAGTGCAATTGCGTAAGCGGATGACGAACATGCAGTTGAAAGGCTGAAATTCGGTCCCTGAAAGCCGTACTTCAGAGCGATAAGTGCAGGAATACCGTTTGGCATTTTCTTAAGTGTGATATTATTCTTTTTTTCACGCTCAGCGTCCTCGTAAACTGTACCGATAACGCCGAAGATAACGCCGACTTTTGAAGGGTCGTATGCAGTCATATCAACGCCGCAGTCAGTTACGGCTTCTCCTGCCGAAGCAAGTCCAAACTGAGCAGATGCCGTTGTTGAGCTGAGCTGACGCTTCTTCCAGTATTTCGACACTTCTGTCTGATATGCCTCATCAACTTCTGCCGCAACTGTTGTGTCGTGTTCTTCAACGGATATTCTTGTGATTTTTTTCATACCGCACTTGCCGTTCACAAGATTGTCCCAGAAATCGGGGATTGTCGCACCGATAGCTGTTACAGCACCAAGACCTGTAACTACAACTTTTTTCATATTAATACACTCCGTTCCGAATGACCGAACTGGTCAGACATATATTTCCTCAAAATCAGCCTTAGTGGCTGCATCATAAATTTCAAAGCCTGTATCGGACTTAAACTTTTCAAGCTCAGTGATGATATTTTCATATCCAAGTGCATGGTAATATGCTGAAAGCTTGTCCGAAAGTCCGAGCACGTCGCCGACTGCATCAAGCAGAGCATCCTTGTCACATCCCGACTCCTTAGCCGCAAATACTGCCGCATTGAGCACCATTGCAAGTATTCCGTTTCCGAATCGGCTTGTATCGCAGTCAGAATCCGTCTGTTTATCCCTGATATAGTCAAGGAAACAGCCGCTTGCCGCAGAACATCCGTCATCAAGCCACGATTTCATAATTCTGTATCCATATTCAAGGAGAGATTTATTTCTCGGGATTCTGAAACCGTCAGGGTTCTTTGCCATAAGTCCGAGTCCAACTGTATCGAGAACGGCAAAAGGACCTGCAAACGGGAATACATCCTTGACAGCATTGTCAAACTTCATCGCAGACACTCCTGTTTTTTCAGAAACACAGATTGAATGTGAAATACACTGTGCAAGAATCTGATTGAGATAGATGTGATAATCTCCTGAAAAACGTAGTGCACGTTTGCCTGCAGTTGTGATTAAAGCTTCGGCACGGTCAAGAACCTCCGCAGAATTCTGAGGGAGATAATTCAGTTCAACAAATCCGGAAAGCTTTACGGGATAGAAGAAATGCATTCCGAGACAGCGTTCAGGGGAGGGGATACCTCTGAAAATTTCAGCTATATCGAGTGATGAAGTGTTCGTAAGAAGGAGCGTATCCTTTGAAACAATCCCTGCAATCTTTGTGAAGATTTCCTTTTTAACGGTCATGTCCTCGAAAACGCACTCGATTACGGCATCACATCCGCTAAGCTCGTTATAATCATCGGTGAAAATGAAGGAGCTGCACTTTGCTTCATATTCTTCCTGAGTGAGACGTTTTCTTTTGAGCTGTTTTGCCAGAAGCTTTTCCACAGCCTCACGGCTTTTTTCAATATCATAAAGGGAAACGATTGTGAACTGTGTATCTTTGAGAGAATCAAAGAACAGCGAAAAAATCTCGCTTCCCATTTTTCCGTATCCGATAAGTCCGAGTTTCATTAAACAACCTCCGATTCGAGAAAACGTCTGTAGTAATAGGCTGCCTTGCTGGATGAGTATTCCTCGTCCAGTTCAGAGATGAAATCAATAAGTCTGATTGCACGGGAGATACCTGCCTTTTTGCCGACAACTTCGTTAGCCCAGAAAATTTCTTCTGCTTTATCACTTGAGAAAAGTTCACCCGATACAACAATATCAAAAGCGTTCTGCATTCCCGAATGAGTGATACTGCGTGCAATTCCGCCGAGTGCGGGAAGGATGCCGAATGTGCTTTCGGGCTGACCGATACGTGCATTCTTTTCAACGATTCTGAAATGGCTGTTTACGGCAATCTCGCTTCCTGAACCAATACAGAAACCCGTTACAACACTGACTACAGGAAACGGAAGTCCGTACAGAAAAGTGAAGAAATGCTTCTGTCTGTAATGTCCCTGAGGAATTTTTCCTGTCTCACGAAGTTCTGGAAGCTCTGATGAGGAACGTTCACTGAGTGCCTCGACATCTGCACCGACGCTGAAATGTCTGCCGCCTCCGCAGATAATCAGTCCACGAACTGAATTGTCATTTGCACGCTTTTCAATTTCTGCCATCGCAGACTCATACCCCTCGAAAAACGAAGCATTCATAAGGTTATTTCCTTCAGCCTGCATAGTAAGAGTGAGAATACCGTTTTCTTCAGTAATAACAAATCCCTGTTCATTCATTTGACGCATCCTCCGTTTTCTGTGCCATCAATGCGTAAAAGCCTTCTGATTCAGCTGCAAGAACAGCTTCTGTACCGCCACGTACTGCTGATCTGAGGCATTTTGTAAGCACCTTGATCTGTGCCTGTGTTTTATCTCCGCAGACACGTCTGACATAAGCTTGTGCCTGTTCGGGGAAAGTCTCCTCACCTGAAAGAACCGTCACAAAATTAGTTGCACATTCGGTTTTTCCGTTTTTGAGGAGCTCATATGCTGTGTCACCGCAGAGAAGTCTGTATCTCTCGTCAGCGATCACGCACGACGCAGGATATTCCACACTGCTAAGACGCACGTCAAACTGTGACAGGAAATTATATGAAAACTCCGTAATATCTTCGGCTGCAAAAACCGTAATGAAATCCGAACCCATAATCCATGAAGTTACCGTTGAATCGGATTCGTCCTCCATCTCGGCGCCATGTATAAGAAGAATAGATACATCCTTAAGCTGATTTTTTTCGCTGTAAAGTCCGGTGAGCGACTTACAGCCGTTTATTTCTGTAAATAGTTCATGTTTCTGAAATGTCATCCGCCCCACGCTCCATCATTTTTATTATATGTTCGGGAATACTGCATATCATGCGGTTTTCGTCAACGTAAACAAGCTTTCCGTTAATCTTACATGAGCGTTTTCCGGTAGTCAGACTTGAAATTATATGACGGAATCTTATGATATTCTGTGAGAATTCCCACTCGGTTGTCACAAGAACCTCCTCCATGAGTCTCAGTTCGTTCATATACCGTATATTATTTTCAAGAATAACGGGAAAGAGTTTTTCTTCACGAAGATATGCAAGAACTCCGCATTTTTCGAAATAATCCCATTTTGCCGCTTCGGCATACTGTAAATAAACAGCATTATTCACGTGTCCGAAGGAATCAAGCTCGTATCCACGGACTGTAAGTTTAAAAGTACTTTTCATCTTCTACCCTTTATTTAACTGTGCGAGTACTTTTTCAAACTGTCCTTTGGATGGGTCCTGAACACCGTCGAGTGCATTGTTCATCGTCTGAAGAATGCATTCTATCTGTAATTTTGATTTTCCTTCGGCAAGACTGCGGACAAATTCCAGACTTTCAGGGAAGGCGTCCTTATCCTTGGAAATATCGGTTATAAGACCACATTCAAGAGCCTGCTGAGCCGTGAGCATTTCACCGTTCATGCACATTCTGAGAGCCGTCTGTCTGCCGAGGAGTCTCTGGAGACGTTCCATTCCGCCCATTCCCGGAACAACACCGTGCATAATCTCGGTAAGACCAAGAAATGCCTTGGGAGAAGCTATACGGAACTGACAGCTGAGAGCAATTTCGAGACCGCCGCCGAAACATCCGCCGTTAATAGCGGCAATTGTGAGAATCGGGAGACGTTCTATAGTACGGAGAAGGTCACGTGATTTTTCGAGTTTCTCAGAAATGGAAACTCCTGTTGATGCATCGGAAAACAACGAAACATCAGCACCGTGAGAAAAATGGCGACCCTTTCCCCTGATCACCAGTGCAGTTACTTCAGGATGCTCCTTTAAAAATCCGAGAAGGACTTCCTTTTCGATAAATTCAGGCTCTGTGAGTAAATTTTTCGCACCGTTTTCAAGAGTGAGAACCGCCGTATTGCCTTCAGTATAAAGGGTAGAAATATTACTTGCTACGGTATTCATCAAAGATTAACAATGTCGTTGCCATACTGATAGATCTTGCAGATCATATCAACTACAGCCTTCATTGTATCCATGGGAGTCTTGAGCATATACTTGCCGATAGACTGAAGCTTGATATCAAGATCGTACTTTTCAGCTGTCATTTCGATAAGCTCTACAAACATAAGTGAATCGCTTCCGAGGTCTTCCTGGGGATTGGAATCCATAGTGATTTCGTCTCTGTCAACCTCGCACTCGTCAGCATAGTAATCGAATACCATGTCAAGTATTTCCTGTCTGATTTCCTCTGTAATTTCTCTCATTGAGAGTTCCTCCTTTTTGGCGTAAAGCCATAATATTAAACTTCATCAAATGTGTAGATTCTGCCTTTTCTTTTGTTGATGCGTGAGAACTTCCCAACCGCACCGTTTGCACTTACATCATAGAATTCCGTTACACCGAGATCTTCAAGCTTTTTAACAGCAAGGTCCCAGCGGATGGGGTTAAGGATGTTTATGCAGTTTTCTTTTCTGAGGTCATTTCCATCCGTCATAATACGTCCGTCGAATATAGACATAACCGGATATTCCGGAGCCTTATACTCTCCCGATTCACAAAAGCTCACATATTCGTCTGAATGTTTTGCAATCATCGGATGATGGTATGCAAGACCGATGTTGAACGGTATTACTTTGATAGCACCTGCCTCCTGTGCAGCATCGAGGAGTTGAATAACACTGTCTCTTTTGCCTGAAATCATGGTGCAGATTCTTGAATTTGCACTTCCCACCATAACATCATCAGGAGAAAAGTGTTTTTCTTCGATCAACTCGTTAACCTCATCAATACCCATACCGATAATTGTTCCCATGTCCTGATTCTCGCCCGAATCTCTGAGTGAACGCATTGTTGAACGGTTCATCATAATGATTTCATGGGCGAATTCGTGGCTTATCGCACCAAAACAAGCACTGATACTGACAATACCTGAACTGTGTCCCATTCCGATATCAGGAAATATTCCCTTTTCAATGTAGTATTCATATACCACACGATCGGAAATAAGGGAGGAAAGCCATTCAGCTGCAAGTCTGTCCATGGGGCAATTTTCGGAGAGTTCTTCCGAAAGATGAAGTCTTTTGAATTCATCGTGCCTATAATCCAGATACTTTTGAAGCATCAGGGGAGTCATTGCCTGAATCAGTTTTTCGGGCTTTGTTCCAATTCCATTAAAAAGAAATGCTCGTCTGAATGTACTCACAGAATGACCTCACATCTACGCAGAATTTACACGTATCCGCAGTACAATTATAAGCAGCAATGTTACTACACTCAAAGCGTACTGCGGCTTCAGAATTTACATTCTGAATAACTACCTTATAATTATACAATATATAAACTTTTTTGTCACTCTTTTTGCAATATTTCTGCGTTATGTATTACTTTTATTAACCACAACTCAAAACTATTGTTAATAGAGTAACAATTTCTCAAAGCAATAAATGATTTAATATTAATATTTTTTAGCAATAATCGATTGATTTACTTATCTTTGCAATATTATTTATAAAAATTGCTGTAATTACAAAGCTTAAAAGCAAAAATCAACAAACTTATCATATTCATATTATGCAGTATAGTCCAGTCTGAACACAATGAAAGGTATCTTGTTTTAATTATTGGTAATATGCACATAAAGAATAGTACTTTTGTGTTAAAACGCACAAATACCGTCGCTGCTTTAGGAAATCTATTGACATATATATCAAGATATGATAAAATAAGTTTAAAGATAAATTTATATTTTTATTTAGTATATATCAGTATAAATATTGCTGTAAGTATATTAAAAATATGACTTGAAGGTGATTACACAAATGAATAACAAAAACTCAAATAAAACAGAAACTTCAGCATCACACAAGGTTTTGTCGGTAATTGGCATAATAATCTGTATCATATTAATTCCGATACTTATTATTAATATAACACTTATTATCAAAAGCCGTACAAACAGTGATGACGTTCCGAAGATTGGCGGATATTGTCCATTGATTGTTCTGACAGGTTCTATGGAACCTGAAATCAAGGACGGAGATCTTATCATTGTAAAGCAAATCGACGGAAAAGATGTTGAAGTTGGTGATGTTATTTCATTCTTCGACCCCGAAAGTACAAGCAACAGCGTACTCACTCACCGTGTTACGGAAGTAATTGAAGAAAACGGCACACTTTCCTTCCGTACCAAAGGTGATGCAAATAATACTGAGGATAAAACTCCCGTAAATGCAGACAAGCTTGTTGGAATCTACAAATCGAGAATCCCGGGTGCAGGAAATATCGCAATGTTCATGCAGAGCACCGCAGGTCTTGTGGTATGTGTTGTCTTACCGCTTATTCTCTTTGTAGGATATGATGTTATAAGACGCAGACGCTACGAAAAGGAAAATCAGAAAGATACAGCAGCACTTCTCGCAGAACTCGAAGCACTTAAAGCTCAGAAGGCTGAAGCAGAAAAATCTGCATCGTCTGAATCAGACGAAAAATGATTTCACTTTAAACCATGTTATGTTATTCTTCCCCGATTGCCACGTCGGAGACGGATTATATAATATCTCCCACAGGTGGTCCGACCGAGGGAGGAATAAACAGAATCTCATACGAAAGGGGTTAATTTCATGAAAAAAAATAAGTCTATGCGTGCAGCAGGCGGTCTTATGATTGCAACTATGCTCACAACAAGTATTGTAAGCGGTACTTACGCTAAGTATGTTACTTTAGGCACAGCTAAAGATACTGCAAGAGTAGCAAAGTTCGGCGTTGAAGTTAAGGCTGAAGGTTCATTGTTCGGCAAGAATTATCTCGCTGCTACTGATAACACACCTACCGACGCAGATGCAGGTATTACCGTAAAGTCGGAAAACAGTGATAATCTTGTTGCTCCTGGTACAAAGAATGACACAGGCTTGTCATTCTCCATTACAGGTACTCCTGAGGTTGATGTCAATGTTAAGATTGAGGTTGCAGATACATCTGCCGATATATTCCTCAAAGAAGGTACATATCCCGATATAACTAAAACTCTGGATACCGACGATTTCACATTAGTTGATGATTACTACCCCATCGAATACACACTTACTAAGCAAAATGGATCTATTGTTGTAAAAGGGACTCTTGATGAAATTACAGATGAATTAAATGCCAATGCTACGTACCACGCTGGTGAAGATCTTACAGATTCATTAGGCAACTTCACACTTACATGGGATTGGGCATTTGAACAGGGATACGATGAGGCAGATACACTTCTCGGTGAGCTTGCTGTCGGAGAAGTTGCTGGTGTAGACGCTTCAAACTATAACCTGAATGCAAATATTGAACTGATTGTAACTGTAACTCAGGTTGACTGATATTTAAAACTTAACCGAAGAAAGCAGGTACTTGTGGCGGTGCCTGCATCTTCGGTATTTGCGACAGTCCGACTTGTCTCGGACTGCCTCAAATACTGAGGAAAACGAAAAGGGGGGAACAGCAATGGCTGTAAAAGGTAAAAGCAGAATACTTGGTGTTATTGTAGTACTGCTTCTGCTGTGTGAAACAGCATCATTGGCTGTTCTTTTCAGTCATATAAGCAAGTATTCGGAAAAAGAATTCACTAATATAATTCCTCTTACAGAATCAAAAGGCAATACGGTTGTAACTGTTTTACAGAATTCTCAGGACACTCTGTCTGTACCCGTCGCAGAAAACACAGGAATTGTCAGACTTTCAAATCCGTCGTTTTCGGCTTACGATGAAAAAACTGTCTGGCAGGCAGAAACCGACGTCGAAATATTCCGCATTTCATATGAAAATGACGAAAACCGAATTACCGTAAAAGACAGTAATGGCAGTGACGATAAGCTTATAGCACCCGGAACCTCCAATAAATATATCTTTACACTTGCAAATACTGGAGATGTTCCGCTGGAATACAATCTTAATATGGAGTCGTGGATAACCGGCACTGAACTCAATATCCCTGTAAGAGTACGTGTGTCGGACCATGAAAATAACTATCTTTCAGGAAGCAGTGATGCAAGTGTTCCCGTTATGGACCTCAACAATGTTGACAAGGACGGATTACTCGGTACAGGAAGATATGCGGTCTATACCCTTGAATGGGAGTGGCCTTTTGAACAGAATAACGACGAATTTGATACAATGCTGGGAAATCTTGCTGCCGACAATGAAATCTCACTCAGTATACGTATCAATACAACAGCTTCTTACAGTGAAAAACCTGAGGCTGGTGATTCAGGAATTTTACCGCCTCAGACAGGCGACAGCTTCAATATCAGACTATACTCTGTGATTATTGTTTCAGCACTCCTTATAATTTTCGTATCCTTCTTTATTTCCGATAAGCGTACAAATACGGAGGAAGAAACATGAAAAAACTCAAAACCATCCTTCGTGTAGCACTGATAGCGTTTGCAGCTATCGTGACAGGTCTTAAAATATATTCATGGAATGCAGAAACTCTCGTAGGAAACGCCATGCCGATGCCTTTCGGATATGGTTCAGCTGTAGTGCTTTCGGGAAGCATGGAACCTGAATTAAGTGTGAACGACGTCATAATTGTACACAAGGAAGAAGATTATGACATAGGTGATATAGTAGTTTATCAGAGTGGTTCTGAGCTGATTGTCCACAGAATCACAGATATAACAGGTGAAATGGTAACTACAAAGGGTGACGCTAATAATATCGCAGACGACCCTGTTGATAAAAAGAATATCAAGGGGACTGTGGTAATGGTTATTCCGTTTATAGGAGTCATAGTCAATTTTCTTAAATCGACCGTCGGAATGATTGTACTTATAACTGCGGCGTTTCTTTTGACGGAGTTGTCGTTCCACAAGCAGAAGAAACGTGATTATCAGGATATTGACGCCATAAAAGAAGAAATCAGACGACTCAGAGATGAACAGTCATCAGAATCAGAATAAAGAAAAAGCAGGTGATGAGCAATGCGTACGGAATCTCGTTCAAAATCGAATATGCCGCTTCAGCTTGCTGCCGTCCTGTTATGTCTTACTCTTTTTTCCGTTTACTTTGTATCGGGACTCTATGCAAGATACACGTATAAGGAAACAAATAATAATTCTGCTGTTGTAGCTGAATTCTCTCCGCTTGCTTCATTTGTTAATGATACATGGGTGTTTGACACAGACACAAGCGTTGGTACGTATTCGTTTGAATATCAGATAAAGTTATCAAACCCGTCGGAAGTTGATGTTGAGTGTGAACTCGAGATTTCCTTTCCCGACGATATGCTTAACGGAGCTGTGTTCACATTCGGGGACTCTGTTAAGGAGAATTCCGACGGAACCAGCATCAGATTCGGAAATATCGCAGTTCTTTCAGCCGGTGATACAACCGGAATTACGGAAATACTCAGAATAACTATAGATCAGGATTGCTATAACAGAATAATGTCCTCACATAACGGACAGACTTCGTCGCTATCGGCACATTTTGATGCGGATATTTCTTTCACTCAGGTAGATTAAGGAGGAACATATGCGAAAAAAGTTAATAAAAAGACGTGTTCTCCTTGTTGTCGGAATTGCTGCAATTACCGCTGTTGCGATGATTACTGCCGGACTGAATGCGAAATATGTCCGTAAAGTCAAACTCAAGGGCTCTGTAGAATTCTCGTCAGAACTTGCAGAGAGTATAATTCTTAACGAAAGTAAGGCGACTATTACCGAAAGCGGAAGATATTCTCTTGATACTTCAGAAAAGGTACTTGAAAACAGCTATAAGGTAATGCCGGGAGTTAATATTCCAAAAGACCCCGCAGTAACAGTGACGGGAAAAACAGGAATACCATCATATCTCTTTGTAAGAGTCGATGAAGTGAATTTTCCGGAATCTGTTACATATACGCTGTGCAATCACTGGGAAAAGCTCAATAACATCGAAAATGTCTATGTTTATACGGGAGAGGATTTCAGTACATCGATTAAAATTATAAGCGGTGATGTTCTTAATGTATCACCACAGTACAACGGTGAAGCTTTCAACCTTGATTTTACTGCATATCTTTATCAGAAACTCAACAACGACTCTCCCGAAG
Organism: Ruminococcus sp.; assembly: GCA_015066935.1. Classification (GTDB taxonomy): domain Bacteria; phylum Bacillota; class Clostridia; order Oscillospirales; family Ruminococcaceae; genus Ruminococcus. The sequence continues at coordinate 325,236 of SVNK01000002.1, read as the reverse complement.
AAACGTTTTCAAGAGAATCGGGCAGCTGATTAATACTAAAAAGGAGGAATACAGATGAAAACATATAATCTTAGCAAGAAGTTTTTTTCTATTGTCATAGTAATTGTCATGTTATTCTGTGTGCTTCCTTTGGATTATGTACGCTCCGAATCTGCGGCAATCCACATCATTCATAACGGAAAATCAGTATCAGAAATCGACCTCCCGATCGACCGTAAAACAACTCTTTATACAAGCGAAAACAACGCCGACGCCTATCAGTGGCAGATTTTTATACCTGATTCATCGCAATGGGTCGATATCTATGACAAGACATCATCCTCATGTGAAATAAGCTATAACCTTATAGGTAAATTTACGGACGTCAATAACAAATCTGAAATCCGCTGTAAAACCACCACAAATAACAGGTCATATTTCAGCAATAGTATTAAAATAAGGGTCACAGAGATTCCGGCGGAATCGTACATACATACGGAATATAACGCTCCGACGATGCATGCTGCTAATGATACTCAGTTATCCAACGAAAACGAATTCATCACTCACACTATAACAATAAAATATCTTTACAACTATGAATCACCTGAAATGGTAGGTTCAGTAGCCAATGACTATATTGCAACGATAGCTGCACGTACTGATTTTGATGCGGAAGTATCAAGTCCCGTCCGTACAGGATACAAGGCTTACCTTGCGACAGCGTCTGACTGGAGTGAATCAGACGGACGCTGGTTTGTTGATGCAGATGAATCAACGCTGACAAGCGGTGAATCAGTGATGCTGAATATTACAGATATCAGTGAAGACTATATTATTTATGTAGTCTATCTGCCACAGCCTGCCAATTATCTCATCAGCACGTATTTCCAGAACAGATATGATGATTTTTACTCATCCGGCTCTTCGGAATCAATGACAGCTCCTGTAGGAACATTAATTTCTATAAAACCTGAATTTAAGGGCTTCACAATGCTCGAATACGATACTGCTGCCGTTGCTGCGGATGGTTCAACAATAATCGAAATATTTTATGACAGAGAATATCATCTCATGAACTTCCTGCTTGACGGCGGTTATGGAGTAGAACCTGTTTACGCCCGTTATGATACAGATTTCAAGCTATCAACTCCGAGTAAGGCGGGATACATTTTCGGCGGATGGGAGATTGTCACTTCCGATAGTCCACTGAACTATGATCAGCTTACAATAGCTGAAGGTATCGCCTATAATCTTGAACAAGGAAATACAGTTGCAATTCCTGACTTTGATATAACCTTCAAGGCAAAATGGATTAAGGCTGAAGCAACTTACAATGTTGTTTACTGGAAAGAGAATGCCAACGACGACGGTTACAGCTATTGGGGTACGGTAACTCAGAATGCAAATTCAGGTGATGTCATTACTTTTGACCCGAATGCTTCTGCATTTGATATATCACAGCTTCCATTTTCAAGCAAAAAAGTTCAGGAAGCGGTAGCTCAAAACGGAAAATACAGTGCAATTCCTGCAAGATATGAATACGAATTTTTCACTCTGAATGAAGAAAAAAGTGATATGACTAAAACTGTTATGGGTGATAATTCAACAGTTCTTAATGTTTATTACAAGCGTAACACTTATAATCTCAAGTTTTATTATGCACGCTTCTATATTGAAGAGATCTTAGAGTATTATCATAAAATGACCCCTGACAGCAGCGGACTTCTGCCTGACGGTAATTATTTTGTCTGGTATGAAGTTTCCAACAACAGATCAAACTGTGTTCTTTCCAACTCTCAGAACAGCGATAACAAGCTTAATTTAATCCATCATCCTAATGATAGTGATGTAACTGTCTTTAAATTCCAGCATGTCAGCGGTAATTTATACTATGTCACTGATGACAGAGGATACTATCTTGAAATAGGAAGCGGTTCTGCAAATTTCACTGCAACACAGAAAACAGTTGAAGTTACATGGGTCAGTGATAAGAACAGCTGGCGAATTGGTCAGGACGGACAATATCTGAATCAGCATGGCGGCAGAAATGCAACTCATGCAGGCGGATACAGTGTGTATAACGATGACGGTAACAATCTGGCGATATCTTATCGATTGGATACTCCAAACCAGTATACTTTTGAAAAGCGACAGCTTGCTTCTGCTACAACCAATACCCAGCCCCAGAATATGACATGGGGATATAATGTTTCGGAACTTCCTCAGGTCAACGATGATCGTTATACATATGGCTATGATGTTATAAATGGTATCCAATACTATTACCTGATGCTTAATAATATTAAGTACAATCAGATAATAACTGATTTATGGCCTTCAGGTGTTGTTCCGACAAGCGGCACATATGCTACTCCTGAATGGGCACCTGTTGACGGATGCAAATATCGTACAATGAATAATGATAACGCTACACTCAAAGTATATACAAAACTATCTGCCGAAATAATGAATGATCCTTCGGACCCAAATGGCACAAAGTTTGTTGCTTGGTGGGCAAATGAGTCACTTAATGACCAGTATTTCCATATATACTACTCTGCTATTCCAGATGAGGAAACAAATACAGTGTTGCATAATGGAGTTGAATATGTAAAACAGCCTCTGATTACTTATGTAATGGCATATAACAATTCGACACAGATCACTCCCTATGAACATTATGGAGTACAGCTGAAAGAAGCCCAGATTAGCGATGAAAAGCCGGGCTCTGTAACAGAAGCAACTCAGAATTCTACATTCTATTACACAAGAAACCCACATACACTCAGTTTCCACAATATTGATACAATTATCCGAACAAACAATCTCGTGTACGGTCAGAAAATTGAAAGCTTTAATACTCTGACTGCTGAAATAATGGAGAGGGATTATTATCCTTCAAGATATGAACAAGGGGCATATAATTTCAAGGGGTGGTCTCTTTCTCCAAGCAACTATGTAGAAGTAAAATGGGACGAATTCCGCATGGATGACGCTGATCTCTCGGTTTATGCCTACTGGGAAAAAAACACGCATAAGGTTACTTTCTATGAGACTTATAACGATATGAAGCTTGACAAGCCTATTCCTGACGGTGAAAACGGCAGAAATAACGTCTATGTTTCACATGGCGAACCCGTAAGCTATGCATCAACCATAATCCGTGAAGGATACAGTTTTGTCGGATGGTTCTATATCAATGAAGAAACTAATGAAAAAACTGCGTTTCTCCCGAATAATATGCCCGTAAACAAGGATCTTAAAATCTATGCAGAATGGGTAGCCGACAAAATGATTCGTTATACCATTCATTACATCGGTGCAAATGCACTTAAAGATGCCGATGGTACTTATCTGCTCAGCAACGGAAAATACGTCCTTGATATGGAGAATGCTATCCGGATTGCAGATGATACAACGGGTCAGCTTCAGGACGGAAGAACCAAGACGTTCTCAGCAAAGGCACTGCCAGAACTCTGGGATGAATACAATACAGATTATTTTCCCGAACTTGCAAGCCATGCCATCATGTTCTCTGAAGATACTCATGAAACAGATCCTTCTGTAACTGTCACAAAGGTCAACATGGACGGTTCACCCTACAACGGAACAGGCGATTACACATATACAATCGACTTTACTTTTTATTATGTCCATCTGGATGAGGTACAGTATACTGTAAATTACATCAATACTGCAACAGGCAATAACAGGTTTAAATCAGTTGAATCCGGAAGCGAAGATCTTATTGTGGAAAGTGAAAGTATTTTAACATCAGAAGCAGTTACTACACAAAGATTCAAGATGATCAATCTGTATGTTCCCGACGAATATCAGAAGCGTATTATCCTGACAGCTTATCCTGATCTGAATGTAATCAATTTTTACTACACTGAAAACCCATCACCCATGTACCTTGTTGAACATCTCACAGAAAACCTTGACGGTACATGGACTATTCAGGTCCATGAATTTTCCACCGGAAACGTAGGTGATACCATCACCCGACATGCTTATGATTATGCCGGACACGAATTCAATCCCGATGCAGCTTGGGTAAACACACAGGGTAAAGAATTGGAAGACAATATTGAAGGCGAAAGGCAGATAAAATCTTACAGTATTGTCGATGGAGTCTACACCGCATCAGGTACACTGACTGACTCAACCACACAGACCGGAACAAGTGAGATTCTCGTTATACGTTTCTATTACACGCTTACAGTTCACGATTATACAATTGAACACAGAATCCTCGGTACAAACGACCTTCTGTTCGGTACGGAAGCTGATTCCATAGAACATGGAAGTGCAAAATACGGTGAACGATTCTACGGTCAGGCTAAACAGCAAGAAGCACTCAATATCGGTTATTATGTTGACGGAAGTAAAAATGATCCTTCACGTCTTTCGCAAAGCAAGATAATTACAGACCAAAACAATGTGATTACTTTTTATTATGTTTCAGAACCGGTTGAAATTAATTACCGTATAGTTGTAAACGGCATTGTCGGTACAAACATTGAAGGATGTTACGTCACTCCGACGCTTAACAGTGCAAATTCACACGCAAGTACAGTAAATGGTTCTGTACCGCATGTTGCGGAAGGATACCGTTTTGACGGCTGGTATACTGATGAGGAGTGCGTCAAGCCTGTTCCGCAGGAGTGGATAGGTACTGACAACCGACTGATTCCACGTGCTGTTGATGGTATAATAAGTGAAGCCACCTACTACGCAAAGGCAGTTCCGTGTACGCTGAAAATCACTAAAAAAGGCGATGTACAGTCAAATGAATCTTTCCTGTTTAAAGTTACAGGCGGCAATCAGAACAAGACGATTGACATGGTTGTTTCCGTTAACGGAAATGATTCAGCAGTAATACAATGTATCCCATTCGGCGACTACACCATAACCGAAATCAGCAGCTGGTCATGGAAGTATGACGCTCCTGAACCGCAGACTGTTTCAATAACATCTGAGAATTATAATCAGACTGTTGAATTCACAAATACAAGAAATAATAATAATCTGCTTGGCGATGAGAAAAATGTCAATAACAGATTCTCAGAGTATAACTGAAAGGAGGTGCAGGCACAGTATGTCCGCTACAAGAAAAAAACAATATCTGGTGATTCTGCTTGTGTCTGCATTTCTTGTTATAATTATTTACGGCACAAAAAATAGTTTTGCGGCACTGAAAATGGAGTCATCAACTGTAAAGAATTCCTTTACAGCAATGGAAGACAGTATCCCCTCGATAAACGAAACGCTGACCAACGATCCCGATAACGCAGGATATATCCTTGAAAAGGATGATGTTACAGTTACGAATACAAATGAATTTGACGTATCTGTTCGTGCAATGGTTATAGCTTCGTGGCAGGACGCTGATGGCAATACTCTTGCTGTGACTCCGTCCGAGGGTACAGATTATACCATTACATATGGTGATGATTGGGAACTGAGAAGTGATGGATTCTATTATTACAAATCCATTCTCGGAAAAAACGAATCCACAACGCCGTTGCTTACCGACTGCAAACCAATCAAAAAAGCTCCTTCAAGCGGTTATACCCTGAACATAAATATCGTCTCTCAGACTGTTCAGACTATAAACGATAACGGAGAGCTTCCATACTGAATATAAAACCCCTGTATTCGCCCGGAAAGTGAATACAGGGGTTTTATTGAATATATAGGTCAGCTGTAAAGCGAATTTATCAGCTGATGCACAGCTTCATATCTTCCGCTGTCGGTTTCACAGCCTGCAACGATAACAATGTATTCCTTGCCATATGAATTTATGACTGCAACAAGACAATTTCCCGCAAGTGGAGTAGTTCCCGTTTTAAGACCGATTGCCTGTGGAAGATAATATGGACTTTCAGGATGCAGCAAAGCATTGCTGTTATACCACATTGCATTTTCACCAGAAGCAAAAGTGACGTATTTGCTTGAACATGATACAATGTTGCGGATTTCATAATACTGCATAGCATGAGCAGAAATCAAAGCCATATCATGTACTGTCGTAAACTGGGAATAATCGTCCCATCCATCAGGATTAGTGAAATTGCTGTTGACAGCACCGATACGATATGCGTAACTGTTCATCAGCTGAACAAAGCAGCTGACAGCTTCATAGTCATCCATATACGGGTTTCCCGAAACGTCTCTTGCAACATTGACAGCAATTGTATATGCAGCGTCATTACCGGAACAAAGCAGCATACCTGCGAGCAAATCACGAAGAGTCAGTCTGTTTCCGTAGCTGATGTAAGCAAGACTTGAACCATATCCGACAAGATTCACTTCTGAACCGACAGTATAAATTCTATCGGGAGATGCATAGTACAGAGCAGTACAAGCTGTCAGAAGTTTTGTCATACTTGCGGGATAGATGTTTGAGAAAGTGTTTTTCTCATAGAGACAGCTAAGCGAATCAGCCGAATACACCCCTGCATACGGAGCTGAAATATATTCTGCATTTGGAATCGTAACAGTTGCAGAAACACAAGTCTCAGTAAAAACCGACGTAACAGTAGCAACGGTAGTTGAACTCAATGCAGTCTCAGTTGAAGAAACGGTCGAGGTGGAGGACGTTGAGGACGAGGTCAGCTGTTTCGTTGACGTTGAAGATGAATGTGATGTAGCTGACGAAGCAGTTGTAGACACGGTCATCGAAGAAGTCTCAGCCGATGTGGAAGCGGTATTGAAGTCGGAAGCTTCGGTAATTATAGCAGGTTCAACGGTTTTGACTATATTGTGGGTATTGTTTCCGCAGCCTGAAATGCAAATAATAATCAGCGTGCAGACCATAAAAAACAGTATTTTAACATTAATTCTCATAAATTTTATTTCCATGTTCTTTTATTTAAAGTGATTTGCGGGGAAAAAAACGAATGCTTCAGTATTACTGCATATAAAATTCAGGAGAGAATCCTTTCCTGCAAAACAGTAAAAACAGGCTTCATACTGAAAATATCCCGTTTCGGAAGCTTCATAAGCTTCAAGACCGTTTTCATGAAAGGTGTCTTTGAAACCATTGATTCGGAAGCTGTAATATGCAGATTTTATCTGATTTATTCTGAGTTGTATTTTTTTAACTTCAGCTTCACTTTCCGGAGTTAAAAAATAAACAGTATGCTCTGTGCCGTCGCTGTCGACATATGTTGTGCTTTTATCCGAATACTCCGTTGCCTCTGAAATACGTTGTTTAAGCTCTGAAATAGTTTCACCGTTATAAATCCAGTCATTCATTTTGTCTTCATCAACACAGGAAGAAAAATCGACAAGAACGGCGAATACTGCATCATCAGGGTAATTCTGCATCAGGGAAATCAGTTCATCAGAAACCAATGAAGTCCCTATAGGAATACTGCGTGATGATATAAAAGATTTCAGGTCTGATTCACCCCAGACGACACTATCATTATCAAGCCATTCAGACAGAGGAATTCCGGAGAAATCATGGTCCGGAGTCAGACTGTCGAAATCATTGTTACCGGTAGTGATTTCAGGAAGGCGTGTTTCAGTTTCATTAAAAGAGGATGTAGTGATATTTGTCTGAGACTCAGTATTTTCAGTATCATCCGACCTTGTTGAAGAGACAGCTGACGTTGTATAACAGATGTTTTCAGTTGTTTGGTACGACACGGATGTATTGTCTGCGGAAGATCTGTCATCAGAGGTAATAAAACCGGAAACTCCCTGTTCTTTAAACAAAGGACTACCTGTAAGTTCAGTCGGTATAAAAGTTTTGGAGAGTGCCAGAACAGCAATCGCAGCGATTCCTGAGGCAGCAGTGCAGAGCGTAAAAAGACGTATTTTTGCAGCCGAATTATTTTTCACAGGAACATATTCAATGTCAACATCTGCTTCATTCAGCAGTTCATCATCAATTTTACCGACAGCATCGAGAAATTCAAGTTCATTCATAGCGGTACCCTTCTTTCTTTAAAAAAGTCTTGAGTTTTTTTCTTGTCCGAAAGAGATAAGTAGCAACCGTTTTTTCGTTCATAGCGTAATATTGGGCGATAGCCGACAATGAATCGCCGTACCAATAACGTCTGATAAAAACTTTACGTTGTTTTTCATTATGATTTTTCAGAAAACGGCTTATAGCATCGGCAAGCTGGTCTGCTGAAGGATAATTTTCGGTATACGATGGGATACAGTCGGCAATTTCATCAATAGAAACAGTGAACTTAGGATTTCTTTTCAATGCAGTATTGTATTGAAGTCGTTTTATAGCAGTATTCCTGACAATACGGCAAAGGTAAATTTTCAGATTATCAGGATTATCGGGAGGGATATTATTCCAGATACTGTAATAAACAGAGTTAATACATTCTTCAATATCTTCATGCTGAGAAAGAAAGTTTTCCGCAACATAAAAACATAGTTTCTCATATTTCCGCTTCAGTTCAGCAATTGCAGTCTCATCTCTTTTCTGAAATAATTCAACGATAGATGCATCATCCATAGGATAAGCCTCCTTTCATGAGGCATTGAGGTCCTCTGATAATAAAGTACGATTTCGTTCCTGAAATATTTCACACTTGAGACTTTTCAGCGAAAATTTCTTCATATTAATATTCTATCATTTTTTAGAGATTAATGCAATTATTATTGTATTATTCATATCGTAATTAACAAATAATTAAAACTTGAAAAAACAGAATCTATTGATTATTACAAATATATATGGTATAATGAACATATATTTCTATGAAAGAGAGGGTCATAGATTATGAAAAAAAGAATTTCAGCAGCCGTAATAGCACTTGCGGTTGTATCACAGCAGATTTCCCCGTGTATTTCACAGGTGTCGGCTGACTACGCAGCACCAATCTCAGCAAGTTCGGTATCAGTGGGAGACGTGAATGCGGACGGTAAAGTTTCAATGGATGATCTTGTTCCGCTTCGTAACTACCTGATGACAGGAAATGGTATTTCCGCTGACAGCTGGCGTAATTCAGATATGAACAGTGACGGCAGTCTGGATATTTACGACCTTGTTATTCTGAGAAAAATGTTGTCAGACAACATAGGTATCGAGAATTATTCAGGACTCCTGATAAATGAGGTGTGTACCTCAGCAAAGGAATCCGTCAAAGATGCGGCAGGGGAGTCTCCCGATTGGATTGAAATCTACAATTCGTCAGACAAAGTGATGGATATAAGCGGAATCGGACTGTCGGACGGTGCAAAAAACAAATTCAAATTCACATTTCCTGAGGGAACGAAAATTGCAGCAGACAGCTATATGCTTGTATATTGTGATGACGCGGTGAATGCGTCTGAGAGTGAATATCATGCCGCATTCAAGCTCAGTTCCACCGGAGAGACGATATATCTGACTCATCCCGAATACGCTGAAATTGACTCGGTTACAGTACCCGAACTTGACGAGGATGTTACATACGGACGCTATAAAAACGGTTCGGATAATTTCACATATCTTACATATACTCCGTGCAAAACAAACGACACAGCATCAATTGTTGAGCAGTCGGAAAAACCGTTGTTTTCAGCTGAGGGAGGTTTCTACGATTCGGAGTTCAATCTTGAACTCATCAGCACAAGCGAAAGTGTAATACTTTACACAACTGATGGCAGCGACCCGAGAACTTCGGATTCAGTAAAAACATACGACGGTACAATAAGAATTTACAATAATACTAATGACAAAAATATATATAGTGCAATCACTGATATAACGCTGGGAGATTATTCAGCTCCGAAGAATCCTGTGGATAAGGGCATTGTCATAAGAGCCGTGTGCAGAAAAGCCGACGGAACTTTCGGCGATGTAGTCACAAATACATATTTTGTCGGAAAGAATAAACCGTACTATTCAGATTTCAAGGTCGTATCGCTTTCTACAGACAGCAGTAATCTTTTTGATGAAAATACGGGAATATATGTTGTCGGAAAGAATTTCCATAATCTTGTGGCAAGCGGACAGTTTGTTCTCAAGGACAATAACGACGCTTCAAACCCGACAAATTACAACCAAAGCGGAAGTGAAAACGAAATCCCCGTAAATATTCAGGTTTTTGAAAAAGGAAAACTTGCGTATACGGGTGATGTCGGAGCAAGAATTTCAGGAAACTGGTCGAGAGGCTATGCCCAGAAGAGTATCCGTCTTTATGCAAGAAGCGAATACGGCGATTCCGATATGAAATATGAGTTCATCGAAGGACTTGAAGACATAAACGGTAATTCCATTGATAAGTTCGACAAGGTTACACTGCGTAACGGCGGAACCGATAATCAGCTTCTGCATTTCCGTGACATGTTCATACAGGAGCTTTGTGCGGACAGAGCTATGGATATTCAGGCAGGCGAACCGTGCACACTCTTTATAGACGGTGAATTCTGGGGATTCTATTTCATACGTGAAAAGCAGGATACTGACTACGTTGAATCCCACTACGGAATAGACAAAAACAATGTTACTTTTATCAAGAACGGCGAGCTTGACGACGGTTCATCAGCTCTTGACCGTGAATACCGTGACTTGCTCAAATGGGCAGCAACTGCCGACATGACAAATGATTCCAACTATAAGAAGGTCTGCGATTCCATAGATATTCAGAGCTTCATAGATATGGTAACAATCGAAACATACATTAATAACACCGACTGGGCAACCGATTATATGAACAACTGGATTTCATGGAGAGCTACAACTCCGGATGATACCTGTGATTATTCCGACGGTAAATGGCGTTATATGCTTTATGACCTTGATTTCAGTGCGGATTACTTTGATGATGCAAGAACACTTGCAGGATTTGATACTCTTAACAATATGTTTACAGGCTCAAATCCGTACAATTTTGTTCCAATGTTCTATAACCTGATGAACAACGAGACGTTCAGCAAACATTTCTTTGAGAGCTACACTGAAATTATGAGAGTGAATTTTGCTCCATACAAGGTTAGTAAAAAGCTTGATGAATATGTTGCAAAATACAAGGATGTCATTACCGAAACCAACACACGGTTCAGTCAGGAATGGGTAAACACTAATTATGATAAAGAAATTGAGACGTTCAGACAATATTTCATTAACCGTCGTAATCTTGCAAAGATGTATCTTGACAAGCTTTATGGTAAGGAATATGAAATGAATTACGGTCCTGATATTCTTAGTGACGAATCAAAGTGGTCATTCTACGGAGAGGCATCAGCATCAAAAACAAACAATGAATTCAAAATCACAACACATAAGGAATGTAAAAACAGTTGGGATATCCAGTCTCAGTCACAGCAGTTTACCATCGAAAAGGGCAGAACATACACGGTTACCTTTGAAGCTGCATGTTCAACGTCCAAAACAATCGGAGTAACAATCAATCACAACGTCGGAACAAGCTGGCCGAGCTGCTTCTCAAAATCTGGAATATCACTCACTCCTCAATTCCGTGAGTACTCGTACACTTTTGTGTCGGGCCACGATTCTGCTTCTGACTGGCGTCTTTGTATTGACTATGGCAAGGGAATCGGTGAGTATACAATCAGAAACGCATCAATCAAGATGATTTCATACGATACCGAACTAATAAATGAGGTCGGACAATGGCAGCTCAATGCTTCTGATGACAATGCTGATTTATCTGTTGACAGCGTAAATTCGATTACAGTCAATACACATTCAATTTCCGATTCATCCTTGGAAGTTGAGGCGTTTTACAGCGGACTGGTACTTGATGCAGGTAAAACTTATACTGTAAGCTTTACAGTCAAATCTGACAGCAACTCTGATGCAGTCGTGAAACTACAGAAAAACTTTGACTACTACGACATCTATCATCAGGAAAACATCAGTATCGGAATAACTCCAAAAACGTATAAATTTGCATTTAAAGCAAATGAGCAGTGTATGGATGCTTCAATCTGTTTTGACTGCGGAGGTTCAGCAGGAACAGTCGAAATATCGGATATATCGATTATATGTACAAACTGAAATAATGTCAACGACCGTATCTTCTGATACGGTCGTTTTTATATAACGAAAGGCACCGCCCGACTTATCAGACAGTGCCTTAAATATTAACTATTCAATAAGACCGATTCCCCAGATAGTAAAGCTTCCGCTTCCTGAAATAGAAACATCGAGTTTACCCGAAGTATCCTGATAGTATCCGAGTTCAGCATCTGGACCACCCCAGCAGTATTGCTTATTTCCGCTTATTTTTGTAGTTTTACCGTTAACAGTGACATCAATGCTGCCCATTCCTGAGCTGTTAGCCTTGAATACAACAATGAATCCCTTTCCTTCGGCAGTAAATTTCATTGGATTTCCGCCATTAAGTGTGTAAGAATAGGGGAGTGTACTTCCATATCCTGAACCGGCTGTCCATGAACCTGCACTGAAACCGCTTAAATTTTTGGGGTCAATGTTGGTACAATTCTGATATTCGGTACCGTACACTGTTGAAGTCGGAACAGTATACGAAGATGAACGGTTTTCTGTTTTCATTGCCTTACGGAAGAAATAACCGAGACAATCAGCAACAAGCTGACCGCCTTTGGAATGAGGATGGTATTCATCTTCGAAGTAATCTCCCGTACTGAGGAAACCGCTGTTGAAAGCCTTGGTAAGAGCGTTATCCATACTGATAATGGGAATATCGAAATTCTCACCTACAGGAAGCATCTGCTCCTGACTTGAGAAACCACCCTTTGCACGATTGATAAGAATAATTACAGCAGGTTCATTAGGAAGGTCAAGGAATTTTTTAATGACGCTTTCAAAACATTTCTTGTACATAATATCGCCGTGGTCGTTAACAGAGAATTCAACAAAAATAATATCGGGATTCTTGGAAACTACATTGCTTTCACTTCGTACAAGACCAACAACTGATGATGTACCCGACAATCCCGCATTAACTTCTGTAAATGCACCGTTAGCAAAAGTGGACTTAACGTATTTTGAGAAAGGTGATGAATACTTTCCTCCTTCTGTTATTGAACCTCCAAGGTAAGCCATAGTCAGTTTTTCACCGTTTTCGGCAGCTTCGAGCTTCTTGGTAAGACGATATGTATTTCCCATACTGTAAATTGAACTTTCGTAGAAGTTTATCCATTCAGCCGATGCAGTTTCGGAATAAGTGTCCCATTTATTATCGGGAAGTTCGACTTCTGTAAATTCATTGATTTGTCCGAGAATATACTGATGAAGCTGAACAGCGTCGTTAATTTCAGGAGAACCACTTTTATCAATATCGGCAGCCTTCATTGAGTAACTGTCAATAAAACCGGAAACGAGTCCCTTACGCATACAAACCATATCAAAAATATTAATCACACCATCACAGTTAACATCCCCACGAATAACAGTTATTGGTTTTGCACCGGCTATATCAGTGCCTGCTGCAGCAGCGACGGCATCGTCAATATAGAAATCCGTCTGGGTGTCTATTGTTTCAACATAAATCTGCATAGCTGATGCGTCTTCGGGAATCAGGTAATTATTGTTTGCAAGCTGAATCCACTGACCGGCTTCTACAGAAGCTGACGCAATTTCATCATAATATGTTTCGCCGTCAGCAGCTGTATATTGAAGTGTCAGCTTAAAATTCTCAGTTGACTCGCCCTTCAGGTACATAACGTTTACACTGAAGCTGAAACTTTGTCCGGCTGTAAATACAGTTGAGTCAAGCGACTTTGCAGCACCATTCCACGAAGCTGTTCTGCCGCTGCAATAAAGCGAAGCAGTTCCTTTATAGAATTCACGCATATTCTTTCCTACAGTTGCACTTCCTCTGCCGGTCCATTCATCAGTACCATCTTCAAACGAATCGTTGAAATAATAGTTGTTCTCATTATCCGGAGCTGCATGTGTATTACTAAGAGCAGTTGCCGAAGGTGATACAAGTGCAGCAGCAGATAAAGCAATCGAAATAATTCTTTTTAGTTTTCGTCGGATACATTTGTTTTTCATAACAGACTCCTTATTAATTGTGACGATGTTTTGTATAAACGCAAAGTTTATTTATGTATTAAATATACAATAGATGTATTTGGTTGTAAACTCTCTTGATAAAATATAGCAATAATTGAGCAAAACATAGCAATAAAAGGTGAGGACATAATATAGCGTATGAAGGAATCTATTAATACGTGGAAGAGCAGGGAATCTCTGAAATATGTGTTTTGTCCACTTTTTTCAGCATTTTTGAGGTTGAATATTCACTGCAGTTCCTGTAAAATTAAAATATAGGTAACGAAAATCAATCAATGGGAGGTACTTTATGAAACTAAAAAAAATTACAGCATCTGTAACAGCTGTGATCCTGCTTCTTCTGAACTCACCCACAACCGTAATCACAACACACGCTGATGAACCAATGCGTGATATTTCAACTATGGAACTTGTAAAAGATATGGGTATCGGCATTAATCTTGGAAACACATTTGAATCCTGTCCGAACTGGTATGAAGAGGACTGGATTGCTAAATGGAGCGATGGAAAGCCGAATAATTACGAAACAGCATGGGGAAGTCCCGTAATAACAAAAGACATAATCGAGGGTTTTGCCAAAGAGGGGTTTGGTACACTTCGTATTCCTGTGGCATGGTCAAATATGATGGCTCATGATGGCACATATACTATAAATCCCGAATATGATGCACGTATCCATGAGGTAGTTGACTGGACTATTGACAGTGGTATGTATGCAATTATTAATATTCACTGGGACGGCGGCTGGGTTAATAACTTCCCTCAGGAAAAGGAAGAAAGCATGAAACGCTATACCCGTATGTGGGAGCAGATTGCAGAAAGCTTTAAGGATTATGACGATTATCTCATGTTTGAATCACAAAATGAAGAGCTTGGCTGGGAAAGTATCTGGAATCCTTGGGGCGGTACAGAGGGTAAAGCTGAATCATATGCTCTCTGCAATGAAATAAACCAGAAATTCGTTGATATTATACGCAGTTCAGGAGGAAACAATCCAAAGCGTCATCTTCTTATTTCCGGATATAACACAGGAATCGACCGTACCTGTGACCAACTTTTCAAGATGCCTAATGACCCTGCAAACCGTATGGCGATTTCGGTACACTATTACTCACCGGCAGGATTTGCAATTCTTGAGGAGGATGCAGACTGGGGAAAAGCTATTCCCACATGGGGCAGCAGTGAGGACTATGCTTCTCTTCGGTACGAAATGGACATGATGAAAACCAATTTCACTGATAAAGGCATACCTGTAATTATCGGAGAATACGGATGTCCTACAAAGAATAAGGAGCCTGAATCTGTACGCCGTTTTCTGTCGTCTGTCTGTGAGGAAGCCTACAAGCGTGGTCATTGTCCTGTAATGTGGTCAACTCCCGGCGGACATTATGACCGTGATACCTGCAAAATGGCAGATTCTGAGCTGCAGAAGAAGCTTTATGAGATTGGCGGAAAAGAATTCAATCCCCGAACAGAAACAGATATAACACTCAAAGGTGATGTTAATGCAGATGGTGAATTCAATGCAGCAGATATAGTTATACTGAGCAAATGGATTATGGGTGTTCCTGATACAAAGCTTCAGAACTGGAAAGCAGCAGATTTGATCAGTGATGAAAAAATCAATATATTTGATTTATGCCTCATGAAGCAGCAACTTGTTAAAAACTGATATGTTTAAGGTTACAGATTCACATTTGGAATCTGTAACCTTTTTTTGTATTGAAAAGAACGGTTGGTTATGGTATAATAGTAAATGCAAAATTGTATTGCTCATCCAGTTACCTTTTGAAGAATCATATGAAGCTTGATGAGCAATAACAGAAACGAGGAGAATCCATGTATTTATTATTGTTGGCGATTATATATCTTGCATTTATCAGTCTCGGACTCCCCGATTCATTGCTGGGAGCAGCATGGCCTACGATATATCCTGCATTTGATGTTCCGTTGTCATACATGGGTGTAGTTTCCATGATAATCTCGGGAGGGACTATAGTTTCAAGTCTTATGACCGAAAAGCTGATAAAAAAATTCAGTGTAAGAGTTATTACGACTGCGAGTGCTTTTCTAACAGCCGCTGCATTATTAGGATTCTCGGCTTCGGATGGTTTTATAAAGCTCTGTCTGTGGGGGATACCGTACGGACTTGGTGCGGGAGCAATTGACGCTGCACTTAATAATTATGTTGCATTGCATTACAATTCGAAGCATATGAGCTGGCTTCACTGCTTCTGGGGAGTCGGAACGATAATAAGTCCGTACATAATGAGTTATGCACTCACTCACACAACATGGAATAATGGCTACAAAACAGTTTCAATCATCCAATTCATAATAGCAGCAGTACTTCTTCTGACATTTCCCATATGGAAGATTAATGGCAATAAACAGACTGAAAATACAGAAACCATGGTACTCGGAATAAAAGGTGCGTTGAAAATAAGAGGAGTTCCGACTCTGCTCACTGCTTTCATGGCGTACTGCGGAGCAGAAGCAACTGCGATGTTCTGGGCAAGCAGCTACCTTGAGGGAGTTCATGGAGTCAGCAAGGATCGTGCAGCTGCATTTGGCTCACTGTTTTTCATCGGAATAACAGCAGGAAGATTTATTTCAGGCTTTATTTCGGACAAATTCGGTGATAACAGAATGATTCGTACGGGAACAATAATTGCATTATTCGGAACACTCCTTATTGCATTACCTTATGAAAGTTCAGCAATTGCAGGATTTATTGTTATCGGACTCGGATGTGCGCCTGTTTATCCATGCATCATTCATTCAACACCTTCAAACTTCGGAGCAGAAAACTCGCAGGGAATTATAGGCATACAGATGGCAAGCGCCTATGTTGGTTCAACATTTGTACCGCCTTTATTCGGAATTGTTGCGAATTACATAAGTATAAAGCTTATGCCGTTGTATATGATAATCTTTTTTCTGCTTCTGTTTATTATGCATTCCAAAACACAGAGACTGTGCAGAAAATAAAGACAGAGGTTACGGATTCAATCATAGTATCCGTAACCTCTTGTCATCTTGTATAAAGGATGTCTATTTCCTTTTCGTCAGGTTCTTCCCATAGTGACTGCAATTTTATCATAAGACCATCATCAAGGTAATAATCTGATCCGCCGTCACCGTTAATAATCCTGTTGTTACGCTCGTCAATATTTTTTAACCATGTTTTATCGTTAACCTTAACATAATGCCATTCGCAGGAAATATCATTACGTTTGCAGAAATTCCGCAGATTGTCACGGTCAGCACGTTTCCAGAAGCCCCAGTCAAGAATTACATTACATCCGATTCTGACAAGTTCAGCGGATTTCTTATAAAAATAAGCCCGGATTCGCTCAGACATTTCATCATGACTGTCACCAAGATTATTATCGAATAAATCATTGGTTAGCTCATCGCACGAAAGTATAACAGCATTTTCTTTGTCTTTCAGACTTTGTGCATAATACGTTTTCCCAGAGCAGATTTTACCGCATATTGCAATTATTTTAGCCATATCATCGTACCTTATCTATTATTGAAATCATTGAACCATGCTCTTTCCTCAAATATTTTTTTGTTTGGAGCAGAGGTCTGTGAAGCTGCTTTACCTACAGGAAGAACACATACCATTTTATATTCTTCAGGAATATTCAGGATTTCAGAGAGCTTATCACAAATACGGTCATCATCTGTTATGTGACCTTCATACCAACAGCTCTCATAGCCAAGTTCTACAATAGCGAGAAGCATATTCTGTATTGCTGCGGAATAATCCTGAACAGCAAAGCATTTATTTCTGTAGGCATATATTTTTTGTGTCAGGACACAAATGAATGCAGGAGCAGTCAGAGCAATTGGCGGCTCAATTACAGCTTTAAGGCGGTCAAGAAGATTTCTGTCATCAACAGCGACAAGACTTACTGTTTGTTTATTACAGCCCGACGGTGCAGCAAGTCCGGCTTCCATAATAAGTTTTAAATCTTTTCTCGGAACGGATTCAGAAGTATACTCGCCTCTGTAGCTATGGCGCATTAAAATACATTTAATGGTATTCATCAAAATGACCTCTTTACACTTTTTTACAATTATAACATATGATAAGAGAAAAAACAATTATGCACAAGCAACAAAAACAATGCGACATTTTAACAAGTTTTAACAATTCAAAACAATTTATTGTTGACAAATCAGTAAAAAAATGGTACAATGTATATTGTCTCTCGATTGTGAGGCTTTTTAAAATTATAAAAGGGAGATATATAAATGCTGAATGAAATCATATCAAAAATCAACGATGTCCTGTACAGCTACATACTTATAATAATGCTTGTGGCAGCGGGATTATACTTCACAATCAGAACGAGGTTTGCACCATTCCGTTTATTCAGGGAACAGCTTCGTGCTGTCATGGACAAACCGGCTGACAAGGGTGGGGTATCATCGTTTCAGGCACTTATGGTATCAACTGCTTCACGTGTAGGAACAGGAAATATCGTCGGTGTATCAACAGCACTTTGTCTCGGAGGTTTCGGTTCAGTATTCTGGATGTGGGTTATAGCGATAATCGGAAGTGCTTCAGCATTCGTTGAAAGTACACTTGCCCAGATATATAAGAAAAGGGGACCAGATGGAAGCTACGGCGGACCTGCATACTACATACAGACAGCGTTAAAATGCCGTCCACTTGCGGTTGTGTTTTCAATATTTCTTATTCTTACTTATGGCTTCGGCTTCAATATGCTTGCGTCATACAATTTGCAGTCAACTTTTTCATCATACAGCTTCTATAATGAGTCTGTTTCACCATGGATTATAGGATTAATTATTGCAGCAGTAGTATGCTTCTGTCTTATGGGAGGCGGCAGCAGAATCATTAAAACAACGACATTCCTCGTTCCCATAATGGGTGTGGCATATATACTTGTCGCACTTACTATAATAGCTTTAAATATAAGCACACTTCCCTCTGTTTTCAAAACAATATTCACTGAAGCATTTGACTTTGAGGCAATTTTCGGTGGATTCAGCGGTTCGTGTGTCATGTACGGAATCAAGAGAGGTCTTTTCAGCAACGAAGCAGGTGTAGGTTCAGCACCAAACGCTTCTGCTTCTGCTGACACTAATCACCCTGCAAAACAAGGACTTGTACAGGTACTTTCAGTTTTCATTGATACGATTCTGGTATGCAGTTCAACAGCCTTCATGTGTATGTGCTCAGGAGTTGAACCGACCGAAGAGCTTTCGGGAGCACCTTATGTACAGGAAGCACTTTCTGCCACACTTGGTAAATTCGGTCCTGTGTTCATTACTGTAGCAATGATACTCTTTGCATTCACAACGCTTCTCGGAAATCTTTTCTATGTTGATAAGTGTCTTATATTTCTGATCGGAAGAGTTCCGGGAAAAATGTTCATGCGAATATATCACGTAGTTGCTTCTCTTGTAATTTTCATCGGTGCAGGACTCAGTGCAGACCTTTTATGGGGTATTGCAGATATTACAATGGGCGGTATGACAATTATCAACATACCTGTAATAATCATCCTCAGCAAATATGCTATGCGTACATTGAAGGACTATGAGAAACAGCGTAAGGAAGGCAAAGAACCTGTATTCAAGTCAAAGTCTATAGACCTTCCGCATGATGTTGACTATTGGAATTGAATTTATAAAGACGTATGAAATTGTTGATAAATATGTTTATTTGCGGACGACCAATGGTCGTCCCTACATTTATACACGTAAGACCGTCAATCTGTAGGGATGCCCATTGGGCATCCGCATAAATATCGCACTGGTAAACCGATTTTTATACAGATTGAAACGTATGCCCGAAAGCATACGTTTTTGATTTCTGATAAAGTTTAAAGCATTGAATTATCTCATAAATAATAGAAAAATGCTTATTGATTTGTTCATTTTTGGATGTTATAATTAATGTGTCCTCAATAACCGCCTTAAGGCGGTTATTGCCCCGAACTTCGTTCGGGGAGCGCAAATTCTTTATAATATGAGGAATTTGCGCATCACAAATTAAAATAGTAAAGTGTGTTCGGAAACGAAAAATATGAAACGAGGTGCAAACTGACATGATAAAGAAAATGAGGAAACGTGTGCAGGCAGTGATGCTCAGCACGATAATGGTTGTATCGTCAATTCCGACACCAAGTGTTAATTCAGCTAATGTTGAAGAAACGCAGGGTAATCAGCTTCAGACAATACTGGTTGATAACGACGGCAAAGAATGGACGACACTCAGCTGGGGAGGCGTTACTATGACTCCCAACACCAACTGGACAACACTTGATATAAGTGACTATTATGAAAACGGAACAATTACTTTTGACGTAAAAAACAATAATTCAGGAATGGTGAATTTTGCTCTGTCACTTGCTTCGCATGAACATGGCAAAGAAATAAGGATACGTCTGAGTGATACAGAAAAATACAAGAATTATTTTTCAGCTGATTCTGAGTGGAAAACATACACTTTATCAATCAAGGAAATAGTGGATTTATTTCCCGATTCGGGTTTCAGCCTTGATAATTTCCAGTTCATATATGTGGGGAGCGTTCCGAAAACCACAACCTTGAGCTTCCGCAATGTTAGAATAAGTTCTACGGACGATGAAAGACAGTATCCATTGTGGAAAGTGAATCAGGTCGGATACTTATGCAATTCCGTTAAGACGGCAAAAATCAGTTATTTCTCAAAATTCGGCTCATTAAACGGAAAAAAGTGGGAGCTTGTAAATGCTGATACAAACGAAATAGTAAAAACAGGAATTCTTGACAACGGCATCATCGAGGAAGAATTCTCGGGAGAAATCGTACATACAGTCCGTTTTGATGATGTAACTGAATCGGGAAGCTATTTTTTGCGTATTCCCGATGCAGGACTGGATTCATCAGCACGCTCTCCATATGACATTTCCGAGGAGCTTGACCTCAATGATATTGCATCGTACAGATTCAGGATTTCTGACAATGTTTATGATAACCTGCTTAATGACCTCACCAAGTATTACTATTACCAGAGACAAGGAATTGAAATTGAAGAAAAATATGCAGGTGATTTTGCAAGAGAAAATCTTCACCCTGGTGATATTGCTGTAAAACGTTGGTCGGACCGTGACAATCCGGATGCAGAAACATTTGACGTATCAGGCGGATGGTATGATGCAGGCGATTTTGGTAAATATACGACTCCCGGTGCACAATCAGCCGAAGATTTACTTCTTGCATATGAATTTTATCCTGAAATCTTTGATAATATGCAGATGAATATCCCTGAAACGGATAAGACAAATCCTGATTACATTAATGCACCGGGAATTCTCTCAGAGCTGAAATGGGAGCTTGATATGCTTCTGAAGCTTGAGCATAACAGTAAGGACGGTTCATTCTACGTTGCCGCAAATTACAGTGACGACGTAATTTACCTTGAAGATACTCTTTACAAAACCTCAACCCATGAATCGGACGCATCAGAGCGAGACCTACGTTCGCATCTTGCAACAGCTGATATGTCAGCAGTCCTTGCACATGCGTACATTGTGTACAAGGATATCCCTGTATATGAAGATTTTGCTGAGCAGTGTCTTGAAACAGCGTTACGTGCGTGGGAATGGGCAACCAATCCGTCCAATAAGAAAAACATGTCTATAGGTGCGGCAAACCGTACATACACATTCTCACAGAAGGAACTTGACAACAGTCTGTACTGGGCAGCTGGATCGCTCTACAGGGCATTATCAGAAAAAGGAACTGATAATTCTGAGTTTGAAGATTATCTGATTGCGAATAAGGATAATGAAAATGTAAATAACTGCTTTAATGCAGCAGCTCTCAGTTATAGTCACGGCGCAAGGGCATTTCTTGGATTCTGGAATTATCTTTATGAAAATGACAGTCCTGATTCTCGTATTGCCGAGACCTTCTCAAAGTATGAAACATGGCGCAGCAAAAGAATGAAGAATGATACATGGGGACTTATTATGCCTACATGGGGATTCTGGTGGGGTTCAAACAAATATGTTTGCCAGACTGTCATGACATTTGTCCTTGGAGACCGTATTCTGTATAAGACAGACGAAGTTCAGCCGGATGTTCATGAGCGTATACGTCAGCATTTTGACTACCTTCTCGGCTCTAATCCTCTCTCATTCAGCTATGTATCAGGTCACGGAGAAAACAGTGTAGAAAACATTTTCAGTGCTATTTATTCGAAGCTTGCCAGACTAACTCCATATTGTTGTCCTTCTGGATACTTCACAGAGGGGGCAAATAATCATAACAATCCACATCTCTCAAAATATGTTGGTAAATGCTATACTGACAGCGATGCAGAGTATACGACAAATGAAAACACAATATACGGAAATGCTGCAATGATTCTTCTTACAGCAGCAATGCTTTCAGAAAATGCTCCCGAAAGAATACGTGGTGACGTAAATGCAGATGGAGAATTCAATGCTGCAGACCTCGTTACTCTGAGCAACTGGCTGCACAGCAAACCTGAATCAGATCTTGCAGACTGGAAATCAGGCGACTTATGTGAAGATAACAGAATAAATATTTTCGATTTATCTCTTATGAGAAAAGAACTTCTTAAATAAAACTAAAAGTCACGGAATCAATAAAAGATTCCGTGACTTTTTTACTATCAGAAAATATCTTTTTTGTTTTTTATATGACGTCTGATGAGAACAACGATAACCGTTACAAGACATCCGATAAGGAAAATCGGTACAAGCCAACGATTAACTGCTTCATCTTCAGAAGACTTCATTTCGGTCCAGAGGTCCTGCATAAGCTTATTGGCATCATCTGAAAGGTTGACGAAAACATCAGTGCGATTAGCGATAAGTTCTTCGTCGGGGTATGAAATGGGGTCATTCTGAACCTCCTCGTCGAGCATTTCAAATGCAGCGGAGTGTGGAGTTGAATAGCAGATATAATCAATATTAGCAAATGCTATATCAGGCTCACACATAAAATTGATGTACATTTCAGCAGCTTCTTTTTGTTTGGCGTTAGAGGGGATACACATAGCGTCAACGAAAAGGTTTGTTCCGCTTTTGGGAACGACGAAATTCAGCGAATCGTTTTCCTCCATAATTGTGAGTGCATCACCTGCATAATATGGAGCAATCAGAGCGTCACCGGCACCCATTTTATCGAAAATCTCGTCCATTACGTAAGCCTGAACATACTTTTTCTGCTGTTTGAGCTTTTCCATAGCAGCCTTCAATTCATCGGGATTCTCGGTATTAAGAGAGTAGCCGAGCATTATTTCCGCTATTGCGAAAGCATCACGGGGATTATCGAACATGAGAATCTGGTCGGTATACTGCTCATTCCAGAGAATATCCCAGTCTATTTCTTCTTCGGGAATATCAATAACCGATTCATCGTATATAATTCCTACCGTTCCCCAAGTATACGGAACGGAGTACTCATTTTCGGGGTCATAAGCCATATTGCGGAAATTATCCATAATATAGCTGAAATTAGGGATATTACTGTAATCAATCTTCTGGATAAGTTCTTCTTTAATCATTTTGCTTATCATATAATCAGAAGGAATGATGATATCATATGAAGCACCGCCGCCTTTAAGCTTTGCGTAAAGCTCCTCATTGGTTGCAAAGTTGGTATAGTTGACCTTGATTCCCGTCAGCTTTTCAAATTCGGCATTGACATCAAGAGTACCTTCATCAGCACCTGTCGAGATATACTCTCCCCAGTTATACACATTGATTGATATATCATCGCCCTTAAAACGGGTATAGTATTCCTCATCCGAGACAGTAAGCGTCTGTTCATAGACATCTTCGTCTTCCTCGGAATCCGAAGCTTTTGATGAAGATGAGCAGCCTGACATAATTCCAGTACACATAACAGCGAGGGTTAAAAACGAAAAAAGCTTTTTGTTCATGCTTATGACCTCCTGTAAGCGGAATTCTTTTTAAGCTGTCTGCCTTCAATGATATTCTTGACGATAAGAATAATAACAACAACAATGAATATAAGAGTTGAAAGAGCATTGATTTCAGGAGAAATCTTTCTTCTTGTCATTGAATAAATCGTTATGGGGAGTGTCTGTGAGGTAGAGCCGCTTGTGAAATAGCTGATAACAAAGTCGTCAAGCGAATAGGTGAACGCCATAAGGAAGCCGCTTATAATTCCGGGCATAATTTCGGGAAGAATAATCTTCTTGAACGACTGAAACGGACTGCATCCGAGGTCCTGTGCAGCTTCGAAAAGATGAGGGTCCATTTGTCTGAATTTCGGCATAATATTCAGAATAACATACGGAACATCAAAGGTTATATGAGCAATAAGCAGTGTCACGAAACCAAATTCAATCTTCATACGTGCGGCAAAAAACACGAAAAGAAGCATGAGAGATACACCTGTAACAATTTCGGGGTTAATGATAGGCATATTTGTGACGTTCATTACCATTGCTTTGGGGACTTTTCTCATACTGTTGATACCGATAGCAGCAAGAGTTCCGAGAATTGTCGAAATGATACTTGCAGCAAAGGCGATAATAATCGTATTTATGAGCGAGGAAATAATGATTCTGTTATTGAAGAGTCTCTTATACCAGTCAAGAGTAAATCCGCTGAAAACAGAACGGCTTTTTGATTCATTGAACGAGAATACAATGAGGACGAAAATCGGTACATACAGGAAAAGGAGAATGAGTACCATATAGAGCTTGCTTAATTTTTTCATGAATACACCTCCTTAAATAAGTACCTGGTCGTCGGGACTGAACTGATTCATAACCGTCATAATCACGAGAATAATTACCATCAGAACGAGGGAAATTGCAGCACCGAGATGAGGATTGTACGAGTTTCCGAGGAACTGCATTTCAATAAGGTCACCGATGAGAAGATTCGAACCACCGCCAAGCATTCTTGAAATAATAAATGTGGAAATCGCAGGCACGAAGACCATGGTGATACCGGAAGTTATTCCGGGAAGACTGAGGGGGACTACAACCTTGAAAATAACGCTTCCTCTGTTACAACCGAGATCACTTGCTGCTTCGATTACACTCTTATCAATTTTCTCCATTACAGAATAAAGCGGGAGAATCATAAACGGAAGATAGTTATACACCATTCCGAGAACAACTGCACCGGAAGTATTAATAAGCTTGTACGGTCCGAGTCCTACAAGACCCAGAAGATGATTGATGATGCCGTTGTTTCCGAGGAGAGTCATCCATGCATATGTACGAAGCAGGAAGTTCATCCACATCGGAAGCATGACTATCATAAGCATAGTACCCTGCTTGTGCTTTTCCATGCGTGACAGAATGTACGCAACAGGGTAGGCGAGTACAAGACATATTGCCGTAGCGATAAGTGCAAGCCATATTGAACGAACAAAAATATTTGAATACTGTCCGACATTGGAAATATTATCAATAGTGACAGAACCGTTTTCGTTTGTAAAAGCAAAAACAGCAACCATCACAAGCGGAACAAGAATGAAAATAATCATCCATACGATGTACGGAAGTGATAAAACTTTAAGCTGTTTCATGGTTTATTCCTCCGTTTTCTTCATGATATGAATATCGTCGGGAGCAAAGTCCATACCAATCATTGCACCAACAGGTTCAGCCTTGGTGGAGTGAATAATCCATTTATGGTCAACTCCGTCAACGGTCATTTCATAGTGGACACCCTTGAAAACAACGGATTCAACAATACCCGTAAGCTTCGCCTTATCAGCAGGGATAACCTTTACGTCCTCGGGACGGATAACAACATCAACAGTCTCGTTTGGGTCAAACCCTTTATCAACACATTTGAAACGTCTGCCAGTAAATTCAACAACGCAGTCTTCAGGCATACAGCCGTTCACAATATTGCTTTCACCGATAAAGTCAGCTACGAAAGCGTTTACAGGCTCATTATAAATATCGGTAGGGGAGCCGATCTGCTGAATAATGCCGTTATTCATTACAACAACAGTATCGGACATTGTAAGAGCCTCCTCCTGGTCATGAGTAACATAAACAAAGGTAAGCTCAAGGGACTGCTGAATCTTTCTGAGCTCGGTCTGCATTTCCTTACGGAGTTTGAGGTCAAGTGCACCGAGAGGCTCGTCCAGAAGCAGCACTTTCGGACGATTTACAAGAGCACGTGCGATTGCGACACGCTGCTGCTGACCACCTGAAAGACGGTTAACAGAACGCTTTTCAAAACCCTTGAGGTTTACAAGTTCGAGCATTTCGCCGACACGATTCAATATTTCTTTTTCGGGAAGCTTCTTCACTCTGAGACCGAAAGCGATGTTCTCATAAACATTGAGATGCGGAAAAAGAGCATATCTCTGGAATACAGTATTAACATTTCTTTTATGCGGAGGTACTCCGTTGATTTTTTTGCCTTCAAAGAAAACATCACCGCTTGTAGGTTCAAGGAAGCCTGCAATTATTCGGAGAGTCGTAGTCTTTCCGCAGCCCGAAGGACCAAGAAACGTGACAAACTCCTTATCTTTTATATCAAGACTTACATCTTTTAGGATTCTTTCGCCGTCTTCAAATTCAACTACAAGATTTTTAAGACTAACAACATTTTCCATAATACACATCCCTTTCAACTCAAATTCCCGCAATGCAGGAATGATTACTGTTTCAATAAACAAATGCTTTTCTAATTATACTGGATTCGACTATAAAAGTCAATAATAATTATGATTTTCTAAAAAAACAGCCACCGAAAACGGAGACTGTTTCTGATAGCAGAGATTATTCTTTCATTTCAACTGAAACCGCATTGAATTCTTCTACGATTTCCTTTTCGGGAGCAGAAGTTACAAGAGAAACAATAATAATTGCAGCAAGTGCAGCAACGAAAGCGGGAAGAAGCTCATAGATTGCAAATGCACCGCCAAGCTTGGAAATACAGAACTTCCAAACGAATACCATTACTCCGCCGGTAATCATACCGGCAATTGCACCGTATTTATTGGAACGCTTCCAGAAGAGTGAAGCAAGCATAACAGGACCGAATGTCGCACCGAAGCCTGCCCATGC
Source organism: Ruminococcus sp. (assembly GCA_015066935.1). Lineage (GTDB taxonomy): Bacteria > Bacillota > Clostridia > Oscillospirales > Ruminococcaceae > Ruminococcus. Next base: position 298,198 of record SVNK01000002.1, on the reverse strand, counting down.
AAAGGAAACTACTCTGAATACTGAGCTGTTTTCATCCCAAGCAAGAACAACACCGAGAATTGCAATGATAATAAGTACGGCTCTTGCAGAGAGCATTGACTGCTTTTCATTCATCTTAACCTTGAAAACGCCCTTGAGGATGTTTTCCGACATACTGGATGAAGCTGCAAGAAGCTGAGAATCTGAAGTTGACATCGTACACGCAAGGATACCTGCGAAAACAAGTCCTGCAATTATTGCGAGTAAAGCTCCGTGTTCACTCATGAAAAGGGCGATTTTAATAATAATTGTTTCGGAATCCGCAAGGTTTTCGATTGTTCCCTGCTTGGAGAGAAGATTTCCTATAAATCCGATAAAAATAGCAACAGCCATTGAGATTACAACCCATACAGAAGCGATTCTTCTGGAAGTTTTGATTTTATTTTTGTCCTTGATAGCCATAAAACGGAGGATAATATGAGGCATACCGAAGTAACCGAGTCCCCAAGCAAGAAGCGATACTATGGTCAGAAGGCTGTATTTATCTGAACCGCCTGTAACGGTGTTGTGGATATTTGTGAGAGAAAGATAGCCTTCAATTGAACGAGCGTTATCCATAACAGCATCAAAGCCGCCAGCCTCATTTACACCAAAAAGAACGATTGCAATAAGTGCACCCGTCATAACGAATGACTGAATAAGGTCAGTAAAGCTTGCTGCGAGGAATCCTCCCGAACAGGTATAAACAATAATAACAATAGCACTGATAACCATAGCTGCATGATAATTAATATCAAAAATCGTACTGAAAAGCTTACCACAGGCAGAAAAACCTGATGCAGTATAAGGAACGAAGAATATGAGGATTATAAGTGCGGTAATTCCCATAAGCACTTTACTTTTGTCGTGATAACGATTGGAGAAGAAATCAGGTACTGTAATTGCATTGACTTTCTGTGAATAGATTCTGAGTCTTTTGGCAACGATAAGCCAGTTTACATAAGTACCTATTGCAAGACCTATAGCAGTCCAGCCTGCCTCGGCTCCGCCTGTAAGGTAAGCGACTCCGGGAAGTCCCATAAGAAGCCAGCTGCTCATATCGGAGGCTTCGGCACTCATGGCGGTAACTATCGGACCGAGCTTACGTCCACCAAGATAGAAGTCACTGACGTTCTTATTTTTTCTTGAATAGATAATACCTATTACTATCATCATAAGCAGATAAGCAATTATCGTAATGGTGATAAGGGTTGAATTTGACATTGGTTTACTCCTTTATATTAAAATTTGTGTAAATCACTTCATAATTATATACTATTTTTCTGTTATTGTCAAGAAAATACGACAAATTTCAACAAAAACGGAGCAAATAACAATTTGTTTCATTTCCAATAAAAAAACAGACGGTTGAGAATAATCAAACGTCTGTTTAATCGTTGTTAAGTTAAATCAAGTTCAATGTAATTCATAAGTTCAACACCCATTGCATTTGAATATGAGAGATACCATTTTCCGTTTCTTTCAACAAATGCACTGCTGTTTCCGCTGAAAGACTCTCCGTTAGTTTCGTTCTGGTAAAAGACAAACCTGCATTCTGCAACAGAAGTATACGAAGTTCCGAGTGTAGTATTGAATTCTTCAAGTACTTCATTGTCAACAAGTTTCAGGTCGCTGTCATTAAGCTGTACGGACCATTTATCGGTTGAAGAATCGGAACTGCTTTCCATAATTCCGCTGATGTTATCCATAGAACTGTTTATTGCACGGATAACGACTGATTTCCTGAAAACTTCCTCAGGAGATTTACCGTCGAGAGAATGTTCAACCAGTTTATAGAAACACTGTATTTCCTCTTTATCGAACATGGCGTAAACAGCCTCAGCATCATAATTGATATAGGCATCGTAAAAGGCAACAGCAGCACTCATACTGTCAGAAAACCCCTGGGATGAATCATCAGATTCCGATTCGGTGCTATTCGGAGCATCGGTGAGAGGTTCAGTTGAAATCTGAATAGTTGTACGGGTTGATTGTACTGCAGCGGTACTGACTGACGTAACTGTTTTCCCAGTAGTTGAGGAGACAGTGGCTGAAGTGTCCTGAACAACAGAATTGTCAACCGATGAACTTTCTGTTTTTTTACTGCACCCACAGACCGCACCAAAACAGAGCAACATAATTACAAGAGAAATAAATGGTTTTTTTTTCATAGATCAGTAGTCCTTTTTCTTTCCGCAGTTTTTACAAGTTTTTGTAAGGAGTTTAAAATCACCGCCGCAGTAAACACATTTGTTTTCCGATTTGCGTGAAGTCATAACATCCTCATAATAAGCCGGGAATTTCTTAATATTATCATTAAGGTGAGTCCATGATATATTTTTAAGTTTGGGACAGTTATTAAAAACTGCATCCGCAGACTTTACCGTAGGCGGAATTTTTATAGATTCAAGATTGACGCATCCTGAAAAATCTCCTATGGCAGTAGCATAATTGGGGATCACAATAGCTTTAAGACTTGAACATCCGGTGAAACCATCTACAGAGAGAACAGAGGAGGGGAGGTCAACATTTTTCAGCGATACACAATTATTGAACGCATAAACACTGATTCCCTTGACAGTCTGAGGAATAGTAACGGATTCGAGATTCAGACATCCGTCGAACTGGTGTTCTTCAATTTGTTTTACACCTTCAGGGATTTCAACTGTCTTGATTTTTTCGCAGCCTGCAAAAGCGTACTTTCCGATAAGACGAACTGTAGCAGGTATCTCTATTTCCTCGAGATTTTTGCAGCCTGAAAATGCAAAGGCTCTTATTTCGGTAATCTTGTAAGGAATAATTGCTTTTTGAAGATTGAAACATTCTGCAAAAGTACATTCATCGATAACAAGGACCGTATCGGGGACTTCAATTTCTTTAAGCATCTCACAGCCTCTGAAACACCATCCTCCGATAGCAGCAAGTCCCTTTGGAAGATTGATTGAAACGAGTGATTTGCAGTTTCTGAAAGCAGATGCACCGATTACAGTTACATTATCATGAAGAGTAACTTTTTTAATAATGGTGTTTCCTTCGAAAACATTTTCACCGATTTTAACAGCTTCGGAAGGGATGACAATAAATTCATCATCACCATTATATTTCACAATAACACCATCAACGATTTCGAATTTATTCTTATCAGATTTCGTTTTTTCCGAGACGGTTATCTTTTTTTCAGGTTCAGGCGACTTCTTAACATCTGTATCAGGGATATTATTTTCAACGTCTGTTTTCGCCTGAACAACCGGTGTATCTGAGTTGGCAGACATATCTGGATTTAAGTTCTGAGTTTCAATAGAATCAGCAGGGGGGGATGATTTCACCGCTGCCCTTCTGACTTTAACTATTCTACGTTCTTTTTTTTCGCCTTTATTCTGTTCCATACAAACCTCCTGAAAACTCAACCGATTTTATGCAACACATGACAAGCTCACGTGTTTAAAACAAGTTTAATATTATATAACAAAATTATTATACCATTTTTAAATCATTTTGTCAAGAGTGCATATACCGATATTATAAATATTCAAAAATAATTGTCAGACTTTTAACGGCAAAGAATCGTACAGAAACAAAAGCGAATCATTATTGACTCGCTTTTATCTTGGACTATAATTCTATATTGTTGAGTTTCAGAAGCTCTCTTGCTGAATCAACCGAATCAACACCGACTTTATTCTTTACAGGAGCAAATTCTCTGCAACGCTCCACTTCATATACAAGGCAGTTTTTTTGTGGTTTGACCATGTCAAGAACAAGAGTCTCAAATTTATACGCATTTGGTTTATCGCTGTTAATAACATTTCCGTAGTCATCAAGACAGCTGACAGCTTTAAAAGCTCTGTGAAGCGGAAGTTCAAATCCGACAATTTTATCGAGCTCTGAAATATTAAACAAGTAATTGAGTATTACACCGTACTTGTACGCAAGATTTCCGTTGGAATCAAGCTGATGGAGTATTTCATCGGACATTTCATAATACTCTATTATGGAAGGTCTGCCGTCTTCAAGGCACATTACACCTACACGTTCTTCAGGTGCAGACTTCGCAACCACCTTTGAACCGCAGCTCATTCCGGAATCAATCACCGCACCAATAAAACAAGGGTCAGCAATCTGTTGGAGAACGTTATCCACAGCAAAAACATTAATCCACTCAATGCCGCTGTTTTTGAGATGATTATAAGCCTCTGAACGCAAAAGAGACGCATACCATCCACCGTTTCCGTTCGGAGCAGTCAGAACCTCATCCTTGGCTGCAAGCAGGAATTTTCCGTCAGTGCCGACAACAGGAAGCTGATCCTGAATAAAGAAATGAACAGACGATTTATTGTAGCCGAAATAATCATGCTTTTCAAGGAAATCAATTGTATCTTCATTATTCTGAATACTTGTCATGATAAACAGTGGAATATCTGCTCCTGCATCATTTGAGACTTTCAGAAGATTATTGATCAGGCACTCAAAAATATAAAGTTCTTTTTTTACGCCTATATTGAACATTCCTTTTGGTTTATCGAAACCAAGACGACTTCCCTGACCGCCGGCAAGAAGAAGTGCTCCGATTTTACCTTCACGAACAGCATTCAGACCAATCTCCCTGTATCTACCCTTCTTATTTTCGGATTCGCTGATGCTTAATGCAGGAATAGGCTCAATTTTGCCGCGTGCAGATTCAGTACAATCATAATTGAGAATTGAGAAATCAAGTTCACGAATCTGAGCAAAAAGCTTTTCTTTTTCAGATTCAGTCAATTCATCGGCAAATTTCAGAAGATGAAGCTGACCTTCAGCTGCGAGCTTATCTGTAATTTCATTCATTATTACTTCCTCCGTTACGATATTGTTTTATAGTCAGATTTCAAATCTATTATTCTTTACTCGAAATATAATTCTTTTATAATTAATATCAGCTCATCAACTTCAAATTTGCTTAATATAGCTTTATAAAGCCAATTTTAAGTTGACAAAGTGCAAGAAAAAATAAAGAAATTGATAATTTTTCTTGCACTTTGTTTTGCCATATAGGGCAAAATGAGCAAGACATCAATGAATGTGATGCGCAAATTCCTCATATTATAAAGAATTTGCGCTCCCCGAACGAAGTTCGGGGCAATAACCGCCTGACGGCGGTTATTGAGGACACATTAATTATATCATATTTACGCAGAACGGTCAAGACAATATTGTTAATTCAAATGTTTAAGGCAATACCGCACAGAGCTTGTGCGAAAGATGCGAGGTCAGATTTTTCGTCAGACTGTATAAAAATTCTGCAGGCATACTGACGTATGTCAAGGAATTTTTGTGCGGAATGACAAAAAATATGCCAGCAGATTTCGTGCAAAGCCGTCAGGCGGGCTTTGTGCGGTGTTGCCTTAAATTTCGATTATTTATTTTCCCGTGATGGGATAATAATACGTTTTATTGCAGGGATTCTGAAAAAGGCATACGCACCGATACAGGTAAATATCATTTCAGGGAGCATGTAAGAAGCATTATAAATAATACTGTAAAGATATACGTTTTCTGTTGAAAAACCGTCCCAGAGTTTTCCGGCACTCTGGAAAATAACAACACCGCTTGTAAAATGACATAAGAATCTGAGCATAATAACTGTTATTGTACCTGTTATCCATCCTGCGGCACCTTTTTTTCTCAGATATCCCGCAAGTCCGATAACTGTAAAAGCTAAAATATAGTCAAGAATAATACAGCCTGCAAGCATTGTTTTTGTAAGTCCCCATGCGAAAACCTCTGCTGAAGAGAGCATGAACTGAATCAACGCAAATATAAAGGACACCTTTATTCCGGAAAGAACGCCATGTTTTATGCTGTAAAGCGACAGCGGCAGCATGCTAAGTAATGTAACAGACCCACCCCAGGGAAGCTTGAATACAGTCACAAGACTCAGAACCGTACCAAGAGCAATAACAAGTGCACCTTCAACAAGGGGAAGAATTCTCTTATGTTTCATATAAATACTCCTTATAGAAAAAACTGCTGATTTCATTATATCATAAAACATAATAAAAATCAATACAAAACAAAGAAAATCGGCATACCGCAGAATAACAGTATACCGATTTAAGGTGTGAGCGATTACTCTGAAGAAGTCTCGATAGACGGAGCAGCTGAAGGGAACTTAGTGATTTTACCGTGAATGTACTGGGAAAGAAGTACAAGGTCGTTTACGGCAACCATTCCGTCACCGTCAACATCAGCAGCAGGGGAGTATGAATCGCCCGAGGAGCTGTTGATAATTGCATTTCTTTCGAGACTGAGGTCAAAAATACTTATTCTACCGTCGTTATCGAGATCGCCTCGTATGAATTTTTCCGACTTTTCGTTCACAGTAATCTTGTTTTCCAGAGCGATAATAAAGTCGTCAACGAAGAAATCTGTTGTAGTTGCCACATCGTCAGCGTAAGTATTTACATACAGAACAAGATTTGTTGCACCGTCGGGAATTGTGAAACTCGGATTAGCAAGCTGAACCCATTCGCCTTTTTTGCCCTTGGCAGTTGCAATATAAGCGTACTGATCAAATCCGTACGTAAGTCCATACGAATTACAATACTGAAGAGTCAGACTGAAATTCTCAGATGGAGAATCATTCTGCATAGCCATTACACTGAATCCGTATGTTTCACCTGCTTTGAAAGTTTCGGGATCAAGTTCTATTTCGACACCATTCCAGGGCTCTGTACGTCCGATTACAGCAAGAGACTTGTTTCCACTGTTGCTTACGGAGGAGGTTATATCTATTAAAGCGTCACCTCTGGAAACAAAATCGATATCATATGATTCGAATTTCTCATTGATATAATGACCATTCTCATCGGGTTCAAGCACAGGTTCAGGTTCAGGCTGCGGTATGGGAGTTGTATAATCTATATTCAACTTTTTGACATCTGCATAACCGCTAGACTGGTAGCCTTCAGCACACAAAGTAACATCGGAAAGATAAGCCATGGCCCAACCTTCGTTTTCCCAAGCCTTGAAGTGATCGGAAACAGTAATGTGACCGGAGCTTCTCTTGGACTGACGAACACTGTAATACCTTTTTATTGACTTATAGGATCCGTCTATTCCCATATCAAGAAATTCAACTTTGAAAATCTTGTATTCTGCACCGTCGATTGTAACCATCTTACCTTTAGCGTCAGGACACCAGTCTACCCAGTTCTCGATGATGAAGTATTCAATAAACGGTGCAACTGAGTGTTCATGATTCTGCATCCATCCATATACGCTAAGACATGCGGAACCATTTGCAATGGCTGTATGACGAAAATCCACTTCATAATCCAGACCGATGTAATCGTAATCGGTAGCCATATGGCTTAAAGAGAAGTCCTCACCACGACGAGCGAGAAAGCTGTTATTTGGTAAAGTTGCGTTCCACTCAGCCTTAAAAGCAGCCTGCTGTCCGAGTGTTATTGAACCGCTGCCGCCTTGTCCCTCAAACCAGACATCATAGGTATAGTCGTCGCTATAACCAAAATGCTGATTTGTGTCGCTATCGACGACATATTTGTCGCCGGCTGCGGCTTCGGAATTGAAGGTCTGTACGCTCGGAAGCATTGTGAAGCATATAACAGCAGCAGTAAACCCGCTGATTAATTTGTTGAGTTTATTTTTGATTTTCATAGAATTCTCCTCTATACTTATATCACGAAAGAATGATAAACAAATGCAGTAAGTATAAATCGGTGTCCCCCTTGTCAGAGGGATACCGATTTAAGGTGTGAGCGATTATGCTTTGAATGATTACTCTGAAGCAGTCTCAGTAGACGGAGCAGCTGTAGGGAACTTAGTGATTTTACCGTGAATGTACTGGGAAAGAAGTACAAGGTCGTTTACGGCAACCATTCCGTCACCGTCAACATCAGCAGCAGGGGAGTATGAATCGCCCGAGGAGCTGTTGATAATTGCATTTCTTTCGAGACTGAGGTCAAAAATACTTATTCTACCGTCGTTATCGAGATCGCCTCGTATGAGTTTTTCCGGCTGTTCGTTCACCAGTATCTTGTTTTCCAGAGCGATAATAAAGTCGTCAATGAAGAAATCTGTTGTAGTTGCCGCATCCTCAGTGTCAGTATTAATATGCAAAACAAGATTTCCTGCACCATCAGGAATTGTAAAACTTGGATTGGCAAGCTGAACCCATTCGCCTTTTTCACCCTTGGCAGTTGCAATATTAGCGTACTGATCATAAGGGGCGTCCGAGGTAAAATACCTAAGAGCCATACTGAAATTCTCAGATGAAGACTTATTCTGCATAGCCATTACACTGAATCCATATGTTTCACCTGCTTTGAAGAATTCGGGATCAAGTTCTATTTCAACACCGTGCCATGAGTCTTTACGTTCGCTTACAGCAAGAGACTTATTTCCGCTGTTGCTTACGGATGAAGTTATATCTATTAAAGAGCCACCTCTTGGAACAAAATCACCTGTACCGGATTCAAATTTCTCATTGATATAGTGACCGTTCTTATCGGGTACAGGATCAGGCTCAGGCTGGGGTTGAGGCACCGGATCAGGAATAGGTCCAGGATAAAAATGAACATCCACATCTGCATAGCCTTTGCTCTGGTAGCCTTCAACACACATGTTAACATCATAAAGATTACCGATGTCCCAGCCTTCTTTTTCCCAGGCTTTGAAGTGATCGGAAACAGTGATATGACCGGAGCTTCTCTTGGTCTGACGAACACTGTAATAACGTGTGTATGTTTCAGAATTGCCGTTGATAGTCGGGCCGGTGTAATTCATCTGGAAAATCTTGTACGGCGCACCATCAATTGTAACAGTTTTGCCGCTTGCATCAGGACACCAGTCTACCCAGTCCTCGATGATGTAGTACTTAACGAGCGGTACATTTTCGTCTAAGCCACGATTCTGAAACCAGCCACTTACGTAGAGAGACGAGTGACCGTTCGCACTGCCTGTCTGACGAAAATCTGCTTCATAGTCCAGACGGATGTAACTGTAATCAGTAGCCTTTCTCTGTGCACCATAGTCCATACCTCGACGAGCAATGAAGTTACCTCCGGGAACGCTTACACTCCACTCTGCATTAAAATAAGCATCTTGTCCGAGTGTCATTGAACCGTTTCCGCCTGTTACATCAATGGAAACCTCATGTTCGTAACCGTTACAAACACCTATGTATCTATTTGTTTCGCTGCTGACTCTAAATATGTCTCCCACATTTGCGGCAGAAGAATTCGGGAGATTTGGAAGCATCGTAATGCACATAACAGCAGCAGTAAATCCGCTTATCAGTTTGTTTAATTTATTTTTGATTTTCATAAAAATCCTCCTCTATATTTATATCATGAAACAATGAATAAACAAATGCAATAAGGATAAATCGGTGTCCCCCTTGTCAGAGGGATACCGATTTAAGGTGTGAGCGATTATGCTTTGAATGCGTATTTAAGGAAATTGTACATAAGAGGGTTAACGCATCCCTGATCATGACCGCCGCCCTGAATTTCCTGCCAGATATGAGGCTGATTATTGTTTGTAAGCATTTCATGGTACTGTTTGGGGAATGTGCCAACAACCGTATCATTTGTACCGCCTGTGATCATAAGGAGATAGGGATCATATGCATGATTCTGGATTTTGAACTCAGAAGGCTGCATATTGCCGGGGTGAACCATAAATGAATCCTGTGCTGGAGTAATTCCGGGAGCGGGACAAGCAGCGCCGATGTATCCGAAATACTCAGGACGAGTAATACCAATGTAGAGAGATTCTCTTCCGCCCATTGAGAAGCCGCAGATACCAGTGTTTTCTCTACCTGTCTTAATAGAGTAGTGTTCCTCCATGTAGGGCATGAGACATTCGATAAGGTCTTCTCTGAAAGCGTCGTACTTAGCACATTCTTCAGCTGAGAAGCCTGAACACTGGTCAGAATTCTGGCTTGTGTACATAGCACAGCTTACAAGAATCATTTCTTCAGCTTCTCCTGCGGCCATAAGGTTTCCGCCGATAGACTTACAATAGCCTACCATATCATTTTCGCTTCCGAAAATACCGTGGTTAACATAAACAACGGGATATTTTTTACTTGTGGAGTAGTTGGGAGGGAGAATTACAACTGCATTTTTATTCTTCTTTGCAACTGTGGAATAATAGGAAATCTTTTCTTCCTTACATCCGTTATTGGAGTTTGCAGTAATATTGGAAGGAACATTGTTTGTAATGGAACTCTTGATTTTGTCCATATAATCGGAACCGCCCGATGAAGTATTCTTATTTGAAGTAGTTACAGTTGTAGTAGTCGTAGCAGTTGTATGTGTTGTAGTAGTCGTAGAAGTTGTGGGGAACTTAGTAATTTTGCCATGAATGTACTGTGAAAGGAGTACAAGGTCATTTGCAGCAATCTTTCCGTCGCCGTCGATGTCAGCAGCAGGGGAGTTTGCGGCACCTGAGAAACTGTTTATAACTGCATTTCTTTCAAGTACAAGGTCAAAGATATTAATTCTGCCGTCGTTATTAAGATCGCCTCTGATGTATTTTCCGACAGGCTCACTTACAGAAATCTTGTTTTCAAGAGCGAGGATTGCGTCGTCAATAAAGAAGTCTGTTGTTGAGTCAACAGTTTCAACGTAGAGGATGAGATTCGACGCATCGCTTGGAATTTTGTAGCTTGGATTTGCAAGCTGAACCCATTCACCGTTTCCGCCTGTTGCAGTTGCAACATCGGCATATTGTTCTTTTCCTGACGAATCGGTATACTGGAGAGTAAGCTTGAAATCTTCAGATGCAGAATCGTTCTGCATAGCCATTACACTGAAACCATATGATTCACCTGGCTTGAATACTGAAGTATTGAGATTGATTGCAGCACCGTTCCATGAATCTGTACGTCCGCTTACAGCAAGGGACTTGCTTCCGCTGTTGCTGACGGATGATGTAGCTTCTACTGAAGCCGCACCTCTGCCAACAAAATCACCTTCACCTGATTCAAATTTCTCATTGATATAGTGACCGTTCTCGTCGGGTTCAGGCACCGGCTCTGGCTCGGGCTCAGGAATAGGATTCTCTTTATCGGGGTCAGTGTAAACGTCGAGCATTGTGATGTCTGCAACACCGCTGCTCTGCCAGCCTTCGGCATTAAGAGCAACCTCATAGAGATTACCGATGCCCCAGCCCTGCTGTGCCCATGCCTTGAAGTGGTCGGAAACTGTGATGTGACCTGACTTTCTCTTTGACTGACGAACACTGAAATACTGCTTGAACGTCTCAGTGTTGCCGTGGATGGTCGGACCGGTGTGATCCATCTGGAAAATCTTATACTGTGCATCGTCAATAGTAACCATCTTACCGTTTGCATCGGGACACCAGTCTACCCAGTCCTCGATGATGTAGTACTCAACGAGCGGAACATTGCCTGCTGCACCCTGGTTCTCGAACCATCCGTATACGCAGAGACGTGAGTTACCGCTCGCACTGCCTGTCTGACGATAATCCGCTGCATAGTCCATACCGATATACTCATAATCGGTAGCCTTCTTCTGTGAACCGAAGTCCAGTCCACGACGTGCAAGGAAGTTACCGCTTGGAACACTTGCACTCCACTCAGCCTTGAAGGTAGCTCCGCTGCCAAGTGTCATTGTACCACTTCCGCCTGTGGTGTCAATCCAGATTTCGTAGCTGTAGCCTTCGCTGTTACCTTTGTACTGATTTCTGCCGTTACCAACGCTGAATCTGTCGCCGGCTGCTGCATCAGAGGTGAGAGTCGGCACACTCGGAAGCATTGTGAAGCACATAACTGCGGCAGTAAATCCACTAATTAATTTGCCTAATTTGCTTTTCATTTTCATAAAAATCCTCCTTTTAATAATCAGTAGTCATTAACACAGAACAAAAAACATATCTGTGCTTGTCGGCAGTCTTGACGTAAAGAACTGCTTAAATTTTTTTCTGACGAATCATTCCTCACTTTCTGTAAATTTAGTAAACGAATAATTTTTTCGGAATACAAATAGCTGTATGCTATATCCCCTTTTAATTCCGATGTATATATCTACTACAAATTTTATTATATTTTTGTTAATTTTACAAGTCAGAAATTGCTTTATGCTTCTGAAATCGCCATTATTTGCTATATATAGAAGTATTTTCAGGCTTAAACCATTTTCAGTCAAAAAAGACCGGCGATTCATACTGTGAACCGTCGGTCTTTATAAGTATAATTTTTTTAGTCGATTACAACGATTTCGCCGTAAAGCTCACGGGGAGCAGAAACAGCATTGGACTCGTCTGTGTCGATATGCATAGCACGAGCAAAGTTCTCGTGAACACGACATACTACATCGCCAAGAACAGCACTTCTTCCGTCTGTATCCATACGAACCCATACAACATCCTTGTCCTTAACGCCGAGTTCCTCAGCATCAGCGGGAGTAAGGTGGATGTGACGCTTTGCAACGATAACACCCTCAGCGATTTCAACTTCACCGCAGGGACCAACAATCTTGCATGCACCTGAACCGGCAATGTCGCCTGACTCTCTTACAGGAGCAGCAACACCGATTGAACGAGCGTCTGTAGCGGAAAGCTCAACCTGAGTTGAGGGACGTACAGGACCGAGGATAGAAACTCCTGCAAGCTCCTTCTTGGGGCCTACAACAGTAACTCTCTCCTCACAGGCAAACTGACCGGGCTGAGAAAGGTCCTTTTTCTTTGTAAGCTCGTAACCTTTGCCGAAAAGAATCTCAAGGTGTTCCTGTGTAACGTGAACGTGACGAGCTGATGTTTCAACTATAAATTTCTTTGACATAATAAGTACCTCCGTTATTTTAATCAAACGTAAACCTGCCGCAGTTACGGCAGGCATATTGGCGTCCCAAAGAGGAGTCGAACCTCCGGCCTGCTGCTTAGGAGGCAGCCGCTCTATCCTACTGAGCTATTGGGACAAAAAATCAACATATTTATTTTATCACAAATCGTCATTAAATGCAATACCTTTTAATTATTTTATTTTTTTATCTTATAATCATTGACCGAATCAAAAGAATCTGGTATAATATATTATGTATGATTAAAAATAAACTGGAGCTGATATAAATGACCTCATCCACTTCGGTAATTTCCGAAATAATAACAGATACCGTTATTTCCGCAACGGATGAAACTACTGCTGTAACAACTCAGTCTGCAATTTCGGAACAGGTAAGCAGAACAGCGGGACTTCTTGAAAAAGCACTTGACCATTTTGGCAGAGCACTCCCGACACTTATAATGGCTTTCGCAATACTTACAGTGGGCGTTATTATAGTAAGATTATTATCAAGATTTATAAAGCGTTCGCTCAATAAAACGAATATCGACAGTGCAGCAAAAAACTTTTTATTATCGCTCATAAGAATCACTTTATATACCATTGTAATTATTATGGCACTGACTGCACTTAATGTCCCGATGTCTTCGATCATCACGGTATTCGGTGCTGCAGGACTTGCAATTTCACTTGCACTGCAAAGCTGTCTTTCGAATCTTGCCGGAGGATTCATTATTCTGTTTTCAAAGCCATTTTCGGCAGGAGACACAATCGAGCTTGACGGTTCAGTGGGAAATGTAAAGACCATCAGCATCCTTTACACTAAAATCGAAACATTTGACGGAAAAATCGTCTCTATTCCTAACGGAAAGGTTTCCGAAGCAAAAATCATAAATTATACCGAAAGTCCGAACCGCAGGGTCGATCTTCAATTTGATATAAGTTATGACACTGATTTCAGAACTGCACGCAAGCTTATAACAGATATAATAACCTCTGATAAGCTTATTCTTAATGATCCCGAACCGATTGTACGTATGTCGGCACATAATGAAAGTTCAGTATCAATAGACGTCCGTGTCTGGACCGCAAACGATAATTACAGCACAGTCCGCTATGGACTGATTGAATCAGTAAAGGAAGGCTTCGACAAAAACGGAATTGAAATCCCGTTCAACCAGCTTGACCTCAATATAAAAAGGAAAAAATAAATGGCTGAAAATTCATCCTCACAGAATCCACCAAAGAAGACCGTCACTAAAAAAACACTGCGACGCAGACGCTTTTTTGCAGTAATTATTCTGCTTGTTATTGTCTGGTGGTTCAATAATTTCACGGTTAAGATTACGGAGCAGACTGTTAAATCCCCGAAAATTTCTGCTTCTGTCAGAATAGCGGTAGTAAGTGATATGCACGCCACAGATTTCGGAATAAGTGTTGACAGTATTGTCAGTAAAATGAAGAAAACTTCTCCCGATATTATAATTGAACTTGGTGATATGTATACAACAGGAAGCTCACAGGAACTTATGGATAAGCCTGTAGAGCTGACAAAAAAGCTTGTTGATGAGGGATTTCCTGTATATTTTGTAAATGGCGAGCATGACACCGACAGAAAATATATCATAAAAATGGCAGAAGCAGGTGCACACGTAATGAATTACGAAAGTGAAACCATTACTGTGAACGGCAACAGACTCCGTATTCTCGGAATCGACAACGTTTACTACTCAGGGACATTTGACCTCAGCAACGAGTTTACGCTCGACGACAGCTGCTTCAATATTCTTCTTGCACATATTCCGAACTACGAAAAATTCGCACGTTTCGGTGCTGATCTTACATTATGTGCCGATACTCACGGCGGAATGATACAGCTTCCGTTTGATATGGGACCGGTATATCATGAAGGAAACTGGTTCCCACAGCTGAAATCCGGCAATACAGTATATGATAAAGGATGTTTTGATTACAAAAACGGTACAATGTTCATAACATCGGGAATCGGAAATTCTCCTGTCCCTGCACGTTTTAACAATCGTCCGGAAATTGCCGTGATAGAGCTGATTCCCGAATAAAGAAGGTGAAAGAATGAATACAGATATTGCTGTAATCGGAGGAGGAGCATCAGGACTTGCTGCTGCAATAAGTGCAAAAGAGACTGCTCCTAAATCAAGAGTCATAATATGTGAACGTATGGACAGAGTGGGAAAAAAGCTTCTTGCTACGGGAAACGGTCGCTGCAACCTCGGAAACAGGAATATATCATCCGCAATGTATCACGGTTCGGTCGATGTAATGAAAATAATCGGAGCAACATGTTCCGCTGCTGAGTATTTCGGAAGACTCGGTGTAATCTGTGTCTCAGACAGCGAAGGAAGAATGTATCCGAACAGCAACAGTGCCGCAACCGTACTGAATGCATTAAGACTCAGATGCAGTGAACTCGGAATCGAAGAAGTATGCAGCTCTGAAATTACGGAAATCAAGGGGACAAGCGGTAAATTCGAATTAATCTCGGAAAACGGCCGCATAACTGCAAAACGCATCATTATATGTACAGGAGGATATGCGGGACCCCAGTACGGAACAGACGGAAAAATGCTCGGACTTCTCAGAAAAAGAGGATATAAGGTTGCGAAGATAACACCTGCCGATGCTCCGCTGAGAGTGGCACCCGATAGTGTAAAGGGACTTAAAGGTGTACGTGTAAAAGGCGTTGTTACAGCAGTTTCAGACGGCAGAAAACTTGCGTCGGAAAAAGGTGAGATTCAGTTCACGGAGAATTCTGTATCGGGTATCTGCGTATTCAATCTGTCGCATCTATTTTCAAAGTATGAAGGAAAACTCAGTCTCTTTGCCGACCTATTGCCCGATATGACAGAGGAAGAAATCATACATTATCTTAAAGGCATAAGAAAGCTTCGTTCATCACTTCAGACAGAAGAACTTTTAACAGGAATGTTCACAAAAAATCTTGCAATATATCTTGTAAAGCGTATTCTGAACCGTCCGCTGACTGACTTGATTTCAAAGATTTCTGACAATGAAATCAGAAGTCTGGCCGAAGCCATAAAATGTCTTGAATTCAAAGTAACGGGATGTTCGTCATGGCAGAATTCTCAGGTTACAAGCGGCGGCATCCATGCCGATTCTATTGACGAAAAACTCTGCTCCGCAACTGAAAAGGGAGTCTATTTTGCAGGAGAAGTCCTTGATGCAGACGGAATATGCGGCGGATATAATTTACAATGGGCATGGTCATCAGGAATCACCGCAGGAAGAAACTGTGCTTTATCACTTAATGGAGGTTGAAATGATTAGAATAAACGGTATAAAGGTTCCGCTTGATTTTGACTTTTCCGACCTTACGGAATTCTGCGTGAAAAAATACCGACTCAACACAAAACACATAAAAAACATCAGACTTTCCAGAAAATCTGTCGATGCACGAAAAAAAACCGACGTACATTTTTCAATTTCGGTAGATATAGAATCTTCCGACGAGAACAGACTGCTTAAAACAATAAAAAATGCCGTGAAGACCGAAAAATACACATATACAGTCCCGACGGCAGTCAGATACGGAAAGCGTCCCGTAATAGCAGGCTTCGGACCTGCCGGAATGTTTGCGGCACTTGTACTTGCGATGTCAGGAGCTCGTCCCATAGTTCTTGAACGTGGCGAGGATGTGGATACACGCTGCAAAACCGTTGAAGAATTCCGCAGAACGGGAAAACTTGATACAGAATCAAATGTACAGTTCGGCGAAGGCGGTGCAGGCACATTCTCCGACGGAAAACTGACAACGGGAATCAAGGACAAACGAATCGGATGGATTTTTGAAAAACTTGCGGAATTCGGTGCACCTGAAGAGATACTTTACTCGGCAAAGCCTCATATAGGAACAGATAAGCTGATAGATGTCGTAAAGAATCTGAGAAAGAAAGTAATCTCACTTGGCGGAGAGGTTCGTTTCGGTGCTAAAATGTGCGGATTCACAAGAAACGGAAACGACCTGACATCTGTTATTTACAGTGACGAAAGCGGCATGCACGAAATCGAAACCGACAGTCTTATACTTGCGGCAGGACATAGTGCAAGAGATATTTTTGAGCTTCTTTACAGTGAAAAAATTGAGCTTTCACAGAAGAATTTTGCTGTAGGAGTTCGTATCGAGCATCGCAGAAGTGATATAGACAAGGCGATGTACGGTGATTCTGCCGGTCATCCCGCACTTAAAGCCGCTGACTACAAACTTGCGGTACATCTCCCGAATGGACGAACACTCTATACTTTCTGTATGTGTCCCGGCGGATATGTCATGGCAGCCTCATCAGAAACAGGCAGACTTGCTGTTAACGGCATGAGTTGTTTTGCACGTGATGCCGAGAACTCAAACTGTGCGTTGCTTGTGGGAGTCAATACAGATGACTTCGGAAGCAGTCATCCACTTGAGGGAATGTATCTGCAGCAGAAGCTTGAAGAGAAAGCTTTTATTGCAGGCGGAAGTGACTATCATGCACCGATAACATATGTCGGTGAGCTTTACGGCGAGACAGTAACCGATAAAGTAGAACCATCATACTGTCCGGGCGTAAAGAAAGCGGATATTGCTGATTATCTCCCTTCGTATGTCTGCGAAACTCTGAAACTCGGAATACGTGAAATGGGAAAAAAAATCAAGGGTTTTGACGCTTCGGGAGCCGTTCTTACAGGAGTTGAAAGCCGAAGCAGTTCACCTGTACGCATAAACAGGGGAGAGGACCTGCAGTCAGTTTCACTCAGAGGACTCTATCCATGCGGAGAAGGTGCAGGATATGCAGGAGGAATAGTTTCGGCAGCAGCAGACGGAATGAAATGTGCCGAAGCAGTAATACTCAGACTCAATGGAGGTGCTGTATGAAAATAAATGTAATCAACGGAACAATGAATGTCCATGAGATGGATAAATACGTGAAATACATAAGCGAAAAATACAGGGGACGTCAGATAAATGCCCTTGATATAATACTTGACGGAGAATATGTTGATTTAAAAGTCTATTTCAAGGACACCGATTTCCAGCGTGCTTTTCGTTCAGCAGATTACCTTGTAAATAATATGGACAAGCTCAATGACGCCAAACAGCAGGAATTTGCTGACAAACAGCGTCATAAGGCATAGGAGACAAACATGAATTTAACAAATATCGGAACGGTAAAAGACATACTTTCAAGGCATGGGTTCAGCTTTTCAAAAGGACTTGGACAAAATTTCATTATTAATCCGGATATATGTCCGAGAATCGCTGAATACGGAAATGCGTCACAAGGCTTCGGAGTGATAGAAATCGGCACGGGAATAGGCGTTCTTACAGCCGAACTCGCAAAAAGGGCAGACAAGGTTTCAGCCGTTGAAATCGACACAAGACTCCTGCCTATCCTCAATGAAACGCTTGCTGATTTTGATAACGTGAAAATCTATAATGAGGACGTTATGAAATGTGACCTCCACAGAATAATACGTGAGGATTTTATTGGACTTAAAGCCGCAGTCTGTGCAAACCTGCCATATTACATAACATCTCCTGTAATCATGCTTCTGCTTGAAAGCAGACTTCCTGTCGAATCAATCACTGTAATGGTACAGAAGGAAGCGGCACAGCGTCTGTGTGCAAAAGTAGGCTCACGTGAGTCGGGAGCGATAACAGTCGGAGTCAACTATTACGGAACAGTAAAGAAGCTTTTTGACGTATCAAGAGGCAGCTTTATGCCGTCACCAAATGTCGATTCAGCCGTTATCCGTATAGAACCGAATGGTACACCGCTTCTTGACGAAGAAGAAGAGAAATTCTTCTTCAGGGTGATTAAAAGTGGTTTTTCACAGAGAAGAAAAACTGCCGCAAATTCCTTATCATCACTCATGGGCATATCCAAGGATGACGTTTATGAAGCACTCCGCATAATCGGACTATCGGAAAATACCCGTATGGAACAACTCGACATGGAGCAGCTTATTGCTTTTTCAAAAGAGCTCAGAAAAAAACAATAACATCGAATACTCCCTTCGGGGAGTATTTTTATGCCTTTAAAACGACATTTTTTTCTCACACTTAATGATATAATGGTATATATTTTTTATTGAGGTGACAAAGATGTTGAAATTATCGGAAATTCAAAAAAACAGTATTGCAGGGTCAGTGGTGATGTTCACAGCGTCGTTTATGACAGGCTTTCTCCTTGCAGACACAAAAATAGGAGGGGTTGCATCATTCGCTGACATTTCCGCAGCAGGAGCACTCGGACTGCCGTCAGCAACAGCCATATTGACAGGAAGCATTATACATAGTATATTTATGAGAAGTGTCGGGAAGAATATAATTAAAATATCTTCGCTTATATTGATAATGATTATCAAATTGTTCTCGGAAACAAAAAAAGACCCCAGACTTTGCGGTTTTACAACAGCTATGAGCATAATCGCATCGGGAGCAGCAGTCTCAGCAATCATAGGAGAAGTTTTCTATAAACTGATTTTCTATATTATCTACGGAATCATTGCAGGCATCGGAGCATTTTCACTTTCAACTGTAATACAGGGACTCAATAACAGATTTGTTGCAGATTTCACCACAGTCAAAGGATACTCATATGCAGTTGTTTATACCTTATCAATCGCAGCCTTATGCACAATAGAACTCCC
Source organism: Ruminococcus sp. (assembly GCA_015066935.1). GTDB lineage: Bacteria > Bacillota > Clostridia > Oscillospirales > Ruminococcaceae > Ruminococcus. Next base: position 278,688 of record SVNK01000002.1, on the reverse strand, counting down.
CTTAATAAACCTCGGAGCAATTATGGGGATTTTTATTACACTTATTGCGTCATACAGATACGGATGCAGTGGGGGAGCATTATGCGGTTCGCTTGCAGCATGCGGAGCATTTCTCGCATCTGAAGAAATCGGCATGGCGGTTGTTCTGCTGCCTGTTTCGGGAATAATTACAGGTTACGCAGATAACCGGAAGCATACGACCTCGGCTATGATTTTCCTTGCTGTCAGCTTTATGCTTACGGTACTTTCCGGAGCCTCCTCCGACAGCATAGATACGATGCTGAATCTTTTACTCGGAGCATTACTGTTTTCAGCTTCAGCACCATATTTTTCCGACAGACTGATAAAAACGGAAACAGATGTGAATTCAGGCACATTGGCTCTTATGGATAAACGCATGAAATTTCTGTCGGATTCTGTAAGAGATGTACGTCGCCAGTATGCAAAGCTTTCGGATATATTATCAAGTGACTCAGATGTCAATAATAACATAAACGGAATATGCAAAGAAGTTTGCACCGGATGTCATAGACGTCTTGCCTGCTGGAAGAATGAAAGCGGAAAAACGTCTGACGGATTCAGAAAAGTCTCAGTAATGAGCGAAATATCGGAAGAGAAGTTCCCGTATGAACTTGAGGAATGTCTGCACAAACCCGAAATTATCCGTCTTCTTGAGAAAACATCGCACGAAAACGCTGTGACAAGACTCATTGAAATGCGTTTTTCGGAAAGAAGGAAACTGCTTCTTGAACTGATAAAAATAATCGAAGAAGTAATCGGAAAGGCAGGACATCAGCCAGAACTTCGTTTCTCAGATGAAACAGCACGGAAAGTAAGAAACAAACTTGAAAAATTCAATATTAATCCTAACAGTGTAACGGCGTGTTACAATTCATCTGAAAGACTCCTTATAGAACTCTATTTCTCAGGCAGCGAACACTCCGAAGAAGTTATAAGAATCTGTGACCTTGTATCAGATGAGCTTCATATTCCGCTTGCAGCTTCCGAACCCGTAAATTCAGGTGAAGAAGTAAGAATACGTCTGTTTGAACATCCGAAATACGCACTTGAAGTATACGGAGTTTCTATGAGTGCAGAAAATAACGGACAAAACGGTGATACATCACATGTATTCGGAGACGGTACAGGAATCAGTTATATCGTCCTCTCAGACGGTATGGGAAGCGGAAAAGCAGCTGCACTTGAATCAGGAATGGTTGTAAAACTCTTCCGCAGACTTATAAACAGCGGTATAGACTACAAATCGGCAGTTAAACTAATAAATTCGGTAATGTTTGCAAAATCCGGAAACGAAGCATTCGCTACACTTGACGCCGCAAGAATCGACCTTGATACAGGTGAACTTACAATAATCAAATCCGGAGCTTCCGCAACACTTATACGTCATGACGGTGGAATAATGAAGGTATCATCTTCGTCATTTCCAATCGGTATTTACGAGCGTTCTGAAATATTTACCGGAAGCTATGCTTTTGAAGAAGGCGACATAATCATAATGCTCTCTGACGGGATAAGCGAGAACGAGTACAAATTCATACGTGAACTTTTGCTGCAGGGCGACGATTTAAAGTTGATTGTGGATGAAATCTACGCAAAATCGACTGTTTTCAAGCATGATTCACATGATGACGATGTCACAGTAATCGGAATAAAACTTAACACAATTAATTAATTCATCATGTGTGCAATTTAACAATCCTTATATATTTATTTTATCATAAAATTATCATCATGCACAAAAAACAGCATAAAAAATTAGCGTATTGTCTGAAATTTATAATAGAATTTAAAAAATACTTGAATAATTTTGCCATTTCTGTTAAAATGATAATAGCAAAGGAGGCTAAATTTATGGCTGTTAACAATAATTCCAATTCAAATGATTTCCCCTTGTATCTGTTTTATCAAGGAAAAAATTATGAATCATATAAATTTTTCGGTGTTCATTCAAAAAAGAAAGGCCGTGGAAAGGTCCATGTCTTTCGTGTATGGGCACCCAGAGCTGAAGCCGTTTCTGTAGTCGGGGATTTTAACGACTGGAATAAAACTTCCAATCCGATGAAACTTATTGCTGACGGTATCTGGGAAACAGAAATCAAAGGTCTATCGCAGTTTGATGCTTATAAATACTGCATTACTACAGCTGATGGCCGGACACTTCTGAAATCCGATCCATATGCAAATCATTTTGAAACCCGTCCGGGAACAGCTTCCAAAATATATGAAAGCAATTATGAATGGAATGACAGTAAGTGGTATGATGATCAGCAAAAGAAGAGCATATATAAAAGTCCTGTAAATATCTATGAAGTCCATCTCGCTTCATGGAAAAAAGACGATAATCGTGACTTTATCGACTATATTTCTTTTGCAAACCATATTATTCCTTACCTGAAAAAAATGTCATATACTCATATTGAATTTATGCCTCTGACCGAGTATCCTTTCGACGGTTCATGGGGATATCAGGTTACAGGATATTTTGCTCCTACCTCACGATACGGTACTCCTGACGACTTCCGAAAAATGGTCGATATGTTCCACGAAGCTCAGATCGGAGTCATCCTTGACTGGGTACCTGCACACTTCCCCAAGGACGAGGCAGGTCTGTATGAATTTGACGGAACATGCTGCTATGAATATACAGATGAACGTAAGAGAGAACATAAAGCATGGGGAACAAGAGTCTTTGACTACGGCAAGGCAGAAGTATGCTCTTTCCTGATTTCAAGTGCAAACTACTGGTTTGATGAATTCCATGTGGACGGACTGAGAGTTGATGCAGTTGCATCAATGCTCTATCTCGATTACGACCGCAGGGACGGCGAATGGGTCGCAAATATCTACGGCGGAAACGACAATCTTGAAGCTGTGGAGTTCCTAAAGCACCTCAATGAAGCCGTATTTTCGAAGCATCCTCACGCTCTTATGATTGCAGAAGAATCAACAGCATGGCCTCTCGTTACAAAGCCTACCGACATAGGCGGACTCGGATTCAATTTCAAATGGAATATGGGCTGGATGAATGATATGCTCAGTTATATGTCACTTGATCCAATATATCGTTCATTCAATCATGACAAGCTTACATTCTCATTTTTCTATGCCTTTTCAGAGAACTACATCCTTCCCATTTCGCATGACGAAGTAGTGTATGGAAAGTGCTCCATGATCAACAAAATGCCCGGTGAATATGATCAGAAATTCGCATCATATCGTGCTTTTCTCGCCTATATGATGGCTCATCCCGGAAAGAAGCTGCTCTTTATGGGACAGGAATTCGGTCAGATGAACGAATGGAATTATCAGACACAGCTTGATTGGAATCTCATGGAATTTGATTCGCACAGGAATCTCCAGAACTTCTCGGCTGAACTGAATAAATTCTATAAGGAGAATTCTCCGTTATGGCAGAACGACGATTCGTGGGGAGGATTCAGCTGGATTTCCAACGATGATTACAAACAGAGTGTAATCGCTTTCAGACGTATCGACGATAACGGTGATGAAATCGTTGCAGTATGCAATTTCGTACCGGTTGAGCGTAATGATTACAGAATCGGTGTTCCGTTAAAAGGACGCTATAAGGTTGTATTCAATACAGACGCAGCTGAATTCGGCGGTTCAGGAATCACAGAAAAGTCATTTAAAACCGAGAATAAGCCTATGCACGGATTTGATAACAGTATTTCCATGACCCTTGCACCGCTTTCGGTTATCTATCTTAAATTTCAGCCTGTAAAAAAACGTGCACCTAAAAAAGATGCAGAAAAACCGACAGGTTCCGAGAAAACATCTGCCAGATGCAGACGTACCAAAAAAGCTGAATAAACAGAGATTTCACTCCGCTGCCATAAAAATATACAATCAGCAGGGGAGTACCAATATGCACAACATAGGAGGAGTATTATGAATACCAAAAAGAAATGTGTTGCAATGCTGCTTGCGGGCGGACAGGGCAGCCGACTTTATGCACTTACAAAAAATGTGGCAAAACCAGCCGTACCTTACGGCGGAAAATACCGTCTTATAGATTTCCCGCTCTCAAACTGTACAAATTCGGGAATTGATACTGTCGGAGTTCTTACCCAGTATCAGCCTCTTGTTCTGAATGAATACATCGGAAACGGTCAGCCATGGGACCTCGATAAAATGAACGGAGGAGTACATGTTCTTCCGCCTTATGAAACACAGTCGGGTGCCTCATGGTATGAAGGAACGGCAAACGCAATCTACCAGAATATGCGTTTTATTGAGCGTTATGACCCCGAGTACGTTATCGTTCTCGGCGGTGACCACATATATAAAATGGACTATTCAAAGATGGTTGATTACCATATTGCCAATGATGCCGATTGCACTATTTCCGTAATAGACGTTCCGAGAGCCGAAGCGTCACGTTTCGGAATCATGATATGTGATGAGCATAATCAGGTTACAGACTTCGTAGAAAAGCCAAAGGAGCCGAAGTCAACTCTTGCATCAATGGGAATTTATGTATTCACATGGTCGAAGCTCCGTAAATACCTTATAGAAAATGAAAATGATGCAAACGCAAAACGTGATAATGGTGAACCGTGGTCAAAGGACTTCGGAAAAGATATCATTACATCCATGCTTCGTGATAAGCAGCGTCTGTTTGCTTATGAGTTTGAGGGCTACTGGAAGGACGTAGGAACCCTTGATTCCCTCTGGGAAGCAAATATGGATCTTCTGAGTCCGAGCATTCCGCTTGACCTCTATGATAAGAGCTGGAGAATATATTCAAGAAGCAGCTATATGCCTCCGCAGTATATCGGCGACAATGCGAACATTGAAAATTCAATGATAGCCGAAGGAAGTACAATTGACGGAACTGTTGATTTTTCCGTTCTTTTCTCCGGAGTTACCATTGAAGAAGGTGCAACCGTCAACTACAGTATAATTATGCCAGGAGCTGTAATCAAATCAGGAGCAGTTGTAGAATATGCAATTGTAGGTGAGGATTCGGTTATCGAGGGCGGTTCACAGGTCGGAACAAGTCCGGAAAATATCGAAAACCGTGATGACTGGGGTATTGCGGTTGTCGGACACAACGTAACCGTTTCAAGCGGTAAATACGTTGAACCTAAGCAGATCGTCGGCGAAAGCATCTGACGGAAGGAGATATGGTATGAGTGTTAATTATAATGTTTTAGGACTGATTTTTGCAAGTATGCATGATTCATATGTAAGCGAACTCACAAAGCAGAGAACAATGGGCTCTATTCCCTTTGGAGGACGCTATCGTCTTATAGATTTCCCGTTATCAAACCTTGTAAACTCGAATGTATCTGAGGTCGGAGTAATAACAAAATCAAATTACGGTTCACTGCTTGATCACCTCGGCTCAGGAAGAGACTGGGACCTTTCCCGTAAAAAAGGCGGACTTCATCTTCTTCCGCCATACAGTCAGACAGGTGGAATCTATAAAGGCAGACTCGACGCTTTAAATAACGTATGGAGTTTTGTTGAACATTCAAAAGCAAGCAACGTGATTCTTACAAACTGTGATGTGATCACAACAATAAATTTCAATCCTGTACTCAAGCAGCATATGAATTCAAATGCCGACATAACTCTCATTTACAGTAAAAGCTTCTATGACTGCGAAAAGAACAGATGTGCAACATTGCTTGAATTCGACGAAAACAACTATCTCAAAGACGTTCTCGTAGACCCGCAGATTGCCGGTCCGTGTAATATGTGGCTTGAAATGATGATAGTAAATAAGGATTTCCTTAAGAAAATAGTTTCTGAAGCTACAAGCCGCAACCAGTTCAGTTTCACCCGTGAAATCCTCCAGGGAAGCAAGAACAAATATAAGATCATGGGTTACGAGCATAACGATTTCTTTACAAAAATCGACAGTGTTCAGAGTTACTATAATGCAAATAAAATGCTTCTTGATACCGATACAAGAAATGCGCTGTTCAAGAAGAATGTTCCTGTATTTACAAAAATCGGAGACAACGGTCCCGCAAAATACGGTCTTGAATCGAACATCAAGAATTCACTTATTGCCGACGGATGCATAATTGAAGGTACAGTAGAAAACTCGGTAGTATTCAGAGGCGTAAAAATCGGAAAGGACACCGTTGTCAAGGATTCAGTACTGTTGCAGGGAACAAAAATCGGCAGCAAATGCAGCATTACCTCAGTAATTACAGATAAGAACGTTGAAATAAGCAACGAAAAAGTGCTTATGGGTTCGGAAACGTATCCGCTGTATATCGGTAAAAACGGAAAAATCTGATGAGGTGATATTATAATGAAAATCTTGTTTGCTTCCAGTGAAGCCGTTCCTTATGCCGCTTCAGGAGGTCTGGCGGATGTTGTCGGAACGCTCCCCAAAGCAATTGGCAGCAAAGGACATGATTGTGCAGTTGTTATTCCGCTGTATAAGTCGATAAAGCAGGAATTGCGTGATGAAATGAATCTCATTACAACAATCACTGTTGATGTATCATGGCGAAAGCAGTACTGCGGCATTTATAAGGCAGAATACAGCGGAGTAACATACTTTTTCATAGATAATGAGTATTATTTCAAGAGAGACGGTCTCTATGGATTCTATGACGATTGTGAACGCTTTGTCTTCTTCGACAGAGCTGTTCTTGAAATGCTGAAGTATATAGATTTCAAACCGGACATCATCAGCTGCAACGATTGGCAGACCGCTCTTATTCCTGTATATTACAACATCTATTACAAATACCAGCAAGGATACTGCGGCATAAAAACCGTATTCACAATCCATAATATTGAATATCAGGGAAAATACGGTAAAGAGATTCTTGATGAAGTAATGGGAATTCCAATGTATAACGCCGGTCTGCTTGAATACGACGGATCCATCAATATGATGAAGGGTGCCATCGAAACAGCTGATATAGTTACAACCGTAAGTCCTGGATACGCATGGGAGATTCTTGACCCGTGGTATGCGCACGGACTCGACAGGATTCTTGTAACAAAACAGTATAAGCTCAAGGGAATACTTAACGGAATTGATACGGATTTCTATAATCCCGAAAACGACCCTGAAATCGCCGGAAACTTCTCATCGTCCGATATAAGCGGCAAAGCTGAATGTAAAGCTGCGCTTATCAAGGAGCTTGCTCTTGACGACACCGATGAGCCGATTATCGGTATAGTTACACGATTTGTAAAGCATAAGGGAATTGATCTTATACGTTACGCTTTTGAAGATATAATTGCAATGGGAATGAAATTTGTCATTCTTGGCAGTGGTGAAAAGATTTATGAGGACTTTTTCTGCGAAATGGCTGCCAGATATCCGGGAAAGGTTTCTGTGGACCTTGGATTCATCCCGGAACTTGCACGTCGTATATATGCAGGCTCTGACATGTTCCTGATGCCTTCACAAAGCGAACCGTGCGGACTTGCACAGATGATTTCAATGAGATACGGAACAGCTCCGATAGTACGTGAAACAGGCGGACTTCGTGATACTGTACGTGATAACGGTGGTATAAACGGAAACGGCTATACATTCAAGACATATAACGCTGATGATATGCTTGATGCCGTTAAACGTGCAAAAAGAGATTATGAAAACAAGGATGTATGGTCATCGCTTGTAAAACGTGCACTTGAATGTAACAACAGCTGGTCCGCTTCGGCAGATATTTATATTGAAACATTCAACGAACTTTTATCAGCAAAGGATTGAACACAAAGGCAATACCGCAAAAGTTCTGCGGTATTGCCTTAAATAATGTCACGCAAGAGCAATAAAAGGAGGTTTCCTTAAATGAATATCAGCATTGATGCCCTCAGAATTCTTGAAAGACTTGAAAATAACGGCTTTGAGGCATACCTTGTCGGAGGATGTGTCAGAGACAGTTTAATCGGGCGTCAGATAAATGATTATGATATAACGACGAATGCACTTCCTGACGAGATCATCAAAGTCTTCAGCGATTTGAGCGTCATCACGACAGGTATAAAACATGGAACGGTCACAGTAATTGCAGATACAACTCCTTTTGAAATAACAACCTACCGCATCGACGGCAAATATACAGATTCACGCCGTCCCGACAATGTGAGTTTCACTTCTGAACTTAAAGAAGACCTTGCCCGACGTGATTTTACCGTTAACGCTATCGCAATGGACCGTCACGGAAATATCATTGACCCTTTTGACGGCTGCAGCGACATAAAAAACGGAATAATCCGCTGCGTCGGAAATCCGATGGAACGATTCAGTGAGGACGCACTCAGAATACTGAGAGGCATCCGATTTGCTTCACAGCTCGGATTTGAAATTGAAGAGAAAACCTCCGAATGCATTTTATCACTTTCCGACAAACTGAACAACATCTCTGCGGAGAGGATTCGTGACGAATTTGACAAACTGATATGCGGAAAGAACTGCAGCAGAATAATGTTGCTGTACCGGGACGTAATTGCACAGTTCATTCCCGAAATCCGTGACTGTTTTGACTTCGCTCAGCATTCCAGATACCATAAATTCGATATTTACACACATATTATCAAAGCGGTTGAATCTGCGCCTGAAAACAACGTTATCATGCGACGTACAATGTTTTTTCATGATATAGGAAAACCATCAATGTTCAGACTTGATGATCAGGGCGAGGGACATTTCAAGGGACATGCTGCAGTAAGTGCAGAAATGGCGAAGGAAATAATGAAAAGACTGCGTTACAGCACTCATGATATAAATATAACCTGCGAACTGATTTCACGTCACAGTGATAAGATTCAATCGGACAAGCAGATCAGACGCATTATCTCCAAAACAGATCAGCAGTTTTTCTTCATGCTGATTGAAGAAAAAAAAGCTGACAACATGGCAAAACAGCCGTTTGTTCTTGCGGAAAATGAAGTTCTTGACAAACTTGCCGACAGTGCACGTCGAATCATAGCAGAAAACAGCTGTCTGAAGCTTGCTGACCTTACTGTTAACGGAAATGATATGATTTCGATTGGAATTGAAGGAAAAGAAATCGGCATTATTCTCAATAAGCTTCTCGGACTCGTGGTTGATGAGGAGCTTCCGAATGACAAAACAATACTTCTCAGTTACACAAAGGAGAAACTGATATGATTACCGGACGTATCCATTCAACAGAAAGCTTCGGTACAGTTGACGGTCCGGGAATAAGATTTGTTGTTTTTTTCCAAGGCTGTCCGCTGAGATGCAGCTATTGCCACAATCCTGATACGTGGAATTTTACTGATGGCAGGGAGATTACCGCTGAAGAACTTATCAATGAATATGATTCATATAAGGAATTTCTGTCTTCCGGAGGAATTACCGCTACGGGCGGTGAACCTCTTGCACAGCCTGAATTCCTTGCAGAACTCTTTTCACTTGCAAAATCAAGAGGTATTCACACATGTCTTGATACCTCGGGAGGATGTTACAATCCTGAGAATCATGAATCTATTGATGAAGTCATGAAATATACCGATCTGGTAATGCTTGATATAAAACATATTGACAGTAAGGAGCATAAAAAGCTTACAGGCATCGGAAATGAACATATACTTTCATTTGCACGCCATTTATCTGAACTCGGAAAAGAAATCTGGATACGTCATGTTGTTGTTCCCGGGATTACTGACAGCAGAGATGAACTATTACATCTCGGAGAATTTATATCAGGACTGAAAACACTGAAGGCACTTGACGTTTTGCCTTATCACGATATGGGAAAGGAAAAATACAGAGCACTCGGTATAGAATATCCACTTGAAGGTACTCCGCCATTGTCGAAGTCCGAAGCATTAAAAGCACGTGAAATAATTATGGAGGGACTTAAAAACGGACTGAAAATACAAAAAGAAAAGCTGTACAGTGACTGAAAAGTCAATGTACAGCTTTTATCAGTTATTATTCTGTCTTATCTGCAGACGGACATCCTCACCTTTAAAGGCAAGACAGGTGTAAACAGAAATTATACGTGAAACAACACGCTCGTCATAACGTCGTTTGATACCGGCAAGATCGAGATTAGTACTGATAATTGTAGCTTTACCGCTGTTAAGACGACTGTTGATAATATTGTAAATAGTTGCGTTGTAGAAAGGAGTTTCATATTCAGTACCGAGGTCATCAAGAATCAGCAGATCGGTATTCATTACGAGGTCGATCATGTCCGAGGAATGCTCACGGCTGAAATGCTCACGTTCAATATTTCTCAGGATATTTATAGCGGAATCATAAATAACGCTGTAACCCTTATCAAGAACACGATTAGCAATAGCAAGTGAAAGGTGAGTTTTTCCGAGTCCTGTTTTTCCGAACATGAAGATACTGTTTGAATTCTCATTAAAAGTTTCGGCATACTGTTTTGTGAACTCAAGAATCTTCTGCATATTGAAGTAATCGTCGCCATTATAATAGCTGAGACTGAATGTATCAAAGTCAGAGAGTTTCAGATGAGCATTTTTATTAAGTTCATCAGCAGCAATACGTCCGCAGAGTTTTTTGAGGCAATCGCAGTACGAACCATCGCAATACCCCGTATCATTGCACATATTACATGTATAATGAATATCAAGATAATCCTCAGGATAACCGTTAGCCGCAAGCAATTTCCTTGACATTTCCTGTGCCTGTAGATTATTGCGTCTGAGCTGATTGATTTTATTCTGTGTATCAGCAGAATTCCCCTCGGATATAATCTGAATAAGCTCTTTACCCGTATTGAACAGGACGTCGTTTATCTCATGAATCTGAGGAATTTTTGAATTTATTTCCTGAATATGCATATCGTTCTCGCTTACTGCCCTTGCACGGCGATTAACGAGAACCGACATAGCCTTATCATATATTTCGCTGTTCATACATATCACCTTAATCCGTAATTATGCAAGATCCAGTTTGTTGATAACAATATTGTATTTTTCAATATCCGGATCATTGGAATCATTATTTTTCGAAGAATTCTTTTTATGCTTATAGTTATTTTCGGCATCATTGACGTCCTTAACAGAGGTAAAACCACTTTCACGCCATGAGAGCAAAATTTTATTTATATAATCAAATGAGAGCTTATCAATCTGCTCGACTGTTTTTTCGTAAGCATAGCGCAGAAGCTCTGTTCCGAAACCTGCCTCTCTCCATTTTTCGATAAACTCAGTCTGTTTTGTAGTGGGACGACGATTCATTTCAAAAGCCTTCATAACTTTTCCGACATAATCTGACATAAGGGTAAGACGGTTTACTTCTTCCTCAGCAGCGGAAAGGGTGTTGATTTCATTTTCAGCCCAGCTGCAGGCAATCTTTTCTATGTATGATGAATTGGTTTTCCCGATTTTCAGACAGTAAAACAGAAGTGTGATTATAACTTCTTTTTTCAGACCAAGATACTCATGAATCCAGATAAGAGAATTCTGCATTGTATGTCCGAGAGTTCCGAGAGCAGATTCAGCAACCTTGAAAAGCTCGGAAATATCCTTTGAAGTATTAAGAATATCAGAAATTTCCGAAGGCTGAAAAGTCTGTTTCTGACGCTGACGTACAGAAGGGGACTCGTTGTTACTTTCGCAGTTCTGTGTCTGGTCAGCTGCAGTGAATATAGTCTGATGAACCGTAGAATCAGAAACCGAATCATCGGTACTCAGTACATTTGCCTGCTGCCAGAACATGATGCTGTCAGCAACATCGTTGACTGAAACGCCGGTATTACGTGAAATCTCCTCTGTGGAGCAGCTTTTACCGGAGCATCTCAGGCAGTATATTAAAACTTTAAGCTGATCGCCTGTAGCAAGCTTCAGAAAATTATCGGCAACGATATGCGGAACACCGAACATAGTTCCCCATATCCCACAGTTTACTTTTAACTCCACAAAAAGTCCTCCAAAACAGAAATATGAATACAAGACTGAACAAACAACAAAAAATGCTGCTTTTATATTATAACACAACCCCCTTAAAAAGTCACCATACATTTTAAACGAAAATAAAAATTTTTTTCGTCTAAATTCTACTCCGTGAACATCTTAATACGGTGTTGTATCATACATTTTTCTGAGTTTTTCGATTGCTCTTTTTTCTATTCGTGAAATATAGGAACGTGATATACCGAGTCTTTGGGCAGTTTCATTCTGAGTATGCGGATTCATTCCATAAAGACCATACCTATAAACAATAATTTCAAGTTCTCTCGGATCAAGACAAATCTTCAGAAATTTATAAAGCTGCTTTGAACGTATGAGAATATCGACCTGCTCATGAATATCTGCACCATCGGAAATCAAATCCATCAGTGATAGTGTATTTCCATCCTTGTCAGTTTCGACTGGTTCATCAATATACACATCACCGGCTGATTTTTTTGCTGCACGAAAATTCATAAGGATTTCGTTTGCAACCCTCTCGCTGCGGCTCTAAATTCTCGTCATTTGAAAGGTCTATTTCATCTTCTTCACTTCCAAAGAAATAAATGTGTACTTTGTCGCCGTCCCAGATGATTTTCTTTATAAAAGCTCTAAGTGCAAGACGTTTCTGTTCTATCGGCATAGTCTCAAAAGAATCCGCAAAGGAACAAAGCATATCTGCGAGATTAACGAATTCGGTATCGGACATATTACCTGCATTTGCTAAATCCTCATGTTCCTGAATCTGAGTTTCCAAAGCTTTGATTTTCCTGTCAAGCTCATTGATTTCATTCAGAATGTAGTCCTGAGCAGAAGTTCCCTCTGTCTTAGCCAGAGTCTGCAATAGATTCTTGATTTTTGATTCTGTATCGGATTTGCTCTTTCTAAGATTTTTTAATGTGTCCTGATAAGAAGAATCATTGATATTCAGTTGTTTCTGCTCTTTTTTAAGAGACTTCATAAACTCTGATTTATCGGATGTAAGCTTCTGAATTTCCATGCAAACAAGTTTATCAAGCTCATTGCCGTTAGCACGTTTTATATCGCATTTCTGTTTCTTGCTCTTTTCTTTCAACTCACAAAGGTAATCATAAATCAATTCGCCGTCTTTATTGACTCTCTGTGAAAGCTTCGGACGCATAAAGCTTCCGCAGTCTCCGCAATAGAGTAATCCGGAGATTAAAGCAACATTGCTTCTCGGCTTACGATAAGCTTTCGATTTGTTCTGCTCCAAAAGCTTCTGTACCTGTACCCAATCTTCACCACTGACAAGACCTTTATGTCTGCCGACTGCAATAATCCACTCTTTCATATCACGGATCTCATTGGAATGTCCTACCTGCTGACTTGTTTTGTTGTACGCCATAATACCATGCGTTCCGTTAAAATTGCTCTTCTCAGCAAATATATCAACCTCTTTGAGTTCAAAATAATTCCATGCCATTTCATCCGCAATTAAGTAAACTGGATTCATAAGAATTGCTTTAATAGCAAATCGTGAGAAGGTTTTTCCTGTTTTGGTGATATAATCATTCTGAATCAGATAAGTCTCCGTTTTAGTCAAAGAACGATATTCAAGGAATTTTGAGAAAACAAGCTTTACAATCTCTGCTTCGTCGGGAACGATTTCAAGCTTTCGAGCTTTTCTCTTTCTTCCGTCAATGGTAATACTGCCTATTGTTTCAACACTTTTATATCCTGTAGGAGGGTTTCCTCCGAGCCATCTTCCGTCCTTTGCAAGTTCTATCATATTATCACGGATACGCTCTGCCATAGTTTCACGTTCAAGCTGAGCAAACACAGACGCAATATACATCATCGCTCTGCCCATGTGTGTTGTAGTATCAAATTTCTCAGTTACGGATATAAAGGAAACATCAAGCTTATTCAACTCGTTAATCAGATTCGAGTAATCTCCGACATTTCTGCTGATACGGTCTAAGCGATAGCAGACAATACACTTGATTTGTTTTTCACGGCAAAGCTTTAACATTTTCTGGAACTGAGGACGATTGGTATTACCACCTGAGAATCCCTCGTCCTCAAAAATCAGTATGTCATCATCGGAAATGTTATCAAAAGTATTGTAAATACTCTGCCTGCACATTTCAATCTGATTTCCGATGCTCTCACCTTTGCCGGTAAACTTGGACTTTCTCGAATAAATCGCTACTTTTCTCAAATCTTCCATAAGAACGCTCCTTTGTATATGTTGATTTGGTTTTATCACATTACGGCTTTTGTCCCTAAGACCATTATACCGCAAATTTCGTAAAAAAGCAAAAGTTATTTTTGAAATTGAGAAAAAACTTTGAAATTGAAGCAAACTGCTGCAAAAAGAATGCCCTCTGATGTGTTATAATCATCATAGGGCATTTGTGTTAGTTAAAATTCATCAATTTTATCAGCGAGGGCACAGACTGTTTTGAGAAACACCTTCACTTTTTCAGGATCTTTCTCCTCTAAGGTGAGTGCAAGAATTTTGATCATGTTGTTGCTGATTTCGGCTTCTCCGAATACCAAGTCGTCCAAACTTACTCGGAGAATCTGAGAGATTTTTGCAAGCGTTTCCAGAGACGGTGAACGTGTTCCTCGCTCCAGATGCCCGATATATCCTGTGGATAGTGAGCAAAGCTCGCTGAGCTGTTCCTGCGTCATTCTGGATAGCTCACGGTATCTGCGGATTCGGTCACCAATGGCAGTATAATCAAGCTCCTGTTCCATAACATCACTCCTTTGTATTATTATACCGCATTTCTGGTATAGATTTAATGGACTGTATGAAATATATTATTCGTCTTTAAGACAGTTTTGTGTATCTAATAGACGGAAGTCGCTTGACAAACCGTACTAAAAGTGGTATAATGAGACAAAATACGACTTCTTTGAATTGAGGTGCAAATTTATGAAAAAGTATCTGGGGCTACTGTTATGTCTTTCTTTGTTTCTGACTGCTTGCGGAAAGGATGAAACTACTAACAGTAAGAGTGAAACTGTTGAAAGCACAACCTCTGCGAGTACGGAAGCGATTGAGGAAACAACAAGTATTGTAACAACTGAAGCAGAAACAGAAGCTTCGACTAATGAACAAATGTCTGAGAAAAACAATGAAATCATGCAGGGTGTGCAGTGGAATGACGATATTGAAACTGTAAAAAGCAGTATGAATGCTTATATTTCTTCTTTCGAGGAAAGTAATACAGATGATATCACAGGTGTAACACAAACTTATCTTGCGTATATGGATGTTGAACTGTGCGGTGAAACATTGGATGTTTCATTCTTATTTTCTGATAATCAATTAAGCCAAATCAGCTACACTTATATTCAAAGCACCACAAAAACAAAAAGTCTTGAAGATTGGTCTGTTTTGATTGCAGAAACATACGGTGAACATTCTTCGGTTGAGAGTGCAGGATTCTACAGTCTTTATACATGGGATAGTATTATGGATAATTCCGCAAAGCTTGAGTTATCGTCATTTGACGGTGGAGTGAATATTGATGTAACTACCCTTGAATCAAACGCTAACCAAGAATCGAATGAAAGCTTTTCGGAAAATCCAACCGTTTCTGCTTCTATTACCGATAGTCAAGGCAGAGTCTTTTATAATAAGAAAATAGATGAGTTCTTTGCTGATTATGCTCAAATATTGAAAGAGAATTCAGGGTACGATTTTAATCCTGATAAATCACGTTTTATAGAATTGGAAATTGGTGAAGAAGATAAGCGGTTTATGGATAAAGCTTATTACATGGAATATGGCTCCGATAACACTTTTAAAGGTGATGACCCATATATCGTTATATTAGTTGCAGTTAATGAGGAAGATTACATTGCTCATGCTGAAATTGCTGTAGACACATTTGCAATAAGTAAACAATGGGGACAGAATGGTTATGCTTATTTTCGTGCTTTTGATGCTGCATTGGTTCCTTCTGCAACTTACGATGAATCAGGTACACGCTTAGACAATTTGTACTCAACAGCAAGTAATTCAACTGAACGAAGAGCTGAGGAAGTTGTTGGTAATTCTTGGATTATCTACGAATATCTAACAAACAGTGATGTTTTTTACGCTAGTGACCTAGGAAAAGAAAGCAGTGCAATGGCAAGATACAAAATCTGGTGTATAAACTAAATTGGAGTAATATCTATGTTTTGTAAAAATTGTGGAAAAGAAATGAAAGACGGTGCTACGTTCTGTACTGAATGCGGTACTAAAGTAATGGAAACAGTATCCAAAGAAGGTAATACTACGCCCAATACAACAGTAGTAACAAAAAAGATGACAAAAGGGAAAATGGTCTTAATTGCTGTTTTTGCTGTGCTTATTATCATTGTAATTGCTTGTGCGGTTGGCAGTGGGGATTCATCTTCTCCATTTGGAGAAGATTCTGAGGAAGATGTAGTAAAAACGCTTACAATTTCAACCATACGTGACCAATACTCAGTATCCCACGACCAAGATGTTTACGACATTGAGATATTGGATACAGACGGCTATTATAACTATATAGTATCTGCAACAACCGAAAGTAAACAAGGATTTGAAACATGGTGGTTCCTTCTTCTAAAATTTGATACAGATTCTGGTAATTATCAAACATATATTCATTGGCATGGAGAAGATGATTTTAACGGAGAAATTGATGGAGGAAGATTCACTAAAAATAACATTCCAGACTACTATCGAACCAACGACAAATTTGGTTGGGGAGAAGAAAACCATATTGAAATCGAATAAAAATACTTTCAGCACTTCACTTTAATGTGGAGTGCTGTTTGTTTTTTATTTTATACCCTTTAACTTGATTATTACCGCAACATCGGCTAAAAAAAGAATCAATTTATTAAGTCTCTGAGATATCAGGGACTTTCTTATTTCTTTGAGATTATGAATAATTTGTAAAGTTGCAAAAAAGAGGAGTTGTAGCCATAGCTAACTACGAGTCTTGTTCAACAAGCGATAAAGCCTTGTTAATTTAATAATTAAGGAGGAATTCTTTATGAACAAGAATTTCAAAGTAACAGCAAAGGCAATTAACAACTTCACCCCTGATGACAATGCAATCACTCATGTATGCATATCAGGAAATGTAACAGAGCTTCGTGCAATGGATAGAAGCTACAACAATCTCCGTCATATCAAGCGTATCAATCAGAATGAGTACTACGATACCCGAACCGGAGAGGTAAAGGAATATCAGCACAAGGAACAAAATCGCAGTCGTAATATGAATCGCTCCTTTGAAAGGCTCCGTCAGCTTATCAACACAAATTTCACTGGTGAAATCAATGAACGTCATATCACTCTGACTTATGCGGAGAGAATGACTGATTTTGAGAAGGCTTCTATGGATTTCAAACGTTTCTGGGAGAAGCTTCACTATCATTATCCCGATTTGGAATTTATCCGTATTATTGAACCACAGCAAACAGGCTCATGGCACATTCACGCATTACTCAAATCGAAGAAATACGGTAATCTTTCAATTCCTCTTGAACAGCTTGAAACGCTCTGGGGACATGGATTTGTACGCAAAACTACAACACTTGGCTGTGATAATGTAGGGGCATACTTTACAGCATTACTCAAAAATCTCGATGTATTTGAAGATGATACAAAAGATGTGACAGACAGACAATATATTGTCAAAAATGCAAGATTACGTTTCTATCCACCGAATAAAAGATTCTATGGTTATTCCAAGGGTATTGTTCAGCCAAAAAGATTCAAGACCACTTACAAAGAAGCCTTGAAATTCGTAAATGAAAAGAATCTGACATATTCAAGTGCAACAGAAATCATCCTGACCTATGATAACCCCGAAGAAAATGTCACTGTTAACCGAATTGCAAGATATCAATTCAACAAGAAAAGAATAATGTACAACCCCAAGAAAATATGATGAAAGTGAAAGCTGGTGGTCATCATGCAGGTGGTTGTACATTACCCGAAATCCGCAGCTGCACAGAAAGCGTTAAGCAAGAATATCGCTGAAATTCATGCTCAATCCATTATCAATCGAATCAAGGAAATGCAGCTCTCGGAGGAAGATACAAAAAAGCTGATTACTATGATATGCGACAGAGTGAATCAATCTGCCTGCATACATAACTAAAGACAAAGACGGAGCGTAAAAACTCCGTCTTTTCCTATTTCTCACATAAGCATTTGAATCCATGGTCATACAAAGCCGTATTGATTTCCACAAGTGACTGTTTTTTCTCAATGCCGAACAGAATAATACTATCTCTTTCATCCTTAGGGTAAAGCGGTGCATACTTAGCGATCTTCAAAGCTGTCTGCGTTTCATCAAGATTCATATGCATACCGATACAAAGACAGAGCAGTACTTCTCTGGACGGATTACGAGGATTCGAAGGAGACAAAAACTGATAGCAATACCTGTCTGAAAGGTCAGCGTCACGGCTGATTTGTGCAACGGTCAGTTTTTTATTCTGAATCAGTGCATTAAGATACTCTTTCAAGGTACAATCCAGAAGAAAATCTGCATTTTCTTTGAGGTAGCTGTCAATGCTTCCCGATTTTCTGAGCAGTTCCAGTAATTTATCCGTGTCCTTCTGCTTCATAGTATGCCTCCGTACAAAATGATGATTTACTTTTTCATTATAACATGGTATAATAGAAAAAACAAGTGCTGTGAGGTGAGTTATTTGCATACATGGCTTGAAAGTGTGCTGAATGAACAGTACACATTCATAAAACGTCTTAGAAATACCGATAAAAATGAAATTATGGTACTGGAACACAAAACGCTTCATAAACGTATTATCAAACGGACTTTTACAGGGAATACCGAGGTGTATCGTGAATTGCTGACCATACGGCATAAAGGCTTTCCAGAGGTTTTAGAGGTCACAGAGCATGACGGAAAAGTAACGGTACTGGAAGAGTACATTGACGGTGTAACTTTGTTTGAGCTTTTACAGGATGAACTCTACACGGAAAACGCTGTAAAGGCTCTTGTATCTGAGCTTTGTGATGTACTATCAATTCTTCACTCTCACAGGATCGTACACAGGGACATCAAACCTGAAAATATCATGATTGAAAACAATCAGACTGTCAAGCTGATTGACTTCGACTCAGCAAGGATCTACAAGCCATATTATCCGAGAGATACGGAATATCTCGGAACAGCGGGATATGCTGCTCCCGAACAGTATGATGAAACTGCAACGGATATGAGAGCTGATATATTCTCAGTAGGCGTACTCATGAATGTAATGCTGACTGGAAAAACTCCCTCTGTACAGCTATATCGAGGAAAGCTCCAAAAGGACATTGAAAAATGTATTCAGGTTTCTCCTGACAAGCGTTTTCAGACGGTACAGGAACTGAAAAGGAGTCTGGAATGATGAAGCACTGTCAATACTGCAGAAAGGAAATTCATGAACAGTCAAGCTTCTGTCCCTACTGTATGCAAAGTCAAATTGATAAGGAAAATACCGTCATTGGGGAGAGAAAGTCAGGAAAATGGCTGTATTTATTGGTCATTGGACTATTGCTTGTTTTGCTGATTGTACTTGTCTCTTTTCTTATGCGTGAAAACAAGGAAATCCCTGAGAATCATTCCGATATTGCAATCGAAAGCACGGAAGCTACTACAATTACAACTACAACAACAGTACCAATTTCAACTACAGTAACTACCACAGCACAAGCTGAAACTACTACTTCTACCACAAAAACTACTGCTTCAACAACTCAAATTGAAGCAACAAGCACAACTGAAACACATACTACTACTGAGACTATCACAACTACAGTTTCACCTGAAACAACCATGCCACAAGTAAATCAATTTCAACTCGGAGACTACATCACAGAGGGAAAAACGCTCAGTCAGATTCAAGGCTATGGAGGTTATGAGGATATGGGTGGAATTGTCCTGACGATAGAGGAAATCACAGATACTACGCTGACATTTTCACTTGTTCAGTATGCTGAAAGCGGACTCGCTTCTGATACGGTTTCTGCAAGAAATATTACTGCTCAACTTATTGATAATACTGCTGAATTCGAATTCTGTGATATGCTTGACGGCAGAGGAACAGGAAGATTAACTCTTGAAAATGGAAAGATACATATTGAGACATGGGGAGACACCAATCGTCCCACATCCATTATTATGAATGAATATCTGAACTGACACGAACTACAAATAAACAACCTGAATCTTTAGAAATGCAAAGTACGCTCTGAAAACACCTTCCTTACCTTCACCTTTTATAAACCTCTCAGACGTTCATTAAGGCGTTCTGTTTCCAAGGGCAAAGGGTTCCGCCGAAAGCTCCGGAAACGCTTCACACGCTTGTCAGACGTCTAAAGGAGCGATTGACAGTTCGGAAAGCTTTTTGAAAGTCTTTTTCTGAATGCTGACACGATTCTGCTCCCACTTTTTCAGAGTACCGAGGGGAGTATTTAGGCATTTTGCAAACTTGGACTGCGTGAGCTTCATTGACTTACGCAGTCTTTTTATTTGTGCTCCCTGACCATGATAGAGAAACAGGTTGTATTCATCAAGTAACGCTGTCACATCAATTCCGAACAGCTCAGCAGCTTTTGAAAGCTTGTCCAGAGGGTACGATTCAAGAGCATTTTCTTCATAATGTGAGTAGGTCGTTCTGTTTACTCCAATCGCTTTTGCAACCTGGGATTGCAACAAACCATTCTGATAACGATACCATTTCAGTTTGTCCGATACAGTTGTAAGCTTTTCGGGATTTGGATTCTCATACAAATACATCTGAGCCTTTGTCAAGTGACGGTTGGTCAGAAATCGGAATGAATGGATATACAGGGGAGCATACAGAACTTTACCTTTCTGGGAACGATAGAGAATATAGAAATTTTCATTGATTTTCCGATGAATTTTCCATACATGAGAAAAAGGCTCTCGTGTTGCTTCTTGCGAAGTTTTGAGAGCCGTAAAGATAGTGTTGCTTTATCAATGCATCTGCTTGCATAGGTAGCAAATTTAGCACCTTTTGTATAGTCAAAAGTAGAAACAGCTTTTATCAGACCAATTGTACCGATTGAAATAAGCTCATCCTGCTCAGTCTGGGAAGGAGAGTACTTCTTGACAATATGTGCAACAAGTCTGAGATTATGTTCGATAAGCTTATTTTTGGCATTTCTGTCATTCTGCGCCATTAGTTTAAAGCACTCCTCTTCCTCAGCCTTTGAAAGAGGCTTTGGAAAAACGGGATTATTATCGACGTGAAGGGCAAAAAAGAAAAAATTTTTGAGAAGTTCAAGTAACATAAGATACCTCCATGAGATTAATGATAAATTGTATGAAAAAAAGCTTGAACAATATTTCACAAATGCTTGATCATTTTTGTTAAAATATAAAAATAATGCACAGATATGAAAAATCGGTAATAAAAAAGCGGTAAGTATATTGACGTTTATGTGGAAATATTATATAATAAAAGTGTATGGAAATACATAAATAAAAGTTTAAAGCTGAACAGTGCAAAAACGGAAGAAGTGATAAATTGAGTATTATCGTATCAGCATCTGTACTCAGTGCAGACATGCTTAACCTTGAAAATGAAGTAAGAAAACTTGAAGACAACGATATTGACTGGCTTCATTTTGATGTCATGGATGGTGTCTTTGTAAACAATATCACATACGGGATACCTGTTCTTGAAGCAGTCAATAAAGTAACTGATATGACGCTTGATGTTCATCTGATGATATGCAATCCTATGCGATATATTGATTGTTTCGCAGATGCCGGAGCCGATTTGATTTCTTTTCATATCGAAAGCGACAGCGACGCAAAGGAAACAATAAATGCAATCAAAGCCAGAGGCGTTAAAGCTGCTGTTGCTATAAAACCGGCAACTCCTGCTGACGTTGTTTATGACTTGCTGCCGTTGCTAGATATGGTTCTTGTAATGACTGTCGAGCCCGGATTCGGCGGACAGAGCTTTATTCAGGAAACAGTCGAAAAAATCCGACTTATCCGCAATAAAATCACTGAACTCGGACTTGACGTCCACGTACAGGTTGACGGCGGAATAAATGATGCAACTGCTTCGATAGTTACTGAAGCCGGAGCAGATGTACTTGTATCGGGAAGCTATCTGTTCAGAGAGAATAATATGAAAAAAGCTGCCGAGAAACTACGGAAAGGCAGAATATGCTGAAAAAAGTAAAAAAGGAACGCTTTATCTGGCTTGACATTATGCTGACGCTCCTGACTCTGGAACTTATGGCATATTTTTACTATGGAATCCGAGCAGTTGCCTCAGCCGTATTATGTATAGCAGTGTCTCTTGCAGCAGAAATTGTATCATTAAGACTTATGAACCGTCGATTTACCGCTGACGACCTCAGCTGTACATCAGATGCACTTATTCTTGCATTGATGCTACCTGCCGTAATTGATTACAAAATCATTGCTGCTGCGGCACTTTTTTCCGTAATTGCTGCAAAGAATGTTTTCGGTGGAAGAAACAACATGATATTTTCGCCTGCGGCTGCGGGATATGTGTTTATTGCCGCATCATGGACGAAGCAGCTCCTGCGTTACCCCATGCCGCACTCAAAATCCGGATTGTTCGACAAAGCGGATAAACTTGTCGATTCAGCGTCATATGTATTCAATACCACCGGAAAATCAGACCATACCGACTTTGAAATTCTTCTTGGCAATTTCAGTGGTCCATGTGGAGCAGTAAGTATACTTCTTCTGATTGTTGCGGCGTTTATCCTCATATTCAGAGGAAGCATTTCAGGCGGTGCCTTTTTCGGGTCAATTTTCGGAACTGCAATCATGGCGGTTCTTGCACCATTCAATGTATCACTGTTTGACTCGGTAAAATACGCTCTGACTACAAATATGGTACTGTTTGCATCCATATATATTATTGCGGATAAACGTATAGCTCCGACAAAACAGTATTATGCGTTTTTTTACGGATACATTGTTGCAGTTATCGGTTATATTATGATGATTACAACTGTAAAGGAAAATGCTGTTGTAATTATATCCGTTCTTGCAACACCTGTTGCTCTCGGCATAAAGAATCTTGAAAAGAAAATCGAGCTTGCTGACGCTGAACCACATAAAAACGTAAAGGAGGCAGAAAATGACTGTCAACAGAAAAACCTCCTTTGATGGAATATTCAGAGACAATACCGTATTATCTTCACTTATGGTAATTTCTCCGGTAATAATGTGCGGTGATACGCTCAAAAATGCAGAAGCTCTGGTTTACGCTTTTACTGCAATAACCCTTCTTTCCGTACTTATTTCATCTTTTGTACCGAAAAAGCTTCCATATGCCGCAAAGATAATCATATATGCAGTTATATCATCACTTGTATATATACCGGTTAGACTTGCCGCCGTAGAATTCTACCCCAATTCTATAGAACGAATCGGAATATACTATCCGCTTCTTGCAGTAAATTCACTTATTGTAGTGCAGACAGAAACAAAATTCTTCCGTATGAAGAAATCAGGGATGCTTGCGTCGCTTGTATCATACATTCTCGGATTCGATGCAGTAATGCTCATAACCGGAATTGTGAGGGAGTTTCTCGCATTCGGAACAATCAACAACCGAATTACTGATACAGAGCTTATCATAAGCGGTTTCTCACAACCTTTTGGTGGATTCATCTTTCTCGGATTATTCTGCGGACTCTACCGCAAGCTGCGTTCAGTCACTGTTAATGAAAACGCAAAGGAAAAGAGGTAACGGCAATGCATCTTATAAACGATTTAATAGCACTGATTGCCGCTAACCTTATATTGACGCAGGCACTCGGAATCAGTACAATTTTTATTGCAGCCCAAAGCAAAAAGAACCTTGTCTTAACAGCTTGTACAATAACCATTTTTACTATGACCGGTTCGGCAGCAGCTTATTTCATCGACAGGACTGTTCCGCAGGAATACAATGAGTCGCTGACGCTGCTTTTCTACACGCTTTCAATCGGAATAATATATGTTGTTCTTCTTTCTGTGCTCTATTTTATCAGCAGAGAAAAATTTGACAGGCTAAGAAAATACATACATCTATCGGCATATAACTGTGCCGTTATGGGAACACTTTTCACTATAAACAGTAAAGCTTCTGCTGACAGCTCACTCATGAGTCTGCCTTCTTATCTTGCAGAAGGACTGTATGCCGGATTGGGATTCATACTTGCTGCATTCATACTTACAGCAGCCTACAGACGACTTAATTCGTCGAAAGTTCCTGCATCATTCAGGGGATTCCCGTCCATGCTTGTATATCTTGGAATCATATCAATGGCGGTATATGCGTTGAAATAAAGAAAAACGCCGCTATACCCATAGGAGAGAATATAAATGAAAAAGAATAAAGGAAGGAAAATATACAAAACCAAAGAAAAGAACTATTACGGCAAATCACCTGCGGGAAAGGCTTTTTCAGCAGGACTTTCCGTACTTCTTATTGGTGGAATAGGATTTATCGGCTACAGTATCGCAGAGCCGATTGTGAACTATTCAAAGAAAAAAGGCGATAATACCTCAACAACATCAATTTCCGAACAACTGGAGCAGGGGTCGGAATTGTCAACAGACATCATAGGTGAAACTATCCCTCCTGCCGAGAACATAGGTGTTGAAGACTTCCGTGCTGCGGCAGTAACAACGCTCGACCTGACAAGTATTGATTCACTTAATGCCGCACTAAGCCGTATTCCACAGAATCTGAACATAGAATATGTTGAAGTCCCGCTTAAGGTTTCAGGTGGAGAAGTATATTACCTCAGCTCTGCATTTTACGCAACACAATCAGGTGCTATACAGAGCAGTCTTACGCTTTCCGAAATAGTGAAAGCCGTAAAAGACGCAGGATATAAGCCTGCTGCAATAATAAGCACTTTCAAAGACCATATTCTCCCGAGAACCGATCGTGCAGGCGGATATATCACCGAGGCAACCGATGAACAGTGGATTGACAACAATGCCGATTCAGGCGGTAAGCCATGGGCTTCACCGTATTCCGATATTGCACTGAAATATATCTCGGAACTGGTCACTGAAGCTGCCGATGCAGGATTTGAAAAGATAATCTGTTCCGATATGGTATATCCTGATTTCAGATCATATGACCTTGAAATTCTCGGCTCAAAGGTTTCTTCGTCAAACAGATACATGGCTCTGACATCTGCGGCAAACGTATTCTACGACACAGCAGTCTCAAAGGGTGCGTCAATGCAGATAGAAGTTTCTGCTGAAGACCTCCTCAAGGGCAAGAATGATGTAATCAGTCAGCCGATGATGCTCAATGTCAGTTCAATTGTACTTAATATCAACATCGACAGCATCAGCTATGGCGTATATACAAACGAAACTGTCTATGAGTTTTCCGGTACTGCTTCTGATAAGGTGAAGAAAATGCTTCAGCTTGTAAGCGATAACTTGAGAGGATTCAGGAATATAGCAGTTCGTATATCAGGAAGCTCCGTCGGAACAGACGAGCTTATCAAAGCAAAGGAAGTAATAGGCGAATTCGGCTACAGATCATTTGTAATCGGATAAGCAAAAATAAAACCGATTTATTTATCGGAGAATGGAGAAAATTATGGCTCAAAGCTTCAAAGTTTCCCTTCAGAAAATAATCGACGAATTCAAACTCGAAACAATCTATCTTCACAAGGATGCCTCAGAGGTCATGATTGACGAAAATGATGTCAACAGACCCGGACTTCAGCTCATGGGCTTCTATGAGTACTTCAACCCTGAACGTATCCAGATTATCGGCAAAATGGAGTTTGCCTACCTCTCAACTATCGACGAAAAAACAAGACGTGAACGATTACAGCTTCTTTTCTCACAGAGAATACCTGCACTCATAATTACAAGAGAACTGCCATATTTTGCAGAAATGCTTGAACTTGCCAGAGAGTTTGACGTGCCACTTCTCAGAAGCAAGGAAAGCACATCAAACTTCATGTCCGGACTTATTGCATTCCTTAATCTTACCCTTGCTCCGAGAATCACAAGACACGGTGTTCTTATTGAGATTTACGGTGAAGGTGTATTCATCACAGGTGAAAGCGGCGTAGGTAAGAGCGAAACCGCTATCGAGCTTGTAAAAAGAGGTCATCGACTTGTTGCCGACGATGCTGTTGAAATCAGAAAAGTTTCGAATATCAGTCTTGTCGGAAGTTCCCCCGATAACATCCGTCACTTCCTCGAACTCAGAGGTATCGGAATTATCAATGCACGCCGCCTGTTCGGTATCGGTGCTGTAAAAATGACTGAGAAGCTCGACCTTGTTGTTGAGCTTGAACAGTGGAATCCCGAAAAAATATACGACAGAATGGGTGTTGATACAGAATACGTATCGCTTCTTGGAGTAAAGGTTCCGTCACTGACAATTCCTGTCAAGCCCGGTCGTAACCTTGCGGTAATTCTTGAAGTAGCCGCTATGAACAACAGACAGAAAAAAATGGGATACAATGCTGCTCAGGAACTTCTTAACCGTCTTGGTATGGAGTCTGATTCAAAGGAGATTGTACGTGATTACGACGCATTTTAAGAAATAATTCTGCCTGAAAAGACGTTTAAACAAATACATATTTCAGGAGGAAATAAATGATAAATTTAGAAGAACTTTCGCAGCTCTGTAATGAACTTGGCTGCAGAATCATTCCCGAATGCTGCCTTGCAGAGTACACAACTTTCCGATTCGGCGGAGCATGCCGTGCTCTTATAAGTATCAATTCAGCTGAATCCGCCGCAAAACTCATAAAATACATGAAAGAAAAATCAGTAAGATATGATGTTATAGGCAGAGGAAGCAACCTGATTGTTTCAGATGAAGGATATGATGGCATAATACTCCTGTTCGGAAACGATTTTTCCGGAATTGAGATAAACGGAAATACTATCAGATGCAAAGCAGGAACGCTTCTCGCATCGGTATGTGTAAATGCACAGCAATCGTCGCTTACCGGAATGGAGAATCTTTTCGGTATTCCGGGAACTGTCGGCGGAGCTCTTTTCATGAATGCCGGAGCATACGGCAGCGAAATGAAGGACATCGTAATTTCCGCCGAATATATCGACGAAAACGGTGAAATCCGCACTATTAAAAAAGACGAAATGAATCTTTCCTATCGTCACAGCATCTTTTCAGATTCCGATTACATTATAACATCGGTCACGATAGAACTTTCTGACGGTAATTCCGACGAAATCAAAGCTCATATGACCGAGTGTATGGCGAAAAGAAGCTCCAAGCAGCCACTTGAGTATCCCAGTGCGGGAAGTACATTCAAACGTCCCGAGGGCAGCTATGCATCTCTTCTTATAGATCAGTGCGGACTCAAGGGATTTACCTGCGGAGGAGCAATGGTAAGTGAAAAACACAGCGGTTTTGTTATCAATAAAGGTTTTGCAACCTGTTCTGACGTACTTGAGCTGTGTGATAAAGTAAAAGCAATTGTAAAAGAAAAAACAGGCTATGAGCTTGAGCTTGAACCTGTTGTATTGAAATAAAAAGCAAGTTTTTTGCAGGATTGAGAGGGTATTATGCAGCTTTTGATAGTTACCGGAATGTCCGGTTCAGGCAAATCCTGTGTTATGGATGTAATGGAGGATATAGGATACTATTGTATCGACAATATTCCTCCGAAACTTATTCAGAAATTCGTTGAACTATGCCGTCAGTCAGAAATGGAACTGAACAAAATAGCTGTTGCGGTTGACATACGAAGCGGTGATATGTTCACGGAGATACTTCATTCATGGCAGAAACTTAAGGAAGATAAAGATGTTGAGGTTAAGGTTCTGTTCATTGAGGCAAGAGACGAGGTTCTCATCAAACGCTACAAGGAAACACGCCGCAAGCATCCGCTCGACGAGAAATTCAACGGTAATATGCATGAAGCAATAAAGTACGAGTGGACTCAGCTTGCTCAGCTGCGTGAAATTGCCGATTATTATATTGAAACTTCCGATATGTCGTCGGCACAGCTGAAAGAGCATATCAGAGCTACCTTCCTTGAAAATACTACAGACTCACTTGTAATCAAGGTGATGTCATTCGGCTTCAAATACGGAGTATCAACCGAATCAGACCTTGTTTTCGACGTCAGATGTCTGCCGAATCCTTACTATATAGAGGAGCTTCGCAATCATACAGGATGTGAGAGCTGCGTCAGGGACTATGTAATGAGCTTTGACCAGTCAAAGGAGCTGTTCTCAAAGCTGAAGGACCTCATAGACTACCTGATACCACTGTACATTCACGAGGGAAAGAGTCAGCTTGTAATAGCATTCGGATGTACAGGCGGAAAACACCGTTCAATAACATTTGCAGAGCTGATGGCAAAACATCTGACAGAAAACGGATACAGGGTTCAGAAATACCACCGTGACATTACAAATGATATGAAATTTTAAAGGCATGGACTGCCGAAGGAGTGACGCTTTATTTCTTTTTCCAATGATGTAAGACAAGAAATCAGCAACTCGATAAATGATAAGGATAAACGATTTGCGTGTCTTTACGGCATGCTGCTGTTCAGCAGAACTCTGAGCCGAAAACAGATATGCTTCCAGAGTGAAAGCAGAACGGCTTCCGAAATCTTTTCAACGCTGTTCAGAAGTGTATTCCGACATGAGCTGCAATGTCATGAAAATATACGAAAGAACAACAGTGTCCTTTATTCATATGAGATAACCGATATGGATATTACAGAAGAAATATTCAGGAAGTATCATATGGACGAATCTGAAAGAACTATAAATTCCGAGATTATTGCAACCAATAGTCTCGGAGTTTTTACAGCAGGTGTATTTCTTGCATGCGGAAGCGTAAATGACCCATCAAAGGAATACCACCTTGAGTTTACAGTTCCGGAAGCCCGACTTGCATCAGAGCTTTCGGAACTCCTTTCCGATATCGGAGTAACGTCGGGAACGGTTATAAGACGGGGACAGTTTATCGTCTATATCAAAGACAGTGAATCAATTGAAGATACACTTACATTTATCGGTGCACAGCAATGTACCATCGAGCTGATGAATGTGAAAATATATAAAGATGTACGGAACAAGGCAAACAGAATCGCAAACTGTGACGCTGCAAATATAGATAAGGTAATCAACGCCGCTATGAAGCAGATCGACGATATAAAGCTTATAGACAGCATGTGCGGACTTGATACTCTGTCTGATGACCTTAAAGAAATTGCACTTCTGCGTCTTGAAAACAATGAAATGAGTCTGCAGGAGATAGGGGAGAGTCTTTCCGAACCGATAAGCCGTTCCGGAGTGAACCACCGTTTTAAGAGAATTTCGAAGATTGCCGACGAATTACGTGCAGGGAGCATGAAAGATGAAAGCTGATGAATTTGTAAATCTCCATGTGCATACGGAATACAGTCTGCTTGACGGTGCATGTCGGATTAAAGAGCTTATCCGGCGTACAAAGGAACTCGGACAGACTGCTGTTGCAATTACAGACCACGGTAATATGTACGGAGCCGTTGAATTCTGGAACGAGGCAAAAAAACAAGGTATAAAACCTGTTATCGGATGCGAGGTCTATGTTGCACCGAGAACACGCTTCGATAAAGAACCGAAACTTGATACAACTCCGTATCATCTGCTGTTGTTGTGCGAAAACAATGAAGGTTACAGAAACCTCGTAAAACTCGTGTCACTTGCAGGCATAGAAGGTTTCTATCATAAGCCGAGAGTTGATATTGAACTTCTGAAAAAGTATCACGGCGGACTTATATGTCTTTCTGCATGTCTTGCAGGAGAAATTCCACGACTGCTTACAAACGGCAGTTTTTCCGAAGCCAAGGAAACTGCACTTAAATACCGTGAAATTTTCGGTGCGGACAATTACTATCTTGAAATACAGAATCACGGTATTTCCGATGAAATACGAATTCTGCCGCAGCTGTACAAGCTTTCAAAAGAGACAGGGATTCCTCTTGCGGCCACGAATGACTGTCATTATATAAAAAAAGAAGACGCAGAAATACAGAACGTGCTTCTCTGTATTCAGACAGGAAAAATACTCGGAGACCCTGACGCACTAAGCTTTGAAACCGAAGAATTCTACCTTAAATCCGCAGATGAAATGGCAGAACTTTTCAAGGGACACGAAGAAGCTGTAAAGAATACTTCATTAATTGCGGAACGATGCAATGTTGAATTTGAGTTCGGCAGCATAAAGCTTCCCAGATTCACTATTGACGGCGTAATTGACAACGCAGAATATTTCAGAAATCTGTGCCGTAACGGAATGATTGACAGATATGGACAGTCGCCTTCGGAAAAAGTTCGTGAACGCCTTGAATATGAGCTTTCAGTAATTGAGAAAATGGGATATGTGGATTACTTCCTGATTGTCTGGGACTTTATAAAATACGCCCGTGACCACAACATCCCCGTTGGTCCCGGAAGAGGTTCGGGAGCAGGAAGCCTGTGTGCCTACTGTATCGGCATCACCGGTATCGACCCGATAAAATACGACCTGCTCTTTGAGCGTTTTCTTAACCCTGAACGTGTAAGTATGCCTGACTTCGATATAGATTTCTGTATCGAGGGACGTCAGAGTGTCAAGGACTATGTTGTACGAAAATACGGTGAGGACTATGTTTCTGAAATTATCGCTTTTGACACAATGAAAGCCAGAGCAGCTGTGCGTGATGTCGGGAGAGTGCTTGGTTTATCATACCAACTCTGCGACAAGGCAGCCAAGCAGATTGACCCACGTCAGACCATTGACGAGGCTCTTGAAAGCTCTGAGGAGCTTAATATG
The DNA here is from genome assembly GCA_015066935.1 of Ruminococcus sp. Lineage (GTDB taxonomy): Bacteria > Bacillota > Clostridia > Oscillospirales > Ruminococcaceae > Ruminococcus. Next base: position 247,953 of record SVNK01000002.1, on the reverse strand, counting down.
CTTGTACACTCAGACAGAAACGTAAAACGTCTTATAGACCTTGCACGACGTCTTGAAGGAATGCCGAGACACACCTCTACTCATGCGGCAGGCGTAGTTATATCGGCAGTTCCGCTGAGTGACCTTGTGCCGCTTCAGAAAAATGACAATACAATTGTTACCCAGTATACCATGACCGTTCTTGAATCGCTCGGACTGCTCAAAATGGACTTTCTCGGATTGAGAAACCTCACAATAATACGTGACACGGTTAATGAAATCCACAAAACTCAGCCCGATTTTGACATCTACTCAATCCCAACAGACGATGCAGATGTTTATAAAATGCTCTCAAAAGGTGATACGGGTGGAGTTTTTCAGTTTGAAAGCGAGGGAATGACTCAGCGTCTTATTGACCTCTCTCCGACACGTCTTGAGGACCTTATTGTAGTTATTTCACTGTACCGTCCCGGTCCAATGAAATCAATTCCCGTGTATATTGAGAACAAAAAGAACCCCGATTCAGTAAAGTACAAGCATCCGCTTCTTAAAGAGGTGCTTGAGGACACCTGCGGCTGTATGGTCTATCAGGAGCAGGTTATGGAAATCTGCCGTAAGCTTGCAGGCTATACCTATGGTCATGCGGACATTGTACGCCGTGCAATGGCTAAAAAAAAGCATGACGTAATGCTTAAAGAACGTGAAAGTTTTGTTTTGGGTGCAGTAAAGAACAACATTGATGAGAATACTGCTAATGAAATCTTTGATGAAATGGTGAGCTTTGCATCATATGCATTCAACAAGTCCCATGCAGCAGCCTATGCTTATCTTGCATATCAGACTGCTTACCTGAAATATCATTTCAGAGGGATTTACATGGCATCACTGATGTCAAGTGTAATGGGTAATACGGAAAAACTTACCGAATATATTAATGTATGCCGTGAAAGCGGAATTGAGGTTGTCCGTCCTGACATAAATGTGAGCATGAAAAACTTCTCATACGCTGACGGAAAAATGTATTTTGGTCTGCTTGCCGTTAAAAATGCAGGAAGTGCTCTTGCAGATAAAATCATCGCAGAGAGAGCAGTTAACGGCAGATTCAGCGGACTTCAGGACTTCTGCGAGCGTATGACAGGAAGGGAGCTTAATAAAAAAGCTCTTGAAAATCTGATAAAATCAGGCTCATTTGATGGACTCGGTCTGAATCGCAGACAAATGCTTGACAGCTTTGAAATGCTTCACGATATGGCAGCTTCAGGGACTCACGGAGTTATAGAAGGTCAGCTCAATTTTCTTGATTCAGCTCTGCCGTCAGCAGATTCAGGCATAAAAATCCCATACAAACCTGAATTTGACTTCAAGAAAATCCTGAATCTTGAAAAAGAGTCTGTTGGGATGTATCTGAGCGGAAGTCCTCTGACCGAATACGACCATATATCAAAGTTGATGCATACCAAAACAGTAAGCTCTGTGAATAATATTTCTGCCGACATCAAGGATGGTGACAGCGTTAAGCTGCTGTGTATTCTACAGAATAAAAAACTCCACCAGACAAAAAAAGGCGATAAAATGTGCTTCCTGAGTATTGCTGATGATACGGGAGAAATGAGAGCAGTCGTGTTCCCTGAACTTTTTGCACTCTGTGCAAACAAATTAAATGAAGACACGGTCATGCTAATCAGCGGAAAAATCTCCGTAACGGATGAGAATGTTACTGTTATCTGTAATTATATTACTGCGGAAACAGAGTTCAGTCATTTTACCGCAAACATGAAGCTTTGCATAAAAACGTTATCATCTGAAGCAGCGGTAAGCAGTGAACTTATGAAAATATGTCAGGATAACAATGGTCCGACTCCTGTATGTTTCTATCTCACAGATTTAAAGAAAACCGTACTGCCGAAAATCAAACTGTCTGTTGAGATTAATCCAAAGTCGTGCAAGGAACTATTCAGACTTTTTGATCCATTAAAGATTGGACTTATATAATTAATCAACGTAAAAATAAAAAAATACACCATTTGCACTTGACAAAAAGTGCTAAAAGTAGTAAAATAAAAAGGTATGGAATTAACATCCAGCATTTATACGGTCTGAATGTAAATAATATATGATTGGAGAGTATTGTATGATTAAGAAAATCGGTGTTTTAACAAGCGGAGGAGACGCTCCGGGTATGAATGCCGCAGTAAGAGCTGTCGTAAGAACTGCTCTCAGCAAGGGGATGGAAGTTTACGGTATCCACAGAGGTTACGTAGGACTCATCAACGGCGATATTTTCAAAATGGATGAAAGAAGTGTTTCCGATATCATCCATAAAGGCGGTACTGTTCTGTATACAGCAAGATGTCCTGAATTCAGAACCGAAGAGGGTGTTGACCTTGCAAGAGCAAAGTGCGAAGAACTCGGTATCGAAGGACTTGTTGTAATCGGCGGTGACGGTTCATTCAGAGGTGCTGCCGACCTTTCAGCCAAGGGCGTACTCTGCATCGGTATCCCCGGAACAATCGACAACGATATTGCCTGCACCGATTACACTATCGGTTTTGATACTGCAATGAATACAGCTATGGAGCTTGTTGACAAGCTTCGTGACACTTCTCAGTCTCACGACAGATGTTCAGTTGTTGAGGTTATGGGAAGAAATGCAGGTCATATCGCAGTAAATACAGGTATTGCATGCGGTGCTACAGATATTATCACAAAGGAAGTTCCTTATGACCTTGATGCTATTGCCAAGACCATGCTCGAAAAGAAAGCAAAGGGTAAGCAGAATTTCGTTGTAATTGTTGCAGAAGGCATTGGTCATGCTGACGAAATCGCAAAGGTTCTTCAGGAAAAAACTCATATTGAAACAAGAGCAACTGTACTCGGTCACGTACAGAGAGGCGGCTCTCCTACACTGAGAGACAGAGTTGAAGCTACCAGACTCGGTAACTACGCTGTTGAACTTCTCGAACAGGGTATCGGCAATCGTGTAGTCGGCATTAAAGACAGCAGTATTGTTGATTATGATATTCAGGAAGCTCTCTCCATGAAGAAGCCTTACGACGAAAAACTTCACCATATCGCTGAGCAGATTGCATTCTGATAAGATAAAGCAGCTGAAGCCAAAAGCTTTCAGCTGCTTTTTTATATGTCATTCAAATACAGTTCCTATAAATTTTCCGCTTTTTTCTGTAGAGTACCTCCACGAATCAATATGGTCAGCGTCAGAGAAGTATCTGATATCGGATAAATGACCGTTATCCTCACAAACATCCACGATTACAAGCTTTATTTTCATTTTATCGGGTATAATAGCTTTTATATAAACGCTTACATTCTGTCCGGCAATCACATTTTCTTTTGGTTCGGCAAGTCCAGCAAGATTTGGTGCAAGCTCTACAAATATACCGTATTCCTCAACCGATCTAACTATTCCCGATACAGTCTCACCGACTTCAAATTCTGCAGCATTCTGTTCCCATGAACCAAGAAGTTCCTTATGAGTGAGAAAAACACGTTCCTGCTCCCTACCTTTTACAACTGCACGGATATACTGTCCGACCGCAAATCTGTCGGAAGGGTCAGAAATTCTTGAAACGGAAATAGCATCAATCGGAATCATTGAAGAAATACCGCATCCTATGTCAACAAAACAGCCGAATCGCTCGATATGAGTTACACGAGCTTCAATAACATCACCGCACGAAAGCTTATATATGTATTGTTTGAAACATTCTTCCTGAGCCGCACTGCGTGATAGCATAGCTTCGGGTTTTCCGTCTGAACCTATACCTATGCTTGTAACTTTAAAACATACCGTTTTGTTTACCCTTGAAATAAGGGCAATATCACGTACCCTGCCCTCACTTATACCGACAGCTCCCTCTTCACGAGGAATAACTCCCTTGCAGCAGGGGATATCAATAATCAGATTATGCGCATTATCACACAATTCAACTCTTGCTTCAAGGATTATACCTTTTTCCATAGCTTCTGTGAGAGTCTCGATAGATGAGATATACCTCTGATTTGCCGCAGTTCTGAAATAACAGCCTTCTGGTCTGTAATTCATATTTTTACCTCCGTTGTAATTTTATGCTTATGTCTCATAATATGCAGCAAATCCGAGTTATATTCATATAGACGTTTATTTTTTCTCATAAACATTATATGCTCCAAGAGCATGAAGAAGCGATTTTATTTGTGCTGTGCCGCTGTCCTCACAAATAAGGGAGAGTCTTGCGCTCCTGCTTCTTGACGGTTCGGGAATCACATCCTCAGAAGCAGGCTGCTCAAGAACCGCAGTAAAGAAATTGTAACTGTGAACTGTGGAAATCACTGGGATAATCGTATAATGCTCTCCACCTCTGAGACGTTCAGCCCTGTCTGAAATTCTATTATAATTGAGTCTTACACTGTGAACACCGGATACCGTACTTTTAATCCTTCCAAGAGCAAGTTCTGCAAGTTCAGGAGATTCAAATTCAGCGGAAATAACTGTCATAATTATATTATCCTTTCAAATTTTTGTTTGACTTCAATATGTTTAATGGGTTGTTTTTATTATTTTTCCACAAAGTCAAAAAAATATACCGCTAAAATATTGATTTAAAAACGGATTTGGGGTATAATGTGAAATGAACGACTTTTTATTCTTGCGAAAGGAGGAACCATACTTTGGACATCAGACCAGGAGATTTACTTACAATGAAAAAAAATCATCCGTGCGGTTCAAATGAAATGTACGTCATTCGTTCAGGAATGGACTTCAGATTAAGATGTACAAAATGCTCCCGTGAATTTATGGTTCCGAGGAATAAGATTGAAAAGAATATAAGAAGTGTAAAACATGCCGATGAGGGTTAGCCTGACAAGTTTTTTAAACTAAATTAAAAGGAGTATATATTATGTTTGAAAAACTTGCGGTTATGGAAGAAAAATACGAGGAAATCAGCACGAAGCTTTCTGACCCTGATGTAGTCAGCGACAATAAACTCTATACACAGCTGATGCGTGATTTCAAGAACATGACCCCAATCATCGAAAAATACCGTGAATATAAAAAAGCACAGAAAGCTTTTGCCGATGCAAAAGAAATGCTTGACGACAGCTCAAATGATAAAGAGCTTAAAGAGCTTGCCCAGCTTGAATACGATGAATCAAAGGAGAATATAGAGCTTTTTACTCAGGAACTGAAGGTTCTACTGCTACCCAAAGACCCCAATGACGATAAAAACGTCATTATTGAAATCAGAGGCGGTGCAGGCGGCGAAGAGGCAGCATTGTTTGCCAATTCTCTTTACAGAATGTACACCATGTATGCAGAAGCAAGAGGCTGGAAACAGGAAGTTCTCAACGCCAATCCTACGGAACTCGGCGGATTCAAGGAAATAAGCTTCTCTATTCTGGGCGACGGAGCCTATTCACGTCTTAAATATGAAAGCGGAGTTCACCGTGTTCAGCGTGTTCCCGAAACAGAATCACAGGGACGAATCCATACATCTACCGTTACTGTAGCGGTACTTGTTGAGGCTGACGAGGTCGAACTTGAAATAAGTCCAACAGACTTAAAAATAGATTATTTCCGTGCAAGCGGAGCAGGCGGTCAGCATATAAATAAAACAGAATCAGCTGTCCGCATCACATATCTGCCGACAAACGTCGTGGTAGAGTGTCAGGACGAAAGAAGCCAGCACAAAAATAAGGACAAGGCAATGAAAATTCTGCGTTCCAGAATTTACGAGGCAATGCAAAGCGAACAAGAGGCGAAGATAGCTTCGGAGAGAAGAACTCAAGTCGGAACAGGCGACCGCTCTGAACGTATCAGAACCTACAATTATCCGCAGGGACGTCTTACAGACCACAGAATCGGTCTTACCCTCTACAGACTTGAGGACGTTCTTAACGGAAATCTTGATGAGGTATTTGATGCCTTGGCTACAGCCGATCAGGCTGCCAAGCTCGCAAAACAGGAAGCGTAAATTATGGAAACAGTATTGCTTTGCAACAATGATGAGCAGCTTCAGAAAGCTGCTGAAATGATAAAAACCGGTCTTGTTGTGGGGATTCCCACTGAAACCGTTTACGGACTCGGTGCAGATGCATTGAACGAGAATGCAGTACGCAGTATATTTGCTGCCAAAGGAAGACCTGCTGACAATCCTCTTATTGTCCATCTTGCAGACTTTTCTCAGGCTGTAAATTATACCGCATATATCCCGGATCTTGCTTACAGACTTGCAGAGCGTTTCTGTCCGGGACCACTTACAATGGTTCTGCCTAAAAACGAAAGAATACCTTTTGTTACATCAGGCGGACTTGAAACAGTAGGCATCAGAGTACCGTCTCACCCTGTCATGCATAGAATCATCGAACTGTCAGGCTGTCCGATTGCAGCTCCGTCGGCAAATATTTCAGGCTACCCAAGTCCGACTTCTGCACAGCACGTCATGCGTGACATGAACGGCAGGATTTCCGCAGTCGTTGACGGTGGACAGTCAGAATTCGGAATTGAATCAACAGTAATTTCGTTTGACAACGAAAAGACTGTGAGAATACTGCGTCCCGGCTCTGTTACAAAGGAAATGCTGCTTGAAGTATGTGACAGTGTCATAATCGACCCTGCAATCCTCAATGGACTCGGAGAAAACGATACAGCAGCTTCTCCCGGAATGAAATATAAGCACTATTCTCCAATGGCTGAAACTATAATGATTGAAAGTTCGCTTGACGATTTTGTGAAATACGTGGGCGAACATTCGGACGAAAACACCTATTCTCTTATTTTCGACAATGATAAAGACAATTTCCCATACAAGCATCTTACTTATGGTGCAGAAAGTGAGAGTCAGGCACATCTGCTGTTCGGCAGACTAAGAGAATTAGATGAAATCGGTGCAAAAAAAGTGTATGTAAGGGCACCCTCGTGCAGTGGCGTGGGACTTGCAGTATATAACCGCCTTATCAGGGCGGCAGGATTCGAGGTGATAAGGATATGAACAGTTTAAGCGGAGTAATGGTTGTCGGACTTACAGGTCAGACAGGCGCAGGTAAAAGCACCATCTCTCGTATTTTCGCAGAAAACGGGTTTTCTGTCATAAATGCAGATACAGTTTCAAGAGAGGTAGTTGAAGCAGGTTCACCGTGTCTGGCTGAAATCAATGATTTCTTCGGCGACAGTATCATTGCAGAGGACGGTTCGCTCAACAGAAAAGCTCTTGCATCAATTGTCTTTTCTGATAAAACAAAGCTTGAAACGCTAAACACTATCATTTATCCTTACATCACAGGTGAAATCCTCAGAAAAATCAGAGAATTCTCTTCAAAAGGACAGAAGCTCATACTTCTGGACGCTCCCACACTCTTTGAGAGTCGTGCAGATGACTTCTGTGAAATTATTATTTCTGTGCTTGCTGACGCTGATATTCGTAAGGAACGCATTATTAATCGTGACGGACTTACAGCCGAACAGGCTCAGAAACGCATGGATTCTCAGCTTACTGAAGAATTCTTCGAGAGTCATTCTGATTATATTATACATAACAACGGTCAACTTGATGCTGTATACGAAATTTCCAAGGAGCTTTCCGACAGAATAAACGACTATTACAAAATCAAATCAAATCCCGTTGTAAACTGCTGAAAGGAATTATTTCAATGAGTGAAAACAATGAAATCAAAGAATTAAAAGAAAAGCTGTTTCTTCAGCGTAAGAACGGCTGCACAAGAATAAATGACGAGGAACTCGCTGCCTGCGACAAATTCTGTGAAGGTTATAAGAGCTTCCTTGACAGCTCAAAAACTGAACGTGAAGCTGTAACTTCATCAGTAAAGCTGCTTGAAAGCAACGGCTTCGTTCCGTTCAAAAAAGGCATGTCACTAAATGCAGGGGACAGGGTATACACCGTAAATCGTGGAAAAGCCGTAATAGCCTCAATTATCGGAACTGCTCCCATTCAGGAGGGAACAAGAATCTGTGCGGCACATATTGATTCCCCCAGACTTGATCTCAAGCAGAATCCGGTTTACGAAGATAACGATATTGCTCTCTTCAAGACGCATTATTATGGTGGTATCAAAAAGTATCAGTGGACCGCAATTCCTCTTTCTCTCCATGGTGTTATAATAAAAGCAGACGGAGAATCAATCACCGTATGCATCGGTGAAGATGAAAATGACCCTGTTTTCTGTGTAACGGACCTTCTCCCGCATCTCGCAAATGAGCAGATGAAACGTCCGCTTGCACAGGGTATCAAAGGTGAGGAACTTAATATTATCATTGGTTCACGTCCCTTTAAGAATACTGACGAAAGCGGTGCCGTAAAGCTTAATATTCTCAATATACTTTTTGAAAAATACGGTATAACCGAAGCAGATTTCATTTCTGCTGAGCTTGAAGCTGTACCTGCATTCAAGGCAAAGGACATCGGTTTTGACAGAAGCATGATCGGCTCATACGGTCATGACGACAGAGTCTGTGCATATCCCTCGCTTATGGCAGCAATTGACTGTAAGGCGCCCGTACACACAACTATAACCGTTCTTACCGATAAAGAGGAAATCGGCAGCGACGGCAATACAGGTCTGCTTTCATCCTACCTTAAATTCTTTATCTATGATATTGCAGAGGCACTCGGCTCTGACGGAAGAACCGTTCTTTCAGCATCAGAATGTCTCTCAGCCGACGTAAACGCTGCATTGGACCCGACTTTCCCTGAAGTAAATGAACGAAATAACTGTGCATATATCAACAGGGGAGTAGTTGTTACAAAGTTTACAGGTTCACGAGGCAAGTCCGGATCTTCGGATGCTTCGGCTGAATTTACCGGCAGAGTAAGACGACTTCTTGACAAGGAAAATATTATCTGGCAGACAGGGGAGCTTGGCAAGGTTGACGAGGGCGGCGGCGGAACTGTTGCTGCATATATCGCTAATCTGAATGTTGATACAATCGACCTTGGTGTTCCTGTACTTTCCATGCACGCTCCGTATGAAATTGTTTCAAAACTTGATACCTATATGGCATACAGAGCATTCCTTGCATTTATGAACGATTAAGACAAAACTCTCCTTTGAAGAGAAGGTGTGCAGAACCGCTTTCTCTTTAAGGGAGAGTATCTTTATAATAAAACAAACACCACTGTATCAATTGAGATGCAGTGGTGTAATTTTTGAATCATTGTCTATTCTTAATTACGAGAATACTTTTAATTAATGTCTGCTCAAGCGAAAAATCACACTATAACAATAGTATCAGCCTTTTCCTTTTATATTTGAAAGGGGATTCCCCTCCATAGCATTTCTGGCTTTTTCATGATTAAGATGAGTATATATTTCAGTTGTAGCAACACTCTCGTGTCCAAGTATTTCCTTTAACGTAATCACATCAGCGTCACCGTACTGATACATCAGCGTTGCAGCCGTGTGACGAAGTTTATGAGTTGTTATGCCTTTACCGTCAAGACCTGCGGTCTGAAGCGTGTTCTCGACAATCTGCTGAACACGGCGTTTTGAAATTCGTTTGTTCTGATTACTTATAAACAATGCAGGTTCATCAGCTGCCTTAGGCTGATTTTTTCTTACTTCAAGGTATCTGTTAAGTGCATCAATACAAGCATTATTCAGATAGACCATACGTTCTTTATTTCCTTTGCCGAGAACCTTTACACGATTTTCAAAAAAGTCTATATCTTTTATATTCATACCAACAAGCTCACTTAAACGCATTCCGCAATTAAGAAACAATGTGATGATACAATAATCACGTCGGGAATCCATTTTGTCGGATGCATCAAGAAGTCTCAGACTCTGGTCAAGTGAAAGGAATTTCGGAAGAGACGCTTTAGGTACAGGAACATCGAGGTCTTTCGTAGGGTCTTTCTGGACTATATGTGCAACTTTTTCAAGATAATGAAAGAAACTTCTCAATGATGAGATTTTACGGTATCTCGCTTTATCAGAGTTATGACGTTCATCGGAAGTAAAAAAAATAAAGTTATATATATCTGAAACCGTTATTTTACTGATTTCTGTTTCGGACATGTCTGAAATTGAAATTTCTTCAATCGGCTTACCGGTATCATGATTATTTTCATAAATGTATCGGAGAAAGAGTCTTATATCGGTAAAATACTCCTGTATGGTTCGCTCCGACAGAAGCTGAACAAGTTTTATATGTATAAGATAATTATTAAGAAACTCAGGATTTTCTGCTGAATTTATATTACTCATACTACTCTCCTATCAATTTTATTCTAAAGTTGCACCAAACTCTCATTTGGTGCAACTTTGTACTGCAATATTAATACTTATATTATATCATAATGATTTATGATTTTCAACCCTTGAATTAATCGACAATTATATTACAAACACACTTGACATTAATTATCAATTATTATATACTAATACCAGAAGCTTGTATCAGTGATATATTTATCAATTTATTCTACTAATAAAGGAGTATAGAAATGATAGTAATTCTATTATTAATCCTCGGATTACTTGCATACTTTATAATCAAACATAAAAACACACACAAATTCAATTACGATAGAAACGATGCTCCCCCAGATTACAACTTCTTTAAGCCTGATGAGCCACGCAATAACAACAACGACTACAAGCCTGTGTCAATCCCCAAAGATGATAATGATATATTCCCATATCATAAAAAGCTATTACTTACCCAAAACGAATACTATTTTTATAAAAGATTAAAAGAATCTATAAGTGCAGCTAAAAACATACAAATACTTGCTAAAATCAGACTTGCAGACATCATTGAAGTTAACTATGGACTTTCGAAACAGGAATGGGGCAAATATTTTAGCAAAATAAAGTCGAAACATATCGATTTTGCAATAGCTCAAGATATGAAAATACTAATTCTTATTGAACTTGATGATAATTCACATAATTCTGAAAATCGTGAAAAACGTGATGATTTTGTAGAAAAAGCTTTAAAAGCTGCAGATTTCAAATTAATAAGAACATATGGCGATATAAGTCAAATTGAAAAAGAACTTTATAAACTCCGTATTATTCCAAGCATGACAAATACTTCAATAGAACAACATCAATCTAATATTAAATTGTAAATCAGATTCTTTCTACATATTTTTATCAAAATACTTGACTTTATTAAAAAATCATTATATACTAATATCAGAAGCGAAAATGCTTCGGTTATACATGTATATTCACAGGTATAATGGACAAAATATTCTTTGCATTATAATGAAAACGGAGGAAATTAAAAATGAACAACAAGAACCCCTATGCCGGCACTAAAACCGAAAAGAATTTATGGGAAGCCTTTGCCGGTGAATCTCAGGCACGTAATAAATACACTTACTTTGCATCAGTTGCAAAAAAAGCAGGATACGAACAGATTGCTGAACTTTTCCTTAAGACAGCAGAAAATGAAAAAGAACACGCAAAACTCTGGTTCAAGGCACTCGGTGAGCTCGGAGACACAGCAGAAAACCTTCTTCATGCTGCCGAGGGTGAAAATGCTGAATGGACCGATATGTATGACCGTATGGCAAAAGAAGCCGACGAAGAAGGTTTCCACGACCTCGCAGAACAGTTCCGTGGCGTTGCAGCTATAGAAAAATCTCACGAGGAAAGATATCGTGCACTTCTCAACAATGTTGAAACTAAGTCTGTATTTGAGAAAAGCGGCGTAACTATCTGGGAATGCCGTAACTGCGGTCACATTGTAGTTGGCACAAAAGCACCTGAAAAGTGTCCTGTATGTAATCATCCTCAGGCATATTTTGAAGTACGCAAAGAGAATTATTAATATCTGCTCATTTCTAAAAGCGGTATCAGGTATATCTGATGCCGCTTTTTTACGTTTTCTGACATATTTTATCGCTCTTTGCAGTAAAATGGTAAAAGGAGGCGATAAAATGGATAATAATGATCTTAAAACGAAAGCCGAACAATACAGAAATGAGATGATGAAACTCTACGGAAAAAGCTCATCGGAGGCTAAATCTACCGTTTCTGGAACAGATGACTCCCCTTTTATTAATGAAATCGTTCAAGACGATGTCTCTGATATTTCGGATTACAGTGATGACGACGAAGAAAAACTGCCTTTAAGCTACTCGGAAATCACAGAAATTATTGCTGAATCTTCTGATAATAATTATGATGAACGATTCCCTGATCCCGACCTCTCATTTATGGACGAAGAATCGGGAACATTATCAGACAAAGAAGCAAACATCAGTTCACCATCATATCAGGATAATCTTGGTAATTCACATGGGTTTATATTGGTTAACGTACGTACAGGCAGAGACTCTGGTGTTGTAGAAGGTGCAAGAGTTGTTATAACATCTCTGATAAACGGTGCACGAATTATTATGGCATCAGGTGTGACTGATATAAGCGGGGCAACACAAGTTTTCGAACTCCCTGCACCTGATAAGTCTTTTTCGCAGACCCCGACACCTCCCGTAAGACCATACAGTCTTTTCAATATCAGCGTCACAGCGGACGGTTTTTTTAATTCATTAAGTATTGATGTTCCTGTTTTTTCGGGAATTACGTCCGTCCAGAATTTTAATATGGTTCCTGTACCATTGTTTACGGAACCTTCGTCAGAAACAGTAATCTATTACAATCAAGAACCGTTTTATGACGAATATGCGTCTCAGGGAGGTTGATTTATGCTTACAGGAACTCCTTTTATACCCGAAACAATATCAGTACACCTCGGTAATCCTGCATCTCCTGCCGAAAATATAACAGTAAGCTTTCCGGAATATATCAAGAACGTCGCATCAAGCGAGATTTATCCTACATGGCCTGAAAGTGCGCTCAGAGCAAATATCTATGCCATTGTAACTTTTGCACTTAACCGAATCTATACAGAATGGTATCGTTCACGAGGATATGATTTTGACATCACTTCTTCAACCCAGTACGATCAGAAGTTCATCTACGGAAGAGAAATTTTTCAGAACATAAGCTATCTTACCGATGAATTGTTCAATGATTATGTAAGACGAATCAATAATATAGAACCGCTTTTTACTTCGTTCTGTAACGGAACAACATCAACATGCAACGGTCTTTCCCAATGGGGAACAGTATCACTTGCAAATCAAGGTCTGACTCCTTACGAGATATTGCAGAATTACTATGGCGATAATATTGAAATTGTAAAGAATGCTCCCGTGAGAACATCATATCCTTCTTACCCGGGAATAGTACTCAGACTTGGTTCCGGCGGTAATGCAGTACGCTCTTTGCAGGTTTTCCTTAACAGAATTTCAACGAATTTCCCTGCAATGCCTAAAATACCTGTTGTTGACGGCAGATTCGACGATGCAACACAGGCAGCTGTAAGAGAATTTCAGAGAATTTTCAATCTGCAGCAAACAGGAAGCGTTGACGAAGCTACATGGTACAGAATAATCTTCATATATGCCAGCGTCAAGCGTGTTGCAGAACTTAATTCTGAAGGAATACGTACAGAAGATATAGAGATTCTTTACACTGAAGATTTGAAAATCGGTATGCAGAGCAATGAGGTAAGCAATCTGCAATACTATCTTGCTGTTATCGGTGCTTACTATGATGCAGTTGTTCCTGTTGAAATCACAGGATACTTCGGAGAAAAAACTGAACGGTCAGTAAAATCCTTCCAGAAGGTTTTCGGACTGCCTCAGACAGGCGAAGTTGACCGTGCTACGAGAATCGACCTCTACAGAGCATATCAGGGTATTGTTGATTCAGTACCGCCGACATATACTGCTGTAGCACTTTATCCCGGAGTTATTCTTCGTGAAGGTGTAACAGACAACAACGTCAGAATAATTCAGGAATACCTCTCATTCATCAACAGAACATACAACAATATACCTGCCGTTAACGCCACAGGCTACTTCGGACCTCTTACGAAACAGTCGGTTATGGCATTTCAGCGTCAATTCGGTATTCCTCCCACAGGAGTTGTAGCAGGAGTCACATGGGATAAAATTGCCGAAGTTTATTCCGACCTCAGATACGGAAGCGACAAGCGTCCCTACCAGAATCCGGGTTATATTATAACTGGCTGACAGAAAGGAGTAAAAATGGCTTATTCAAAACAACAAAGAAGACAGCATATTGCCGAGCTTCAGAAATATCTTTATTCGATTTCATTATTCGATGAAAGTATTCCTCAGATAATGACAGACGGAAATTACAATAACGAAACTATTCAGGCAGTAAGAGCTTTTCAGAACAAATATGGTCTTCCTGTAACAGGAAACACAGATAACGATACATGGAAGAAAATTGTGAACGTCTATAAAGAACATCTTAATTCAGACCCTTCATTACTGATAGTTTTTCCTTCAAGAAAGCATATTGTAAAAGAAGGGGATACGGGTTCTGTCGTTTATATGATTCAGGCGATTCTTGATGAAATATCACGTAAATACAATAATTTTCAGAGCATCTCAGTAAACGGAAAGTATAACAACGAAACGATCAACGCTGTAAGAGTATTCAGAATGCGTATGGGATTGCCGATGTCTGATAATGTTGACTCTGTTACATGGAATCTTCTTGCAGGTCTTTATGAACATATGAACAGAATATTAAAATAATATCTGAAAATCGCAATAAATGAACAATTCGAAAAAAATTCGAAATTTATTTATTGACTGACACCTTCAATAATTATATAATGAGAATATAAATATAAATATAATCTTGAATGGTGGAAAACATGAAAAAGAAATACTTAAGCTCTGCGCTGGCGATGCTTGCTGCGGCCTCGATGCTCGCAGTTTATGCAACAGCTTCAGAAAAAAAATACTCTCCCGATGATTTACGCAGCTTATCCTATTATCTACATGGCTCTACTGAAAACGCTGTAGGTCAGGACGTAAATAATGACGGCAAAGTAAATATCTTCGATCTGGTTACTATGAGGAAGAACCTCGCCATAAATGAAGAATTTGCTGAATCCGAAATCAAAGTAACGGATAATTATGTAAAATATATCGGAAGAAATTATTACGACAACGATACTTTATGGCTAGTTCACAGCGGTTCAGCCGTTGAATTTACAGTAACAGCAAAGTCTGC
Source organism: Ruminococcus sp. (assembly GCA_015066935.1). Lineage (GTDB taxonomy): Bacteria > Bacillota > Clostridia > Oscillospirales > Ruminococcaceae > Ruminococcus. The sequence goes on along the minus strand of SVNK01000002.1, from coordinate 232,887 downwards.
TTCTGTAACACTTGCCGGTGACGGAAGCATTAACAGCGACCCTGATTATAGGTCAAGATACGCTGTAATTGTTGACGGTGAAATTATTGTTGACAGCACAATGTCTGAAAAAACTAAAACTATAGAGCTTTTCACAGGCGACGTTGTCAGAACTTCAAAGGTGAAAGTTATTCATTTATCAGAAGCTAATAATGGCGCTGTCGGCGTTTCATCAATCAATGTCGTTTCAAATCTCCCCTCCCCTGTTGTTCCGACTCCTGAAAAAGACCTCTGCATTGAGTTTATCGGAGATTCAATTACCTGTGCATACGGTGTTGAGGGCGCTTCAAACTACGAGTCCTTCAAGACAACTACCGAAAACTTTATGAAATCATACGCCTATCTTGTCGCAGATAAGCTCGACGCCGATTACAGTGCTGTCTGCTACAGCGGACATGGAATAATTTCGGGTTATACATCAACAGGTGAAAAGAACGAAGACAGTCTTGTTCCCGCATATTATGAAAATATCGGTTCATGGGAGAATTATGCCCATCCATGGGATTTCTCCGCACGTCAGAATGATGTCGTGGTGATTAATCTCGGTACTAACGACAACACATACGTTGATAAAGATATAGATGTTCGTGGCGACGAATTTGCTGAAGGATATACGGAATTCCTGAAAACAGTCCGTAAGAACAATCCTGATGCATATATAATCTGTACCCTTGGTACAATGGGCTGCAACCAGCTCTACCCGTACATTGAAAAGGCAATCGAAGACTTCAAAACTGAAACCGGTGACGAACGTATTTCTTCCTATGAATCTGTAACTCAGGTTCAGAGCGACGGATACGGCTCTGACTGGCACCCATCCCCTGTTACTCAGCAGAAGAGTGCGTATGTGCTTGCAGATAAAATTTGTAAGGCACTGGGAATTGAATCCGACGAGATCGGACTTGATATGGCTGCTGAAGCAGTATATTCTCTCAATAAAAATGAGGATAACGGTGCAAACGCATGGCCATATTTCTCTGATTTCGACAGGTCTTATAATGTAAACGTGACATCAGGAGGTTCAGAACCTGCTGATCTGGAGGCTGTTGCCTCCCCAATAAAGATTGTCAAGGGCGGAAAGTATCGTATAACCTTTACTTGCAGCGGTGCAAACGTTGATATGCCTGTACTAATCAGAAGCAAAAACGGTGAAGAATACTTTGGAGGCACGCTGAAAGCCTCAGGCACAGATCCTGCTTTCAACGAAGAATTCACCTCTGATGTTACTGATGAGAACGCTGAATTCGTCATTCAGCTTGGCGGAGACGGCTCCAAAAACATAACAATCCGTAATCTCAGAATTGAGAAAATCGGCTAAAATTCACCTCCTGTGATGATTCGCAGGAGGTTTTTTATAGCCAAAAAACAAAAGCTGTGCAAAAAACCTCTGCACAGCTTTAATAATTATTCTACAGTTACACTCTTAGCAAGATTTCTCGGCTTATCAACGTCAAATCCCTTAGCTACGGATACATAGTATCCGAGAAGCTGAAGCGGGATAACAGAAAGACTTCCTGCAAAATGAGGATCGGTCTGAGGAATATAAACAGTGAATGCTGCTGTATCCTCAATACTGTAATTACCGTATGTTGTAAGACCCATAACGGAAGCGCCTCTGCTCTTCACTTCTACCATATTGCTTACAGTCTTTTCGTAAAGATCCTGCTGAGTAAGTACACTGATAACAAGAGTACCGTCCTCAATAAGACTAATGGGACCATGTTTAAGTTCTCCTGCTGCATACGCCTCAGAATGAATGTAACTTATCTCCTTCATCTTAAGACTTCCCTCAAGACTGATTGCATAATCAATACCACGACCAATGAAGAATGCGTCCTTTGTTGCGGAAAGCTTATTTGCAAACCACTGGATACGCTCCTTGTCATCAAGAATCTTAGCAATCTTATCGGGGATTGTATTAAGTTCAGCAAGCATTTCTGAACATTTTTCCTCTGTCATTTCATTTCTTGCCACAGCAAAACGCAGTGCAAGCAGGTAACCTGCAATAAGCTGAGTGCTGTAAGCCTTGGTTGTAGCAACAGAAATTTCAGGTCCTGCAAGAGTATAGAATACGTTGTCAGCTTCACGAGCAATTGAAGAACCTACAACATTTACAATACCAAGAGTCTTTATACCCTTGTTCTGAGCTTCTCTCAAAGCAGCAAGGCTGTCGGCAGTCTCACCTGACTGGCTGATAATAATAACAAGACTATCCTTTACAAGCGACATTTTTCTGTATCTGAATTCTGAAGCGAGTTCAACACGTACCGGAATACTTGTAAGGTCCTCAATGACATACTGAACAGCCATACCGACATGATATGCTGAACCGCATGCAACAATATAAATCTGACTGATTTTCTGCATTTCCTCGTCTGTAAGACCTATACCACTGAAATCAATCTTTCCGTCCTTAACAACAGAGTTGATTGTATCACGGATAACTTTAGGCTGCTCATGAATTTCCTTGAGCATAAAATGCTCATATCCACCCTTTTCGGCAGACTCAGCATCCCATTTGATTTCTGTGAGATTCTTTGTTATTTCCTCACGGTCGATATTATAGAAAGTAACAGCACCCTTTTCAAGTTTTGCTATTTCCATATTACCGATGTAGTAAACATTTCTTGTGTATTTAAGAATTGCCGGAACATCAGATGCAACATAAGTTTCGCCATCAGAAATTCCGATAATCATCGGACTGTCTTTACGTGCAGTGTAAATCTCGCCGGGATTTGCCTTAAACATTACGCAAAGTGCATATGAACCTCTGATTCTTATCATAGCACGTGCAATCGAATCTACCGGTCCGAGTGAATATTTCTTATAATAGTAGTCAATAAGTTTTACAGCAACTTCAGTATCTGTCTGAGACTTGAACGTATATCCGCTTTTGGAAAGCTTTTCACGAAGCTCCTGATAATTCTCAATAATACCGTTATGAACTGCAATAACTTCCTCATCATCACTGCAGTGAGGATGAGCATTAAGGGCGGAAGGCTCGCCATGAGTTGCCCACCTTGTATGACCAATTCCACAGCTTCCCTTTACGCTGTTGCCTGAATTAGTCATTTCTACAAGAACTTTAAGTTTGCCTTTTGCTTTAACAACTTCTGTTTCTTCTGAGCCGTCACGAACAGCAATACCGGCAGAATCATAACCTCTGTATTCAAGTTTTGAAAGTCCGTCAAGCAGAATTGGCGCAGCCTGAGCTGTTCCGGTAAAACCAACGATTCCGCACATAATTCTTCCTCCAGATCTATATTATTAATAATTTTGCTACACATTACGAAACACAAACAGATTAAAGAGTCAATTTAGCTATATGTAACTGCATTTAATTATACACTATTTTTTATTTTTTGTCAACTAAAAATATATAAATCCTTTGCACATCATTCAGTCCACATTACACGCAGTAATGTTCATTTTACTGCTTTAGAAAGGTAAAAAAATAACAAATTATAATTTTTTCGCAAAATACTTGCATTTCTTCAAAAAAAATGATATAATTGAAAAGATAATGATAAAGGAGGGAGATAACTTGGAAGATTATATCTATCTCGTACTTGCACAAACAGGTACCAAACCGGCAAGACTGTTCAGATTTATCACAAAAAAACCTTATAACCACGTTTCTCTTTCCGCTGACCCGACTCTATCCGAAATGTACAGCTTCTGCCGAACATATCGCCGTTTTATTCTCCCCGCAACGTTTAATAAGGAGACTATTGGTAAAGGTACTCTCGGATGCTTCCGAACCATTCCATGTGAAATATACCGCATTCCTGTCACAAAAGCTCAGAAGGCTGCATACCATCGCGTAATAAAACATTTCACAAACAACCGCAGAATCTATTCCTACAATATACTTGGTCTTCTTGCAGTGTACTTCAATATCGAGTGGAAACGTGAAAAAAGTTTCCTTTGCTCACAGTTCGTAGCCTACACTATGGACAAAATCGGTATTCCTCTCGAAAAGCCGTTCAGTCTTTATAAACCTGACGATTTCAGAAATTTTCCCGGAGCCGATTTATATTATACGGGCGAACTGAACAGCTTTTATTACTACATGCATTCAGATATTATCACAAAAAGAAACCAGATATGCCGTTAGACGCAGTTCATCCGGCGATACAATATAAGCTCCGAAATAAAACCTGCTCTCAGCGGAAAAACAGGTTACGTTCAGTTTAATTGAATGTTCAAGCACGTTCAGAACGGCTTTTCCGTTACTCATGTTCAGACTTGCAGGAGCAATCTTTTCTTCAGATAACCTGTTATAAGAATTCGCATATGAATTTAAAAACATCCACAATCCCATTGTCAGAGCAACATATACTATGATTGCCCTGACAATGCTTTTTTTATTCTTCAACATCATTTACTCCTTTTATCTCATTGTTTTCAATGAGATTTTCTTTTTTTCATGGAATTCAGAAGTTCTCCGAGAGACTGACCAAAAAGTTGGCCTGAATACTGTGCCTGCTCAAGAGTATTTCCGTGAGAACCGACTTCTATCAACAGACTCCCTACAGTAAGGTCCTGATTATAATGTCTGTAATCAAACAAAACAGGACGTGTAAAACCGGGATAATCGCTTTCAAGCTTCTGCTGAAGTGTGCATGCAAAATGAAAATTCTTCATATAATTCGGCATATCAAGCGTACCGTCATCACAACCTGAAATAATCATAATCTGTGCCGCTTCCTTGCCGTCTATTTCAATGTACGGCTGATAAGCATATCCTTCACCCGAAATAGCGTCACGATGAATATCAAGTACAACCTTTATACTCGGATATTTTTCCAGAACAGGAAGTATCGAATCACGGCTTCGTGCATATGAACCGTTATATGACGGGTAATCATGAATCGTCGTAACATGAATAACACCTATCCCCTGTTCTTCCAGTTCCGCCTCTATTGCATTCCCTACCATAATCATATTCTTTGTTTCATCGGTTGTCCGATAATTGAATGAAGCGTCAAAATTCTCACGCACAAACGGTTCAAAGCTTTCTGTAGTGTGAGTATGATAGATAAGTACCTGAGGCTCTGATGTATCACTGATTGTAAAATTCGGAAGATATCGGCTTTCTTTTTCCAGAGTTTCATTCGGTACGCTTGTTTTGTTGTTTACTTGTCCACCTTTTTCAAGGTTGATAAAAGCATTTCCTTTATAAGGCTCATATGTTGTTCGTATAATATCTCCGCCGCTTCCCCAATTATCTTTTGAGGGGTACGGTTTTTCTCCGGGATTCTCTGATGTCATATCAAGAGGACTTTCAAGCTTCAGAAGCTCTCCCCTGTCTTCTGTTTCCTCACAATATCCGTAACCGTGCGATAACACAAGACTCTCATCAGGGAAAATCTTTTCTGTTGACGGCATCTTTAAAATGATTTCTGTACTCTCGCCGCTGCTGTCATATGAAGTATCAGATTTCGGATTCTCCTGAGTACTCATGACAGTTCTTTTGTCAACCGCTTCCCGCATTTCCTTGACTGCATGTACTGAAGCTGTAAACGCAACAGGCATAAGCAGCAGGATACATGTTCTCAACGTTCTTTTAATTATTTTTCTCTTATGACGTGTCATATACTCACCTCATTAGTATAACCTTTCATTTGATTATATGCGGACAAAACTGATTTTATTTCATTTGTAAACCGCATTTTCCGACCATTTTCTTCATACAATCAAATGAGGTGAATTTATATGTACAAATGCTATAATCCGAAACACTTTTTTGAACTCCTGTTTATTGATGCAATTGTATTCATTCTTTGTGCAGTTTTTTTCTGTGTCGGCAAAGCTGTTCTGAAATCTTCTGCCGATAACAGCAGTGAACCACCTGTTTTCCTTCCTGTTATAATGTATCACAGCATTTGTGAGCGTACTCCTAACGAATATATTGTCACTCCGCAGCAAGCTGAGTCTGACCTTGCATGGCTGAAAGAACACGGATACACCTCTGTAAGTGCTCAGCAGCTTATCGAATATACACATGGAAAAGGAAGTTTACCCGATAAACCTGTACTGATAACGCTCGACGACGGTTTTTACAATAATCTGTCCGAATTTCTCCCTCTGCTTGAAAAATATGATATGAATGCAATAATATCCATTGTCGGGAAATATACGAATGATAATGCGTCCGCAGACCCACATATCCCGTCTTACTCCTACCTTACATGGGACGATATTTCTGAACTTCTTGACTCCGATAGAATTGAAATCGGAAACCATACATATGATTTACATTCAATTAAAACAGAACGCAAGGGATGTGCAAAGCTTCCGCATGAAACCAATCAGGAATATGTCGATTTATTTACGGCTGATATTGGCAGACTGCATTCAGAAATGATTCAGAATACCGGATTTGACCCAATAGTTTTTGCATATCCTTTCGGAAGCATAAGTGCAGAAAGTCTGCCAATCCTCAAGGACTTCGGTATCATGATGACTCTGACTTGCTACGAAAAGCCAAATTATATCACCCGTGACCCAGACTGTCTGTTCGGAATAAACCGATATAACCGAAGCGGTTTTTATTCAACCGAGGAATTTATGCAAAAAATCACGTCTGAATAACAAAAAGCTCTGCCCGTCATTTACCTCGACTATGGTAAACATTGACAGGCAGAGCCTTATTGATTTGTGAATTATATCAGATCAGAGACTTGTCTCCCAGTACCAATTGCGTACCTCAAGCTCGTCAAGATTATAAGGTGTTCTCTGATAAACACAATAATTAAGCCAGTTGGTAAACATCAGATTAGCAGTACATCTCCATGAGAAAACAGGGACATTGTCGGGATTATCATCGGGGAAATAATTATACGGCATCTGAATGTCAATGCCTTTTTTAATATCACGCATATACTCATTCGCAAGAGTATCTCTGTCATATTCGGAATGTCCCGTGATAAAATACTGTCTGCCGTTTTTATTGGCAACAATGTGTACACCTGCCATATCGGAAGAAGTCAGTATTTCAAGCTGAGGAATACGTTCTATATCCTCACGGCGGATTTCGGTATTTCTTGAATGAGGAACATAAAAAACATCGTCAAATCCTCTGAGCAGTGTGCAGTTGCTTACCTCAGCACGATGAGGGAATATACCGAACATTTTCTGTTCAAGCGTGTATTTTGGAATTCCAAAATGATAGTACAAAGCAGCCTGTGCTGCCCAGCAGATATAAAGCGTAGAGAAAACATGAGTTTTCGCCCATTCCATAATATCAGTTATTTCTTTCCAGTAATCAACTTCCTCGTAATCGAGAAGCTCCACGGGAGCACCGGTAATTATCATACCGTCATAACGTCTGTCCTTTATTTCATCAAACGTCTTGTAAAACGCTTCAAGATGATGACTTGAAGTGTTCCTTGAAACATGAGACGCCATCTGAAGCAGTTCTATATCAACCTGCAGCGGTGTATTACTGAGCAGGCGAAGAAGCTGACATTCAGTCTCTATTTTCTTGGGCATGATATTTAGGATTATAACTTTAAGAGGACGAATGTCCTGATGTTCAGCCCTGTCCTTGGACATTACGAATATATTTTCATCTTCAAGCGTTTTGAATGCCGGAAGCTCCGATGAAATTCTGATAGGCACTCCAAATCGCTCCTTTCTGTATCTTTTTTACATTATTGTGGATTGGCATGCTTGCAGTTTTCACAGCCGTTCATGAAACCGTCAAGGTTTTCAGCAGTATTACCGCCTTCGGGAATGAATTTCAGTCTGTACAGAGATACATACTTGTCCGCATCAGGAAGTTTAAAAAGCATTTTTTCAATTCCTTTCAGACAGCTCTTGAACATGACTGAACGTACAAGACCGTCACAAAGAAGAAGATCACCGCCGTCATCATAATCATATACAACAGTAACATCTTCGTCGTATGAATAGGCTATAAATCCGATTGCTCCACCATTGTCAAGAGCCTCGGTTATATGAAGCTCCTTTCCCTTTGCAGCCTCGGCAACTGCCTCGTAGCCTTCTGTAGAGAACTTTTCCTGTATTTCAAGCATTTCAATTCTCCTTGCCGATTGCTGTTCTGATTGCTCTCAGCTCCTCGGCAGTAAGTTCACGTACCGAACCCGGTTTGAGCATTCCGAGTTTCAGAGGACCCACACTTATTCTTCTGAGACGTGCAACCTCAAGTCCCACAGCCTCACACATCTTACGAATCTGTCGGTTTCTGCCTTCCTTGATAGTTATAAGGAGTACAACACGTCCCTCCTGCTTATCCTTGACGATTACAGAAGCAGGAAGGGTTTTTCTGCCGTCGATCTCAACACCGTCTGCAAGGGCGACAAGCTGATCATCATTAACACCGGGTCGTACCGTTACACGATAAGTCTTTGAGATATGACGGCTCGGATGCATTATACTGTTTGCGAATTCTCCGTCATTTGTAAAGAGGAGAAGTCCCTCTGAATTTCGGTCGAGTCTTCCGACAGGATATACACGTTCTTCAAGACCTTCAAGGAGGTCCATAACACATTTTCTTTCAAGTTCATCGGAAACAGTTGTTACGTACCCTCTCGGCTTATTCATCATAAGATAGATGAAGTTCTTTTTTCTTGACAAATATATTCTCTCACCATCTATGGTGATCAGATCCTTGTAGGTACATTTATCCCCGAGCTTTATTGGTCTGCCATTGAGCTTTACTCTGCCGTTTGAAATGAGTTCTTCGGCTTTTCTTCGTGAGCAATAGCCGCTGTCTGCAATCATTTTCTGTATTCTTATCTTTTCCACATTTTCTCCGTTCCAGCTCAGGAAAAAACTTTCCCAAGTCTTTTTATAAATTCAACAAACTTGTTCTTACTTTTATTATCTTCGGATTTATGGGAAAAATCTGCATTTTCCGCAGCAAACAACGGAATGGAACAGACTTCCCTGCCCTTGAAGCAAAACCTGAGAGAACCAATCTCATCACCCTCGCAAACAGGAGCATAAACAAATGGAGCTGAAATCACAGTATACTCAATTTCATCCAAATCCAAGCCACATGATGTAAGCGGAATACTGCTTTCCCCTACGGTCACAGAAAGCTTTTCGGATACCGAACCTGCAATGTCAAGCGGTGGTATCTCGGGAATTTCCAGATCCACACAGCTCACTTTTTCAAATCCGTAATCATACAGGGCGGAATGGTCAGCCCAGTCATTACGGTCGTTGAGCGTAACACAAATGAGATTTTCACCATTACGTTCACACGCTGAAACAAGACATCGTCCCGCTTCGTCCGTAAAACCGGTTTTTACGCCATAAACTCCGTCATACATATTCAGAAGCTTATTTGTATTCTTCAGCCACCTTTTATAAGGCGGATTACCGAACTCCGTCTGAATACTCGACTGCGAACATATTTCACGAAATACCGGATTCCTGAGAGCTTCTCTTGCCAGAATCGCCATATCATATGCTGATGAACCGTGTCCGTCGCCTTCAAGTCCCGACGGTGTGACAAAAAAAGTTCTCGATAGACCCATTTCGCACGCACGTTCATTCATCAGGTCGGCAAAAGCCTCCATACTGCCTGCAAGCTTTATTGCGGTAACATTTGCAGCGTCATTTCCTGATGGCAGAAGCATTCCGCAGCATAATGCATATTTTGTAACGATGTCGCCCTCCTGAAGTCCCATTGACGAGCCTTCAACCTTAATTGCCTCACTGTCAACGACAAATTCCTCGTCAAGATTTCCGCTTTCAAGGCATAGAAGGGTTGTCATAATTTTGGTAGTACTCGCCATAGGGAGTTTTTCATCAGAGTTCTTCTCAAAAACGATTTCTCCCGTATCAGCGGATATCAGTACCGCAGCTTTTGCTGAAATCTGCGGTATATCCGAACACTGAGCATCTAATGCGGACATCGGCTGTGCGTTTACAATCATAACCGCAGCAGCAATAAAACTTATAATCTTTTTCATGAAATCCCTCCGCAGCAAAGTTGTTTGCTACAGAATATGAGATTTTTTCCGTGATTATTCCTCTGTCTCTACAGCAGCGTCAGCTGATTCTCCGCCTTTTTTCTTCTTAATGAAGCCTGAAACCTTATCAATTACAACGGGAACTTTTTCGATCGCTGTACTGATTGGGTCGCTTGAAGCAACCATAGGTACCATTTTTGCAGTACCGTCTGAACTAACGACAAGAAAGCCCTCGGGCTTTATTGATACGCCAGCACCTGCACCGCCGCCGAAAAGATTCTTTTCATACTTTGAAGGAAGGTCAGAACCGCCGGACGCAAATCCATACGACACTTTTGATACAGGAATGATAGTTGTACCGTCCTCAAGCTTGATAGGCTCACCGATAATGGCGTTTACATCAGCCATTTCCTTGATTTTTTCCATTGATACTCCGAGCATCTCGCTTACTGATGTCTTATTTGTGTTCATAACAATAACCTCACTTTGTATTATTTCTGCAAGGTGCAGATTTTTTTAATTTTCTCTTATTGAATTTACTTGGTATAAATACTTTAAATATGAATGTTATCAGGAATGCAAATCCTGCTATAACCACAGTTCCTGCACGAAAATCAAGACTTAAAGCCGCGTCCCAGCGTCCCTTTTTTAGTCCGAAGCCTGCCTGAACGTCAACAGTTTTGAGTCTTACGGTAAAAATTCTGCTGAGCGTTGCGATGCCGTTATAGATAATTCCGCAGAATCTTCCGTAATTTATTGCACATTTATATGCATCCTCATTTGCAATAATGAAGTCAATGTACAGCTCACTGAAGCGGAATCCCTTGAATATACGCTTCAGAGGCGACCACGCAACATCTATCGTACTGAGAATAAAATCAATTTTATCCGTAAGCTCTGCCTTTTCAGCCGGCTCCTTGGACTTCTTTCTGGATTTCTTCTTTTCCTTTTCTGCACTGTCATCGGTAAGGTCTGCCGCAGCATTTTCTGCTGTCTGTTCCTCATCCTCCTGAGACTCCCCGACAGCTTCTTCCGAATTATTATCAGAAGACGTTTCTTCCGTTACCTCGGCAACGGGATACACATCAACAGCAGGGCTGATGTCGTCAAGGTCGTCAATATCCTCTATATCATCAAGCTTATCTGTATCGGTACTGTTATCGGGCTTCTTCTTTTTTTTGCGTTCTTTAAGCCATCCGAGAACTCCTCCGCCCTCGGAATCCATTACATTAAGCCGCCAGAGTCTTACTTTATATTTGAGTTTGCCGTCTATAAAGCTGACATCTCCGCCCACAGGAAGGATAAGTACAAGCAATATCAGGCCTAAAATTACAAGCAGAATTATAAGCAGTATTTTCAGGACAATCATTCCTGCTGCTCCTTTCGTTAAATTATTTCGTCCTCAAATCCTTCTAGAACGCCCTGTCCGCTATCTCCGGTCAGAGGCGGAAGCTCTGAAAGTGAACTGAGTCCGAAGCTTCTCAGAAACACAGAGGTTGTACGGTAAACAATAGGCTTACCGGGAACATCAAGTCTGCCTGCCTCTTCAACAAGTCCCTTTTCTACAAGATTGTTGACTACTGATGAGCTGTCTATACCACGTACATTCTCAACAAATCCTTTTGAAACAGGCTGGTTGTACGCAATAATTGTAAGAGCTTCCATCGCTGCATTTGAAAGAGGGGCTGAACGCTTTGTTTCAAGAGCAGTCTTTATATTTGAAGCAAACTTTTCCCTCGTGCACATCTGATAGCAGTTGTCAAGCTTTTTGATGCAGATACCACTGCCGCAGTCGTCGTAGCGCTCATTGAGGAGAGTTATCATGGACCTGAGAGTTTCCATATCAACTTCGGCTGCCTCCGCAAGACGAAGAAGCTCTATCGGCTCTCCGCTTGCGAATAGAATCGCCTCTATCGCACCGAGCTTATCCTTTATTTCCAAGTTTTTTCACTCCGTTCTTTCTTCCCTTGAAGAAAATAGTAGTGTTGTCTTCACTTATAAGTATGCGTCCGGAACGTGTAAGCTCCAGAACAGCAAGAAACGTCGCAACTCTTGCAGAACGGTCAGTAACTCCGTCATAGAGCTTGTCCATGCTCATTTCACCTGAAGCATAAAGCTCCCTGAGAATATGGACAACCTTAGTCATTACGGAAACTATACGCCTTTTTACTACTGAATTGATTTTGTTCTCAATTCTGTTCTTCTTCGATTCAGCTGTGAGTGCCTTTGTGGAGATTCCTGCAAAAACCGCAACAAGTCTCTCAGGCTCATGCACAAGGGTATAGGTTGTATCGACCTTAATCTTCATCGGAGTACGGACAAAAATGTCTCCGCCAATAAACTTTGCGGAAAGTGCTGCCGCAGCTTTTTTACACAGAGAGTACTCTATAAGTGCACCCTCAAGCTCCTTTTTCATCTGTTCAGCCTCTTCAGGCTGAGGGAGAAGCGATGCAGTCTTGATATATATAAGTCTTGCAGCCATTTCAAGGAATTCGCCGGCAAGTTCAAGATTCTGCTCATGAGCGTTATCTATATAAATAAGGTACTGCTCAAGAAGCTTTGAGATCTCAATGTCACATATATCAAGCTTATGCTTTGAAATCAGATTGAGGAGCAGGTCAAGCGGACCCTCAAATACTTCAAGCTTGAACGAGATGCCTTCCACGCTCAGATTCCCCATTTCTTCTCAGGAATCCAGTTTACACATTTCAGAATCAGATCGGTAAGACCGTCCTGAGCTATATATAAAAGGTTGTATTTTGCGGGAATAATGTCCATATTAAGGAAAAGGATGAAAATCAGGAAACCGTAGGAAATCTCTCTCTGGTGAGTGTAGAACCAACGGTCGAATTTCTCATTTGTAAAATATCTGAGAACATTGAAGCCGTCAAGCGGAGGAAGAGGAATAAGATTAAATACCGCAAGACCTACATTTATTACTACAAGGAACTCAAGAAGAAGCAGTGTGCAGTAAAGCGGTGTGTATTCCATTTTCAGAACTGCACTTATACCGGCTTCCGTCGAAAGTATTATCGCACGGGCAAGGGCTGCAACAAATGCGGCAATAATATTCGAAACAGGTCCTGCAAGTGCTGTCAGAGCAAATCCTGCACGGTATTTCTTCATACGCATAGGATTCACCTGAACAGGCTTTGCCCATCCGAAACCTGTAAACAGCATAAGGATCGCACCAATAGGATCAAGATGAGAAAACGGATTAAGGGTTATTCTTCCCTGACGCTCCGCCGTATCATCTCCGAGCCATTTCGCTACAAGTGCATGGGCACATTCATGCAGCGGAAGAACAAGAAGCATGGTGATTATTCTTGAAAAATATTTTAAAAAATCATAAATTTCCAATTTGACTTTACCTCTTTACCTTAAATAATATAATACATATTTTATTATACTACATTACGAAAAAAATTTCAAGTAAATTATAAAAAATTGCTCCTTCAAAAATTTTTTTATTTTTTTCAAAAAAACTCTTGCATTTTTCTTTTATTTGTGATAGAATAATTATGTTATGTTTTTTGAGCTCATATTTTCAGTAAATATAAGCTCCTGCATATGAAGTTTATTAAGGAGGTGCAGCCTGATGGCAAAATGTGATATCTGCGGTAAGGGAGTTACTTTCGGTATCAAGGTTTCCCACTCACACAGACGTACTAACAGAACATGGAAGCCTAACGTAAAGCGTGTTAAGGCTATCGTCAAGGGTACTCCTTGTCATATTTACGCTTGCTCAAGATGCCTGCGTTCTGGTAAGGTAGAAAGAGCGTAATCGGTACATTTTGAAATATCGAGCATTCTTTTACGGAATGCTCTTTATTTTTACACAAAATCAAAGGGAGACAGAAATGTCTCCCTTTAATTCTTTATACGAATTACTTTACATATGATGCAAGTCCTTTAATCCCCTGCTTCTTCACAGCACCTGAAACAAGTCCCGCTACAATATCTGCACCCTTCTCACAGAAATGTGTTCCGTCCGTACTGCCCGAAACCACTCCCATAAGATGATAGCTCTTTGCAGTGTCATATCCAACCGAATTATAGTGGTCTACCATAATCGAATTAAGGTCAATGCAGGGAATATTGTACTTTGACGCAAGCTTCTTGCAGGCATCACAGTAATTGTTGTAACTGTTTACGAATTTTCCGCCTGAGTACGCCTTCATACCGATAACTGTGGTCACAAGAATCGGAGTTGCTCCCTTAGCCAAGGTATCCTTGATGAACTGAGTCATATACCACTCATAAGAACCCGATGTGGGATTGTCAGCATTTCCGCATACAGGAGCATATCTTTCCGCATTTGATGATGCCGAATCATTGATTGCAAACTGAATCATCACGAAGTCGCCCTCTTTGAGACTGTCTGTAATCGTCTTGAATCTGCCCTGATCATAGAAGCTCTTTGAACTTCTTCCTGCTATGGAATGATTTGAAACCGTTACATTATCTGTAAAATAGTTTCCGAGGTAATATCCCCATCCCTGCTGCGGTGCATAACTTGCACGGTAACTCTGTACAGTTGAATCTCCCGCAATATAGATTACGGGCTTATCCGAACCACCCTGCTGCTGGTCGTTTGACGGGTCATAAATCTCAGCAATCGGTTCGTCGGTAAGTTCAAGTCTGAGTGTATCGAAATTCGGACCGCCGCCGTCAGTTCTCGAAATAAGCTCGATTGTGTTTTGTCCTGCCTTCAGAGGAAGAACAATTCCCCTCTCGCTCCATGTTGTCCACGAACCTGTTCCTGTGAACGGCTGAACCCAGTATGAATCATTATTGCCGTTTACGATAACCTTCATCTCACGATTGGATTCGGTACCGTTTGCAACTCTGAACGTAGACAGATAATTTCCCGTTACAGGTACATTAACAGTCCATTTTATAGCACTATCCACAACATTGTCAAGGTTAACATAACCCTCTGCTTTAGTGAAGCCTTCGTTAACTGTCTCAGTCATACCGAGATTCCACGTCTGGTCAACAGCATAATACACAGATTTTGTTGTAGTAGTTGTGGTTGTAGTTTCGGGAATTTCGTACTCCTTTTCGGGAAGTGTCTCAAGTCCGAGACAATATCTCTGAATAAACAAGGCATCCTTTGTTGTAACACCGTCATTTCCCGTAACATCGGAATTGATCAGTCCCTGTGCGTTTATTCCTTTTGCTGTTCCCTCGCCGTAAACAGCAGGATTAGCCTTGTACTGCATTATAAGTACAGCATCAGCAAGATTAACAGTGCCATCGCTGTTTGCGTCGCCGGGGTCCTTTTTAAGAACAGGATCTGAAGGAATTACAATGGTAGTTGTTGTAACAGTGGTTGTCGTTGTAACTGTATTGTACTGAACCTTTTCTGCAATCCACTTCTGGCAGGCATGACCATTAAGTTCCCACTGCTGTATATTCGCACCGTTATTCGTATAGGCACTCTCTACTTCAACCGCAGATGTTCCGTTAGTAGCTCTTGTTACGATTGTGTATGAACCGTCATCATTCTTATAGAATCTGAAATGCTGCGAATTCGGCTTGGATTCAGTGTAGATTTCAATATTTGTACCGTTGTCTGTTCTGCCTGCCGTAAGATCAAGCAGGTACGTATTTCTGTCGCCGAGATTCGAAAATATCTGATAGTAGCCGTTATCAGCTGCCTTGAGATGCCATGTATTGTGAGCAGCGGCACCGTCTGCACCCCACTGCTGTACATTTGCTCCCGACTGAGCACTTCCATCAGCAACCTCCATGTAAAGACCACTGTTCACGTTTTTGAACATATAGCTTACGCTCTCGTCCATAACAGCCGGCTCAGGTAAAGTCGTACCTCCGCCGAAATCAATAAGTCCCGACATAAGCTCAGCGATTTTCTTCGAACCTTTCGCACTCTGGTGGAGATCATCGGCTGTGCCGTCAGCTTTGGTAGCGTAATACGAAGCCATTCCCTCATATCCGATGGAAAGTCCGAAATTCTGCCACGAAGTATAAAGATCCACAACCTTTACATTCTGTGCAGCACCAACCTTGTCAAGCTCGCCGCCGAACCATCTTCCCGTAAGGAGAGGGTTACGGGTAAGGTCGCCTCGTCTTCCCTGTTGCTTTACGAGATAAACCGTCATCCCTTTGGCTTTTGCACGCTTTACCATATCTGTGACAGTCTCGTTGTACTCGGTGGCGTTGGAGTAGTTAGTATCATTAATTCCGATTGAAATAATATAGATGTCGCCTGTTTTGCCGTAAGTTTCAATTGCGTCAAACTGTCCCGCATCAACAAAACCCTTGGCATACTGACCGCTGGCAGCCATATTGCGTACCTGCCATGAATCATCAATGTAATCGCCTATGTACATTCCCCAGCCGTGCTGTGATGATTCCGATACATTATAATAGTTTGCAACAGTGGAATCGCCGCACAGCCATACTGTCGGATCAGTTACGCCTGTGTTGTTGATCTGCCTGATTTCAAGAGAACTCATAGTGTACGCATATCCGTCCTTGCCGGGACAAGCCATGATATTCAGCTGTCCGTCGGTGACAGGGATACGGAATGTATCGGACGCATTATTTCCCGTAAGATTAATAAGCTGAAGCATTCCCTCTGCACGCACGCTCGTTCTGTTTGTGTTTCCGAGATGAACCGTGATTTCGTAAAGCCCCTTCGGCAGGTCTACATTGAAGGTGTTTGCTCCATCGGAACTCTTGAACTGTACAGCGTCAGAAAGTGCACCTGATCCTGATGCACCGACATTCGCCATATTCCATGTCTGAGCAAATCCGTAACCCTTCGAAGCGTTGTAGCCGTCTGTCGCAGAAACTCCCGTAAAACCGCCTGCTGTTCCGCCTGAACCGAAATCAAAACGATACGATGACGAAGCAGCTTCCGCCTCAATGCCCAACCTGCTTCCGCTCTTTACCACACCCGAAAATGCAGTCAGTGAAACCATGGCTGCAGTCAGTGTGCTGACTATTTTTCTGATACTCATTAATATCCTCCCTGAAGTTTATTTATGTACCAAATTGTACATGTATGTATTATACTACATATTTTCGTAAAAGTCAATATAATATGTATAAGTTAAACATTAAATAAATATCGTATATTATTGATAAGCATTGGATTTCATGTTATAATTTATATAATCTCAGACAAAGTCCGTGCATAAAATTCACATCAGGATAATATACACAATCAATAACGTCTTTTGCACGTCGTCACCAAAAACGGAACGGAGGATCAATATGAGCGGTAATAATCATCACAGCGGACATCGTGAACGCCTCAGAAACCGTTTTATTGCCAACGGTGACAAGAGTCTGTACAATCACGAAATTCTTGAAATGCTGCTTTTTTATCCGATTCCCAGACTGAATACCAATAATATAGCTCATGAGCTGATTAAAAGATTCGGCAGTCTTAAAAATGTTCTGACAGCAGATAAAAATGAGCTTCAATCTGTGAAAGGTATGGGCGAAACAAGCGCTTCATTCATTAAGTTCATTGCCGATGTATCAGCACATCTGAATGAAGCTTCTACCGACAATTCCCCACTTGACTCCACCGACAGAATCATTGATTATATTAACAGACTGCTCTCCGATAAAGAACACGACCTCTGCACTATCATAACCCTCGACCCCTGTATGAATGTAAAAAATACACTTTCATTTCCTTTCAGTGATGTACTCGGACAACACACCGATATAAGAGAACTTACACGTCAGGTTTTACTTACCGATACACGCAATGTCATCATCTCAATGTACCATCCGTCAAGAAAACCGATTCCCGATGTTTCAGACTTCGCCGTCATAAACAGTATCGCAGAGGCGTTTAAACCAATCGGTATAAATCTTGTTGACGGTACTGTAAGCGGTCAGGGCATGACTGTCTCTTTGCGGACTCAGGGTGCATTCGGCTTCATCTGACATATCTTTCTTTTTTGCACAGATGTGAAAAAATTTCCCGACACCTATTGACAAATTTACAAAACAGATATATAATGTTTATATTCCCTTATCAAGAGTGGCGGAGGAAACAGGTCCTATGAAGCCCGGCAACCTGACTGCATTGCAGACAAGGTGCTAATTCCTGCGGTTTATCCGAAAGATGAGGATTTTTTTATCGAAATCAGAGCGTCTCGGTACGGGACGCTTTTATTTTTTCAGGAGGTCTATAAAATGAGCAATTTCTTTTTCACTTCAGAGTCCGTTACCGAAGGTCATCCCGATAAAATCTGCGACCAGATTTCAGATGCCGTACTCGACGCTATCCTCGAACAGGATGAAATGGGCAGAGTTGCCTGCGAAACCGTTGTTACAACAGGTATGATCATGTGTATGGGTGAAATCACAACAACGGCTGATATCGACATCCCTAAAATCGCCCGTGAAGTAGTTAAGGATATCGGCTACGACCGTGCAAAATATGGTTTTGACTCTCATACATGCGCTGTTCTCACTTCAATTGATGAGCAGTCTCCCGACATCGCTATGGGCGTTAACGAAGCTTATGAATACAGAGAAGAAAATAACGAATCCGATGACCTTTCAAATGGTGCAGGTGATCAGGGTATTATGTTCGGATATGCCTGCAATGAAACTCCCGAACTTATGCCTCTCCCCATTTCTCTCGCACACAAACTCTCCCTCAAGCTCACAGAGGTGAGAAAGGACGGAACACTCCGCTATCTCCGCCCCGACGGAAAATCTCAGGTTACTGTTGAATACTGCGACGGAAAACCCGCAAGAATAGACGCTGTTGTTGTTTCTTCACAGCATTCTGCTGATGTTACCCTTGAAGCTCTCCGCAGCGATATTGAAGAATTTGTCATCAAAGCAGTCATTCCCGCTGAGCTTATGGACGAAAACACCAAGATTTTCATAAACCCCACCGGACGTTTCGTTGTTGGCGGTCCTCAGGGTGACAGCGGTCTGACAGGCAGAAAAATCATTGTTGATACATATGGCGGATATTCACGTCACGGCGGCGGTGCATTCAGCGGTAAGGACCCGACTAAGGTTGATAGAAGTGCTGCATATGCCGCAAGATATATCGCAAAGAACATCGTTGCCGCAGGTTTAGCCGATAAGTGCGAGGTTCAGCTTTCATATGCAATCGGAGTTGCAAAGCCCATCTCCGTTCTTATCGATACTTTCGGAACAGGAAAAGTTCCGGAGGACAAGCTTTCCGAAGCTGTAGATAAAGTCTTCGACCTTCGTCCCGCTGCAATTATCAAGTCGCTTGACCTCAGAAAGCCTCAGTACAGACAGCTTGCAGCTTACGGTCACATGGGACGTGAAGACCTTGGTGTTGCATGGGAAAAAACCGACCAGACCGAGGCAATCTTAGCTGCACTTTCATAATACTGCACACCAACTTCAAAATTACTATTTACAACATAAAAGACTGCTTTATATAAAAGCAGTCTTTTTTTATAAAACAAATGAGCCTCCTGTTAAGGAAGCTCATCTGCCATGATATAGGGATTATTGGGGATTTAATAATTTAATGTTGGGGTAAACATTAAACTACCATGAAAATCAGCTTTGGGATATATCCCTCAGCATTTATATTATAACCATGTTATGTGTAAAAACTGTGATAATATCGAAAAAAAGTTATTGCGCATATGTCAATTTTTTGTTAACATAATCAGTTGTTCTTATCAATTACGTCAAATGAGCTAATTTTAAACCAGAATACAGAACCATATCCGGGTTTGCTTCTTACTCCGTAATCGTAATTATGAAGCTTAAGCACTGCCTTGACTATCGAGAGTCCAAGACCTGTTCCCACAACTTCACGCTTGTGGTTCTCCGAACGGTAATACTTGTCAAATATGAGTTTGATTTTATCCTCGTCAATACCCTCGCCTGTATCCTCGATTTCAATCAGCACACCGCCGTCAGACGTATTAATCTGTCTTACATAAACCTTCTTATCGTCTCCCGTATAACTGATCGCATTATTGATAAGATTATAGATAACCTGCTCAATTTTCACCACATCACAGCGGACTATACGTTCTTTATCGGGAGTAAAACGGATTTCATATCCCTTCTTCTCCGATAAACCTTTAAAACGGTCGATAATTTCACTCAGCTTTCCGCTTATTTCAAAATTCACAGGATTAAGCTTCTGTTTACCGCTTTCAAGCTTTGAAAGGTCAAGAATATCGTTGACAAGCAGTGCAAGACGGTCGGTCTCATTAATTATGATTTCAAGATGCTCGTTACGCTTCACAGGATTGTCGCCGGAAAGGTCACGTATCATCTCCGCATAGGCTTTGAGCATCGTCAGCGGAGTTCTTAAATCGTGCGAGACATTGGCAATAAGGTCACGCTGCATAGTTCCGACCATTGAAAGCTCACGCTCAGCATATGTAAGCGTATCGGCAAGTTTTTTCGCCTCAAGATAACCACGTCCGTCAAATACCGTATCGAAATCACCGCGTGCAAGATTTTCGGCAGATTTCGTGATATTTGCAATCGGACGTGCAATACGTCTTGAAAGATAAAGCGATATTATAAACGCCGCCACAATGAGAACCACGGTAATAATCATCAACTGACGCTTGATAATATTCACTGTTGAACCTACAGGTGCAAGTGCAGAATTTATCAGAAGAAATCCCGACGGATTATCGGGATCACCCAGAGTTCTTCCGAAAAGCTGCATGTAATAACCGCTTCTCGGATTCTTTATCTTGTAGGCAATTTTTTTATCGGGACTGTCAAGTATGTTCACCCTGAAAATATTTGTATTATTCTGTTTTCCGTGCACAAGACATTCACCGAGAACATCCTTCGAATATCTCGACCTTCCGAATCTGTCGAGAATTTCAACGCAGAAGTCGTTTTCAACCGCAACTTTATTGACGGTTCTGTAAAACTCAGCGGTATCGGATTCTTCGTAAGCTTCGGCAATCTTCTCAGAGCTTTTTATCGCAGACCTCGTTACGGAACGCTCATAGAAGGTCTCAAGAAACAATATCTGAAACAGCCAGAGAAGCAGAAAAACCATAAGTGTAAAAGCTACGAAATACATCCAGACCTTGAATTTCAGCGGAATACGGCTGTTTATACCTTCAATTCTTTCAGACAGCTTCAAACTTATATCCCATTCCTCTCAGAGTCACAATGAATTTTCTGTATTCACCAAGACTGTTACGCAGCATTTTTATATGTGTATCAACAGTTCTGTCGTCACCGAAGAAATCATATCCCCACACTTCCTCAAGGAGCCTGTCTCTTGAAAGAGCAATATTCTTGTTCTTCACAAGGAAAAACAGCAGGTCATACTCCTTGGGCGTCATTGATGCTTTTTCTCCGTTTACATATACCTCACGACCTGCTATATCCACTTCAAGTCCCTCAAAGATATACCTGCCCGTTTTAAGCTCGTCCGGAGATTTTGCATTACGCTTGATAACTACCTTAATTCGTGCCATAAGCTCCTTAGGTGAAAACGGCTTGACCACATAATCGTCAATACCGATTTCAAATCCAAATAACTTATCATACTCCTCTCCTCGTGCAGAAAGCATGATAAAAGGAATGCTCTTTTTCTTACGTATTTCCTTGCAAGCGGAATAACCGTCAAGTCTCGGCATCATTACATCCATTATTATCAGGTCATAATCATGTTCCATACACAGGTTTACGGCTTCCATTCCGTTTTCAGCCTCTGTAACTTCGTAGCCTTCAAATTCGGCATACTCCCTTACAACCTTTCTGATATTTATCTCGTCGTCAACTATTAAAATATGTGCCATTTATAATCCTCCCTTTCGGAAACAAGTGATTTCCTTCTTTTTCATTATAACATTATAAAAGTGAAAAGTGTATATTACGTGATATTTTTTTGTAATTTTTCGGTAATTTTATAAGAAGTGCAATCTTTTTGCAAAAATCAATTGACATTTTCAGTAATTTTTGCTATAATGTATATAGTAATTATTAAGGAGGCGGTACCCATAAAAAACAATAACACCATTGCTTCGGCAATTGTAATAACTGCTGCAACAACAATTATTGCCGCCTACTGTTTCTTTTTCCCTGAAAATGCAAAAACCACATTGCTGATTTATATTTCAACAATCATCTTTATGTCAGTGATACTCGGTTTGATTTCGTGGCTCTATAAAAAAACCAGAACCTCAGTCAATGATACTGATATTGCCAAAATAATTGAAACCCTCAATACCGAAATGATTGTCTGGACCGACGATTTTTCCTTCGTCTATGCCAACAAGCTCCTCAGACAACACCTCGAAATCACCGACGGGAACTACGATAAAAAAGCCGTCCTTCTGCGAGCATTTGCAATAAAGAATTCCGACAACGCTTCCGAAGACGAACAACTGAAAAATATCATCCACAGCAGTTCTTATCAGTCACGTATCAGGAAACAGAACGGCGTTGTCATCACAATTGCATGGAGTACCTCCAACGTAAAACACCGCAAAAAAAATACGCTCTATCTCAGTACAGGCTTCAATTTCACCGAAATACGCAAAATGAAAAACAGTCTCGCCAGTGCCAATGACTTTTTTAATGCGTCTATGGAGCTTGCCGAAATCGGTATCATAATGTCAAAGGACCGCAAGAATTTCCGTGCGTCCTCCGAAACAATGAAAATGCTTGGTCTTAAGAAAAACAGCATTACCGTAAACGAATTCCGAAACCTTATTGAACGCAACGGAAGAATCCAGTTTGATAACGCTGTTAAATCTGATGACAGCAGCGACATTGCAAGCATCAATCTTCAGATTCTCTCAGCAGACGGAACATATCATTGGTACTCGTACCGCTACAAATCAATCGGCGGAACCGAAAATACCCTCCCGCTTTTCGGCGGTGCACTCATCGATATTACTCAGAATCATGAAAAGGATGAGCTTATCGAACGCCTCGCCTACGAGGACGAAGTAACAAAAATTCCTAACCGCAACAAGCTTCTTGCCGCTGGTCAGGATATTTACAATTACTGCAAAAACCTCGATTATTCATACTGGATTATCGTTTTTGACGTCGACCGCTTCCATATTATAAACGATACAAGCGGCTACGAAAACGGTAACCGAATCCTCAGTAATTTCGCTGATATACTTCTGAAATTTGTATCACGCGGCGGTCTTGCAGCACGTATAAGCGGTGATAACTTCGCTCTCGTTCTGCGTGATTACGGCGACGACGAGCTTCCCATACGTACAGCACGTTCTGTTCAGGAAGAGTTCGCCAAGCTTGCTGTCGATGAATTTTCATCAATCAGTCTGAGCTGTTCAGCAGGTTATTCGAAAATCCCTCAGGACGGCAATTCGTTCCGTGACGTTATGGAGCACGCCGAATTCGCTCTTAAATCAGGTACCGATACCAAAAACAGCATTTGCGGATACGAACCAAGTATGCACGATTCAATCATTGGTACAAGCGAACTCGAAAAATCTCTCGCTCTCGCCATCGACAATAACGAGCTCCAGCTTTATTATCAGCCGAAAATCAACCTTTCAACAGGCAGAATCATGGGCGTTGAAGCTCTTATCCGCTGGATTAAGCCCGACGGAACCATAGTTCCGCCAAGCGTATTCGTTCCTGTTGCCGAGAACTCCCACCTCATCGGAAAAATCAGCGAGTTCGTTCTTAACGAAGGCTGCCGTCAGAATAAAATGTGGCAGAAAATGGGATACCCCAATATCGTTATGTCAATCAATTTCGCCTCTTCCGATTTCTACCAGAATGACCTGAAAGACAAAGTCTTTGAAGCCCTTGCCAAGTCTTCTCTCGAACCGTGCTGGCTTGAAGTTGAACTTACCGAATCTCTTGCACTCCATGACATTGATTTTGCTGTTGCACAGATGAATCGTCTCCGTGAACTCGGTGTAAAACTTGCTATGGACGACTTCGGCACAGGTTATTCTTCACTCAGCTATCTCCAGACTTTGCCCATTTCACTTCTCAAACTCGACCGATCCTTCATTACCGATATTGAACACGATAATATCGCTTATGAAATCGTTTCGGCAGTTATAAGAATTGCAAAATCCAAGAAAATCGAAACAATCGCTGAGGGTATCGAAAACACCACTCAGGAAGAAATCCTCCGTATGGCAGGATGCGATTACGCTCAGGGCTACCTTTACGGTAAACCTATGCCGCCGGAGAGACTTGAGGAATTATTTGATATGTATTAATATCAATCAAACGAATATATTATAATCGGAGGTATAAAACATGAAAAGACGTATCGGAATTCTCACAAGCGGCGGCGACTGCCCCGGTCTCAACGCTACAATCAGAGGTGTGGCAAAAGCGTGTTATGAGCGTTTCGGCGAGGACAATATCGAAATCGTAGGTATCTCAAACGGTTACTACGGTCTTATCAATAATCTCTGCAAGGATATGTCGCCATCCGCTTTTTCGGGAATCCTTACTCAGGGCGGTACCATATTCGGCACAAAGCGTCAGCCGTTCAAGATGATGCAGGTCATCGGTGAAGACAATGTCGATAAAGTCAAGAATATGAAGGAGACATATAAAAAACAGAAGCTTGACTGTCTCCTCACTCTCGGCGGAAACGGCACTCACAAGACCTCAAAGCTTCTTGCCGACGAAGGACTCAATGTAATCGGACTCCCCAAGACTATCGACAACGACATTTTCGGTACAGACGTTACATTCGGCTTCCATACAGCCGTTGATATCGCTACCGACGTTATCGACCGACTCCATACAACCGCTGCAAGCCACTCACGTATTCTCGTCTGCGAAATCATGGGAAATAAGGCAGGATGGCTTACTCTTAATGCAGGTATCGCAGGCGGTGCGGATATTATCATCATCCCCGAAATCCCCTACGACATCGACAAAATCTGCGACGCCGTGATGGCAAGAAGTGCTTCGGGAAAAACTTTCTCAATCCTCGCTGTTGCTGAAGGTGCATTTGACGTTAACGAAGCCCAGATGAAGAAGAAAGAGCGTGCAAAGAAACGTGCCGAAGCAGGAATCATAACCGCCACAGGACGAATCGCTGCTCAGATTCAGGCTAATACCGGCATGGAAGCACGTGTATGTGTTCCCGGTCATATGCTCAGAGGCGGTGCTCCGAGTGCTTACGACCGTGTACTTTCAACACAGTTCGGAGTTCACGCTGCTTACCTTATCTCACAGGAAAAATACGGCAGAACTGTTGCAAAAATCGGAAACAAAATCACCTCAAACAAGCTTGATGATATTGCAGGAAAAACAAAATTCGTCGATACCGACAATCATCTCGTTATTGCTGCAAGGGACATCGGCGTCTCCTTCGGCGACTAACCATTTTTCAACCATAAATATCACGGTCCCCAGTTGAATACTGTGGACCGTTTTATGTTAAAAAATAAATTTTTTTATTTTTCCGCAAAAAAGCTTTTCATTCACAGCAAAAAGTGGTATAATAATATATATCTATTTTTAGGAGGCTATATTATGACAGAAGTCGAACTCTATGATCTCTGGTGCAAAAATGCCAAGGATGATTCCGACTTACAGGATGAACTTTTAAGTATCAAAAATGATGAAGAAGCTATAAACGATAGATTTTACCGTGACCTCGAATTCGGTACAGGCGGTCTCAGAGGTGTTATCGGTGCAGGTACAAACCGTATCAACATCTACACCGTAAGACGTGCTACACAGGGTTTTGCAGATTACCTCAATCAGGAATACTCAAACCCTTCCGTAGCTATTTCATACGACAGCAGAATCAAATCAGATGTATTCTCTATGGCTTCTGCTGAGGTCCTTGCCGCTAACGGAATCAAGGTTTATATTTACCCCGAACTCATGCCCACTCCCTGCCTTTCGTTTGCTGTACGCAGACTCAACTGTCAGGGCGGTATCATGGTTACCGCAAGCCACAACCCTGCCAAGTACAACGGCTATAAGGTTTATGGCGACGACGGCTGCCAGATCACTCTCAGAGGTGCTAATATCATCCTCGACAAAATCAACTCCCTCGATATGTTCAAGGATATTAAGAAATCCGACTTCAACGAGGAACTCGCTAAGGGTACAATCTCCTACATCGGCGATGATGTAATTGAGGACTTCTACAAAAATGTCATTGCAGAAGGTATCAACACAGACCTTTGTGCTTCAAGCGGTCTCAAGGTTGTTTACACTCCCCTCAACGGTACAGGTAACAAGCCCGTCCGCGAGATTCTTAAGCGTATCGGAATTTCTGACGTCACAATCGTTAAGGAACAGGAAAATCCCGACGGTAATTTCCCGACTTGTCCCTATCCCAACCCCGAAATCCGTGAGGCTCTTGAACTCGGTCTCAAGTATTGCAACGACGTAAAGCCTGATCTTCTCCTCGCAACAGACCCCGACTGTGACCGTGTCGGAATTGCTGTTCCCGACGGCGACGGTTACGCTCTTTTCAGCGGCAACGAGGTTGGTGCTATGCTCCTTGAGTACATATGCAGTCAGCGTATCGCTAAGGGAACAATGCCCGAGAATCCTATTGCCGTAAAGACAATCGTTACAACAGATATCGTAAACCTCATCGGTAAGGAGTACGGTGTACAGATTATCGACGTTCTTACAGGTTTCAAGTTCATCGGCGAACAGATCGGTTTCCTTGAAGGTAAAGGCGAAACCGACCGCTATGTTTTCGGCTTTGAGGAAAGCTACGGTTACCTTTCAGGTTCTTATGTTCGTGACAAGGACGCTGTAAACGCTTCAATGCTCATCTGCGAAATGGCTGCATATTATCGCTCACAGGGAATCACTCTCCTTCAGGCACGTGAGAATATGTACAAGAAATATGGTGTATTCTACCAGACACTTTACAGCTTCACATTCGAAGGCGAAAGCGGTATGAACAAGATGGCTGAGCTTATGACCAACCTCAGAGAGAATTCTCCTATGGAAATCGGCGGTCTCAAAGTTATACGCTTTGATGACTACCAGACAAGTGTCTCTAAGGACCTTGTGAACGGTACTGCCATTGAACTCGTTCTCCCCAAGTCAAATGTACTCGCATTCTTCCTTGAAGGCGGTTCGAAGGCCATTGTTCGTCCTTCCGGTACAGAACCCAAAATCAAGGTTTACCTTACTGCAAAATGTCCTACTCATGAGGAATCAGCTGTTCTCGAACAGAAGCTCTGTGCTGATTTCACTAAATTTATGAAGTAAATCTTTCATATGACACTGCTTGTATACTCAGGCAGTGTCATAATGTACGGTTTGTTATTGTTAAATCAAAAAAATATATCTGATATACTTGACAAGCTCACATCGGATATGTTAAAATAAAATGTAATGTATCAGGCACTACTGTCTAAAGAAACTGATGGGCTGCTCTTATTACAAATTCTGCGAAAGAGGTGACAATCATGAAAGAAGGAATTCATCCTAATTTTGTAAAGACTACAATCACTTGCCACTGCGGTAACGTAATTGAGACTATGTCCACAAAGGAAAACATCAAGGTTGAAATTTGCTCTAAGTGCCATCCGTTCTACACAGGCAAGCAGAAGCTTGTTGATACTGGCGGACGTGTTGACAGATTCAAGAAGCGTTTCAATTTGGACAAGTAAGTCATTGTTCGGGCGGTCTCACGACCGCCTTTTTCCGTATTAATTAAATTTATGAATTATATAACAGTGTCAGAGTTTGCTACAGACTCGTTTATAGAAAAACGCTCTGAATTCATCGGATATATATGCCCCGTTTCAACAAATGACGAAGCGCTCAACTTTATTAACCGAATCAAATCAGAGCACCGAAAAGCAAAACATAATGTCTATGCCTACATTCTCCGTAAAGACAATATCTCCCGTTATTCCGATGACGGCGAACCTCAGGGAACGGCAGGTATGCCTGTTCTTGAAGTACTAAAAAAACGTGGACTTACCGACGTATGCGTCGTTGTCACACGATATTTCGGAGGTATCCTTCTCGGCGGCGGCGGTCTTGTAAGAGCATACTCACATGCAGCTTCTCTTGCTTGTGATGCCGCACATATCATGGATATGCGTCTTTGCCACAGACTTAAAATCTCCGCAGATTACGGAATGTACGGCAAAATCAGCTATCTTCTCCCTGCATTTGATACCATAACCGTTTCATCCGATTTCGGCAGCGATGTTACTCTTGAGATCCTCGTTCTCAGTGAAAAACTCGAAGAACTCAGAAAAGAACTTACCGAAGTCACAAACGGTTCTGTCATTCTTACAGACGAAGGAGAATTATTTGAGGATTTCTCCTCCGTAAAAACATTATAGCACCACCATTCAGATTTATTACAGGGGGTATTGCAATGACTGTACGTGAACAGATCGAAATTACCGAGGCTGCCATTCTTAACAACAACGCTTGTACAAGTACCGATGAAAAAAATACTCATCGTGTTCGTTACGAGGATAAATGTCCTTACCGCACCGAATTCCAGCGTGACAGAGACAGAATCCTCCACTGTAATTCATTCCGTCGTCTTAAAAGAAAGACTCAGGTTTTTCTCTCACCCGTCGGCGACCACTACAGAACTCGTCTCACTCATACCCTTGAAGTCGCTCAGATTGCACGTACTATTTCCCGTGGAATGCGTCTCAACGAGGACCTTACCGAAGCTATCGCTCTTGGTCATGACCTCGGACACTCCCCTTTCGGTCATTGCGGTGAAGCTGTACTCAACGAAATATGTCCCCATGGCTTCAAACACTATCTCCAGAGCGTCAGAGTTGTCGAATTTCTCGAAAAAAAGGGCGAGGGTCTGAACCTCACTTTTGCTGTAAAGAACGGTATCGCCTGCCATACAAATAAGGTCGCTGCAACCAAGGAGGGCAATATCGTCCGTCTTGCAGATACTATTGCCTACATAAATCACGATATTGAGGACTCGGTTCGTGCCGGTATTCTGCAAAAAAGCGACCTCCCCAACGACTGTGTGAGAATTCTCGGAAATACCAAAACAAAACGTATCACAACACTTATCGCCTCCGTAATAAGTCACGGAACTTACGATATCGACTTCGAACCGGAAATACGTAAGGCTCATGACAGTCTGAAAGCTTTCATGTTCGAAAGAGTTTACACAAATCCTGCCGCTAAGCAGGAAGAAGCCAAAGCCGAGCTTCTTGTCAAGAAGCTGTACTCGTATTATATCGAAAACAGTAAAAAGCTCCCTGATGAATACAAGAGCATCATGAAAAAAACAGATGCCGACCGTGCTGTCTGCGACTATATTTCCGGTATGAGCGACGAATACGCCGTTGATCTTTATACAGAGCTTTTCGTCCCTAAATTCTGGAAATAATCAGGAGGCTCCACAGATGAAAAACGACGAGTTTATTTACCGTCTGCGAAATGCGAATCCCATCGAAACGGTTATGGGGTCTTATGTCCAGCTGATCAGAAGCGGCAGAAATTATGTCTGCTCGTGTCCGTTTCACTCGGAAAAGACGCCGTCCTGCACTGTTTTCACCGACAACCAGAGCTTTTACTGCTTCGGATGCGGTTCAGGCGGAGACGTCATAACCTTTACAATGAAAATTGAAAATCTCAGCTTCACTGAAGCTGTAAAGCTCCTTGCACAACGCTCAGGACTTGAAATTCCTGAAAATAATTCTGCTGACAGCCGTATCGCTCAGCGTCGTACACGAATCTATGAGATGAACAGAATTGCAGCTAATTTCTTCTACACAAATCTCATTAAAGGCGACGACAAGGCGGGTCTGAGCTATTTTGCCGACCGCAAACTTCTGCCACAGACCATAAAAAAATACGGTCTGGGATATGCTCCCGATTCGTGGGACAAGCTTACAAAACTACTCTCGTCTAAAGGTTATTCCAACGACGAAATCACCGACGCATGGCTCGGTGCACGTTCAAAAAAAGGCAGTATCTACGACATTTTCCGCAAAAGAGTCATGTTCCCCATTGTTGACCTCAGAGGAAATATTATCGCCTTCGGCGGACGTGTCCTTGATGGTTCTCAGCCCAAATACCTCAACACAAGTCAGACTCCTGTGTTTGAAAAGGGTTCAAATCTATTTTCAATGAATTTTGCTAAAAACGCCGAAACCAAACGCATTATTCTCTGCGAAGGCTATATGGATGTTATCGCTGTAAATCAGGCTGGCTTCGAAAATGCCGTTGCTACGCTCGGTACCGCTATTACTCCGAATCAGGCACGACTTATCAGTCACTATGCCGAGGAAGTCGTCATCGCTTACGACAGCGACAACGCCGGTCAGAAGGCTTCCCAGAAAGCTATCAACCACTTCTCCGATGTCGGTATTCGTACACGTATCATTCGTATGGAAGGTGCCAAAGACCCCGACGAATACATAAAAAAATTCGGAGTTGACCGTTTCAGGATGCTGCTTGACGGGTCGTCCGATGCGATTGATTTCATGCTCGATAAATGTGAAGCAGGAATTGACCTCAATACCGAAATGGGACAGGTCGAATTTCTGAATAAGGCTTCGAAAATTCTTGCCGGTATCGAGTCACCTCTCGAAAGGGAGGTATATATTTCCAGAACATCAAAAAAATGTGACATTCCTGTTCAGGTTCTGAAAAGTCATATTGACGGTCTTCTCAGAAAGAATACCCGTACAGAAAAAAAGAAGCAATGGCAGAATATCACTGCAAAAGCTACATACACACGAGACGATATGAACCCTAAAGCTGCTCTTTTCCGCAAGGAATCAAAAGCTGAAGAGCTTATTATACACTATCTTCTCAGACATTCCGAAGACTGTGAAAAAATTTCACAGGAAGCTCCGATTGAAATTTTTGTAACCGATTTCAATAAAAAAGTCTATGCCGCACTCCTCGACAAAATGAAGAATAACGATAAATTTACGGTTTCTTTGCTTACCGATGAATTTACTGCCGAAGAAATGGGAAGAATAAGCGGAATAGAGGCTAAAAATCGTGACATCACAATTAACTGCAGCGTATTTGAAGACTGTGTCAATACACTTAAACATTGTTCAGCAAAATCAGCCGAGGACCTCGCTGATAATGACCTTATAAATATTTTTAAGTCAAAAATAAAAAAATCTTGACCGCTAAGGAGGATTTTCTATGGAAAATAAAAAGAATACAATCGAAGCTCTCATGGAACAAGGCAAGACCAACGGCAAACTTACTACCAAAGAAATTACCGATGCCCTTGAGGAACTCGATTTCGACGTCGACCAGATCAATACTTTCTATGATAACTGCGAAACACTCAATATTGAAATCGTAGAAGATATGAACCTTGATGCTGACCTTAAAATCGGTCTCGATTCCAACCTTACAGATGACCTCGAAATGGCTCTTTCTACCGAGGGAATCGCTATCGACGACCCTGTTAAGATCTATCTCAAGGAAATCGGACGTGTTCCCCTTCTTACTACCGAAGAAGAAATCGAACTCGCTCAGAGAATGGCTAAGGGCGATCCTTATGCTAAAAAGCGTCTTTCCGAAGCAAATCTCCGTCTTGTTGTAAGTATTGCAAAAAAATATGTCGGAAGAGGTATGCAGTTCCTCGACCTCATTCAGGAAGGAAACCTCGGTCTTATCAAGGCTGTTGAGAAGTTCGATTACACAAAGGGCTTTAAATTCTCAACATATGCCACATGGTGGATCCGTCAGGCTATAACTCGTGCTATCGCTGACCAGGCAAGAACTATCCGTATTCCTGTTCACATGGTTGAAACCATTACAAAGGTCAAGAAGGTTTCAAGTCAGCTCCTCCACGAAAACGGTCACGACCCAAGTCCCGAAGAAATCGCTGATAAGCTCAATATGCCCGTTGATAAGGTTAGAGAAATTATGCGTGTAGCTCAGGACCCCGTTTCCCTTGAAACTCCTATCGGCGAAGAAGAGGACAGCCACCTCGGTGACTTCATTCCTGATGATGACGCTCCCGCACCTGCTGAAGCTGCTTCACATACACTTCTCAGAGAACAGCTTAACGAGGTTCTCAACACTCTTACAGAACGTGAAGCCAAGGTTCTGAAGCTTCGTTTCGGTCTTGAGGACGGCAGAGCCAGAACTCTTGAGGAAGTTGGTCAGCGTTTCGACGTTACACGTGAGCGTATCCGCCAGATTGAAGCAAAAGCACTCAGAAAGCTCCGTCATCCGAGCAGAAGCAAAAAAGTCAAGGATTTCCTTGACTGATTGCCCGACGATACATACAGAAAGAGCCTTGCCGATATATCGGAAAGGCTCTTTCTGTTTTTATGGAAGGTGTTTTATAGCACGCATTTATCAAGCTGTTCGAGCTTCGCAATTTCTTCTACCGACACAGGCTTTGAATAAAAATACCCCTGAAAAGTTGAAACTTTGTACTTTCTGAGAAGATCACGCATCTCAATGTTTTCAACTCCCTCGACGCATATTTCTGTTGAAAAAGCCTCTGAAAGCGATGATACAAACATTATTGTTTTCCTGTCAACAGGACTGTTCTCTATATTCTTGACAAACTCACGATCAATCTTTACAACATCTATAGGAAGTTCTCTGAGAACTCCGATAGACGAAAATCCTGTTCCGAAATCGTCAAGTGCAAGTTTTATTCCACGTTCTTTAAGCATAGCAAATTTATGCTTAAGCATCTTCATGTCAAGCAGACGACATCGCTCTGTAATCTCAAGACACAGATTGTTCGCAGGAAACCCCGTCTCATCAAGAATGGCAAATATATCAGATACAAAATCACTTCGTTCAAGCTGAGTGTACGAAATATTGACACTGATCAGGAAATCAGGATACTGTTCAAGGAAGAACTTACAATCATTCATAGCCTGTCTGAGAATCCACCTGCCAAGCAGAGGGAAAAGCGAATCCTGTTCAAGTACGGGAATGAACTGAAGAGGCGGAACAATTCCGTATTTATCGTTTTTCCATCGGATGAGTGCTTCAACACCCTTGATTTTTTCCGTATCTGCATACATTATCGGCTGATAGCAAAGATAAAATCCCTTGCAGCCACGCATGACCGATGTACGGATTGTATTTATTTTTTCGAAAATATTTGTATTATCGTTGCTGAGTTTATTCTCAAATACATTCAGTGCACCAAGACAGTGATTCTTTGACTCACTGTATGCGTATTTAAGACAGGAAAAAATGGTTTCCGCAGAGATGTCGAAATCATCAACTGCAATAAGTCCTGCATTGATAGCAAGCGGCACTCTCTGACCATCAACGTGAAATTCATTATATGCTTTCGTGTGTAATTCATCGTATAAATCGGTAATCTGCTCCTGAGTCATGTCATCGACAATAATACAGAATTTCGTTCCGTCCATGCGATACACTTCTTTATCGGGAAAGGATTTCTGAATCATCCGTGAGAATTTACGCAGAACACTGTTACCGAAAGTATATCCGTGAACGTCATTAATATTGGAAAATGATGTGATTCCAAGCATTAAAACTGCGTACTCATTTCTTTCCTTGTTTTTTGAAACAGCTTTCACGTCGTCAAAAAAGCCATAAAGATTACGTAGTCCAGTAATTGTATCAATGTAGCTCATCGAGCCATGATTTTTAATGGCACCGGCAAAATACTCAGGATTACCGTTATTATCTCTCAGAACTACACCTCTGCAGGTACAATCAACATAACAGCCGTCGTTTGCCATGGCACGATACTGCATCTCGTGTCCTTCATCAGCTCCGGAAAATATTCTTTCGATACTTTCGTGATACTTTTCTCTGTCATCGGGGTGGATGTGGTCCTCCCAGACAGAACCTGCACCATACATATACACATCAGGAAGATTAAAATAATCAACCGCACTTTTCGACCATCGTGAATAATCTTCTTTTATGTCGCAAAGGTACACGTAGTTACCTTCGGAAATAATTGAGAATGCCTTGAAAAACTCATCAAGCTTTTTTATTCTGTCAGAAGCTATCATTGTAACTCACCTCACAAAAGTATATTGTCAACTATTTGTCAATTGAAAGCAAAATTATACAACTTCATCATTTTTAATTATTATAACATATACATGTAATTATTTCAATCAGTATTATGCACAATTTTTGTACAAGTTTTGTAGTAAAATAATATAAATTACCGCTTTTCTATTGACATTTGCTAAAATATGTTGTAGAATAAAAAAGTAACATAAAATAGCTTCCTATATTTTTTATTGCTGACAGCTTGTGCATTTGCTGTCAGCTTTTTGCTTTAAAAACATCGGGCAAACTTACGCAAAAGGTAGCGTCCGCCCGCAAATGACTATTTTTATCGACATTCTCAAAGGTTCTCCTTTGAATTTATTATACAGTAAGAATCAAATAAACCGTACACCTGCGTTTTTCAGCTTATTATGGGTCTTAGCCACTTTACCGGCTGAAAAAACAGTTGCAGTCCCCTTTCGGATTATCACTGCATTGTATCCTCTTTTTACTGCACCGAGTGCAGTTGCCGTAACACATCCACATTCATCCAGACCACACAAATGAAGTGTATCGCACCCTTTCTGTGCTAATAATTCTCTGAGTTTTTTGTTGGAAAGTGCATCACCCAACAACTTATCAAAACAGTACTTTGAAACAATATTGAGTCCGCTATACAGTTCGGCACCTTCTGTTCCTGCAATTGAATACCCGAATAAAAGTCGATTTGTAGGCAGATTCTGGATTATATGACGTATGTAAATCACATCATGATTACTATTGTTGTACTGTTTTGTTATTTCATTCACGGCTGATACAAGCTGCTGTGTATTATAGGAAAAATTCTTTTTTCTTTTTTCATACAGATAATCATTCTGCATATCAATTACAAATAAAACTGTACTCATAATAAGACACCTCTAATAATATAACAGAAACAAAACAAGCCGCTGCCGATTCATTATCGGAAGCGGCTGTTTCACCGTATTTTTTATTTTACAATATCACTGTCGTCAAACGAATCTCCGCACTCAGCACAGAACTTAGGAGGATTATGCGGGTCAGCAGGCTCCCAACCGCACTTATCACAACGATAAAGCGGAGCACCTGCCGGCTTTTTGCTTCCACATTCTGCACAGAACTTGCCCTTGTTCACCGCACCGCAGGAACAAGTCCAGCCCTGAACCTCTTCAGGCTTCTTGCTGCCGCACTCAGCACAGAACTTGCCTGTGTTCTCGGCACCGCATGAGCACTTCCACTGACCTGTTGGTGCAGGTTTTGCACTTCCGCAGCCTGAGCAGAACTTTCCTGTATTTTCAGTACCACATTCACATTTCCATGTGTTTGCTGCGGGAGCCGCAGCCTGCTGCTGAATCTGCTGAATCTGCTGATTCTGCTGATTCTGCTGAGCCATTCCAAAGAGTGCATTTGCATTGAGTCCGCCTGCCTGCTGAGCCATTCCCATACCAAGGAATCCTGTCATGGCACCTGCTGAGTTTTTAGCAGCAGATGTCATAGCTTCTGCCTGAGCACCAACCATTGTTGCAGCAGCATTTGCAGGGTCACGGTTCCATGCCATGTCCTCGTATTTCTGGATTCTTTCCTTTTCTTTCTGGGAAATGGTAACGGATTTGATAGCAACCTTCTTGACTGTTATACCTCTGTCCTCGCTCCAGAGAGTGATAAGCTCCTCACGCATTGCCTCGGTGATTTCGTTATTGTGGAGGGTAAGCTCATCGTATCTGATGCCAAGCTGGGATATTCTGGCAAGACCGGGCTGGAGACAATGGAGGAATTCAGCTCGCATTGTCTCATCAATCTCGGAACGGTTGTATTCACCCGAAAAATTACCGCAAACCTTTGTATAGAATGTAATCGGATTTGTGATTTCATAAGAATACATGCCGTGACACGAAACTTCCAGAGTGAAGCTTCTGCCGAGTTCGGGATATACCATTCTGAATCCTACAGGATTAACTGTACCGAACTTGTTGCCGATAATTTCCTTGGTATTGAAGTAATAGATTCTCTGGTCGTGAGAAACTCCGCCACCGTGCTTTATACGGTTCCACATTTCCTTGATACTGTTCTTGAGTCCGCTTCCGAGACCACCATAAAAAACGCTGGGTTCGAGATTGGAATCGTATGTATAATAGCCGGGCTCGTTACATATTTCGATAACAACACCCTGTTCAACGATAATCATACACTGACCGTCGGCAACTACGATACCGCTTCCATGAGAAATAACATTATCGCTTCCCTTGGTATTTGAGGTACCCTTTCCATTCTTTTTTACACCTTTAACAGCGAGAACTTCCGGATCAATAGCGTCACAGCTGAAAAATTCAAGCCACTGATCAGCGAATTGTGTGCCAATACCGGCGAGTGCTGCTTTAATAAGTCCCATAATAATTACTCCTTTCGGGATTTACCCCTATTCATTAATATATTAAAAGTAAAATCTACTTTTAAAGCTTATTCCCATTCCTTCCAGACTTCAGGACAGTAGCCTGCTGTTGCAAGCTTACCGTTACGGACAACAGGAGTCCGTATAAGCTGCTGATTTTCGAAGACCTTTTCTTCTCTGTCTGCATCTGAAAGATATTTTATAAGAGTTGCAAGCTCCTTGTCTCTGCATTCAGAATCAA
The DNA here is from genome assembly GCA_015066935.1 of Ruminococcus sp. Taxonomy (GTDB): domain Bacteria; phylum Bacillota; class Clostridia; order Oscillospirales; family Ruminococcaceae; genus Ruminococcus. The sequence continues at coordinate 196,343 of SVNK01000002.1, read as the reverse complement.
TAAGACCGTCGAGACCGCCGAGAGCCTTTTTCACGCTTTCGAACTCGCCTGCACTCATCCCCTTTTCCTTCATATCAATAAACTGAAACTTTATGCCTCGTTCCTTGAAATAACGCTGGGCTTTTTTTGTATCAAAGCACTTTTTTGTGCCGAAAATCTGAATATTCATGTTATCATTCCTCATTCTGAACAAAAGCGAGTGCCTCAACACTGTCAGCCTGCCGTACAAGCTCAAAACTGATGCTTCTCATATCAAGACCGCTCTGTGCAAAGTAAAGTCTTACTGCTGAAAAACGTGAGAAAATCGGTATATCCTTATCAAAGGAAACAGACGCACCACCTGTACCGTTCCATGTAAACACAGCAGCGGCAGTTCCCATAACAAAAAGAGTCACGGGAATCTGAGCAAGCTCACTCTGCTCAGATGAAGCGGTAACAGTAACCCTGTAGATTCCTGATTTTTTTACTTTCAGAGCAAATTTGTAATTCTTTCCTTTGACGCTTGTGATTCCGTCAAGGTCGATTTTCAGTGAGCCGTCAAGATCGTGGAAAATAACATCTCCGTCATCGTCTTCATCTTCCGACGGACGATTGATTATCTCAAGTTCATCCGACCTGTCAATAAGAGTTTTCATTGCATTTGTCGTCATCAGAAAACTACATATATTCGCTGCATTTCTCTGAAGCTCTGCTCTTGCAAGACTGCCGTTTTCCAGCGATTCGGCAGTTGTATCATCATTTGATGAGCCGTCTGCACAAACCATGTAAATATCATTCTGTGCACGTGCCATTGCAGCAAAATTCCGTCTGTCAGGCTCCTGATCACGAACATTGATATTTGCCCACCAATCAGTCATTGTAAGACCTTTGAAGCCCCAGTCGTCACGAAGAATAGTTGTGTTCAGATCGAAGTTGCCTGCTGTCCACAAACCATTCACCGCACCATATGATGTCATTATCGTATCGGCATTTCCGTCACGGACAGCAATCTCAAAGCCTTTGAGATATATCTCCCTCAACGCTCTTTCCGATACTGCCGAATCTGTAAAATGACGTCTTGTTTCCTGATTATTACAGCAGAAATGCTTGATTGTTCCTGTCACTCCTGCAGTATGGAGACCATTGATTTCAGCCGCCGCCATTGTTCCCGTAAGATAGGGATCTTCCGAAAAATATTCGAAGTTTCTGCCGTTAAGCGGATGACGGTGAATATTTATTCCGGGACCAAGAAGACAGTCTACGTTGTTTGAACACATTTCAAGTCCTGTAAACGAGAACAGCTCTGTAACAAGCTGACGGTTGAACGTAGACGCAATCAATGTGCCGTTAGGGAGACTGAACGCCTTTGTTCCGCAGTCGAGTCTCATTCCTGACGGTCCGTCGGCACAGCAGGCTGTAGGGATTCCGTATGAAATCAGTGAATCGCTGACTCCGCCGAAAGCAGACGCTGTACCTGCTGTTACACGAGGACTTCCCATACCCTCTCCCCTGATGATACAAGCAAGGTCGTCGTCGGAAAGCTGTGCAATAAACTCGTCCATAGAGTTGTTGCCGTCGAGAACATCAACAAGTTTTATATTACGGTTGCCCGTATACTGAATCTCATCAGGAATGTGTTCAAGACGTCTTTTCTCCTCATTAACGGCACTCAGCGGAACATCTTCCTCTGCGGGTTCAAAACCGCCCTTGACCGCTTCAGGTCTGATTCTTCTGAACGGAAGAACAGGGGCAAGAGCCTGAACACACTGCTTTACAACCGTTGTCTCATCGACTTCATGAGTATGTACAAGCATTGCATTACGTACATTGGTTCCTGCGTAGAAATTGTAGCTTCCCTCTTCAAGAACCCAGCAGAACTGATTTCCCGTAACACCTGAATCATCATATGAAGCGATTTCCGAAAGCTTTACAATAATCTTTATATCCTGAACTTCATCAGGAGCAAGCTCCTTTGTTTTCTCGTAGGCACAGAGCACTCTTGAAGGCTTTCCGAGCTTCCCCTGCGGAGCACCGTAATACAGCTGGACAACCTCTTTTCCTCTGTACTTTCCTATATTCTTTACTGAAAATCTGAAAAACAGACAATTGTTCTTAAAATCTGCTGATGAGAATTTCACGTCGAAATCAGTGTAGGAAAGACCGAAACCGAACGGATATCTTACAGTATTTCTGGAAAAAGTCTCAAACCAGCGATAACCTGTATAAATGTCCTCGCAATAGAAATTGCGGACAGGGTCGCCGAAATTCTTGTCAGACGGATAATCTGAAATATTGTATGCAATTGTATCAGGAAGCTTGCCTGATGGACTGATTCTGCCCGTAAGTACGGCAGCAGTTCCTGTACCGCCTGTCATTCCACCCTGCCAGACGTAAAGTATTGAATCGGGATTGCAGTTTTCGATAAATTCCATGTCGATAAGTCCGCCGACATTAAGGAGTACAACAACCTTTTCGAAATGACTGCACACCTTGGTAAGCATGTTTTTTTCTGTTTCAGTAAGGTAGTACGAACCCTCTTCGAGCTTGAAATCCTGTTCCTCGCCGGCAGTTCGTCCGATAATCACAATGGCTGTACTTCCTGCCGAAGCCGCATTGCTGACTATTTCGTCGGTAAGAGGCATTTCCTTCTGTGCCCATGGTTCACAGCCCCAGCCTGTTCCGACATCAAACGGGTTTTCACTGTCCCATCTGCGGTAAATATCAAGGAGTTCGGTATTGACTTTTACGCCTGCATCAAGGAGGCCGTCGAGAATTCCCGTAACCTTCGATACATTGACCATTCCGCCTGAACCTGTTCCGCTTTTGTAGTAATGAAACTGAATTCTTCCGAAAACAGAAACTGTTTCATTCTCTTTCAAGGGTAAAGCCTCGTTTCTGTTTTTCAGCATAACAATACCCTCAGCTACTGTTTTTGACGCTGTTTCAAGGTATTTGTTCCAATCAAGCTTTCTGTTCATAATATAAACCTCACTGATATGGTACAAAAAAGTTACGTACCTAAAATATAATACGATATTATTATATCAAATTCCCGTAAAAATTTCAAGTGTTTTCGTTAAATTCACACAAATGACCGACATTTGTCACAAAATCAACACCCTTTTTTTGTATATGCCATGCTATATACAGATTCAAAGGTTAGCTTATGCTTACAAAATGTTGATTTATTTAGGAAATTATGGTATACTATTATTATTACGTTTTAAGGAGCATATTCAAAATGTTGGAATTAAAAAATGTTTCATTCAGCGTTGATGGCGACGGCAAACAAAAGGATATTGTAAAAAACGTCAGCTTCACCGTTGAGGATAATAAATTTGCTGTCATTACAGGTCCCAACGGCGGCGGAAAGTCAACTATTGCAAAACTCATTGCGGGAATCGAAAAGCCTGTTTCCGGTCAGATTCTTCTTGATGGTCAGGATATTACCGATAAATCCATTACAGAGCGTGCAAGACTCGGTATAGGTTTCGCTTTTCAGCAGCCGGTACGCTTCAAGGGTATAACAGTTCTCGATATACTCAGAATTGCCGCTGGAAAAAAGCTCTCCGTATCCGATGCCTGCGCTTATCTTTCAGAAGTCGGACTTTGTGCCCGTGACTATATCAACCGTGAAATCAATGCTTCTCTTTCAGGCGGTGAACTCAAGAGAATCGAAATCGCTACCGTTCTCGCAAGAGATGTAAAGGTTGTTGTGTTCGATGAACCTGAGGCAGGTATCGACCTCTGGAGCTTCCAGAATCTTATCCGTATCTTCGAAAATATGCGTGAAAGCTACAAGGACCGTTCAATCGTCATTATTTCCCATCAGGAGAGAATCCTCAATATTGCTGATAAGATTATTGTCATCTCAGACGGCGAGGTTACCCGTCAGGGCAGCAGAGAAGATATCCTTCCTGCTCTTATGGGTACCGATTCAGCTGTAAACGCTTGCAGCAAGCTTGTTTAAGGAGGTATTCACATGGTAAAAATGGACGAAATTCAGAAACGACTTCTCAATGAAGTTGCCGGTCTTCACGAGATTCCCGAGGGAGCATATAATCTCCGTGCAAACGGCGAAACTGCTGCCCGTAATACAACAGCCAATATCGACATAAAAACTAAAGAAGATTCTAACGGCATCGATATAATCATTAAGGACAATACCATTAACGAAAGCGTTCATATCCCTGTTGTACTCAGTGCAAGCGGACTTTCCGAAAAGGTATACAATGATTTTTACGTAGGCAAAAACTGTGATATTCTTATTGTTGCCGGCTGCGGTATCGACAACTGCGGTAATCAGGACTCCGAACACGACGGTATCCACAGATTCTTTATCGGAGAAAATTCACGTGTCCGCTATGTTGAAAAGCATTACGGCTCGGGAAATGGAAACGGCAAACGTATCCTTAATCCTGTTACCGAAGTCTATATCGAAGAAGGCGGCTCCGTTGAAATGGAAATGGTTCAGATAAAGGGTGTTGACTCCACCGACAGAACTACCATTGCCGAACTTAAAAAGGACGCAAAACTCGTTGTAAGAGAACGTCTTATGACTCATGAGGACCAGCAGGCTTACAGCATTTATAAGGTTTCTCTCAACGGTGAAAACTCCAGTGCCGATGTAATATCACGTTCCGTCGCAAAAGATACATCGTATCAGAAATTTGATGCATGTATTGTCGGAAACGCTCCATGCAGCGGTCATACCGAATGTGATTCTATTATCATGGACAGCGGACGCATTCTTGCCGTTCCGTCTCTCGAGGCAAACGACGTTGACGCCATGCTCGTTCATGAAGCTGCTATCGGAAAAATTGCAGGTGACCAGCTTATCAAGCTGATGACTCTCGGTCTTTCTGAGCAGGAAGCCGAAGAACAGATTATCAACGGATTCCTTAAATAATGCAAAAGGAGGCAAAATGCCTCCTTTTTTATTTATCCTTTTTTCTGATAAGCATACCCGAAATCAATCGGTGGCGAAGTTACTGAAATATAGATAAACTCTTCGTCCGAATCATTATGAAGTCCATGAATATCCCCGTCGCCAAAACGTACCACATCCCCCGCTTCAAACAGCTTCTCTTCATTTTCCGCAAGAAGCAGCACTCCCCTGCCCTTTACTGCATACCATATCTGCTCTGAACTTTCATGAGAATGTCTCGGCTGCGTTGCTCCGGATTCAAGATGTACCTCTGTTATAGTTACACGCACACTTTCAGAGTTTTCCGGATTTAGAAGCTGACGTGATACCACCCCAGGATTTGAAAGTTCTGCAATATTGTACTTCTTTATAAATTCCATTTTATGTTCTCCTTTACATTGTAATAACCTATAATCGAATTATACAACTTCTGCAATCCGAAGTCAAGCAGAGTGATGACCATAATCTCAGTAACACTTTCCCTCCTACAGAATAATATAAAATGTGTGAAAACACTTCACACGACGCTGCAATGCAGCTTCCAACGAAAGGAGGATATTCATGAATCTTAATGTATTTGACGGAATTGATGGACTTATTGTCAGTAAGCGTCCCGACGCATATGCAAATATGGATAGCTCACCAGATACCCCATCCCGTCTGCCCGATAATGTTTCTCTCGCAATGGCATATGTCCCCTTCCAGCAGTGGGGCGATGTCTACAGCATGGACGAAGCCTTAAACAGAGGCACACTCTTCCCCGACCTTGAATTTCCATTTGAGAGAGGAGGCACCCGTAAATGAATGAACGTGCCATGCTTATGAATAAAATCCAGAAATACGATTTTGCTATCAAAGAGCTGAACCTCTATCTCGACACTCATCCGAACTGTCGCAGAGCCCTCGCTCTGTTCAATCGTTATCGTACACTCAGAAAAAGTGCAGTTGACGAGTTCGTCCGCCGTTTCGGACCTGTAACCCCTGACGATACTGATGATCAGCAGCATTGGACATGGATTGATGATCCGTGGCCCTGGGAAAGGAGTTAATTATGTGGCAGTATGAGAAAAAATTATAATATCTTTGTTGTACATATACCTTATAAAAAATCCACACTCAGAGTAAGATCTGAATCCGTTTTATTTTTGCACATTCTTTGAGTTTTGTTGTAGTACAGTTTTCTCACGACAGTTTGCAGCAGTCTGTTTTTTTCTTCAGGATCAGAATCTGCAAAGTTATCTATAACATATTGAAGGCGTCTTATAGCTTCATCAGGAGCAAGCTTCAGAAACTGCTGTTCACTGTCTAATTCTTCTATAGCAGCTTCAAGAGAACGTATCTTCTCGTTGACTATACCGGAGCGTTCAAGGAAAGTATTTATGTCATATACCTCTTGCTCCAGAAGATCATACAATCTTAAAAGCTGTCGTCTGGACTTTTCAAGCTCTGCAATAAGCGGAGCTTTTTTGTCGGGTTCGTTTTGCAGCTTTGTATTGCCGCTTCTTTTCAGCTTTTCAAGCTGCTTTATGCGATAACGGAAAGCCGAAAGTGCAGCCTCGTCAACAGACTCAATAGTGGAGCTGACTATCTTTCCACGACATTCCCTGTGAGTACAGAGTATATACTCGTGACCGCTGTTTGCGATTACTCTGCGTCTCAGCTGATGTCCGCAATTCGCACAGTAAAGGACGTTGTGATAGTAATTCAGCAGTGTGTCATTCGGGTGGAGCTGTGCCGCCGGATTTGTTTTTTTCTTATGCTGAACAGCATCGAAAGTTTCCTCACTGACTATAGGCTCATGAAGCCCATTGTACAGCGTGTCGCCGTTTGATTTTGTTTTCCAGCCAACTTTTCCGCAGTACAGAGGATTTGCAAGTATCTTTTTGATACTTGGATATTCCCAGAATTGACTTTTCTGCGGACTGATTCCCATACGGTTAAGCTCGTTGGCAATATATTTCGCTCCGTGACCTTCAAGATAAAGCTTGTATATTAGCCTGACGATTTCCGCTTCCTCCGGAATTATTTCAAGAGTATGCACCTTTGGCTCGGGATTGATTTTTCTGTAACCATAAGGAGCTGTTGTACTTATGTAATTTCCCTCTTTAATGGAAGCAAGTCTGCCGGCTTGCATACGTCGCTTGATAGTCTTGTACTCACGGCGGCTCATAAACAACGAGAACTCAAAATATTCTTCGTCGAACTCGTTATCGGGATCGTAAGTTTTCGTCGGAGTGACTATCTTCGTTGATGAGTCACGAAACGCCTGAGCAACGATGCCCTGATCTATGGTATCACCTCTCGCAAGACGTTCTATCTCGACTACAAGTACTCCTGCGTATCTGCCCTCGGTAACATCTGCAAGCAAAGCCTGCATCTGCGGACGAGCGGCAATACTGTCACCACTGACGATCTCCTTATATATCTTAACAATGTTCAGCTTCTGACGTTTAGCAACTTCCAGAAGCATATTCTGATGACGGGAGAGGGTCTCCCCCTCTCCACGCGCTTCAGCTTCCACATCCGCTCTCGATTTTCGCAGGTACATACAGTATTCTTTCATTGTATCACCCCTCGGATTTCAATGTATATGCTTTTTCTGCTTAAATTATATCAGGTATTTGTTGTGAAGTTGAAGCACAATAAATATTAATGCTCCGCCGCAGCGGAGCATCTGTTCTACTATTAAGAGAATTAATCTCTTCTGAAAATATCTCTTGTGTACACCTTATCTGCAACATCATTAAGACAGGAATCATAACGATTTGCGATGATAGCATCACACTGAGACTTGAATTTCTTCATATTATTAACCACTACACTTCCGAAGAAAGTCTCGCCGTCTTTGAGTGTAGGCTCATAGATTATAATAGCAGCACCCTTGGCCTTGATACGCTTCATTACGCCCTGAATAGAGGATTGACGAAAATTGTCGCTGTTGGATTTCATTGTCAGTCGGTATACGCCGACAACGATATTCTTTTCGGCGTCAGCGTTCCAGTTGTTGTTTCCGCTGTAGCTGTAATATCCTGCCTTTTCAAGCACACGATCAGCAATGAAGTCCTTACGTGTACGGTTCGATTCTACAATCGCAGTAATCATATTCTGCGGAACATGCTGATAGTTTGCAAGAAGCTGCTTTGTATCCTTAGGCAGACAGTATCCGCCGTATCCGAAGCTGGGATTATTATAGTAATCACCAACACGTGGATCAAGACACACGCCCTTGATAATGCTTGCTGTATCCAGATTTTTAAGCTCTGCATATGTATCAAGCTCGTTGAAATAGCTTACACGGAGAGCAAGATATGTGTTGACAAAAAGCTTTGTTGCCTCAGCTTCAGTGGTAGCCATAAACAGTACAGGAATATCAGTCTTGACTGCACCCTGTCTGAGAAGTGAAGCAAATATTTCAGCTTGCTCTTTGTTAGCCTCATCTGAACCGACAATAATACGGCTGGGATAGAGATTATCGTAAAGAGCCTTGCTTTCACGGAGAAACTCAGGACTGAAAATGATGTTGTCCATGCCAAGCTTTTCACGTACCTGAACAGTATATCCTACAGGAATTGTTGACTTGATAACAACTGTAGGCTTTATCTCTCTGCCATCTGTAACTGATTTGATGAGAGATAAAACACTCTCAACAGCTGAACAGTCAAAGAAATTTGTCTTGGGGTCGTAGTTTGTAGGAGCTGCCACAATAATGAAATCAGCATCCTTGTATGCAGATTCTGCATCTGTTGTTGCAGTAAAGGAAAGACTTCTCTCCTCATGCTCTGCAAGATATTTTTCGATGTAGTCATCCTGAATGGGAGAAATCCAGTTATTCAGCTTTTCCACCTTTTCGGGAACAATATCAACAGCAGTTACATCGTTATGCTGTGAAAGTAGTACCGCCAGAGACAATCCGACATAACCTGTTCCTGCTACTGCTATTTTCTTGCGTTCAACTGTGCTGACTTCCACTTTATCATCCTCAAATAAATCTGCATAGTTGAAATCAAGAACCTCAGACAATGCAAGGAGCTGGTCAACAGAGGGAGAATAGTCCTCTGCTTCGAGTCTTGATAAGATGGAACGGTTGATTCCTGTACTCTCTGAAAGAGCTGCCTGAGAAATTCCGAGTGTCTTTCTTCTGCTTGCCACTGTTTCGGCAAGTTTATTCAATGATAAATGTTTCATAATTACCTCCTGGACATTGTTGCTGTCAGCAACACAAAAACTGCATTTGCTATTCATCTATTATAGCAAATGCAGTTCATAATGTCAATAAGTTTGGTGTAAATAAATGCAGAAAAGTTTAAAAAGCCGTCTTCGAAGCAAAAAGTATGTTGCTCATAGCAACACAACGATTGATAATTGTAATTATATGTATAAATCTCAATCAACAGAAATTTCAGACGACAATTCATCGGGTAAATTGTTCCAGAGTTCTGTTCTTGTTTTATTATTTCTGAGCTTTTCCAGAATCTTCTTATCAGGTGTATGATAGATGACTAAGCCGTCCTCCTCGCCCTTTTCAGTACAAACAAGATAGGCAAGCTGTTCTTCGTCAATTGAAAACTGTGCATTTATTTTTCCCTTATTTCCTCTTGCGTCAAGACGTATCCATTTTTTGTACTCATTGAGATATACGCCATTCAATCCATGATAAACAAGAACCGGAGATGTTTCATCGCCAAAAGTCAACTTTTGATAACAAAATCCCGTTGGTATGGATTTGCAACGCAATAAAGCTGCAAGCAAATGAGATTTCGCAAAGCAAATACCATGCCTTGCTCTTAAAACCTCGGAGGCTGAGCAGGTTATTATATCTTCATTTATATCCGCCGAATGTGATATCCTATCCCTTACAAATTCAAAAGCCGCTTTTATATACGCCGTCTTTCCTTCTGCGCTGCAATACAGTTCATCCGCAAGCTGAACAATCGCTGTATTGCTGTAGTCAATCACTTCATCCTCTTTTAAATAGTCTGATAAATCATCAGAAAATAGTGTTAAATTCATATTGAATCTCCCTTTCTCTTATATCTCATTACAACATTCCCGTCAATGCATTCCGCACTCAAAAGCTCAAAATCAGACAGCTTACCGTCCATAAACAACGGCTTATCCTCTTTATCCGCTGTAATCGGTGCGACAACAATGCTCAGCTCGTCAATGACATCCGCACGCTGAAATGCACCATTGATAATACTACCGCCTTTGAGAAGAAGTCTATCACAGCCGATTATATTTTTCAGCTTAAAGAGTGCAAATTCAACGTCAATCTCCGTTTCACCGGCAAAAATATATGGAATTTCCATTGATTCAAGGTAGCCGAGATAACGCTCGTCCACCTGTTCGGTCAGAACCTCAATAATCTGTGCGCCGTCATATCCCACATCACCGTCAGGATCAATTATTCTGTTGGATTTCCAGCCAAGATGTCCCTTTGGATCAAATGCAACTGCATAAAATCCAGTCATATCGTCAAGCATGAAATCCATTTTAAAGCCATGGTCGTGACGTACAGGAGCATATTCAGAAAGATCAGGATAATAACCTTCTGTGAAACTCCCCTCCATTGTGACACGTCCGCAGATATAACCGTCGCATTTCAGCTTTCTGTTGATATCATAATAAATTTCTGTTGCTCTTGAACACTCTGGTCGGAACAAAAAGTCTCCCGTAACCTTAGCGTCAATTGATGTTGTCATGTGGCATATAATATATGGTCTGTTCATAATTCCACCTACTTGTTATTGTGATTTATCTCAGCAAAAAATTTCTGCTTATTTTATAATATTCACTTTGATTATACCATGTTTAATAAATTAATTCAATAATTTTTCCTCAAATTTTTATTTGTATATAAAAAATGATGTTGTCAATCGGATAGATTCTTCGACGGAGAATTCGCCCGCAATAACGGCTATCAGGAACCTCTGACGTATATTCTGTTTTTTCATTTCTCCAGACATATATAATTATTTTGATACCATATTCGTGGTAATTAATTGTGAAAGGAGAAGCCAAAATGTTCAATAACAACCGCTATCTGAGTTGTGGCGTAGATTCAACGATACCGCTTGAACTCCAGCTTTTTATGTAGAAATGCATTGATGAATTGCCTGCTGAAAAAGACTATTTACAGATCTTTAAACTCGAACCCTTCGGTGAAATGCAGAGAATCACGCACACATCAGAAAATCCCGAACATAAAATGGAATATCTGATACCGTCTGAAAAGCTGATAGCCGAGAAGATTTACATAATCGACGACGGTGACCACTCAACAATGCTTTTAGCAAGTGAATATTGAAATTAATGCCAGCCGTTTCGGGGGCTGGCAATCGCTATTTATGGAGGTTTTATAATGGAAGAAAATAAAATAATTTGTTCCCATTGTGGAGCAGAAATTACAGATGATGACTACTCAATGGTCAATACTCAATGAGGAAAATTCCCTCTATATCGTCAAAGGAAGCAATCCCATGTGTCTGATTCACTTCGAAGCTTTGGGATTGTATATCTACGCAAGTACTGAGAGTCTCGTGAAGAATGCCTTGAAAAAGGTTGGTCTGCATAAGTTCACATATGAGCGGGTTGAGACTAATGAGGGCGATATTTTGTGTATCAACAAGAACGGTGAAATCACTCGCTCTGAATTCGAGCCGAAGCTCTACCGTTCAAAATATGATGCTTGGTATCTGGGGACAATCCGGCTATGGTAAAACAACAATGATGAGCGAAATTGCAAAAGGATATGCTGCCCTCGGTCATTGCATTGTTATATTTGATTCAGGAAGTTCTTTTACAAACAACTCACTGAAATATTTCTACAACGATGAGTTCATCAATGAAAACATAAACATTATTGACTTGGGAAAAGATGACTTCCCTGTTGACATATTCAAAGTAAATGATGAATATGATGATATTACACGTGAAAACATCCTGTTTGATTTATTACTTGCTGGAGTCAGAGAGTTCACTATACCACAGACCAACGCATTAAAGAACGCTTTAAGTCAAGTAATCAAATTCAATAGAAATGGAGAACAAATCTTACCAATCGATATTATCAACGAAATCGACAGTGCGGATTGTAATGAGGATGTTAAAAGCGGTCTTAAAAACCGTTTGCAGCCACTGATGCGTGCGATCATAAAATGTGGTATGGAAAACAGAAACTGGAAAGAGTATATGTCCACTGCCAAGCCTATCACTATTATCCGAACCTGTAATAACTCCGGCGAAAAAGGTAATGCGATTTTTGATATACTGATTGCATCGCTGTTCAATGCACAATATGAAGACTCATCTGTTGCGTTGGATATCTTTGTAGATGAACTTCAGAATCAGAATTGCTCTGAGAACAACTTGAAAGGAGCCTGGTATTATGGCAACAAAGAAGAAAGAAAAACCCTCAATGTGGGAGCGCACAGAATATGATATCATCAGCGAAACCGAGACAGATACAGAGATCATAGGCGTTATAAAAAACCGTTATAACGGTGCTAATATCATCTGTCATATCCCAAAGCATACCAAGGAGGAAGAAGAAAAGCTGTCGGCTGACATAACCTTTGCCCTCATGCAGATTGCATTTACTGGTCAGGATATAAGCAATATGAAAAATATGGAAATACTTATGGATTGATAAAAAGAAGCCGCCGGGGATTATTCCCCGTAGCTCCAGACTATAAAAGCGACTCCATGTCACATATCGACTCTGCTAAAAAATAAAACTGACTCCGCTTAAATTGCGGAGTCAGTTCATTGGTATTGATACAATAATTATTACTGTCGACTTTAAAGTGAACAATCAAAAATGAAATTGATATCGTTTCTGATTACCCACTTAGTATACAGATTATAGTTCAAAAAAAGTTAAACTATTTCCAGCGATTATTTAATAATACCGTTTACCACGCCAGCAGGTGTGCCTTCTGCATCTTCGTCAAGGTCAACATGCTGTGCACAATCCTTAATATCGCCATTTGGAACAAGATATAATGCATTATGTTCTACCCACTCGGCAACTAAACTAGCATTTGTACGATCCCAACGGCTTCTGCCTGCGTCGCTATTGTATTCTATAATCATATCACATATATCAGACATTGCGCCTAAATCATTGATCTTGTATGAGTCACGTACCTGGTAGTTTACATATCCATCAGACTCAACAGCATCATAAATAATTACTGAATCTGATAACTGAGAAGCATTTGATAAGTTTTCTACAATATAAACACTTTTATTGTTTCCATTAATATTTACTGTACCAAGTAACTGTGCATCTAATTTAGCAATTTTTTCTGACTGATGTTCTGTACAGCCGGTTCTCTGGCAGCTACGTACCTTAGAGCCCTCTCTGCTGCATGTAGGCTTCAAACGAATTGTCCATGTGCTCTCCCAGCTATGTCCCTTTGCAGGAATATCCTGTTTGTCAAGTACTGTCTTACATCCGCTTCTTGAGCAATAAAGTCCCTTTACACCCTTTTCTGTACATGTTGCTTCCTTAATTGTGCTATAAGAACCACTGCTTACATAATGACCAAGCTCAGATGTATAATTACTCTTTACGTAGTATGAGCATCCGCTTCTTGTACAATCCTTTAATGTGTAACCCTTAGCTGTACATGTGGGCTTTACTACTGTTGTTTTAATGCTGTGTCCAAGTGCAGGAATTTCCTGTCTGTCGAGAATTGCCTTACATCCGCTTCTTGAGCAATAAAGAACCTTTTCACCCTTTGTTGTACATGTTGCTGCCTTAATTGTGTTATAAGAACCACTGCTTACATAATGACCAAGCTCAGATGTATAATTACTCTTTACGTAGTATGAGCATCCGCTTCTTGTACAATCCTTTAATGTGTAACCCTTAGATGTACATGTGGGCTTTACTACTGTTGTTTTAATGCTGTGTCCAAGTGTTGCTTTATAATTAGTCTTTTTTGTTGCAGTACATCCGCTTCTGCTGCATACATATAAAGTGTATCCCTTTTCTGTACATGTGGGTGCTACAGTTTTACTTGCCTTCCAACTATGTCCAAGTGCGGAAATTGTTGATACCTGCTTTGTCTTGCACACTGAGCATACACGGTACTTTGAACCTGTTGTTGTACATTTTGCTGCCTTTGTTATTACCCATGAACCCCAATTGTGTCCTGTTGCAGGTATAGTTATCTTTGAGTAATATGAACATCCGCTTCTTGTACAATCCTTAATTGTGTAACCGGGTGTTGTACATGTGGGCTTTACTACTGTTGTTTTAATGCTGTGTCCAAGTGCTGGCTTATAGTTTGACTTAGTGGAGTATGAGCATCCGCTTCTTGTACAATCCTTTAATGTGTAACCCTGTGCTGTACATGTGGGGTTTACTACTGTTGACTTAATGCTGTGTCCAGGTGCGGGAATTATTGATGTCTGCTTTGTTTTACAACGTGTGCAAATGTGATACTTTGAACCTGTTGTTGTACATGTTGCTGCCTTTGTTATTACCCATGAACCCCAATTGTGTCCAAGAGCTGCCTTATAGTTTGTCTTGGTGTAGTATGAACATCCGCTTCTTGTACAATCCTTTATTGTGTAACCCTGTGCTGTACATGTGGGATTTACTACTGTTGTTTTAATGCTGTGTCCAAGAGCTGCCTTGTAGTTTGTCTTGGTGTAGTATGAGCATCCGCTTCTTGTACAATCATTTAATGTGTAACCCTGTGCTGTACATGTGGGGTTTACAACTGTTGACTTAATGCTGTGTCCATATGCAGGAATTGTTGATGTCTGCTTTGTTTTGCAACGTGTACATGTATGATACCTTGAACCTGCTGTTGTACATGTTGCATTTTTGGTTGTTACCCATGAACCCCAATTGTGTCCAAGAGCCGGCTTATAGTTTGACTTAGTGGAGTATGAACATCCGCTTCTTGTACAATCATTAATTGTATATCCCTGTGCTGTACATGTGGGAGCTACAACTGTTGACTTAATGCTGTGTCCAAGTGCAGGAATTGTTGATGTCTGCTTTGTTTTGCAACGTGTACATGTGTGATACCTTGAACCTGCTGTTGTACATGTTGCTGCCTTTGTTGTTACCCATGAACCCCAATTGTGTCCAAGAGCTGCCTTATAGTTTGTCTTGGTGTAGTATGAGCATCCGCTTCTTGTACAATCATTAATTGTATACCCCTGTGCTGTACATGTGGGACTTACAACTGTTGACTTAATGCTGTGTCCATATGCAGGAATTGTTGATGTCTGCTTTGTATAACAACGTGTGCATGTGTGATACTTTGAACCTGCAGTTGTACATGTTGCTGCCTTTGATGTTATCCATGAACCCCAGTTGTGTCCTCTTGCAGCAGTATAGTTTGTCTTAGTGTAGTATGAACATCCACTTCTTGTACAATCCTTTATTGTGTAACCCTGTGCTGTACATGTAGGACTTACAACTGTTGACTTAATGCTGTGTCCGAGAGCTGGAATTGTCTGGCTGCTAAGCACAGCTCTACATCCGCTTCTTGAACAATAAAGCACTTTTGTACCTGTTGTTGTACATGTAGGGTACTTTGTTGTATTGTAAGAACCACTACTTACATAATGACCATAGCTGGATATAGTTGATGTCTGTCTTGTTCTGCATTTTGAACATATACGATATCTTGAACCTGTTGTTGTACATGTTGCATTTTTGGTTGTTACCCATGAACCCCAACTATGTGAACAAGCAGCTGCATAAACATAAGAATCCTCAGAACCGCTTACCGCTGTAAATTCCTTGGACTTATTTCCTGTGAGTACAGCTCTTACTTCATCACTGTCTGCATCGGGATTTGCCTGCATGAACTTAACAGCGTCTGCTGCAACATATTGTGCTGCGTATGATGTTCCCTCTGCTGCATTTATGAATACATCTACCGATACTCCGTAGTTTGAAATCGGGCTGATTGTTCCGTCTTCTGCAAGTGAACCTGCGGATATTACAGACGAATATGCTGCAGGATATACTGCCTTTTCAAGTCCATCGTTTCCGGCTGCAGCAATCATAAGAACGTCGTTCTGTGCTGCATAATTGATTGCATCCTCAAGAATTGTTGATGCTTCAAAGCCTTCAAAGCTCATTACGATAATATCTGCATCATTGTCAACAGACCATACGATTGCTTCGCTGATATCAGAGTACTTTCCTTTCCCCTCTGAATCAAGTACACGAACATCGTAGAGTGCGATTTCAGGAACCTTGTTGATAAGTGTCTCTGCCATCATATTGCCATGCTCGCTGAATTCTTCATCATCAACAAACGAAATGTCCTTCGCTGTTTCAATTGATGTGATTCCGGAGTCGAGAACAGCTACTGTGATTCCGTCACCAAGGAGTAACTCCTCATGACTATCGCAGCAAGCAGCGTCCTCTGCGTGCTCATGTTCCTCTGCGCATGAACCAAGCACATCTTCCTCATTACAATCTTCATGAGCGTGCTCGTCTGTTTCTTCGCAATCATCGTGCTCATGAACATGAGCGTGATTGCTTTCTGAATTTGCTCTGCTTGCTGTTTCAGCATATGCAGATGATGGTACTGATGTAAGTACTGTTGCACTTGACATCAATGCCGAAAGAATGAGTTTAAACATTCTCCCCTTCATTTTTTACATCCCTTCTGTACTATGTACGTTTTATTTATAACAAGCTCACTTTTGAGCCTATTACCATCATATTCAATAAAACCGATAATACAAACCCTATATTCATGAATTAAAAATAATTTATTTATATATATATTTTTTCTATATTTCAATTTTCACAACTTGATAATAATAACATATTCGACGCACTATGTCAATATTTATAATCAACAAAAAGGATTTAACAAATTTCGTCTTTTGTGTATATTTTTTAATATATGTAGAAAAACTATAATTCAATTTCTATTCAATCAAATAATCTAAAAACGCTCATAAACTCGAAACAAATCCATTGCGAGCAAGAAATATAATTTTATTAGAGAAATGAAGGATGGTCATATCTCCAATTATATAAAAACAAATAGAGTGGCTTGAAAAAGCCACCCTTTTTTCAATACAGTTCATATAAATTATCACCTGAATATCGTCACCAGTTATACCTGCACCTACAGTAAAAAACAATCTAATGATAAACTCCCATTTATAGTCACATTCAGTTATGTACATCATGGATATTATAACAAATTGCAGTATCCCGTTAATATTAAAACTCCAAACGCAAAACTCGCCAAGATCATAATATCTCAGCTTGGAGGTCCAGACGGCGAACTCGCAGCCTCGCTTCGTTATCTCAACCAACGTTATGTTATGCCATATGCTGAGGTTAAGGGACTCCTGACCGATATCGGAACTGAAGAATACGTACCATAATGATATACATAACAAAAACGGCAGGCTCTTTATGAACCTGCCGTTTTCCGTATCATATTTCGGTAAGGAGACCGGAGTAAGTATGTTCATCGACAGTAAGAGTGACGAACTTAGAAGGTTTGGGAGCCGATGGAGGAGGACGATATCCGTCGTCGAAGGTAGAGCCTGCTGAATTGGGGATGCCTGACTTTTCGGAGACATTGACGACCTCGGCGCCCTTGAAGAAAGCTTTGCGGATTTCGTAGTGACAGTGGCTGCCTGTGGAGTGACCCGTACTGCCCTCGATGCCGACGACGTCGGTGCACTTGACGGACTGACCCGAGGAGACCTTGAGTTCGGACAGATGACCGTAGTAGTAGAAGAGACCGTCGCAGCCCTTGATGCAGACGTAGAGACCGAAGCCCTGAGCGTGGTTGTTGGGATTTTCCCAGCCTGCGAAGTGGACGGTACCGTTGACAGTAGCATGAATCTCCTTGCTGTCGATTCCAACGAGGTCGAGACCGTCATGAGAGGGATTCTGAGGCGGACGGAACTCTTGTGAGACACGGAATTTTCCCATATAAGGTGAATTCATAAATTATTCCTCCTTGTTTTTGACATTTTTAAGCCGTTTGAGGAACTTAGCGACCCATTCGGCTTTACTTATTTCGGCGTAATTTTCGAGAATGGATACAATCTCCATAAGCACGACATAGCAAAAGACGGCGATAGCGGCGACAGCACCCGTAATTTCGGCGAGGTGTTCGGCGGAGTAATACTTTCCGAGCTCTTTTATGCCGATTTCAAGACCGCACACCGTAGCCATAACGGTCAGCTCAGCGATTTTATTGAGACCGCCCTTACGCATTTTGGCGCTGTTGAGGTCGTGGTTGACGTAACCCTTGATGAGACCCGTAACGAAGTCGGAAACAGCAAGTCCGAGGACAATCATAAGCATAATAATGTACTTCATAGTTTAGCCACCGTCCTTCAGGCACCACGCACCGTTGTTGATATACTTGACGCCATCAATGTCTATTTTGACTGCGTCGGGATATTCCTGCGTGATAAGCAGGAAGCAGTCGGGCGTGTAGGCGTTGTCGTCACCGTAGACGGGAAGGGGTGTCAGAGTAGTCGCAGAATAGGTAGTGGCACTTATATGGTACAGGTAGGGATACGAACTCAGACGGCTGTTTTTATTGCAGACTACCAGCCTATGCGGAGAGATAGTTTGAGTGTTTTGTCCCGATGAGCAGTAATAATATGAGCCGTCGGGAGTACCGACAATTGTCGTATTGCCGTTATTATCCTTGGTGATAACCAGACAGCCGACATTACTTGGTGTTGTTGGGATATACGGTACAAGCACCACACCCTTGGAACAGGCACGCCCAGCTCTGAGTACGGTATTATTTATGCCTACTTTCGTCATATAGACTTCGGCGCTGCCTTCTTTGCCGAACACATAGCACGGCGAGTTCGGTCGTTTGTTAATTCTCAGTAGCTTGTGGTCACCCACATAGCAGTCCCAGTATTCAAATTTGTCGTCTGCACCGTCCTCGATTTTGTCGAAACAGGTCGGAACGAGGTTAGCTGTGAGCCATGCAGCCACCTCGTCATTTGTTGTAAATAATGTCTGCGTAATTGCCATTATATAACCTCCTCTGAAGCATTTCCCATAACGTGCATATCGTCTGTAATTGCGGACATCAGCGACGGAACCGAGTTTGCGGGAACACTCCCCTCCTCGGGAACCTTCGGCACATCAAAACCGAGCTTCACATCGGTCTGAACAGTAAACGTAAACTGCATATCACACCTCCGTCGGAACGGGAGCCGCCGAAACTCTCATGCAGCCTGCGAGCTTCTTATAGCAGAGACCGTCCGAGACAAGGCAGAACACAAGCAGGTACGTGCCTTCGGTGAGGAGCGAAGTCTCCCTGCTTGTAATCTGAACGGCGAAACCGTTTTTTGATGCAGACGCTTTTATCTCTGCGGCAGCACGTGTCGGGTCGTTCTTGGGAGCAATCAGCAGCAACATACTTCCGCCGACCTGATTTCCGTCCACGCAGATTTCGAAGACGGGGAGCGTATCTCCCTGAATACACTCCATATCGGGGATTTTGTCGTAAAAAGTGAGCATATTATCAAGCCTCCTTAGCTGATTCGAGTTTTGAAACACGGTAGTTCAGCGTGTCGATGGTTCCACGAAGCGAGTTATAAACCGAATCTGAATCCTTGAACATAAGGTCCTCACAGATAATATAATCGGACGTTCTTATTGTACCCTCCGCATTGATAGTCAGTTTCAGCTCATCATTCTTATAAAAGAAAAGTGAACCCTCCGCACTGATAGTCAGTTTCAGCTCATCATTCTTATAAAAGAAAAGTGAACCCTCCGCACTGATAGTCAGTTTCAGCTTGTCATCCTTATAGAAGAAGATACCGCCTGCCTGAGCAAGAATGGTCGAGCCTGTCCCCTTGTTCTGAAGGACCCACTGAAGTGGCGATAGCTGATGAAACCAGTTACCGCAGTTCAGAGCGATAACGTCGTAATTCTCGTCGTTGGTAGTGATATTGACGCTGCCGCCCGTGATATTGACAGCGGCCGCAGTAACGGTACCGTCGGGAGCGACATGGAAAGTACCGTCGCCGTTATTGATTTCAAGACCACGGAGGACGCCTGCGGTAATGAAGTCTGCAACGATAGCACCGTCCATCGTGACGGCAGTCGAATACGGACCGTTGTAGCCGCTGCTGCTGTAGCCGAAGCCGCCCGAGTTCCAGCGCCACACTCTTGAAGCCGTTTCCTTATCGGGAGTATCCATAATGAGGATCTCATTTCCGCTGACCGAGACATAACCGTTTATGCCTGCATTGATGAGAGCCGTAGCAATGTCTCTTGCGGCAGAGAGGATTTCATTCTTCTGACGAGGGAGCTCGTATTCGATAAGTCTGGCATTACGGACTGCAATATCGGTCAGGCAGTCAGCCTTGTCGCCGATTTCGAGGACAGGCTTATACGGCTTGTAAATATCGACAGTCCGTTTCATGATGCGGAGCTCCTCATCAACGCCGAGCAGTGGGTTGTAGAAAGGATGGATGTTTCCGCAGCGTATACTCTCACGGCTTTTGTAGAGCATGGACAAGTCAAGAGCCTGAGCACGGTAAGCACTCTTCACACGGTTGTTGTTTCCGAGGTACTCACGACCTGCCCTGATGAGATTTTCGGGGAGAGTAATATCGTCGAAGACGACCGTCCCCGCAATCGGGCCGTATTTTTGCAGTGCAGACTCATCCACAATGTACGGAGAACCGCCGTTTACAGAAGAAATATCGAGTCTTTTTGCGGAATCGGAGTCTGTCTGAGCGCCGAGAGGAATCAGCATTGAGATAATATTTGTCGAGTCCGTTTTCACTTCAAGCGACTGCATATTGTCAGCAAGAGCGATTCGGGAAGAACTGCGCCTTGAAATCTGAGTGAGGTAGTCCAGAACGAGCACGCCGTCCACCCTTCTGACCCTGATTTCGCCGCCGATACGGTCTATGAGGTTAGTCCTGATTTCGTCGAGAGTATTGCGGTAGGCGGTAGTTTTGCTGTTGGTGTTGTCGCCGACGACGTCGCACATTCCGAGGAAAATCTGCTTATCGGGAGAGCCTGCCTGAAGCATCTGGGCGTTGTGGACATCGAGCAGAGCACTGAGAAAGCCTGCGGCGTCGGTATCGGAGAAGTGTCGGTACATCTGGACGCTGTCGCAGAGGAAGCCGAGAAAGCCCTCGCAGACTGCCGTTCTGACTACTTTCCCCGAAGTGCTCATGCTTTTTGTGGTCATGAGGACAGTCCCCTCGAATTCGGTCTCATTGGTGAGCGTATTGAGCACCGAGACTGCCGTTCTGCGGTCGGAGAGTCTGTCAAAGCACGGATTCGACGGAAAAACCGAAAACACGAACGAAGGTATCTTGTTGACCTCCTCCGAGAACTTCCCCGAACCGAGCCGTCTGCTGCTTTTAGGTGAAAGCTCATGAAGAACCTCGGACGAACCGCCGTTCTGTATGATGACTCTGTACATTTTCCCCCTCCTTTATATTTAATTTGCTTAGTATGAGATTTCTCTGTCAATGCCTGCACCATAAGCAATAGCGTGTATCTTGCGATTCTTTCTATCAATCGTGAAAACGCAGAAACTTGTGCTTGTTGCTGTCCCCTGTGTTTTAGGATAATAGACAGGAGTGCCATTCTCATCAAATTCACCAAAAGCCTGTTTGTAAGCTTCATCTGCACTGGTTGCTTTTTCGTTGTTCCTTGTGGTATCTACGTTTGGTACACAGATACTCCAAAGCCACGACTTTTCTTCTGTAACTTGATGCCAAGGTTCGTCACTAATTTTACGATAGGTAAAATTATGGTCGTGACCGTGTACTGCACATATAATTTCACCACGGCTTACACCTGTAAAGTCATAATTAACCTTAGTATCAACTCCATTTGTTGTGACAGCCACACTTCCGCTCGCCCCGTCTTTATATGCGGTTAAAATCGCTGTAACGTGCATAAACTGGCTGAGGCAGTGGTGTGACAGAATAACCACACCCCATTCTGTTGGTGCTGATTTATCGCTGAAATCTAAACCGACGTCAATGAGCCATTGGGCCTGTACCGCTGTGATTTCCATAGCATCATCGGCTGCCCCATCAGTATTATCTGGATAATCGAACACATCAACAGTGTTCAGATAAATACAGCGAATTTTCTGATTTTCAAAATCAATATATCCGTAGTTTCTTCCGATTTTGCCACCGTCCTGCACTGTCGACTTGTTGTTACCAGTCAGATAAGCATACATTTCATCTTCGGTCATTCTACGTGGCGTGTCCTTACCATAATTTATATCGTGGTTGCCTGTTACCCAAATATTAGGAATCCCTTTCATACCATCGGTCATACACTTTTTAACGTAGGTCAAATCTTTTTTAACCTGCTCGATTGTTTCAGTGCTATCGCTGTAAGTATAATCTCCAAGCACAGCCGCAAAATCAAGCTTGAAATATTTCTGCATCTCTGCAAGGCCAAGACCTGCATCACGACAAGAAGTAAGATTATCCTTAAGCGGAAAACTTGTAACAGTCGTATCAACCTCAACATGAAAATCAGCCATTGCCGTGAACGTCAAGCTACCAACTGTACGTTTTACTTGAATAATTTCAGCAACTCTCTTTGCTTCTTCGCTAACATAGGTAAATGTCCCGTTTTCACCTGCCGATAGCTCGTCAACCCGATTTTCCAATATAGCCGCACGTTCTTCAAGTTCTGTGATTTGTTCCTCGTAATCTGCTGGAACAAACGCATGATTGGTACTATTCCATCCGGCTTTTGTCGTTGTAACGGACTCCAAGGGTTCGTTTACAGTTACGATAGATTGGGAGTTTATTGTAGGCGCTGAAAAACGGAAATAAGCCATATTTTCAATGTTTGTCATTAATCCTCTGTCCGCCAAGTTATCGGTAATATTATATATACCATTGTTAAACATCTCTTTGACATCAGTACCACCTATGGTGTTTAACAAGGCGAAATTTTCGTCATAATAGCATATTCTCGTGTTACTTTCTGTATTGCCGACAATGCCGAAAAAACGTAAGGTATCGCCGAACTTTGCAGAGATAAATCCAGTTACGCTGTAGGATGATATTGCAACTTCTTGTCCCTGTGAATTGAGACGATACCCAGACTTGATACCTGTACCGCCGTTATACGGTGTTTTATCAGCATTGATGGACAAAGGAATTTGATTTGTCGGGTTTACCGTAACAGTTTTTGTCATATATCCGTAGATATACCCGTCAGACAGCACATAAACCTTTGAAGTATCACCATTTTCTTCAAGCCATTCAATGCTTTCTGCGAATAACGGTGTTTGCTGTGCTCCCTGTGCCTTTAAACCCTCAACTTTTTCATTAACTGATAAAATATCAGTTTTATTCTGCTCGACCTGTGCCGACAGTTCAGCATTGCTGTTATTTGCAAGCTCATCAATTCGGCTGTTTGTTTCTTCAATGTTGGATGCATTCGCCTTAATGTTAGCTTCGATTGTCGATATTTTTGTGACCGCCTCCTCAATATCTTCGCCCGAGACCTTGATATTCTTTTGTTTTTCGGTTGAATCAGCCATAATAAAAAACCTCCTTTTTATCTGCATTGTAGGGGACGGCTTCCTCGACATCACGAATAATTCGTAATGCGTAATGCGTAATTATTTACGGACGACCAATGGTCGTCCCTACATTTGTATGCGTATAATAGCCATTTGTAGGGGACGGCGTCTCGACGTCCCGTATAATTCGTATTATTTTTCGCCCCTGCACGATGATGCCTTATTCTTCTTTCGTATAAAGGACGAAGCCCTCGGAGTCAACAAGGTAGAAGCCCTCGCTGTCGATGAGACGGTAATACTTCCCCGAAACGTCCCTGAGATAATCCGCCCAGCCGTCAGCGTCGCCGTAGTAGGCACCGTTCTGGACTTCGGCGTAGAAATTCACCACGAGAGTTGCATCGGAGGCGGTAATTTTGCCGTCCATATCGGCGTCGCAGGCTCTGAGCTGAGCGTCGGTCAGACCCGTATCCTCACCGCTGCTGAGCTTTGTGTAGGCTTCGAGCACCATAGCGGCATCGGCAGCAGTAATAATGCCGTCGCCGTCGATATCGGGGAAGTTCACCGCAGCCGCATAGAGATTCGGATTCTGCCCGATAACGGGATTCGCCTTGAAAACGGCAGTAATTTTGTGGACTCCGTGACTTTCGGAGAAGCTGACAGTCGGTTCACGCACCTCAAAGAAGTGATTCGGCAGCATATCGTCCCAGAGCTTCTGACGGTCGGCAAAGCAGAGCCATTCCATAACGGCGAAGATGTTTTCCTCAGCGGTTTTCGTGCGGAATTCCAGAAACTCAAAGGTATAAGTGAGGGTGCGTTCACCGAAGGAAGGCTCGCCGCAGATACGGCTGAAATCGTGGGTAACGCTGCTGAACGGGACCCTTTCGGTATATTCGTCCTTGGGAGCTGCACCGATGTTTCGGCTGAGCATCCTCAGACCGAACCTCTGATACGAGTGCAGACCGTTCACTGTAATGCCCTTAATCATGCGAGACTCCTTTCCTTGAGCTTGACGGTAACGCCCTGCTGACGGTCGATATTGTCGGAAGCGATAACGGCAACTCCCTCCGCCACGACTTCCTCTCCGACTACAAACTGAGCATGAAGCTCAATGGGACGCACATCCTCGGGAGACGGCTTTTCCGTGCTGTAATTCCACACATTATTCGTAATTTCCGAAACGGGAGCAGATTCGGCAAAGACCGCATCAGCGTGTGCGGAGTGGACTCTGAGAGCTTCGAAAGCGGAGCTGTCGATTTCGGGGAGCGCCTTCACGCTGATTTCGGGAGAAATACCCTCCAGAGCACGGACAGCGTCCCTGCCAATACGAGGGATATTCTCATTCATGCCGACGCCGATACCCTCGGCAATAGGCTCACCGACCTCATCCCTCATGCGTCGGGACGGCGAATTGATATCGAAAATCTCCTTGGCACCGTCAATAATATCGTCGCCGAAGTCGGAGATTTTATCGAAAAGCCAGTCCTTGGCGGACTTTATGCCGTCCCAGATACCCTCGACGAGTTCCTTGCCGATTTCGACCATTTTGTCCGGGAGTTCGCCGATTTTATCAGAGATTGAGCCGACAAGCTCCTTAGCGGCGTCCCTGCCTGCGATGAGGAGGTCGCTGCCCCAGTCGCCGATGTCGTAAAGCACGTCGGACAGACCCTGAGCAATTTCGGAAGGCAGCTCCGAGAACCATTCCCCGACGCTCTGAACGGCGTCCATTGCGCCCTCACCGAGGGTTTCGCCGATTTCGGTAATTGAATCGCCGATTTCGGTGAGTATCTCCTCAAAAACGGTATAGACCGCCTCGAGGACTGCGCCGAACAGTACCAGAGCCGCCGCCAGAAGTTCGGGAGCGTTCTCAATGAGGACATCGACGACCTCCTTGACGAGGGAAATCGCTGTTTCGGCAAGCTCCTGAGAGTTGTCGCTGATATATTCCGCCAGAGCGAGAACGAGTCCGACGGCAGCGTCAACCAGAACGTCGATATTATCGAGCAGACATGAAGCGAGAACCTCCAGCACCTGCAAAGCGCCGTCGAGCAGAACGTCGGTATTATCGGCAATAAGTTCAGCGAGTGCGGAAGCAATCTCTGCTGCGGCTTCGATGAGAATCGGGAGGTTTGTTGTCAGCGAGTCGGTCAGGTCGATGATGAGCTGTCGGGCAGTCTGTTTAATCTGAGGGAGGTTGTCGGTGATGCCCTTTGCGACGGAGTTCAGAGCCTTTGCGGCGATTTCATACCACTTCGGGAGCAGCTGAGCATACGCCGTAATGAACGCCCCTGCGACTTCGAGTGCACATCCGCTTATGGTGTCAATATTTTCGGTAATACCGTCCGCCAGACTTAGGACGACATCCTTACCCATGCTTACAATATCGGGGAGGAACTCCGCAATCCTTGTAACGGCGTCCCCGAGAATACCGCCGATAGACGGAGCGAGTTCGCCTATTCCGCCGATAATGACATCAATACGCTCCATAATGTTTTCGGCGGCAACGGCAGCACTCTCAACGAAATCACCGAGAAGCTTTTCGGCGTCCTGTTCCTCAAAGTCGGCAATACCGATAAGAAGATTCTCCCAAGCCGCTTTCGCAGCAGCCAGAGAACCGCTGATAGTCTCTGAGGCTTCCTTTGCGGTGGTACCCGTGATGCCCATTTCGGTCTGGATGACGTGAATAGCCTCAACAACGTCGGCATAACTGCTTATATCGTAGTGAATACCCGAAATCGCTTCAGCATCGGCAAGCAGACGCTGCATTTCTTTCTGGGTACCGCCGTAACCGAGCTTGAGGTTATCGAGCATGGTATAATTCTGCTTGGCGAAGCCCTGATAAGCGTTCTGGATGCTCTCCATGGAGCTGCCCATTTTGTTGGCGTTGTCAGCCATGTCGATGATAGCCATATCGGCGAGTTCAGCCGCCTTTACCGTATCACCGCCGAGGGACGCAATGAGTGCTGCCGAGAACGACGTAACGGTTTCCATGTACTGATTCTGGGACATGCCTGCTGTTTTGAAAGCGACGGCGGCATTTTCCATAGCATCATAAACGCCTTGATTGTACTCATGCCACTTGGCTTCAAACTCGTCAATTGATGCACCCTGAGCAAGCATTTCGTTACAGAGTTCCCCATAAGATTTTTGGGTAGTGCTGAACAGCGTCTGAATGCCGCCCGAGAGCTGTTCGTAGTCTGCATAAGCTTCAAGAGAGCTTTTTCCGAGTGTGACCATCGCACCCGCAGTCTTCGTAATAGCTGTGTTGCAGAGCTCCATGCCCTTTTTTGCGAGACCGACAAGACTGCCGACTCCTGATTCAAATCCTGATTTATCAATAGCGGTATCGAATTTCAAAGTACCGTCAAAAGCCACACAAATTCCTCCTTACGGACGGGAATGTGCGGCTCAAAGGCTCAGGAATGCACTTGTTCTCCGTTTCTGATTTTAATTTCAAACACCTGTTTACAGCCTCTTGTGCACTTTATATGCACGCCATGACAGTTGGCGGTGTTGTCGAAAAGAACTGTTTTAGCTCCGCAGAACGGGCAGAGCAGCCACCTCAGTTCAATGGGTGGGACACGAATTCTGTTATCCATGGTAAAACCTCACTGAATGTCGAAAACGGCGGAGATTTCGTCGTCCGACATTTCATACGGGAGAGCGATAAGTCTTTGCAGACGGGCAATTTTCGCACGGTACGCATCATTTTTGATACTGCCGAGGTCAGTGCTTCTGATTGAGATACGCTTCATACATTGGGAATCGTCGGGGAGAGCCGCAAAGAGGCTTCTGAACTCCCACCAGTGCATATCGAGTGCGGCGTCGAGAAGATTGATACCGTAGAAGCGTCTGAAATCGGCAAGCAGGAATTTAGCGTCATATTTCCAGTCGAAAACGGGAGGTCTGCACAGCGGCTGAGCGTCGGCGGTGTCATCATCGGGACCGTCGTACTGATTATCCGTATCGGAATCGAGTGCGTCTGCGGCATAGAATGCGAAAACGGCACGGACAAGCTCTGTTGAAACAGATTCGGGAGGCTCATCGAGGTACAGCGTCATAAGAGAGAGCTTTTCCCTGTCGGAGAGACTCCCGTCGTGAATCATATCGGCGAATCGGAACCACTCACGGAAATCGGTGATAATACCGTACCGACGTCCGCTGATTGTGACATAATCGGGAAGCGGTTCATACAGCAGATTAATCATTTATTCTTTGCGGCACTCCGACGCTGTTTACGATTGGGCAGATATGCAGAAATACGTGCAGCATGTCTCTGATGAGAGGCGTCGTTCTGCTCTCTGACGAACTCCAGAAACTGTGTGTAGATTTCCTCATAGCGTTCCGAACTCATGGGGACGCCGTTGAAGAGCTTATCGGAAGTACCCTCACCGAAGATTCTGTCGAAAAGGTTACGGAAGACGTTGCAGTAGGCTCTGATTCTTTCGGAGACTCTGCCGTCCTTGGGGAGCTGTTTTGCTTCTTTTTCCATGAGGTCGAAGGCATTTTCGTAGCGTTCCATGTTGTCTGCGTCCTGATTATCGAACTCAAGGCTCAGACCGTTGATTTCCCAGTTTTTGCGGCTCATAGGCTCAAATCCTTTCATTCAGCCGTTTCGGGCTGTTCATCGTTGTTATGTACATCGGAGTCGCCGACGGAATAAGCATCCGCCGCTTCTCCGTCAATCTACTCTGTTTTTGGAGTGAACGTGCAGGTCTGCCAGTTATCGGAGCTTTCCGCCGTACCAATTACGAGTTCGCCCTTGCACTTGAAATTGCCCGAATATGTGTAGACGTTGATATTGTCGCCCTCTGTGGACGGAATCACGGCATATGCACGCTTCACAGCCTCGCCCGTTTCGATATCGACCACGACGATATTACGGACAGCGTCGCTGCCGATAAGCTCCTCATCAGAGATGCGGATGATGTCGGTCTGAACCTCCTTGTCGGTGTGACGGTCGAAGGCGTAAGAAATCGAGGGCGAATATCCCACGACGTCCGACTCCTGAAACGGCTCATCGACGTACTGACGATTATACTCAATAGGGTTCTTGCTGGTGGTGAGCTGAGTGAACTTCGGCATCCTGACGAACTTTTCACCGTCTTCGGCGACAACGCCGTAGAATGCGATTTTCTTGTGTCTTGCAACAATAGACATAGACTTTCCTCCTTGAAAATTAAAATAATATGGGCTGATGTATGAATCAGCCCTTTACAATATATTTTTCGGTAAATTCTTCCTCATAAAGGAGCCGCAGCTGAATCTGGTAACGAGCCGTATCAGCCTCCTCCGAGAGAGCATAGCCTCTTGTGAGGACCTCGATGCTGTCGGGAGAACGTCCGCCGCCCAGATCGGGGAGCTCTCCGCAGAGATTCTTCTGTGAAATCCAGTTTTCGAACTCCTCATAGAACGAGAGGTTCCCGATAGCCGTATTGACATCGGCACCGAAGTACTCACGGCTTGCGAAGATAAACAGGAACTGTTTTAAGCAGTCGCCGTCAACGTAACGTGTGTGGACCGGGTCACACGGGACGGTCTCCACAGTGTACTCTACAGGCTCACAGCCGAGACAGTCCACCGTAAGACAGCCGTCCTTCAGCTCGGGGAAGCCGAGAACGAAGTCCCTGACGCCCTCAATAATTGGTTTTTTCATCGTTTTTTCACGCTCCTCAGGATGTCGTCCCTGTGGTCAGCTTTAAGGCGGTCAAGCCAGAACTTTCCCCTGCCCGAAAATCCCTTGTTCGTGTAGTATTCACGTCGGGCGAGAGGCTCGGTATTGATAATAACACCGGGAGACTGCCGCTTATGTGACCTGCTCATTTTACCTCTGTTCTTGAAACGCTTCATGGCAATCGGAGTATAATCGGGAAGGAGCTTCAGACATTCGCTGTCAACGATATCCTGAGCCTCTGCGATATTTCTCCTGTGCTTCACGGTAAAATCGGGAGCAAATTCCACACCTTTGAAGTCAATCATAACGTCACCCCGCAGTCAGCTCGATATGACGCACTCTCGGAGAGCCGAAACGAAGGTCTTTTACGCTCAGAATCGTGAGTGCACCGGCAGGCGGAACGTCGCCGTCGATGATACCGTAGACGATACGGTCATCGGGCTTCGGGAGGTAGTCTGCCGAAGCTTCGGGAATCGAAATGAAATCGGAATTCCGTGGAATCCTGTCGGAGCCGCTGCTCTGACCGTGATTCTGTTCGATGTAGCACGGACCCGTTGTATGACGGACGTATGACGGTTCACGTCCACGTCTTATCTTCTCAAAAATAGTGCAGCCTGCATGGTTAGTGAACATAAAATCAACCTCCGTTCCCGTTCAGGTCGTAGATATCGACAGCACCGAAGGTCTGCCGCATCAGTCCGAGTTCTCTGAGTTCGTTTCTGAGGAAATACAGCGACTGACCTGCATTGAGATATGTCATGGAAACGCTGTAGCTGCCGTTTGTTTCGGAGCCCTGTGAGAGTGCGGGATTAACGTCGGAAACGGAGTTCAGCGCTCTTGAAACAGCCTGAATAACGACGCTTCTTACCGCTTCGCCGTAGTCATCATCAGCAGAAACACGTTCATCGAGGTCGATACGGTGTTTTTTTGCGGCGAGCCTGAGCTTCGAGGAAGCTGCTGAGAGAAGAATCTCAGCAGCCTGAGTCTGAGCCGCCGTCAGACTTATCCCCAGAGCTGTCATGTCGCTTACGCTTGCGTACACCTTTCCCATCGGCAGCGTCCTCCTCGGAATTATTGTCGGGAGCGTCCTCCACGGATTCAATGTCGGGAGTATCCTCCACGGATTCAATGTCGGGAGTATCCTCCACGGATTCAATGTCGGGAGTATCCTCCACGGATTCAATGTCGGGAGTATCCTCCACGGATTCAATGTCGGGAGTATCCTCCTCAATGGCATTATCGGTCAGAACAGGTTCCCAGTCGGGAGAATTAAGCACCGAGCCTATCTCGATAGTTCTGCCGTTTTTCTTATTGCGGTAAATCATGACTTAACCTCCCGTTGCGATACGTGCGAACGAATCCTTGTCGAGGATTCCCCAGCCTACGTAGCATTCACCTCTGAGGACGATCTGGTTATGCTGTTTGAGGTCACCCTGACCGTCGGGGTCACCGTAGGGAATAATCTCAAAAGTCATATTCTGAGCGTAACCCCAGCGGAAAGCGTCTGCGAAGTCGCCGACGATTGCACGGTCGGGACTGTTTCCGAACGAAACGGTACCGTTGACATCGGTATTGATACCGCCGAAGCTTCCGGGATTCGCACCGAAACGGAACTCGGGGTATATAGTAACGTGGGAGTCGGCCGTTTTCATTGCACCGAGAGCAGCACCGAACTCTGACGACATTGCAATACCGCTGATTACGCCGTCGGACGTAAGAATAACAGAAGCTGCAGCGTCGATATTGTCATCGGGAGCAGCGGAATCGTAAGTAATTACATTTGTAACGAGCTTGTCGAAGCAGTTGTTTCCGACGATTTCGGAATCTTCATTGGTCGAGGGATTAACGCCGTGGAAAGCGGCAATATCGAAACCTCTTGCGATTTTCTTGGCAAAGCCCGAATTGAACGAATTGAGAATGGGGAGCTGTTTTTCAGCCGACATCTTGAGGAATTCGTCGGTAACTCTGTGCTGATAGATGAATTTGACAGGCTTGATAGTCGTAGGTTTTACATCAGCGTCGCCCGCAGGCTTTTTCTGCCCCTCTCCGACGATTGAAGCTTCGCCGTCCATAGAGAACGTCATAACGTCGATGCCTGAAAATGGAACAGGCTCGCTTGCACTGAGCTTTGCAAGGGTTGAATGACCTCTCACCTTGTTGAAGAGGTCCTTGACGAGTTCGGGTTTGTAGACAGTACCTGAAGTAGTAATGAGTGCCATAATCTTATATCCTCCTTAATTCATGCCGAGTTCGTGCAGCATTTCAAGCTGAGCCGCATTCATATTGTCCATGGGCGCTCTTTCCGCCGAAAATGACGGAGTAGGTCTGAATTTCGGTGCAGAGAAATACTTGGCGAAGCTTTCTGCGTCCCTGAGAATTTCCTCCTTGGTATCTCCGGTGAGTCTGCCTGCAAGCTCAAGCGGAACGCCTTTTTCGTTTGCAGCCTTCATTCTGAGGGTTTCAAGCTCAAATTCCTTGTTTTTTGCGGAAAGCTGAGCATTGGCAGCAGCAGTATCGTCACGTTCCTTGGTGATGACTGCGGCATTCTCGGGAGAGAGCCAGCCCTCGAAGCGTTTTTCGGTATCGGCAACAGCGGCGTCAACCCTGCATTTCACAGCAGCTTCGAACTCCTCCTGAGTGTTGATAGGTGTAAATTTCATTGATTTTTCCTCCTTTTCGGGAATATATTTCTTTGTAACTCCTGCATTTATCTGTGCAGGAACAGCAACAAAGCTCCATTCATAGACATCGGTTATGCCGTCGAGGACAAAGTGACATTCCCCGTTTCCGTAGTCTTTTCCACGGATATGGGTGCACTGAGTTTCACGGCGGTCACAGCCGCACACAGAGCATATCTGTTTCGATGCAGAGCACGAAATGCTGACTTCCTTCTTGATACCGCCGTCGATTTCGTCGATAAGGGAGGCATTATCGGCAGTACGTATCATATAAGCCTGACCTTTGAGGTACTTATAGATACGGCGGTCCTTGGTGAGTCTGCCTTCATCGGTCACGACCTCGGTGTCGAAGATACGTGCGCTCTGGTTGGAGGTACTCGGATTGTGGTCGAAGATACCTGTTTTGCCGATGAAGAGGGTTCTGAGCGACTCCAGAGCCTCATCGGAGAAGCGTTCACCGTCACGGTCGATGTCGTTATCGCAGAGGATGACGGGGAAAACGTAAAGTTCCCTTTCGGAGAACTCTCTTCGGGTGAAGCCGTTGATACGTGCGAGAGTATTTTTGTCCATAAAAATCTCCTTTCAGTAAGCGATTTTCTGTTTTTTCACATCTTTTGAGCTGAAACAGAGCCAGTGAGCGAGCGAAACAGCTTCAAGGAGCGTCACATCAATTCCTTCGGAAAGAGCCGCATAGCCGAACCCGCCTCCGCTTCCGATGGCACGATGTTCGCAGTTCGAAGCCGCCTGAGACAGCGAGGGCTGACCTGCATGACAGATACGTCCCTCAAAGAGCTGTTTTTCGAAGAGCGTGTTAGCCTCGATGATTTCGGAGACCTTCGGCATGACCGCCCTGCACTTCACAAGAGCACTTTTCATCTCGTTACCGAGAATATCCTGATTTCCCGCACCGTCAACAGCGACCCTGACAGCATGAGCGTTGCTGAGGTAGGCAATAATCCAGCTGTTTCCGTCACGGACGCTCCTACAGTCAATTGCCTCAACGAAGATTCTGCCGTCGGTTGTTTTCACAGCGACCGCAAGCGAGACATTGGGAGTCGCCTTACCGTATTTTACGCCGAAAAACAGCTTGACCGGAGTTTTAATCTCCGGTCGTTCAATGATATAGGATTCCCATTCTCTGCGGCTTATGGCAGATTTCTGGTTATAGGTGAGCCAGAGTCCGAGACGCTGGATATTATCGTCAACGGTATCGTCGCCGAGCTCATCACGGATAGTTCTTTCGCTGAGGATATAGCCGAGCGACGGGTTTGTTTCGTACCAGAGTTCACTGTCATGAGCGTCGCTGAGCTTCGGAACAGACCACTCCGCCCAGCCCGAATTCTCATTCTTGCCTGTAAGAGTATTCTTTCGGTATTTGAGGAAAACCGTACCCGAAGAAACAGCCGTCGGAGGAGTTCCGCACATAAGCGTCTGAGGATTGGGACTGTCGGTCACGACATATTTAAGCGCACTCTCTTGGTCAGCAGTATATTCCTGAGCCTCGTCGATGAGGAGGTCGTCGTAACCCTCGCCGAGACCTCCCTTGCTTGAACGTGTACGGAAGTTGATGACGGCACTGCTGCCGTCCCTGAGCCACTCGATATGCTCAAGACCGAACTGCTTGGTAGTTTTGAAGTCAACGCCCTCCGTGAAGCCTGCTTCGGAGAGGCGGTCAACGCATTTTTCGTAGGCACTGTGAGAAGTCGTAGTACGGTGAGCAGTATAGAGGACACGCCGCCCGTGGGAGACTCCCCACACAGCTCTGATGATAAGGAGTTCGCTCTTACCGTTTCTTCGAGGGACAGACCAGCCGAACTTCATATGCGTCCACAGACCGTCGCAGTCGAGAGCCATAATGTCCTCAAGCATAAGCTCCTGCCACGGCTGAGCAGTACGTCTTGACCTGTTATAGATTTCAACAGCCTCAGTTCCGAGTGACTGAGTATACGGCAGAACCACGGAAACAACAGGAGTCTGCCGTCCGAGCCTCTTATCGCTCATCGGATCAGCTCCTTTCGCAGGTGTCAGATAGTTTTCCAGTCGTAAGTGAGAGGCAGAAGGCGGTTTGAAACGAGTTCAGTACCTGTAGTGAAGTCACGTTCGGGCATAAGCTTGTCGGACTTGCGTCGGTTGCAGGTCATGTGAGCGAGCTGGAGGTTAGCGATGTCGGAGGGATGACCGCCTTTAGCGACGGGGATGATGTGGTCGATACAACGGCTGAGAGGGTGCGGAAATTTCAGCGAGAAGTCCACAGGCTTACCGCAGATTCCGCAGTTTTTCTGGGAAGCATAGATTTTCAGCTTGTTTGATTCAAACTGAGCTCTCTGGGTACCGTTGTGGTCGGGACGAAGATTCGGTTTTGCCATGCTCAGCCACCTCCTTCAAGGTATAAGAAAACCGCCCTGTTACAGGCGGTTAATCGTTATTCTCTGTCTTAGGCTCAAAGCCTATACCGTTATTGCATTCTTTTAGTGATTTCAAGTCCTTTTCCATATGTTCATAAGGAATACCTTCAGGAAAGGCATGACAAAGAGTATGTCCATTCTTAAAACCAAATCTGTTTTTGCAATCGTCACAATCTCCTAATCTTATCATCATATCCCTCCTATGTATTTGTTGAACAAGTCTTTTGCGTGTTGTGGCAAATCGTCTGTTTCACCACGTTCAAAGAGAACGCCTATTTCTGCAATACATTCAGAACCATCTTTCCATGCAGTAGGACTTATGCCATCAATATGATAATCGGATAACGAATCATATAATGATTCCAGCTGACTCTGATTCAGTCCGTTTATAAGCTTAGCATGATATTTTTCATGAATTACAGCTTCACGCAATGAATTGGCAACTGTATAATCTGTATTTTTCATTTGTTCATCAAGCTGCTTTACTGTTTTGCCACCTAAGAAATTCTCATTAAGATTAAGCCGAGTATCAAAGAAAGTACCTTTCCTTACCGGATCTGTCTGCATGACAATATTGGAATCAAGCTGAACAACAGCAACATCGTCGAACAGGTATTGTCCGTTATCCTCGCCGAGTGCATCAAATATGGTTTTCGCCACATTTTCACTGATTTTACTGTTATTGACAGCATCTTTAACATCGTCCAGCCTTATATTTCTTATTTTATCATTATCACCGCTGTTTGTCAACCCTCTGAACCGGCTGAGATTCCGCTGCTGAAGCTCTCTGCCGTCCTGTTCCGAGAGGACTGTCGGTGAATACTCAACGGGAGCATTTGGGATTTCCTCCCATGTCTTGGAACGGCTGCCGTCGGATTTCTTCTTACCTCTGAGCACCTGATTATCGTAAATTATTGTGCAGTCGCAGTTGTCATGCCGACGGAAGATGTCATCGGGTTGAGAACCGAATTTGTACTTCCCCGAAACCTCCGAGCACCACTTGCAGCAGCCTGTTCCCATACGGACGATATACACATCGAGTCCCGCATCATTGCGGAAGGCGGCATTTTTTCTGATGTAGTCGTCGTGGAAGCTCTTTGAGACGTTGGCGACGGGAGCCTTTGCACGGCGTTTGATGGTCTTTTCGGGAACGGTAGGGTCGGTCAGGGACTTGGCGATTTTCTTTACTCTTTCGGCAGGGAACTCAGGAGTCTGCGGCTTGATGTGGATATTGTTTTCTTCGTCAATCCTTACCTGAACGTCTCCGAGAACTTTGTTGACAGCTGAATGCTGGTCTTTGAGAAGCTCTTCACATACAAACTGCTTGGCAAGAGGTGTATTGAGTTCACCGATACTGTTTGAAAGAACTTCTGCAAGATGATTGGAAACGATTTCGGAGTATAATGCCGTATCCTTGAAATCGGCTTTTCCCTCAGCGATTTTCATGTAAATAGCAGTAAGTCGCTCATCGTTTTTTATCCTTGCATCAAGTCTTTTTTTCAGCTTATCGTAATACTTTGAGATTTCAGTCAGACGATTATCTGATGTCAGAAGCGTTTCTTCGGAACTGCTTTTTATCACTCCGCATCACTCTCCAGACCTGTAAGACGGCGGATATTATTATTGCCGATAAAGTCGGGGACAGCCTGATTGATTTTGAGGATAGCGTCACCTGCCGCACCGAGGGCAGCGGCATCGGGTTCGAAGACAGGGAGCCACTGTGGAACGGTATTTGCAAAAGCACGGCGGTCGTAGGGAATCCTGTCACGGATGCAGGCGGCGAGATAGCCTGCGTTGAGCAGACCTACCCCGAAAGTACGCTGAGCCTTGCGAGCCGTAAGTCTGAGCTGTTCATGTGAAGCTCTTATTGCATCGAAGCTTGCGGGGTTCGAGGTCGTGAAGCCGAGGTCATCAAGCGTGAGACCCGTTTCGCCTGCAAAGACGGAGGCGTAAGCTTTAAGCTGTTCTGCGTAGGGAGTCATAGACTGCTGGGTGAACTGACCTACAGTGGGCTTATCGCCGTCCTCGTCCTTGCCGATGTTGAGGAACGACGAGATAGTCGCCGCACGGTTATTGAATTCGGCGTCATCTGAGAGACCGAGGATATATTTCTGAGGGAAGCTGTAGAACTCGGCTGAAACGTCCATACGGCGGAAGGTTCTGAGCACAGCCTGAGTGATGTGCATACAGGTACGGGAAATGCGTGAGTGACCGAATGGTCGAGCCGCATCGGGACGGTTGATAATGGGGACAAGCAGAGCATACGGAGCTTGATGCATGAAAGTCTGCTCCGTATCGAGCCTGCCTCTGACGAAATAGTCGGTCTGATTGGGACGGAAATAAGCTTCCAGTTCTGGAGTACCGTGCTCGTCACGCTTCAGAACGGCATAGCCTTCGGTGAGCATTTTTGTGACGGGGTCGATAATTCCGGTAGCATTACCGCCGTCGATGACCTGCATGGTGGGATAGCCTGTTGAGTCCTGACCGATGCAGATGAATGAGCATGAGGAGATGAGTGCGGAGAGGACGGCGTCGTCGTGGAGGACATCGGCGTTATTGAGTCTGTAGATTTCGTTGAGAGCGAAGTCGTCGCAGCTGAAGGTGTCGAAGACGATGCGGTCTGCAAGACTGTCAACGGCTTTTGCACACCAGCCCAGAGAATATGCAAGCCAGCTGAACTCCTTGGGGAGGATGCTGCTGAGCTCACTCACAACAATCTTCATGTCATAGTAATTATATCGGGTACGCACCCTGAGCTGTTTGCTGTTGAGCTTTTGCTTAAGAAACGGCAGTCCGTATTCCATAATCCACACCCTCCTCAGATAGTTTCAGCGAGAAATATGAGCAGTGACCCTGCTGTAGTCCTTTAGGCAGTGTACAGGGGTACTCTCCCCCATGGATACAGAAATACCGTCCCAAGCGGAACGGCATTCTGAAATAAAAGGAGAGCATCAGTATGATTGCGTGATTTCATAATCTCTTTTATACACTATATCACAGAATGAAGGGGACATTCAAGGACATTTTCGAAATTGCCGTTAAAGTTTTTCTTTTAACCGTTTTCGCAGAGCATCCGAGGAGTTCGGCAGTCTGCTCAACGGTGTGGAAAAGCACGAACCGATGAATGAGAACCGTTTCGAGAGCGTCGTCATGGAGCGAGGAGACAGCCTTTCTGATTTCGTCGGCGAGCATAACAGCTTCGGCTCTCTGTTCTTCGGCTGCACGTTCCATGTCAGCGAGCTTTGCCAGAGCCTTTTCGGTAGAGTTTTCACAGCTGTCGTTTCTTCCTGTGGTGATTGAGTTTCGTGCAAGTCTCTGAGCCTTTTCCCGACATCTCTCCGCAAGCATTTCAAGAGTCTTCGCCTTTTTCTCGGCATGGAAGGCACGTCTGAGCCACGAGAGAACACGCTCCTCATGTGCAGTCATAACGTCTCCTCCACACAATACACATCACGTCTGAGACCGTGACGCTGAATCCACAGAACAGCTTCTCTGCGGTCTGAGAACTCCAGCAGTCTGAACAGCGTAACATGAATATAAGTCCCCGTAATGACGTTGCGGATTCTGAACCGACGATTATTCCTTTGATTGTTCATGTCTCAGACCTCCTCAGAACTTATTGATGACAGCATTGTATTTTTCGATATCGTGGTCAACAGTCTCAACGCCGTCGTTTTCCATCCATTTCCGTGCAGTACCGACAGCATCGGTGAGCTTCCTGCCCTTTTCAGCGTACCACGACCGTACACGTCCGATGTACTTATCAGCGTTCTCCCTGCCGTAATCGTAGACGAGCCTTTCGAGTGGAGTGGGAGAGTCTGAGGAATCGGGAAACGACTGCGGAGTTTCCTCCCCTTTACTCTCCTTTACTTTACTTTTCTTTCCTTTACTTTCCTTTGTGGAGTTGTTTTCGGATTTACTTTGGTTTTTCTCGGAAAAACTCTCGTTATTCTCGGAAAAACCGTTCAAAGGGTGCACTTTAATAAAGCTCTCGGTTTCTGATTTTTTCAGAACCCAGAACTCCGCAGCTACATCGACATCACGCTTCGCCGCTTTCTTGGCTACCTGATACCTTCGCTGGACTGATGCAGCAGTTATGACCTTGACCGGAACAGCAAGTTTGCTCTCTTTCACCATGAGCAGTGACCGACTGAACAAGTAGTTCAATATCTGCATTGTAGTGTTCGCCTTGATATTAAGCTCATCCGAAATATCAAGAATGAGATCTTCATCGTACTCAACGTAATATCCGCTGCGATAGATCTCGCAGAGCAGGTAGATATACACGTCAACTCCGTCGGATCCATAGGACGCCCGAAGCCGCTTTATCTTCCTGTCGCTGAAAAAATCCACATCAAAAGGAAAGTAATCAAGTCCCGTTTTCTTCGGGCGTGCCATTGAACCACTTCCTTTGTGTTCCCTCGGGACGGACTATGCCGCCCGTCGGGATAAGTAATCATTCCACAACAATAACTATGCCGTCATCAATAAGTGCAGCAAGCTGTTTTCTCAGGTAGTCTGCAATATTTCTGCGTGCGGTCAGCTTCCATGCACCGCCGTCGGCTTCGTAAAGAGCAACCTGAGCACCGTCGGAAAGTCTGAGCAGGAACTCACTTTCGGGCTGTTCAACCTCGTTGAAAGTACGATATGGCTTAAGCTTCACAATCGGCTGAACGGTTTTGCCTTCCTTCAGTGCAATACCTTTGCGGACTACAACGGACTGCGTGAAGCCGTCATCGGAAACAGCAGCACTATTCTCCTCGGTAATGCTGCCAAGAAGCTTTACAAGTTCAAGGAGCTCGGGAGTTTCAACGAACTTTGATTTCAGTGTAATCATCATCTGCTCGTAATCAAGTCGGCGGTTGAAAGGAATCTCCACAAGCTCGGCATTGACCTTATACGGGGTTTCACGTTTTCTGTCGTCATAATCAATTGCCGAATAAACGATAATGTTTTCTTCATCGAACACGTTTACAAGAATCGGAGCC
The DNA here is from genome assembly GCA_015066935.1 of Ruminococcus sp. Lineage (GTDB taxonomy): Bacteria > Bacillota > Clostridia > Oscillospirales > Ruminococcaceae > Ruminococcus. Next base: position 157,177 of record SVNK01000002.1, on the reverse strand, counting down.
GAAATTCGCTGATGTTCTGCTGTGAGAACCTGAACAAGTCCGTCAAGCGTATGGAAAAAGAGCGTTGCTGTTCTCGGAGCTTCGATAACGTGAAGCGGCTTGTCCGAATACGTGTGTCCGTTATCGGCACTAATGATGTTCGGAGCACCAAGCTCCACAATTTTTTCGATTGCTGTTCTGTCCATAATTACATACCTCCTGCAATTTTAAGTATTTTCGGCTCTTCCTGAACCGTACCGTCGAAGCTCTGCTGTCCGGGAACCTGCGGCACCATTTCAACAGCCTGAATTTCTCCTGTGGAAGCGTCGGCTCCGACATAAAGAGTGGTCTGAACGGCGTTGTTCGGGAGAAGTTTGCTCTTTGCGGTAGCGTTGATAACTACCTGAGAACGGTCGCTGTTCGGAACGAAGTCCACCGTAAGAGTAAGTGTACGCTTTTTCTTGGGCTCGGTGTTGAGGTCGAGGATATTATCGACAATCTTTGAGACCTCCAGATTCACCTGTTCCATGATAGCTCCCTGAGCCATTTCAAGAATGCTTTTTGTTTCGACCATAAATTATACCTCCGTATTTTGTAATAGTCCCGAAAAAGGGAATTTTTAAACGCAAACCCGTTGAATAACGGAAAACTTTTCATGTTTCATGTGATTTTCCTTCTTTCCATGAGTTCAAAGATAAGGAGTTCGAAGTGTCTGCGCTGATTATCGGAGAGGATACGTTCTCCGATGTGCTCCTTATAGCGCTGATAAAGGGGTCTGATTCTGGGGTGATTGACATTTATCCTGAAACCGTAGGGATTATTTGTTGTGTAGATGTCCTCACAGGGAGCAATCCTCGCCATCCTTACAGCCTTTTCAAGCGGTATTCTGTTTCCCATACTTACCTCCTCGGAGCAGTCTGCTGCTTGTAGTTACGCCAGAACCAGAAGAAAATATCGAGCATCATCAGTGCGGAGTGCTGTTTGTCGGGAGAGAATTCAACTCCGAAGCCGTAGCGGTTTCCGCACTGCCACGATTTCAGCGTATTATGAACGGTTTCGCCGATGTTTCTGACCTTGCGCCCCTGCTTATCGGCGGTAAGCTCGGGGAGAGTGTACCCTCTGAGCGACACCCATCCAGAGACGTTCTCAATCAGCAGACGACACTGTACTGCGTTCCTTGCAATCGTGTCGAACTCCTTTTCGATACGCTGACGGTCAGTGGTAATATTGTTGTAGAGCTCATCGACGTCAGCCTTTCTCTCGATGATGCAGGAACGTGAGAAGTCCCTGTTCTCGATAGTGAAGCTGTAATCGCCGTAATCGAGCTTTCTGCTTTCGTGCATAACGCCGAGATTGTCCAGAGCCTCAATAATATGCTCGTTTTTCTTTTCACGGGTATCCACAAGAATAGTGACCTTTTTCATGAATTCCAGTTTTTCATCACGGCTGCTCAACTTCGTAGACCTCCATTTCCTCGTGAATGTTGACGGGACCCGTCAGAACCTTTGTGAACCGACAATAATCGCATTTTCCGCACCTCTGCGGAGTGAGTTTTCCCTCTTTAATCATGCGGAATCTCGGTGCAAGCGAAACGACCTCATTCAGAGCGTTGTCCATGTCCTCATCCGGAAGCCAGTAGAGCTGCAAATCAGGCTGAGGCTTCTCCTTGGTAACGGCGTCTATATAGAACGGCAGCGTCCTGCCTGTATTCTGTCTGACAATTTCACGGTAAACCGCACCCTGTCTGTCATAGCCCCAGAAGAAAACAAAGTGCTGCTTCATTTTCTTTTCGGGGTTCCAAATCAGAGCGAAGGCCTTTACTACCTTGAGGTCAACTATTGCTTCATCGTGGAGACTGTCCACCTTGATTTTGAACGGGACTCCCGCAATTTCCCCGACCATTATAACCTGCTTGCGTCCCGACATATACCGCATAAAAAGTTCATCACGCTCCACACGATTGATTATGGTTTCCGCATGACGATACTGGGCACGGAGTTCTCCGCTGCGGGTATAGATTTCGGGATGCTGAGCCTTGAAAATATCAAGCGTTCCCTCAAAATGAGCGTCCACATACGAGCCGATGAGCATTGCGTCGGTAACGGTTCTCTCATACTCTCCCCGAAGCTCAGCCAGAGCTGCCGCCTCGCATCTGAGGAAGCTCCCGAACTGCGATGAGCTCATGTACCGCATATTGTTTTCGGGAGAGAAGTAGTTCTCGGCAGTAAGATTGTGGTTATTCAAGGTATGTCACCTTCATTTCAGAGTCATCGGTCGTTCTGGTTGCAATGAACTGCACACCCTTTTCATGACATTTGCTGTACAGCTTATCACGATTTTCCGATGTCAGTTTCTCTGTTCCGTCGATAAGTATAATCTGCAATCCGTTAGGCTTCGAAAGTGCAACGTCAACGCAGAGACTGAGCTGCTCGCCCTCGGAGAGATTTGAGACAGGAAGACCATTGATAAGCGGAACGCCGTCCTTTACGGTAAGTCCGTCAATGGGAATATGTGCATTTTCGAGTATAATTCCGGGCAATGCTCTTGCAAGCTCAATCTTTCTGGTATACTCCGCAGAAATCTCCTGAAGCTTCTCAACTTCCTCCTGCATGGACTTCATGCGGTTGTACTCATTGAGGTGACGTTTCATAGCTTCGGCATTGTCAAGCTCAGACTGGAGCTCAGAACAATCAAGAGGCTGTTTGTCCATATACTCATCCGCAAGGCTCATATCGGCATCGAGCTTTGTTCTGGCTTCATTGAATTTGCTCTCTGCAAGTGCTTTCTTGTCCGCAAGCTTGTCCGAGAGTCCCGACAGCTTTTCCTCACAGGCTTTTATCTCCGTTTTCATACGCTCAATATCGGAAAGGAGTTTTTCACGTTCTGATGCAACAGCCTTTTCCTCAGCTGAAACCGTAATCATTTTATCGGCTTCGAGCTGTCTTAGCTTAGCATCATAGCTGCTGCGGAAAAGCTTTGCACGCTCGATGCGGCTGTTAAACTCTTTCATCTGTTCGAGCTTCTTATACGACGCTCCGAGGTCGTATTTTTCCCAGATTTCAGCCTGATAGTTTGCAGGAATATCCTTTGCAATGTCACCTATAAATGCAGTTTCGTTACGGATGTCACGGTTGATGTTCTGACGTTCCTTGAACCACTCACCGTTCTCTGACTGCATATCACTCAACACCTGAAGAATATTCTGGTCATAATTAATCCAGTCAGGTATTTCGCCGAACTTCTCACGGATGAAATTAAGGTCCCAATCGAACTCAACAAGGTCAAGAATCGCACGGTTCTTCTCTTTCGCACTCATCAGCGTAAACGATACGGGGTCAAGCTGAAGCGGAGAAAACAGCTGTTTCAGAAAGCTCTCCGGAGACATCACTTCTCTGCCGTTTTCCTTTACAGACTTGTAATCAGCCTGTTCTGTACGCTTACGGCGGTCTATACTCAGTCCCGTATCGGTTTCTATGATGATTTCGCCCTCTTTTTCGCCATTGTGGACAATTATACTGCGGTCAGACTGATTAGTGAGTGCGTATCGGAACGCATCTATCACAGAAGTTTTTCCGACTCCGTTAGCACCCGTAATCTCAACAGAACGTCCGTCAAGTTCTGTTTCGGTAATGCCGAAAAGATTCTTTATCCTGATTTTTGTGGTTTTCATTTAGACATTTTCCTCCTTTTTATTGTTAAGCGGATCGGGAGCCTTCGATGCGTCAAGCTTTTCCTTGAGCTTCTGAGCACAGACCGCACAAAGCTCCTTGCCGTAGCTTTTGTGAGTGTACATTGACACCCATTCGGCACTCTTTCCGTATGCAGGACCGATACTCTTTCCGCAGTCGCTGCATATCAGTGAAATCTCCTTCTGAGCAGGGATAAAGTCTCTGATGCGGAGTCCTCCGACCGTATCACGCCCGAACTTGACAGTGGGGTCATAGTAAATCTGAATTTTTCTGCCTTTCCAGTCCTCGATATACGGAGTCTTGTATATCTTCTGGATAGTTTTCATGTTTGTCTTATTCAGAATCAGAGGCTTATTTCCGTCGGAGAAGTGTGCAACGACCTCCATTTCGGACTTGCCTCCGACTCCTACAACCTTTTCCTGTGCAACATAATCAATAGTCGCAATGAGGTCATAGCCCTCGGGAATAGAATAATCGCCCATATAATTGGGGTTAGTCATTTTCTTCCAATGTGTTTTTTCACTCATCTGTACACACCTTCCGATAGAAAAAATTGATTTCGTCGTCAGTTGATTTAGTAATGTCAGACGGAAGAATAGTCCGTCTGGGAATATCGGGCGAGGGTGGAAGACTTCGGAGAATATCCGTAAGCTTGTCCGCAATCGCCGCAGCTTTTTCATATATTGACATTTTTACTCCTTTATGGTACAATGTACCCATAGACATTATATTTTACTTATGCTCCCTTCGGGGAGCTTTTTCTTTATCCTGTTAATGATATCAGACGGAACGTCCGTGAAGTCCTCGCCGTCCACACCGACAATAAGAGCATTGCCGACAATCAGAGTACCGGCAGCAGCTGAGGCGATCACGTTGGGAGACAGTCCGAGCAGCAGTCCCTCCTCATTGACAATCATTGCCGCCTTGTCCGACAGCATTACGACCTCAATGTATCCGCCGACTTCATTCTGCAAGGCTTCGAGAGTGTTTTCGATTTCGATTTCGCTCACCTGAAATCTGTCAAGTCTGAGTGCGTTCATTATTATTCTCCTTACTGAAATTATACACAAGCCTTGGACGGACTCTTTTTCTGTCCCTCAGTGCTCTGTTTACGGTCTTAGAATCGACGAACAAAGCATCTGCAATTTCTTTTTGACTGTATCCCGCACACCACTTATGATATGCCCATTCGATTTGCTCTGCTGTAAGAATCTTCTTAGCCATGCTGTTCATCACCTCTTATTTTCAAAATAAAAATCGGGAAGCGTTTCCATTTCCTTCATAACCTGCAAAGGGTTGCTGCATTCAACAATCCTGAAAGACCTGACATTCAGCTCTGCAAGAATACTTTCGATATGACAGCGTTTTGTCTCAAGCTCCAGCATTCCCGTTATTTCCGTGGATGTGTGCCTGAGCACGTAGTTCGAGGGATAGTGGAACACTACTTCAATACGGTACCGGTCAGGTTTTCTCATTAAGTATCACCGCCATTCTCGGTTGGGTGGGCGGTTTTTCCTATTGCACACATTGGCAAGGTAAAATATTTGTACTCCATATAAGCGGAAGTGTAATATCCACACTCATTGTCAAATTCTTCTCTTAACCATTGCTCATATACTTTGAATTTGAAAAACCAACCTTTTGTATTTTTTCTAACAGAAACAACTTCACCCTCAAAATATTCAGGCAAATCTTCGGGTTCAATATCCATTTTATGTGTCGGCAATACCTTTGCAGATACCTTTATTTTGTCGCCAACATCAACCATTATTTTCATTTCCCCTCATCTTCCTTTCTCACCCCTCACCGTCGGTTGAGTGGGTTTGCTCAAAAGCGGTCAGCTTTTCTTCATCTGTTTCGATGAATAAAATATCACTTCGGTCCTTTACGTTTTTGTTATAAGCACACATTCCGTGATTCATCGCCTTTGCCTGTTCACCTGTGAGTTGAATGATAATATCATCTTCTTTTAATTTGTTGAGAATATCCTCTCTGCTCCAATCAGCCCCTATTAAACCGAACGGAACATTTTTAAAAGTGTGTATATCATCGCCGTCTGGCAATAACGATACCGCTTCGTCATAGTTTAAATAGAATTTCATATTTTTATCACTCCCTGTTCAAGTCGTTTGCATACAGAATCCGCAAGTTCATCAATGTCTCCGACGCTAACCGCACGAAAAGGAGCCGCATATACACTCGGAGCAACAAGCTGCATCCTGTTTTTCAGACTTAGTGCAAAATTCCTGACAGCTTCGATTTCAGCTTTTATGACATTCTTTTCAAGCTCTGCAACATAAGCTTGTACCTGTGGTTCTGTGTACCATTTGCCGCTAATCCACATTATTTGACTCTCCTTTCATTTCTGAATGAACTGCCGCCAGAGCTGCTGACGGTTGAGCTTCTCGGCACGGGACCTGTCCATTTCGGCGTAGGCTTTTTTCCGGAAGAACTCACGCCGTCGAGAGGTCTTCCGTTCAGAGTACTCCTCATAAAGGGACAAACTCTCGCTGATGACGTAAAGAATCATCACAACCGCCGCAGTCAGAGCGACATCAACCAATATATCGAACATTACAAATCACCTCCCATCACGCAATAATTATAGAGGAACAGTCTCTCATCGGGACCGACGCTCTCCAATGAAGCCGCAAGGTCTGATGCAGGCACAACCCTTGCAACAACGTTCCCCCACCTGTCCGACAGGGTAAGTAAGAAGATTTTCATGTGCCCTCACCCTCAGCAGGCGGACGATGCTTCCTCACGAGCTCATCCCAGTCGAGCCCCTTGGAAGTGATTGAATGATAGAGTCGGCGCAGAGCTGCTCTTACATTCTTTTCATACTCTGCCTGCTGTTCGGGAGTACGTTTGGGGATATGTACCGTCACAAAAGCCTTATCCGTTCTGTATGATACAATGCGTTCAGTTTCGGTCTCGGTTTCTTTCACGTCTCTGATGTCGTCTTTCATACTATCACCTCTTTCAAGTCTATTCGTCGGATGGTTGTACAGTTGTCATATTATTTGGACAATGTAGTTGATGCCTGACTCCTCGGCTCTGAGAACCACGTACTTCCTGCCGTTGTACTCATTATAGATTCCGAGAAGATGAAGTGGATGAAGCTTCCTTGCAAGCTCTACAACCTGCCAGTTCGAAAGCTCGCCCCATACACAGCCGCTTTCCTTTGTGTTGATACAGAAATCATTGCGTTTCATTTCCTCACTCTCCTTTCTCGTCACGCTTGAACAGATAGAAAATATCAAGCTCAGGAAAGAGGTTTTCTTTGATACTGAACGCCTCTTCGACGCTGAAACTTCTGTTCTGAACCTTAGTTCTGAATGTAGCTTCGGGCATTCCGATAGCAGCAGCCGCTGCATTTACGGAAAGCCCTTTCTTTTTCAGATGATCACACAGATTTACGTACATACTGCACCTCCTTATACGAATTTGCGTTCTTACATTTATGATTATAACCGCTTTTTCGTACGAAGTCAAGTGGTTTTGTACGCTTTTTCGATTTTTGGATAAATAACCAATAGATGCCAGTATAGTTTATTTATCTTGCACAAATTTCGCATTTATATCCGCAAATTCGCACAATTGTATTGACTTTGAAACACCTTGAATGTATAATATATTTATGAAAGGAGCTGATTTTATGGGCTTTGGAAAGCTGCTTGAACAAAAAATGGCAGAAAAAAATGTCAAGCAGGCTGAATTAGCTGAAGCTATCGGAATACCGAAAACGACATTGAGCAGTATGCTGTCAAGAGATACATCTAAAATAGAAATAGAGGTTTTCCTCGACATATGCAGATACCTCGACTGCGACCCAGAAGAGTTTTATGTCGAATATGTTCGTAAAAAACAAAAGCCATTGTCACCAAGCTTTGTAAGTAAGTACAACGCTATAGATGACAACGGTAAAAAAATGGTTAATGCAGTTTTGAATCTTGAATACGAAAGATGTATGGATAAGCATACACCAAACACCTTCCTGTTCAGAAAGCTGAGCGAAAACAAGGTTTCGGCAGGAACAGGCTTCGACCTGAACGACCCTGACCAGTGGAGAACCATTGAGGTAATTGATACTCCCGAAGCTCGGCAGGCTGATTTCGCCGTAAAGGTTGAGGGTGCAAGCATGGAACCCGATTATTATGACGGAGATATAGTTTATATTGCTCTGGCTTCTGAGGTTCCCGTCGGCAAAGTCGGACTGTTCATGCAGAACGGCAAAGGTTACATCAAGGAAGCAGGAAAAGGTCGTATTATTTCAAGGAACCCTGAATATGAGGATATCTACCCCACGGACGGCAATATCGAATGTAAAGGCTGCGTAATAGGCATAGCAGAATTGCCGTAATTATTATGTTATATTATAGAAGATGAGGAGTTGAACCATGAAAATATCGAAACTAATAAAAAGTCTCATAACCGGTATACCGCAAGACAGATTATCTGATGAGAAAAAGTCGGTAACAGAACCTATTGATGGCTACACTTTAAAATATCACTATAAAGATGTTGAAATCACATCATGGGAATACATCCCTCAAGACGTCAAAATAGGAAATCAAATCGTTCTTATACAAGAACCCACAAATGAAGCGGATGATAAAGCCGTTATGCTTTTATTTGTTCCACAAAGAAAAAAGCTCGGGTATCTGTATCGTGGAAAACTGCAAGATATGGCTAACGATTATATAAATAGAGGCGACAAAATTGTTGCACGTCTATCATACATAAGATTTAAACCATATAAAATAATAAAAATTGATATGGCGTTCTTCAAGAAAAACAAATAATCGATGTTCAAAATGCTCTGCGTAATAGGCGTGACAGAGCTGACGTAAAATTATGCAGATGAGTAAAAAAGTAAGGAGTGTGAAAAATATGAGTTTCAGAATCGGATACGGCAAAAAAATAGGCGGATTTTACGTAGGAGCAAGTAAGAGCTTCGGAGGCAAAAAAGGCAAAGGCGGAGGCGGATGCCTGACAACAATAATCGCTATTGGACTTCTGCCGCTTACATTGTTGTTCTTTTTCTTCAGATGGGTATATCGTAAAACCAAGGAACAGAAAGCTGCGAATCCCGACACTGTCTGGTATAAGCGAACATGGGGAATAATACTAATGTTAATACTGTTTTTCCCGATTGGTTTATATCTGCTCTGGAGATACAGCAAGTGGAACACTACTGTCAAGGGCGTAGTAACAGGTATAGTATCATTGTTTGTGATTGCCGCTATGGCAGGGAACGACAATAAGGAACCTGAACCCGACAGAAGCATGCCCTCTCAGCTCGTCACCGAGGAAACTACCGAAGCAAGCTCAGAGACAGGCTCGGAAGCGACTACCGACACAACTACCGAATCCGAAACAACAACTACCGCAACAAGCTCCGAAGCAACAACCGAGAGCGTCGCAGCTACTAAAGCAAATATTACTACATCTGCTAAAGTCACGACAGTAACTAAAGCCGAAACAACAACAACTACTACTACTACTGTTATAGTTGTTACAGAAGCACCAACAGAAAAGCCTACACAGCGTACTTATACTTATGTACTGAATAAGGAGTCACATAAATTCCATTATCAAAGCTGTTATTCGGTTGCTAATATTAAAGCTGAGAACTACGAAGTATATACAGGAACTCGTGATGAAGTTAAAGCACAAGGCTATCAGCCATGCGGAAATTGTAATCCATAGTATAATAAAAAAGCCCCTGCCGTGAAGGAAACACCGCAGGGGAAAACTATAGAGAGGAGAAATCATGGAAGAAAAGTACCTGATATACCTGAGGAAGTCGAGAGCCGACGGCGAACACGAAACGGTAGAGGAAGTTCTTGCAAGGCACTGTAAGATTCTGCAGGACCATGCTGAAGCAAAGCTTGGCGGAGCAGTTCCCGAATCGCTTATTTATCGGGAAGTGGTCTCGGGCGAGACAATACAGGACCGTCCCGAAGTGAACAGGCTGCTTGAACGGATCCAGAACGAGAACATAACGGGAGTTCTTATCGTAGAACCTCAGAGACTCAGCCGAGGTGACCTTTCAGACTGCGGAACAATAATCAGAGCGTTCCGCTATACAGAAACGCTTGTTATCACTCCGCAGAAAACATACGACCTTTCAGATAAGTTCGACCGTAAATTCTTCGAAATGGAGCTCATGAGAGGAAACGACTACCTTGAATACGTCAAGGAAATTATGACCCGAGGACGTATTGCTTCGGTGAACGAGGGCAACTTCATCGGCTCCGTAGCTCCTTACGGATATGATAAGGTCAAGATTGGAAAGTCGTTCACATTGGTCCCGAACTCCGAGGCTGATATCGTCAGACTCATTTTTGAATTATGGGTCAAGGACGGCATCGGGTCCACCACAATTGCGAACCGCCTGAATGCAATGCATATAAAACCGAGGAAGTCGGAGCTCTGGAGCAACGCCAGCGTGCGTGATATAATAAAGAACCCTGTTTATATCGGAAAAATCCGTTGGAACTGGCGTAAGACCATAAAAAAATATGAGGACGGAGAACTGAAGTCCTCACGTCCCAAGGCAAAAAAAGAAGACTGGATTCTGGTTGACGGCAAACACGAAGGAATTATATCGGAAGAACTATTCAATGCTGCCATGGCACGCTTCGGAACTCTGCCAAAGAAAAAAGCTGCATCAGGCTTGCGGAATCCCTTTGCAGGTATTATGCACTGCTCCTGCGGAAGACCTATGATTTATCAGTCTCAACGCTCAAGTCAGCCGAGACTCCATTGTGCCTACCAGATGCGCTGCGGAAACAGGTCGGCAACCTTTTCAGAAGTCGAGGAAGAAGTCATAAAGGCACTGAAAAAGTACGCTGCCGATATCAAGGAAATTCTGGAGGGGAAAACCGATACTGCACTCCCGGCACAAAAAGCTGTGTCCGCTGCTCTCCAAAAAGAACTGAACGCTCTGGAAACACAACAAGAACGATTATATGAGTTTCTTGAACAAGGTGTATACAGCAGTGAGGTCTTTGTAAAGCGTAACGCTGCTCTCGCTCAGCGTCGTCAGGAGCTTCTGGATTCAATCGCTGAGGCTAAAGCTAACGAAATTTCTATTGTCGATTACGAACAAAGATACGTCGCTCTCCAAGAAGCAATCGCAATTCTTGAGGATAAGTCCTCGCCTATCGAAGATACTAATCGCTTTTTGCGTACTATCATCAAGGACATTACTTATCACCGGGAAACATCCATCCGTGACAGATGGCATCCAGTCCCCTTTGCTGTTAATATCTCCTTGATTTAACTTTTATTCGTCATATATATCATTGATGTTCGGAAGAACTCGCTCATGTGGAAATGATTTCTACAATCCTTTATCAGCTAACAAAGGAACTTACCATTGACGAAATAAAGTCCAGCGGTTTCGACACTTATTTCGTAGATCATACCACAGGAATATACCCTATCGCAGCTTCAGGGGCACCTTTTACCGCAACATATTTCCAGTCAAAAGGAGATATTATAACCGATTTGCACGAAAACATGGCAGCAGAACAAAAAGCTCGCACAACCTATGATAACATTCTGCGTCTCACCGACGATCCCGACGTAAGAGATCCTATAAAGTTTCTGCGTGAACGTGAAATAGTTCATTATCAACGCTTCGGCGAAGCACTTCGTATTACTCAGGATAATCTTGATTCGAGAAATTTCTATGCATGCAATCCTGTATATGATAAGAATTGCGGCAGGAGAAAATAAGTCGTTATACTAAAAAAGAGTAAGCCCCTTGGTTATAAACCAAAGGGCTTATTCTTGTGAAAAGAAATAAGAAGAAGTGAGAACAACAAAAAATCATTTTTATGCATATCTGGATGGACAAGGAAGAACACTGTATTCAGCATATCCGATAATATGCTTTCGCATAACAACAACGTCCGCTATATTAACTGAACCATCCTGCATTACGTCGCACGCTTCAAGCTGAAGGGCTGTTAAATCACAATTGCCGAAACAATATTTCACCAAAGCAATTACATCAAAACTATTAACCTTGCTGTCACCATTCAGATCGCCGCAGCAAGTCGGGATTATTCTTTCTATATCTTCCGGATCAGGAATAAGTTCTTCACGGTTTACTATTCTCTGATCAGGTATACAAGTATTCACAGAAACAAATATCTGTGAAGAGTACCATTGATAAAGACTGTTTGATTCATATGTTACACCGATTCCTACATGTGTAAAATCAGGATTAAGTATATTACTACGATGCTCTTCGGAATTCATAAGAATTTCAAGGATATCTTCAGGTGTCTTTTTTCCCCATGCAATATTTTCAGCTATTCTTATATAAGGGATAAGTTCTTTATCAAGCATATTCATAATAGTTCCGCCATCAAGACCGCAATGCTCAGTTTTCTGTATAAGCTCTCTGGCTCTGACCGCTGCAATATCATTAAGGTGGTCCACCATATATAATGGAGCTAAACCATTATAAGATCTTACCTCATTAAAAAGGACCAACAGTTCCTCTGCTCTTGCTTTCATATCATATTGAGCAGGTTCCTCAGGCTCGATTACTTCTTCGTCACGCGTTACCATTTTCTGACCATCTACATAACCACCCACAGATACAAAAACCTGTGCGCCGTACCAACCAAATGCACTGTTTTCTGCATATGTCATTCCTATTCCTACATGAGTAAAAAGAGGATTCATAATATTTGAACGATACGTACTATTGCTCATCAGCTTTTCAAGCATTTCTTCGGGTGAAGACTTGCCCCATACGATATTTTCGGATAATTTCGAAAACGGAACACGGTTTTTATCAATCATATTTAGAATTGTTCCGTAAATCGGTGATCCATGACTCGGATTATCTATAAGTTCTCTTGCACGGACTACGGCTATGTCGTTAAGATGATCAACCATATATAAAGGTGAAATTCCTTCTTCGGCTCTTGCCTCATTGATAAGTATCATAAGTTCTTCAGCCATTACTACCATATCATTTTCTGTAGCAGCAACAGTTTCCTGTGGCTTTACAATAACCATGCAGCTTATTGCCAGAACAAAAGAAGTAACTACCGCAGTAAACTTTCTGATATTTTTCATCATAACAGACACCTCCGAACATTTTATCTTTTACCCTTGGTATTATCTGATTTTGTCTCATATTTACCGTAGGTTTATTTATTTCAACTTTATGGTTTTATTATAGCACAAGTTTTACAGTTTGTAAACACTGATACAGCATTGTTTACAAAAAATTCACAATTCCACACAGATTTTTAGTACGGGTTTTACTTTAAGTATACAACCAATAGTAATATCATGTTTTGTTGATAATACTAACAGTAATCATTGTGCCCGATTCTCACATTTTGTATATTAAACAGAAAAGATATTGACAATCCTCCTTTAACAAGGTATAATAATAATGTATGAGCTATGGCTGTATGTACCTTTACTGTACAAATCTTTTATATCAGCTGTACCGCAGATTCATATCCGTCGGAATCTTCAGAAAGGAGCAGGCTTGCCGTGAGTAATTCAAAAAATCTGGATTTTAAAATTAGAGAGGTTGCTGAACGAATCAGAGCTGTTCGTGAATCAGTCGGTCTCTCTCCTGAAGAAATGGCACAGAAAACAGAAGTCTCCACCTTTGAATACCTCGCCTATGAAGGCGGTGCAAAGGATTTAAGCTTCACTTTTATTTATAAATTCGCCAACGCATGCGGCGTTGAAATTACTGACCTTATGGAGGGCGAAAGTCCCCACATCAACAGCTTCGATATTACAAGAAAGGGTGAGGCTGTTCCGATTGCAAGACGAAAAGGTCTTACATATTACCGTCTTGCACCTAATTTCAAGAATAAAATCGGCGAACCCTTCCTCGTTACTATCCCCTATGTTGACGAAAAATATCGTGTCCCCCACCCTCATACCCATGAAGGTCAGGAAATGGACATCGTTATCAGCGGTCAGCTTAAAGTTCAGGTCGGTGATAATATCGAAATCCTCAACGAAGGCGATTCAATTTACTATGACAGCTCCGAGCCTCATGACGAATGGGCTGTAGGCGGTCAGGAGTGTAAATTCTACGCTGTTGTTTTCGGTACGACAGCTCCCCAGAAATCCCTTCATCACCTCGATCCCGTTATTCTCCCCGGCGTTACAAATTTTGACCTCGCTAAAGTCAAGGACCCCGTTGCCGATAAATTCATCGAGGTCAAAACTGACGAAAACGGTGCACTTACCGATATTAAATTCAAAAATACAGATACCTTCAACTTCGGCTTCGATGTAGTTGACAGACTCGCAGAAAAAACCCCCGATAAGGTTGCACTCCTGCATGTCTCCGATAACATGGAGGAGCATCGCTTTACTTTTGCCGATATTAAAAAATACTCCAATATGACGGCAAATTACTTCCATTCCATGGGCATCAGAAAAGGCGACAAGGTTATGCTTGTCCTTAAAAGACATTACCAGTTCTGGTTCTCGATTGTTGCACTCCACAAGATAGGTGCAATCGTAATTCCCGCTACAAACCAGCTCGTCCAGCACGATTTCACGTATCGCTTCAAGGCTGCCGACGTTAAAGCTATTGTTTGTACTGCCGACGGCGATGTCGCTAATCAGGTTGAGCTCGCTATCGAGGAAAGCGGAATGAATATCGTCCGTATGATCGCTCACGGTGAACGTGACGGCTGGTTCAGCTTCGACGAAGGTATGAAGGGTTGCAGCGACGTTTTTGAACGTCCCACAAATCCTGCCGAAACCTCATGCGGTAATGAGCCGAACCTCATGTACTTTACATCAGGTACTACAGGATACCCCAAAATCGCTACCCACAGCCATCTTTACGCTCTCGGACATTTCATAACCGCCAGATACTGGCATAATGTCGACCCCAACGGAATCCACCTCACAATTTCCGATACAGGATGGGGTAAAGCTCTCTGGGGTAAGCTCTATGGTCAGTGGCTCAGCGAAACATGTATCTTTGTATATGATTTTGAACGCTTCGACGCAAGCAAAATCCTCCCCATGTTCAAAAAATACGGCATCACAACTTTCTGTGCTCCGCCTACTATGTTCCGTTTCTTCATAAAGGAAGACCTTTCCAAGTACGATCTCAGCAGCATTAAATATGCTACCGTTGCCGGTGAAGCCCTCAACCCTGAAGTGTATAATCAGTTCCTCAAGGCTACGGGCGTAAAACTTATGGAAGGTTTCGGTCAGACCGAATCTACCCTTATTATCGGTAATTTCGTTGGAATGACAGCACGTCCCGGTTCAATGGGTAAGCCAAGCGTTCAGTATAATGTTGACATTGTCGATGAAAACGGAAATACAGTAAAGCCCGGTGAAACAGGCGAAATCGTAGTCCGCACAGATAAATCGGTTCCTCCCGGACTCTTCCTTGGCTATTATAACGCTGAGGAAAAAACAAAAGAAGTCTGGTACGACGGTGTTTATCACACAGGTGATACCGCATGGAAGGACGAGGACGGCTATTACTGGTACGTCGGACGAGTTGACGATGTCATCAAGTCCTCCGGTTACCGTATCGGACCTTTCGAAATTGAAAGTGTTATTATGGAACTCCCCTATGTTCTTGAATGCGGTGTCAGTGCTGCTCCTGACCCTATCAGAGGTCAGGTTGTAAAGGCTTCCATTGTTCTCACAAAGGGTACTGTCGGAACCGATGAACTTAAAAAGGAAATCCAGACATACGTAAAAGAGCATACCGCTCCTTACAAATACCCTCGTATCGTTGAGTTCCTCGATGAGCTTCCCAAAACTGTCAGCGGCAAAATCAGACGTGTCGCCCTCAGATCAGATAAGTAAAATAATAAGGCAGCTATGCTTGTTGCATGGCTGCCTCTTTTATATATCGAATCACTCAATCTGACGTGCAAGAAACTGTGCCGCTGCTGTGATAAGACTCTTTTGCAGGTCACTCGCTTCTTTCGACTTCTCCGTACTCAGAAATGCAACTGCTCCTGAAACGTCACCTGCTGTAATTATCGGAACTGCTGCTATTGCGTTGCGGTCAATTCCCTCAGCAGGAAAAAAGTTCGCACTGTCTGCATCAGGACAAAAATACTGTCCCCTGTTCTGCATAAGCTCTTCAAGCTGACCTGTCACACGACGCTCGGAGAATTCCTTTCTGGGTACGCCTGCCGTCGCCACAACATGGTCCTTATCAAATATTACTACGGGACATCCTGCAATCTTATGCATTATGTCCGCAACGTATGATGCATTCTCACTCATTTCGCTTATCGCCGAGTATTTCTTAAATATGACCTCGCCTTCGCTGTTTGTATAAATCTCAAGCGGGTCGCCCTCACGGATACGCATAGTCCGTCTGATTTCCTTCGGAATGACAACACGACCAAGATCGTCTATTCTTCTAACAATTCCAGTTGCTTTCATAATTAACCTCCGCAAAAATTTTGTTTGCTGTATTATTATTTTCCTGTTTATCTGAATTATTCCATGTGTGAATATCCAAATTTTACTGAAATAACAATTCAAAGATTTACTTCGGGTTCCGGTTTTGCTGACTTCCGATGATTGCATCAGAGTTTTTTGTTGCCAAAATCTGTGAAGTGTGGTATAATACAAGAAATCAGACAGAACTGCAAATGAGAATCGATAAGGAGATTATTTATGGAATCGGAAAGATAAATGTATCTTTCCGATTGAAAGGATGACGAAAATGTATATATCAGAATACTGTGAAGTTCGCTACGAAGAGAATTACAACGTAGTTCTGGTATAATGGAAGAAATTCTGTTGTAATCAGGATTATCGTAGACCTTTAGAATATGCTTTGGACATTATCAAACAGCATATAAACTGTAATTATGCAGCAGATACAAGAACCGGATTTGAGAACACTCCGGAGGATACTCGTTGGATTGCGGAATACTTTATGCCTAAGGCGGCAGAATTTGGCTGTAAATATATCTATTTTATAATTGATGAGAATAATTCATTGAAGGAAGAGTTGGAAGGTCAGGAAAGTGATTCTTCAGATAAGCTTGAATTCAGGTATATTTACAGTCTTGAAGAAATTGAAAAATAGTGCTGTAAAGAGTTTGATAAATGAGTTTTGATAATATGATTAAGATTGATTTGCAAAGCTATTCCGATTATATTTGCTATGCTGAAAGCTGCAAATACGGAAACGTTTATCCGCTTTCTATTGCTGAAGGATATCAGCAGGGCAACATTTATGTAAATTCCATAAACAACACCAAAAATGTGTTGTTCTGGCATTTCAGCGGATTTGCTTTTATTTCAGGTGAATATAACAGGTCTTTCCTTGAATCGGTATATGATATTATCTCTGACAAAAACGGCACGAATCCACGAAGATTTATTTTATTTGCTGATGAACAGACAATGTCTTTCTTTGAAACTAAAGAGAATATCGATATTGAACGCAGATATTTTTTCGGGTTTGAGAACAAAACGTTCAACAAATCTATTGCTCTGCCGTCTGATTGCAAGCTGAAACCTATTAATAAAAATCTGCTTTCAAAAATAAAAGGTAGAATTACACCTTATTTTTCATGGGATAACGCAGACGAATTTCTGTCAAAAGGAAAGGGTTACTGCGTTGTATGCGGTGAGGAAGTCACTGCATGGGCATTTTCTTCCGCTGTAAGCAGTAACGAAATTGATATCGGAGTGGAAACCGCTGAGAAATATCAGCACAAAGGTCTTGCTTTGGCAGTTTCAACTGCTATGATACAATACATTTTAGCTCAGAATAAAACTCCTGTATGGGCTTGTCATTATAAAAATATCGCTTCTGCAAAATTAGCTGAAAGGTCAGGCTTTGACAGAATTTCTGAATGTTATGTTATAAAAAGAAAAGGCACATAAATGTAAAATCTACATTTCATATAAGGAGGCAGCGTTATGTGTGGACTGTTATCCAATTAAGAATACAATAATTGGAGGTAAAAAATGAATTACAATATCAGAAAAATCCGTGAGGACGAATATACTCTTTTGAACGACTTCATCTACGAGGCAATTTTTATCCCCGAAGGTGTAGAGCCTCCTCCGAAATCAATCATAAATCAGCCCGATTTACAGGTCTATATCAGCAATTTCGGAAAAGAAAAAGATGATTTATGCTTTGTCGCAGAAGCTGACGGCAAGGTTGTCGGAGCAGTATGGGTGCGTGATATGAATGATTACGGACATATCGCCGATGGTGTCCCCTCCTTTGCAATCTCTCTGTATAAGGAGTACCGCAATTTCGGAATAGGCACAAGACTTATGGAAACTATGCTCATGGAGCTTAAAGACAGAGGTTACAACAGGACTTCTCTTGCCGTTCAGAAAGCTAATTACGCCGTGAGAATGTATAAAAAAGTCGGTTTTGAAATCATTGATGAAAACGATGAAGAATACATAATGATATGCGAACTCAAGAATATATAAAATCAACCCGTCATCTCCGGCTGATGACGGGTTTTTGCGTAATATACTGATTTACTTTTTCCTTATGTGTCATATTTTACTCTCATTTTTATAATTATTAAGCAGACATTAATTATTTACCACCTCTGACAGAAAAACTCAATCTCCTCGCCAAGTGGTCCATAGCAGAATGCAATTGTTGCCGGATATGCAGAATCTCCGCCTATCTGCACTTTTTTCAGAGTTATAAACACCTCATAGCCCGCCGACTCCACTGCATCAACACAATCCTGTACATCGTCAACGGCAAAAGCAAAATGACGTATTACTCCCTTTTCATGTGACTCTGTTCCGTCACGGAAAATCTCCACTATACCGCACCCCGTATCAAGCAGAATACACGCATCGCACTCCTTGATAACGGACAGCTTCAGAGTATCAACGTAAAAACTGCGCACCCTTTTGTATTCATCTTCATTCTGACATTTCATTGAAATGTGATGTATGCCTTTGATCATGGTTAGTTCTCCCTTATCACAAAAACTTGTTCCGTCTGAATTATAATTAATGTGTCCTCAATAACCGCCGTCAGGCGGTTATTGCCCCGAACTTTGTTCGGGGAGCGCAAATTCTTTATAATAAAAGGATTTGCGCATCACATTCATTGATGTCTTGCTCATTTTGCCCTATAGGGCAAAACAAAGTGCAAGAAAAATTATCAATTCCATTATTTTTTCTTGCACTTTGTCAACTTAAAATTGGCTTTATAAAGCTATATTAAGCCAATTTTAAGTTGATGAGCAGACATTAATTACAAAAGCAATGCTGTTTCAAGTGCAACGTACAGTTTTCCTAAATTGTGATTCGCACCATGAAGTCCTTCGATGTCATAACCGCTTGACTCCAGTACGTCACCTGCTTCAAGAAAATCATAAAGCTCCAGACCGTAAAAATCACACAAAGCCTGCACACCTGCAAGTTCCATTTCTACTGCAATACAGCCTTCTTCCCTGCGTTTTTGAACAAGTCCGACGGTTTCCCTGATCATAGAATCAGTTGTCCATACCCTGCCTGACACATAAGGTATGTTTAATTCTTCGAATACCGCAGACAGCTTCCGGCAGTTTTTAATTTCAATATAGTCAGCAGGTTCAGCGTAATAATAAGAACAGCCTTCTCCACGATAGCTTTCTGTGGGAATTATAAATCTGCCTTCTGTTTGTTCCCTGTCAAGACTTCCGCATGAACCGAACATAATGAATTTTGAAGCACCGGTCTGCCAATGTGCTTCGTAACAGAAAGCCGACGCAAGTGCAGAACCTATTCCTGTCAGATAAAATGCAATATCCCTGCCTTTATAATTCATTTTATAAATCGGGATGTCTCCGTTACAAGACCCCATAATGCCTATCTTTTCACATTGATACGTATTAAGCAGATGATTATGTATATCTATTGAAAATATAATCAGACATATATCCACAATATGTTTCGGCTCGCCGTAAAAATCTTTAAGATTGATAACGGGGTCTGTTTTATTATCATAACAATCAGTAATCATAATGTGTCTCCTTTAAGACAATACCGCACCAAACTGTCAGGCGGACTTTGTGCGGTATTGCCATTACTTTGCTTTTAAATGTATTTCGGGGATTTGAATTTACAGAATATCATTTTGATAAATAAGGATTTATTATTGACTTTTCATTGTAAATGTTGATTTGTTCACCTGTCAGCATTTTCTATATTATACCATACTTATGTAAAAAGTGCAACGGATTAAGCGTGTTTTCTCAGTATACGCAGTTATTATCCAGACTGTAATCTGATATGTCGGCAAACATCTTGACAACTTGCCAACATGTTGATATAATTAATGTATCCGCAATAACCGTCGTCAGGCGGTTATTGCCACGAACTTCGTTCGGGGAGCGCAAATTCTTTATAATATAAGGAATTCACACATCACATTCATATACCGCATGATAAAAACGTCAGAATTCCCCCTTCCGACGCTCTCGTTTTATATTACACCGGTAAATTCAACTCGAAATTATATTTTTAAGGAGACTACTGCCATGTATTACAAATTCAGAACAAAATCTACCTGTTCATCAGAGATTCGTTTCGACATCAACGAAAACGTGATTACAAATATTTCGTTTATCGGAGGCTGCAACGGCAATCTCAAGGCTCTCTCAAAGGTTCTTGACGGCTGGACAGTAGAGCAGATTGAAGCTAAACTCAGAGGAAATACCTGCGGTCTGAGAGGTACTTCATGTGCCGACCAGCTTTCAATTGCCGTCCGTGAAGCTTATAACACCCTTAACTCCGACAACTGAAAATGTTACAAAAAAAGAGACTCATCATATGATGAGTCTTCTTTGTTATACGTTGTAGATAATCTCAGAGTAAGCAGGAATCGGCCACTCGCAAGCCGGCATATTGACCTCTATTTCATCGGCAATATTTCTCATAATGTCCATTTCAGCAAGGACATACCGACGATACTGCTTTGCCTGTTCCTCGGCACCCTTGATTGCACAAGCCTTGTTTACCTGTTCTTCAAGACGCACGATTGAATCATAAAAACTGTCGGCAAGAGTATTGAGCTTTGCAGCAATCTTCTCCTCGGTTACAGCTGTGAATCCAATCTGCTTTTTTGTAGAAATTGAACGGCAAAGCTTCTCAACATATGAAAGAGTTGCGGGAAGAAGCTGCTTTCTTGCCATTTCTATCATTGTACGAGCTTCAATGCGTATTGTTTTTGAATACTTCTCAAGATGAATTTCGGTTCTTGCAGAAAGCTCGTTGCTGTTGAAGATTCCGAATTTACGGAGAATTCTGAGATTCTTTTCATCTGTATAGTGCGGCATGCAGTCAACAGTTGAAGTATAGTTCGGCAGACCTCTTCTGGCAGCCTCTTCAACCCATTCACTTGAATATCCGTCACCATTGAATATAATGCGGCGATGCTCCTTGAGAACCGATTTCAGAAGCTTCTTAACCTCATCCTCAAAATTCTCTTTTCCCATGAACGGCTCGAGAACCTCTGTAAACTGACTCAGCTCCTCACATACAATAGTATTGAGAAGTGTATTCGGACAACCGATATTATCAGATGAACCAACCATTCTGAATTCAAAACGATTTCCTGTAAATGCAAACGGAGATGTTCTGTTACGGTCTGTAGAGTCCTTGGGGAACGAAGGAAGAGTATCAACTCCGATGACAAATGTCTCATTCTGAGTCTGGAAAACGCTGTCGTCTTCAATCGCCTTTAATACAGCGTCGAGCTCTTCGCCAAGGAACATGGATACAATCGCAGGAGGAGCCTCGTCTGCACCAAGACGATGGTCGTTTCCTGCCGAAGCTGCTGAAAGTCTCATAAGGTCGGCATATTCGTCAACACCCTTGATAAGTGCACAGAGTATTGTAAGGAACTGGAGATTCTCCATCGGAGTGTCACCGGGATCAAGAAGATTCTGACCGTCATCGGTGCACATCGACCAGTTATTATGTTTACCTGAACCATTTACGCCTTCGAACGGCTTCTCATGAAGAAGACATACAAGACCGTGTTTGAGTGCAACTTTCTCCATAACCTCCATTGCAAGCTCGTTCTGGTCAGCACCGAGGTTGGATGTTGTGAAAATCGGAGCCATTTCATGCTGTGCGGGAGCAACTTCGTTATGCTTTGTCTTGGAGAAAATACCAAGCTTCCAGAGCTCCTCGTCAAGGTCTGCCATATATGCGGCAACACGTGGGCGAAGATTTGCAAAATACTGGTCATCAAGTTCCTGTCCCTTGGGAGGCTTTGCTCCGAAAAGCGTCCTGCCCGTAAGAATCAGGTCCTCACGCTTATCGAACATTTCTTTATCAATGAGGAAGTATTCCTGCTCTGCACCGACCGTAGTTGTAACACGTGTGACGTTTTCATTGCCAAAAAGCTTGAGGAAGCGTACTGCGGTCTTGTTGAGAGCCTGCATTGAACGAAGAAGAGGTGTTTTTTTATCAAGAGTCTCTCCTGTATATGAAACGAAAACTGTCGGAATATAAAGACTTCCACCCTTTACAAAGCAATATGATGTGGGGTCCCATGCGGTATAACCTCTTGCACTGCTGGTCTGACGGAGACCACCGCTTGGGAAGGATGATGCGTCGGGTTCACCTTTTACAAGGTCTTTTCCTGTGAACTCCATGAGTGCCATGCCGTTTGATGTAGGCTTGATGAATGAATCATGCTTTTCGGCAGTTGAACCTGTCATTGGCTGGAACCAATGTGTATAGTGAGTCGCACCTTTTTCAATAGCCCATTCTTTGATCGTATTGGCTACTATATCAGCAGTTGTCAGATCAAGCGGCTCGCCGTTACGAATCGTCTTTTTCAGTGTTTTATAGATATTTTTCGGCAGACGGACTTTCATGACCTCGTCGTTGAAAACATTGCACGCAAAGATTTCGGGTATATTTGCGGTCATATTGCACTCCATTCCTCCGCTTTTGCGGAAATACAAATTATTATTATATTATAGCATATTCACGGTAAAATGTCAATCGCTTTACTGCACGCAGACCATTTTTGATGATTCTGCAAGAAGCAGTATTAACATCAACTGTCTGATTTGTTATATTTTAGAAAAATAATGACGCACAGTCCTTACACATAAATAAAGAACCGCACAGACTCTATGCGGTTCCTGTTGTCTATATTATTACTCAGAAAACAGATATGCCTGTCTTCACAAGGAGACTTCCTACCGTCATAATGATTCCCGCAAGCAGTACTCCAAGTGATACAGCAATTGTGCTTTTCTTGAAATTAAGATTCAACATACTTGCTGCAAGAGTTCCGGTCCATGCACCTGTACCCGGAAGCGGAATTCCTACGAAAAGCAAAAGTGCCGCATATATACCTTTACCAGCCTTTTCTTCAAGCTTTTTTCCGCCGCTTTCGCCTTTTTCAAGACACCATGTGAAGAATTTTCCTATTACCGGCTTATTGCTGCCCCATACAAGAACTTTTCTCGCAAAAAGGAAAATAAACGGCACAGGAAGCATATTACCGATAATGCTGACTATCAGACACCAATGCCACGGCAGATCCATACCTGTTCCGATCGGAACCGCACCTCGAAGTTCTATTATCGGAACCATTGAAACTAAAAAGACTATAAGATATTTTTTTAACACTGAATTAACACTCTCTTTCCTGGTTTATTGTATTATTATGACTGATTATCATTTTCTTCTACGTAAAGTATTTTTTCCGTATCAAGTTTCTCCTTGAGCTTATTGACGGTATCGTCTACTGCGTCGTCATCACAGGTAATGTGTACAACAACCTTCCCCTCCGGCTTCTTTGCCTCATCAATGAACACGTCAAGAGGAATCGTTTTGTTTGAGAAAATGTATTTCTCTCCCGAAACCGTTATTTCAAGCTTTACTTCCTCAGCTTCAGTCGCTTCGGTCTGACTTGACGTCGTTGCGGTACTGCCGCTGCCTTTTCCGTCACCGTCACCGTTTCCGTTTCCGAACCCGAAAAGTCCGAAATGATTAATCAGGAACCATGCTGCAAGTGCAAGCAGAAGAAGCAGAATAAGAAGCGGCAGACATCCGCTTCTGCGTTTTTTTCTCGGCGGCTTGTCATGCTTATGATGTCCGTGATGTTCATGATTTTCACAATGGTCATGTTTTTTATTCTTTGCCATTTTTATTATCCTTTCATTCTGATGTGTTTATGTATGCGCAATAAAAATATCTGTATACTTTCCGAACCCTGTCAATGGCTTTCTTTACATTATTCACATCCTTATACAAAGACGCCTTGCTGTCGTATACAAGTGCACATAGTATAATGTCCTCTGTATTGAATTCCGCTTGTTCAAGAACTGCTGCAATCTCATTGTAGACATCGTCTTCGGAAGAAATTTCAGCTTTTGCAATCTGACCGCTTCCGTTATGAATATAAAGCATTCCGTCGGAATCATATTTTATGTTCAGAGTCATAAGCCTGCCGTTTTCAAACCCCATGAGTGCCTGATGATTAGCGGCTGCATTCTTGTCGATACTCTCGGCAATTCCCCAGATGCGTTCAATTTCTTCATCCGTTTCCTCACGGAGCGAATCAAGCTGCTGCTGAACAGACTGAAGCTGCTGCTGTGCCGACTCTGCCTTTTTTTCCGCTTCGGTTACTGCACTGTTCATTCCGTTGCGTGTATTCATCATAATCCAGAACAGCATTATCAGGATAACATCCAACAATGCGGTAAGCTCAATAATGATGCCCTTGTTCCTATGCATGACCGTTTTCCCCCGTGCGGATCGTCTTTATAAGCTCGTCCACAGTGTCATCATCAAGATCAAATATCGAAGGGTCAACATCCGGAACATCAGGACTGCTTGCTTTTTCAGTCTCCTTTATTTCCGTGTCACTACGGACCGCAGCTGAAACAGCGTCATGTGTCATGGCAGAGTACATTCCTGCATTATCGCTCGTTTTGCCGTAATTTCGTTCAAGATAAAGTGCAACAGTCTTTTCGTTGTCCTCAATTCTGGCTGAAACAATACCGTCGGCAAACTTGAATCCGATTGCGAAGACAAGTCCCCAGAAGGTTGAAGTCAACGCACCATAGAAGTTTCCGAGCACCGATGTTGAATCGTCAATAATCATCAGAAGTGATACAACAGTTCCCAGAATTCCGAGCAGCGGAAAGATTCCCGTAATATTTACGAAAACAGAGTACAGCTTTCCGGTATTGTTACGCATATTTACAATATCGGTTTCACGAAGAACCGACATATCCTTGTCAGCCTCTTCACGGGAAGAGCTTCCGTCGGGAACATAAACCGTCAGATGCATTTTATCATACAGTTTATCAGCCGATTGTATCAGCTTTGCAAGACAGAAACCATTGACTATCGCCGCAATAAAGATGATCAGGTCATATCCCCAGAAATTACTGAAAATAACTGAAAGAAAGTCCTTCATGGCATACCTCCCGAAGTTTATTCTGACATTTTTTACAAGCTACATCTATAATAACATAATTCCAACATAAATGCAAGTTTTTTTTACAATTGTTTTCACAAAAAGAAAAAGCCGCATTGATATGCGGCTGATAATATCAAACTCAATAGCTTGAAACATCACAAATCAATACCCAAGCTCCTCGCCTACGATAATTACCTTTATTCTGCCCTTATGACGCTGCTGGGCTGAAATCAGATAGTTGCAGCAGATTCTGCCGTCTCCCGAACAGCCGTCCGAAATCTGATGACCTGCCTTCGAAAGCGATACGCACTCCCCTGTTTCACGACAGTAAGTGGGACATTCAAGTCTTACACAGTTTGGCGGTGCAGCTTCGGTCTTGACACGTACCTCCGCTTCGTCAAGGTCACGGACAATTTTATTGTACCCTGCAATAATTATTACAGAATCAGGACCGAATGCTATGGCTGCAATGCGGTTGCTGTTTCCGTCCACATTATAGAGAACGCCATCCTCGGTTATTGCATTTGCACTCGAAATATATACATCCGCAGAAAAAGCGTCTCTGTACACCTGCTTGATTTCTTCGGGAGACTGTGCCTTGGAACGGTCGATATATCTGTATTCGGGAGAAGAAATCAGCTCTCTCACTCCGCACTCAAGCATTGATACGCTTCCGCCGTGAGTAATTACGTCACCTTCCTTAATAAGACCCTTTACAATTGCGGCAACATCCAATTTCGTTTCGGCATAGTAGAACTCCATGTTGTTCTTTTTAAGGTTTTCGCCAACCTTCATGATTCTCTTTTCAATTACTGTTTTTTTGTTATTATCCATCATATTCACCTCATAAAAATGCGGGACGTTATACAGCGTCCCGCAAAAGTTTTTAGTCGTTTTCGGGTTCAAGAACGGCGTAGTTGCCTTCTTCTCTCTTGTAAACCACATTTATTTCGCCTGTTTCGGCATTTGTAAACATGAAGAAGCTGTGTCCGAGCATATTCATCTGCAGAATAGCCTCCTCAATATCCATGGGTCTCATCTTGAACTTCTTGTGCTTGATTACCTCATAATCAATCTGTTCGTCAACAGGCTCTGCGAAAGAATCAATGAACGCTGTATCCTTGAGACGCTTCTCAATCTTCGTCTTGTTCTTGCGGATCTGGCGGATAATCTTATCTATAGCGTCATCAAGAGCGTCATTCTTGTCAACAGCCGTTCTCTCTGCACGGAAAATAATGCTGTTGTATTTTACGGTAAGCTCAAGAATGATCTGATTCTTAATCTCTGAAATCACAATTTTCGCATCGGCCTCGTCACCGAAGAACTTGCTGAGCTTTGCGTTGATTCTTGATTCGGCATATTCAGTGAAATTCTGTGGGATCTGCATTTTCTTAGCTGTAATAGTAGTTTTCATAGAAGTCCTCCTTTAAGGCTCACACTTCAATTGCATGAGCTTTAATGTTATAGCTATAGTATATCATATTTATAACTAATTTACAAGTGATTTTGGTCAAATTCGTTGTTTATACAAAAAATCCCATCGCACTTTTGTCTATTTCTGCCAAATCACTTCTTTGATAAAGAGTCAAGCATTACTTTTACAATCTGCTCAGGCTTCAGCTGAGTACTGTTTCTGTCCTCAAGAACGACACAGAATGCTATCGGCAGTTCAGCATCGTTCACAAATCCCGTTAGCAGAGAGTTTTCCTTCTCACCATGACTTACCTGTGCCGTACCGCTTTTTATTCCAAGTCTGTATCCGCTTATGAGAGTCTCATAATTATTCGTTCCGTTGGTGAGGAGTATCTGTTTCACGACTCTTGCCGTCTCTGCCGAAAAAAGTCTCTTGCTGAACTCCTTTTCACCTTCCTCCGTAACTTTACCCTTAACATCCGTCACCTTTGAAATCAGATACGGCATGGTCATTTTTCCCGAACCGTTGGCAATCGCACTCTGCCACATCATGAGCTGCATCGGACTTACAAGTGTATCTCCCTGACCGATACATCCCCACTGCGTCTGGAAGTCTCCCGAATCCGTAAGGGTCGTCGATGCCTTTTCGCAGTCGATTCCGTCAATATCAATATAGTCAACCTCATCGCCGTTCAGTGCATATCCAAGCTTTTCATACACCTCCATAAGGTCGTCCAGCGATATGTCACTATCCTCAATCAGCTGCGCAAAATACGGATTGCAGCTTTTCTCAACAGCCTGCTGGAGCGTCATTTCTCCATGACCGTATATCTCGTGGCAGTCAATTACATCACCGTTTTTGTTAGTGTATTTTCCCGTACAGGTATACGATTTCGCAAAAAGTCTGTCTGCTCCGAGGATTTCAAGTGCCGCAATTACGGTAGATACCTTCTGCGTCGATCCGGGAACAGTTCTGTACATTACTTTTGAAATAAGAGTTCCCGATTCAAGCGAGTCTATATCCGCATAACCCATGTTCACATCAATCGACGGCAGACTTGTACAGATAAGAATCTCTCCCGTCTTGTAATTGTAAGCAACCGCACATCCCTTGTTTCCGCAGAATGCATCGTATACAGCACGGTTCGCCTTGTGGTCAAGTGTAGTGTAGATTGCAGCATTTCCGCCGTCGGCAACAAGTCCCCCCGAAAAGCTGTAATTGTTAAGCTTCTCAATATTTCTCGCTACGAGGGTATTTGTCATCTGCCCCTTGTCGTCACCGATAAGGTTTCCGATGTCAATAAAATAATTATCGGGCTTTTTTTCTGTTCCGGTATCCCCGGAAGTTCCGTCGAAGAGCACCTCGCCGTTTCTGTCATATACCTTTCCGAGTTCATGGCTGTCTGAATTCATCATGTAATACGGAGACTCACGCTGAATCTTTATTACAAGTCCTGCCATTCCCACAATAAAAAACAGTATCACAATGCTGATTACACGCTGACATCTTCTTATGCTTTTCAATGCACTCGCCTCCCTCCTGACGGAAGTTTCTTCGTTGTGCCGTGTCTCTCTCCCAGATCCGGTGACTGACCGGCAATCAGCATTCCTGTCATGAAACCGCTTACTGCCATCGAACTTCCTCCTGTCGATATGAACGGAATTGTTACTCCCGTAAACGGTATCATGTTGCATGAACCAAAAATATTCAGTGCCATCTGCACTGTAAATGCTGCACATACTCCCGCAGCTATTGTTCCGTGAAAATATGAACGAGGCGAATTAATCAGCGGAATTGCAAGTGTAATCAGAATCACACATATCATCATAAGTGCATAGAGAAGTCCCCATTCCTCACAAACCGTCGCAAAAACAATGTCATTATCGTGAGCAAATACCTCACAAAGTCTGCCATGTCCCGGACCAACACCGAACCAGCCTCCGTTGGCTATTCCTATCAGTGCACGTGACTGCTGATAACCGCTTCCGTCAGTATCACTCCATATATCCACATGAAGTCTGTCCTGAACATATGAAGGTGCATACATGAAAGCTGCAACCGCTGTTGCAAGAAGCACTATTCCTGCCGCAACAAAAGTCTTTTTTGAGAACTTCGCTCTGGGATAGCATATCCTGAGAAGGAATCCGCATATATAGATTCCGATAAACGTCGGCAGACTTCCAAGGTCCCTGCACCACCACTGCACTACGAAAATCATAACCATAAGTCCGAAAAGCGCTATATTCTCGTACACAACATTAAAACAGAGTATTTTATGCTTTTTCTGCTGTTCCGTTACCGACGTCGCACACGCAAGCACAAACAGCGGCTTGATGAACTCAGACGGCTGAATTGATACAGACCCGAATGAAATCCACATACTCCTGCTTCCTGTCAGTGTGAAAATCACAGCAAAAAGTATTAATATCACTATATATATCTGTTTTCGCCTGCTCTGGATACCGTTATGGCTCCGACACAGAATATAACCGAATCTGCAGGCAATCAACGCTGCTATAACCGTAATATAGTGCTTCACCGCAAAGTGTATTCCACCAAATGACGACTGAAATATCACACTCATATTCAGTATCAGAATCAACAGAAAATCAACAGAATAACTGCTCTGCCTGAAAAACGGCATTGCAATAAAATATGCAATATCAAGAATAAAAACTGCTGATGCAAGCAGTACTATCGTTCCCATTCCGGTGTAGCTGCCGTTGATGAATACGTTTACAAGCATCGCCCCGTGAGCCAGAACTACAAATAAGCATGAAAATACATAAGAAACCGGATTAGCGATCACGTTTATCCCTCCTCCTTCTGAAAACAAGACGGCGGATTCCTATGTTTATCATGTCGTTTTCACGCAGAACTGCCTCCTTCACAAGATTGCCGTTTACATATATACCCGATTTCGAACCCATGTCCCTTATAGTCCACACACCATCGCTGACAGTAAGCATCGCATGATAGCGTGATACGGATATATCAGGAAGCCGTATGTCTGCTGAAGCATGACGTCCTATAAGTATCTCGTCACAGTTAAGCGGATACGTCATCCCCTGTTCCGCAAGCTCCATATTTCCTGTAATCTTCTCCCACTGCTTCCGACACGTTCTTCTGTCGGCATATGCCGTGAGAATCATCACAAATGCACATAAATCAAGTGCCGCAGCCGAAACTGCACACAATACAAGATTAAGCGTATCCATCAGCAATACCTCCTAACTACTTGTAGTATACCACATCATCTCAATAAATGCAACCTTATTTTATTGCTCCACCGCACTAATCCCGACTTACCGCTTTACGGGCTATTGACAAAAAACGGTATCCATGATATAATATTATGTAAAATTTTCGGCTGTAGCCAGATAGAAAAGGATGAATTTACATGGATAATTCAAAACTTGCAGATCTTCTCTTTCCCGATGTAAAAAGTTCTCCCGAGGATGTGGAAAAGCGTTTTCCGCAGCGTGAGCTTCCCGACGGAGCATGCGTAACACGTATCGGTCCAAGTCCGACGGGCTTTGTTCATCTCGGAAATTTATATAATGCTCTCATCGGAGAGCGTGTTGCACACCAGTCAGGCGGTGTTTTCTACCTCAGAATCGAGGATACCGACAACAAGCGTGAAGTTGAGGGAGCCGTTGAGACTCTGATTAACGCAATGGATTATTTCGGTATAAATTTCGACGAGGGTGCTGTTGCTGACGGCGATAACGGTAATTACGGACCTTATCGTCAGCGTCAGAGACGTGACATATATCATGTTTTTGCAAAGCAGCTTGTGCAGATGGGACTCGCTTACCCCTGTTTCCTTACAGCAGACGAAATCGACGCAATCCGTGAACAGCAGACCGCCAACAAGGAAAACCCCGGTATCTACGGTAAATACGCCGAAAAGAGCCGCAGTCTCACTATAGAGCAGATCGAAGCCAATATGGCTGCCGGTATGGAGTGGGTTCTCCGTTACAAGGGAGTGCAGACAGACGAGTATATTTCCGTCGAGGATGCCGTAAGAGGAAAACTTGAAATGCCCCGCAACAATATGGACTTCGTTCTCCTCAAGAGCGACGGTATTCCCACTTACCATTTCGCTCATGTTGTGGACGACCATCTTATGCGTTCAACTCACGTCATCAGAGGTGAGGAGTGGATTTCTTCTCTCCCCATGCACGTTGAACTGTTCAGCGTTCTCGGCTGGAATCAGCCGATTTACTGCCATACAGCTACCCTCATGAAAATCGAGGACGGCTCAAAGCGTAAGCTCTCAAAGAGAAAGGACCCCGAACTCGCACTTGCATATTATCAGCAGGAGGGTATCAGTCCCGACGCAATCTGGGAATTCCTCCTTACACTTCTCAACTCAAATTACGAGGAGTGGCGCATCGCTAATCCCGACGCAGATTATCGTGAATTCCCCTACTCAATATCCAAAATGTCGATTTCAGGTGCTCTTGTGGACCTCGACAAGCTCAGAAATATTTCAAAGGACGTTATCGGCAAGATGTCCGCACAGGAAATCTTCGATAAATGGTCGTCGTGGTGTGAAAACTACGACCACACTTTTGCCGAGCTTATCAGAAAGTATCCCGAGCGTACTCTCGCAGCGGTAAATGTCGGCAGAAACGCTAAAAAGCCTCGTAAGGACATCGAAACATGGAAACAGGCTTGCAGCTTCCTCAGCTTCTACTACGACGAGACTTTCTCTCCCGAGGATTCTATGCCAGAGGACATCAGCGAGGCTGACCGCAAGGAGTTCTTCAGCAGATACCTTGCCTCCTACGACCATAATGACGATTCCGCTGCATGGTTCGATAAGGTAAAGGCTATAACAGAAGAACTCGGATTCGCCGTTAAGCCGAAAGACTATAAGAATAACCCCGAACAGTACAAGGGAAGTATCGTTCACACAACAAATATGCTCAGAATAGCTCTTATGGGACGTGCGAATGCTCCCGATATACATGAAGTAAGCCACGTTCTCGGCGAGGAAATCGTCCGCCGCAGACTTGAAAAATGGGCTTAAAAGAAGGTAATTGATATGTCAGATAAGAATAATAAGAATTTTGAAATACCACGTCCGCAGTTTCCGAAGCGTGCCGTTGTAACGGGCGGTATGCCCTACGGAAACAAGGAGCTTCACTTCGGTCACGTCGGAGGAATGCTCGTTTTCGCCGATACCTACGCTCGTTTTCTGCGTGACAGAATCGGTAAGGAAAATGTTATTTTTGTAAGCGGTACAGACTGCTACGGTTCTCCCATTGCTGAAGGCTGGAGAGTCAAGGTCGAAAAGGGAGAGTTTCAAGGCTCCCTTGAGGACTTCGTAAGAAGCAATCACGAAAAACAGAAAAATACCCTCGGTTCATACGGAATTTCACCGAATCTCTTTGCAGCTTCGGGACTCGACCGTTCCAAGGAAATCCATGCCGAAGTAACAGACTGGTTCATCAGTTCCCTCTACAAAAAGGGGCAGCTTAACAAAATCAGTACTATGCAGTTCTTCGACGAAAAAGCAGGCGTCTTCCTTAACGGCCGTCAGGTTGTGGGCAAGTGTCCCGTAGAGGGATGTACGTCCGAAAAGGGCTATGCCGACGAATGTGACCTCGGTCATCAGTATATGCCTGAGAACCTTCTGAATCCCGTCAGCACTCTCACAGGCGAAACACCGTCCATGAAGCCTGTCACGAACTGGTATTTCAAGCTCCGTGACTACGAAAAGCTCCTTCAGGACTGGATTGAAGAGCTTCGTAAACGTAAGGACATCCGTCCCGTCGTATGGAAGACAATTTCTGAATTCCTCAAACCACCCGTAATCTACGTTAAGCGTGAATTCGAGGAAAAGTACAGCGAACTCAGATCATCAATGCCTCAGCATAACTATATAGAGGAACCTAAAAAGCCCTCGTTTACAATCGAATTCTCAACACTCTCCGACTGCGACGAGGCTTGCCGCATACTCGCTGACAACGGTATACGCTACCGTACAGGAAAAACTCTTGTACCGTTCAGACTTACAGGCAATATCGAGTGGGGAGTTCCCGCACCTGTGCTTGAAGGTGAGGACCCTCTGACCGTCTGGGTATGGCCTGAGTCGCTCTGGGCACCGATTTCGTTCACACAGACTTACCTTGAACAGACAGGTGCAGACCGTGACGATTGGAAAAAATACTGGTGCAGCAAGGATTCAACAGTCTACCAGTTTATCGGTCAGGACAATATCTACTTCTATGGCATCGCTGAGCCTGCAATGTGGATCGCACAGCAGGAAAATGCTGAAAAGACCGCTTCCCCCGATAATGGTGAGCTTCAGATGCCTGTAATCGTTGCAAACCACCACATTCTTTTCCTTGATAAGAAGGCTTCAAGCTCAGGAGCTGTAAAGCCTCCGATGGCTGACGACCTGCTTAATCACTACACTCCTGAGCAGCTCCGTATGCATTGGCTCGGACTCGGACTCGGACAGCGTTCCGTAAGCTTCATGCCGAAGCCCTACAACCCCGACGCTAAGCCCGATGATACCGATCCCGTTGTAAAGGACGGTCTGCTTCTTTCAAATGTGTACAACCGCATGATTCGTACAGCGTTC
Organism: Ruminococcus sp.; assembly: GCA_015066935.1. Classification (GTDB taxonomy): domain Bacteria; phylum Bacillota; class Clostridia; order Oscillospirales; family Ruminococcaceae; genus Ruminococcus. Next base: position 124,055 of record SVNK01000002.1, on the reverse strand, counting down.
TATACTACACAGAAGGAGTTCGACGGTATTCTTCCCGATAAGCTACCCGAAGAAAAATTTGTTGCCGACGCAAAGAAAGCAATGCTCGAATATGAGCGTCATATGTCGAAATTCGCCTTCCACCAGTGCACTTACGTGCTTGACAGCTATATCAGAAACGGCAGCAAGTACATGGCAAAGGCAATCAGTGCGGAAAATCCCGATAAGGAGCAGCTTGCACAGGCTCTTGCGAACTTGTTCTATATGATTCGTATTACTGCCGTTCTGCTCCACCCCATGGCTCCTTTCGGCACTGAGAAACTTCGTGAATATTTACAGGTTGACGAGCGTATCTGGTCCTGGGATACTCTCCTTGAACCTCTTACGTTCTTTGTCGGAAACGGTCACAAACTAAAATTCCTCCCGCCAAGAACAGACTTCTTCACTCGTCATGAAAGCCAGTTCGAATCCAAGGATGAATAAAAATATACAAAATGCCTCCTGTCTGAACGCAGGAGGCATTCTATTACTGTCCGCTGATTGTCTCCGTCCATGCATACCTGCTGATTTCAGGGACATCGCCGATAAGTATGCTTTCCGAAAGCAGAAATTCAAGACATACACTCGTATCAAATGAATAAAGCGGTACCGAAGATGTAAGTTCTGCATTGACCACAGCTGAAATTCTGTGGCAGGTCTGGTTGACTCCTGCCGATGTGAAGCTGCTTTTCAGTTCAACTGAGGCCTTCGCCGCAGGACAAATACGCAGTTTTATCGACGGTCCCTTCCCGACAAGCAGATATGACTCTGTAAGCGAACCTATGGGAATCTCAGCAGTGTCGTTGTCAGCATTACTGAGTCTGTTGTTAATGGTAACAGTAAGTTCTGACTGAATACGGTTGATGTTAAGCGGAATGGCTTCAACAGAAACGACACTTCCGTTTCCGTCGTAAAGCACTGCGGCAAAGTCTACATATGTAAAATTGTTTTCGTCGATATAGTCGGAAACGGCTTCCCCTATGATTCTGTTTGCAAACGCACTTGCATGATGTTCTGCCTGAAGTGCCGCAACAGACCTGACGGCATGGTCTGTACGCACAGCAACAAGTATGATAACGGCGGAAATTGCGGTAAAGAGGCATATCCGTCGTTTTTTACGTCTGTTGAGTCTTTTTATTCTCACGATATACCTCCGGAAAAAGTTTCTCGGAATATTATATTCCCTCAAAACAGTATATGTGACTCGATTCGTCATAAGACAACATAAACAAATTTTTTTCCGTCAGATTAAACAAATTCCACTTGTACAATATGTCTAATTGTGCTATAATAAAAGAAGTTTAAAAATTTCGAAGGTGAAAATAATGGAAAAAGAAAAAATTAACCCGCTTGGCTCTGAGTCTGTCAGCAGACTAATGGTAAAATTTGCAATTCCAAGTATCATCGGAATGCTTGTAGGTGCATTGTACAACATTGTTGACCAGTTATTTATCGGTCATGGTGTCGGAACCCTCGGCAATACCGCTACAAGTATCGCTTTTCCCTTTACAACATTATGTATGGCAATTGCACTCCTGTTCGGAATAGGCGGTGCGTCGTGCTTTAATATTGCACAGGGTATGGGTGATAAGAAACGTGCGGCTTCGTTTGCCGGAAATGCCTTGTTCTGGCTGACTGTAAGCGGAATTGTTCTCGCTATCCTGACGCTGGTATTTCTTAAACCGCTTCTCGTTCTTTTCGGTGCGAGCGACGATGTAATGCCCTACGCCAAGGATTATGTAAGCGTTACGGCAATCGGTTTTCCGTTCCTGATTCTTTCAACGGGAGGCGGTCACCTCATAAGAGCAGACGGCAGCCCTCAGATGACAATGGCCCTCAACATTACCGGCGCTGTTATTAATACTGTCCTTGACGCTGTATTCGTTTTAGGTCTTGACTGGGGAATGAAAGGTGCGGCAGCTGCAACTGTTATCGGACAGTTCGTCTCAGCAGTTATGGTTATCGTGTATGCGTTCAGATTCAGAACCGTAAAGCTCACTCCTGAACACCTCAGACCACAGTCCGCCATTACCAAGCGTGTTTCTTCAATCGGTATGGCATCATTTTTCAATCAGATTGCCATCGGAATTGTGCAGGTCGTTCTGAATATTTCACTGAAACACTACGGTGAACTTTCTGTCTATGGTGCAGATGAACCTATTGCCTGTGCAGGAATCATTATGAAGGTCAATATGATCGTTTTCTCAATCGTAATCGGACTTGCTCAGGGTACTCAGCCTATTCAGAGCTTCAACTATGGTGCCGGCAACTACGATCGTGTTAAGCAGTCATATATGCTTGCAGTCAAGGTCGGAGGAGCTATTTCTATCGTTGCATTTATTGTTTTTCAGCTCTTTCCGAGACAGATTCTCGGTTTGTTCGGCAGCGGAAGCGAAACATACTACGATTTCGGCGCTAAATTCTTCAGAATATTCCTGTTCTTTATGTGGATAAGCTGTCTCCAGCCAATCACATCAACATTCTTCACTTCTATCGGTAAATCATTCAAGGGAATACTCCTTTCCCTTACAAGACAGATTATCTTTTTCGTTCCGACTCTCCTGATTTTACCTGTATTCTTCGGCATTGACGGAATCCTTTACGTTGGTCCCATTGCCGACGCCCTTTCAGCAGCAGTTGCTATCGGTCTTGCAATTTATGAATTCAGACTTATGAGTCAGCTTCAGGAAAGAAAATCAATAGTTAAATAAAAAACATATAAATATACTATTGATTTAATTTGATTTTTTTGGTATAATATTATTCAGGTGTTGCCATGATGTAAAATCATATGGTAATGCCTGAATAATTTAACAGGCGGTGCGGCTGCAGAACACTGGGGTATAGCCAAGCGGTAAGGCAACAGACTTTGACTCTGTCACTCGCTGGTTCGAATCCAGCTACTCCAACCAACAGCATTGCGCTGTACCAAATCCGCACTTTACAGTGCGGATTTTTGTTTTATTATTTTGTTTCGGGTAATTGTGTGAGAGAAAAACTCAATTGCTGCGACTAAATATAGAAGGGTTATCCCCCTTGAAAATAATCTTATCGGAGGACGTTATGAAGTACATTTTCATTATCATGCTTATTCTCAGTATAGCTGCGCCGTTTGTACTCGACTACAGTTATTCGGGAGTACGTACCAAGAAGAAAAGAATCGCCGCAAAAGCAAGCACTGCCGTTATGCTTGTATTGATAGCCGGCGGAATACTTGATGTCTTTGCACAAGTGAATAATTCACCTGTTTACGGTTCATTCGCACTTATATCCGTCTTTGAAGCAATACAGTTTGCACTTATTGCATTAAACTACAAGAATAATTTCAAGACAGTCGGATTCGCACGCAAGGCAATCCTTGCCGCATTCATCCTTGAACTTGTTGTTTTCCAGATTCCTTCGTATCCCACGCTGTTCAACGGTAAATACGAGGAAAAAAATATTGCTCCGCAGAGCGTCTCCTGTACAGCTCCCGACGGAACAGTAGTGCCGACCGATGACGGCGTTAACATTAATGGCAACAGGGAAGTTATATTCGTTCTCAATAATATAGATGTCCCTGTTAAATCAATACAGCTTGAAGCTGATATGGCTCCGAATACAGATTATGTTTACGTATATTTTGATATAAGCGATGAGACAGCTTCAAATCTCCGTACTAATATTGCTACAGGAAAACTTGTGAGAGGTGCCGATTTTTCCGAGTACATACAGCTCAATATGTCAGGTAAGGTCAGCAGGATGCAGGTTCGTGTTGTCGGAACTGACGCCGCTTCTTCATTCAAACTGACAAATTTCAGAATCAATGCTCCGATTCCTCTCGATGTTTACCCTCTCAGATTCACACTCATTTCCGTACTTGCAGTACTTGCATATGCAATCGTCAATTCTTCCGTTCTCGGAAAAGAGACAATGGCTTCCAAGCGTGTATTCAAGGCAGCTCTTGCTGTTCTGACTGTATTCGCACTGTTTATTTCGTGGAAGGTCGCTGATATGAAGCTTCCCGATGGCGGCTGGAAGGCTCAGATGACTCTCGAAACCGGTGACCAGATGACAAAAGAGCTCGTAGACGCTTTCGCAGACGGCAAGCTTGAACTCGATATTGACGTGGACCCCAAGCTTGAAGCTCTCGATAATCCCTACGACTGGGGCGCCCGTGACGGTATCGGCTACGCATGGGACCACCTGTTTGTGGACGGAAAATACTATTCCTACTACGGTATAGCACCTGTAGTCCTCTTCTTCCTGCCGTATCACAGAATTACGGGACACTATTTCTCGGTAAATCTTGCTGTACTGCTTTTCTGTATGGTCGGAATAGTCTTCCTCACCCTTACATTCTATGAGTTTATCAAGCGTTTCTTCCCTAAAATTCCTCTCGGATGCTCTGTTGCAGGGTACATTGTAATGCTCATGACCTGCGGAGTCTGGTACAACGTGTACTGGGCACTCTTCTACATGACAGCTATTTCATCAGGTTTCATGTTCCTTACAGCAGGTGCGTACTTCCTTGTATCGTCGGGAATATTCCAAAACGAGAAAATCTCGCTTGTCAGAACCGCTCTCTCATCACTCTTTATCGGACTTGCTGTTCTCAGCCGTCCTACACTTGCCGTATATGCAATCTGTGCATACGTTATATATGCACTCAACCTGAAGCGTTCAATGTGTACTGACGACGGTAAAACAGATAAGTCAAGACGTGTAAAGTATGCTCTCAGCGGTGGACTCCCCCTCGCACTCCTCGGAATAGCTCAGATGGCATACAACTTTGCACGTTTCGGTAATCCTCTTGACTTCGGAATCAAGTATTCTCTCACAATAAACGACTTCATCAACTCTGAATTCCACCTCGTATTCATGATGCTCGGTGCGTTCACATATCTTATCGCTCCTCCCATATTCCGTTCAACATATCCCTTCGTTTCAACCGAATTCAACCTTTTCGATGTGAACGGCTACTATTACCGCTGTCCCGAAACGGTATCGGGAATCATTTTCATGGCACTCCCTGTAATCGGATACGTTTTCTCTGCAAAAGTCCTCAGAAGACTCCCCGACAAAAAGAGCCGTCTTAATGCAGTTCTTTCAGTTGGACTCCCATGTCTTGTAATGCCCATCGTAATTATCTGCTCCGTATGGGAAAGCGGATACGCTATCAGATATATTGCAGACTTTGCATGGGAAATGGTTATAGGTGCACTCGCTGTTCTCTTCTGGCTCTACACAAGAAGCAAAAACGAAACAAAGAAGAAGCAGTTCAGACAGTTCATGGCACTGTCCGTCGTAGCGGCAGTTGTGATGAATTGTCCGCAGATATTCTATTACTGGTTCAGCACAAACGAATTCCCCGAGCTTTGTGCGGAGTTCACCAACATGATTGCATTCTGGAGGTAATAATGTTCAATGTACTTCTTGTTGAAGATGATAAAGGAATCGTTACCAATCTTACCGAATTTCTGACATCAGAAGGATTCGCTGTAAAAAGCGCAAACGGTCAGACAAGGGCTCTGGAGCTTGCGGCAGAAGAATCGTTTGATATTGTCCTGCTTGATGTCTCTCTTGCAGACGGAAACGGCTTTTCTGTCTGCAAGGCGATAAAAGATAATTACAGCACTCCCGTGATTTTCCTCACGGCTTCAGGCGACGAATACAGTACCGTTACCGGCTTTGACCTCGGTGCGGATGATTATATTGCAAAGCCGTTCCGTCCAAGGGAGCTTATTTCAAGAATCCGCAATATTATTCGTCTGACGGGTGGTACAGGCTCCATTACACTCCTTGGCGACGTATCCGTTGACACCGTTAAAGGTAAGGCTGAAAAAAACGGCAGAGACCTTTTTCTCTCAGCTCTTGAGTACCGTCTGCTGCTTGTTTTTATAAACAATCGTGGTGTTGTACTCTCACGCAGTCAGCTTCTTGAATCATTATGGGACTACGCAGGTGAGTTCGTTAACGACAATACTCTTACCGTTTACATCAAACGTCTGAGAAGTAAAATCGAGGATGACCCTCAGAATCCGAAAATTATTAAGACTGTCCGTGGACTCGGATACAGGGTGGACTGATATGAAGCTTTTAAGAAATCGTGAAGTGTTCTCTGTTCTCATGATAATGCTGATTATTTCCGGTGCAGCAGTTCTGTATACGCACTCTCTTGACAGAAAATACTGTCTGCTTACACTCATTCTGTGTTCTGCCTTTATCGTATTATATCTTGTTTCAACTGCTCTGCGATACAGAAAACTCTCATCGCTTACCTCTGAAATCAACAGTATTCTGCATGATGAAAGCAGAATGCTCATAAATGATTTCAACGAGGGTGAGCTTGCTCTCCTGAGAGCCGAAATAAGAAAAATGACCGTCAGACTCCGTGAACAGAGTCAGCTGCTCAAAGAGGATAAAATCAGACTTGTAGACTTCCTTGCCGATGTTTCTCATCAGATAAGAACTCCTCTAACGTCGCTTAATCTGCTCGTCTCTTTTCTTGAAAAACCCGACCTCTCTCCTGAACGCCGACGTGAAATCGCTCACGAGCTTTCAGGTCTGCTCAGACGTATAGACTGGCTGATTACGGTACTGCTGAAAATTTCAAGACTCGACGCCGGTGTTGTGAAATTCCGAAGCGAAACAATCGATATGAACGAATTCATTTCAAAGGCTTCGGCACCGCTTCAGATTCCCATTGAGATTCACGGACAAAATCTTATTATTGATGCTGACGGCTCAATAACTGCTGATGAATCATGGACATGTGAAGCCGTCGGGAATATTCTCAAGAACTGTATGGAACATACTCCCGAAGGCGGTTCGATAACTGTGAAAGCAACAGAAAATTCACTGTATTCGGAAATAATAATATCCGACAGCGGTTCAGGTATTTCCGAAGACGACCTTCCCCATATTTTCGAAAGATTCTATAAGGGTAAGGATTCCGATGACAGCAGCTTCGGTATAGGACTTGCTCTCGCAAGAATGATTGTTACAGAACAGAACGGCACTATCAAAGCCGAAAACTCTGCTGAAGGCGGTGCAAGATTCAGCATGAGGTTCTATAAAGGAACTGTTTAAAATGCGAGTCGTTGCGGCTCGCTTTATTTTTGGACGTGAAAATGACTTGTTAAGTGACAGAATTGTAATATAAAAGTCACCGTAGAGTCACTTTAATCGTTTATAATATATATAGTGAACGTCAAATATAATTTGATCACTATAATTACTGATTTAAAGTTGCTCGCACATCCGCAAACTAAAGTTTGCTCCGTGCGGATCGGCAAATAGCAAATGCCAAAGGATTTTGTCGTTTGCTATAATTGTTGAAAGACAACAAACAAAACATGATACGGGGACTGTTGGGGATTCTGATTTTGAAAGGATGAGATTTATGGATATTCTTAAGGTTGAAAATCTTACAAAAGTTTACGGAAAGGGCGAAAATGCTGTTTATGCATTGAACGATGTGTCCTTTTCTATAAAAAAGGGAGAGTTCGTTGCTATTATCGGACCGTCAGGTTCAGGAAAGTCCACACTTCTCCATATTCTTGGCGGCGTTGACTATCCCACAAGCGGAAAGGTCTGGATGGACGGATGCGATGTTTATGCACAGAACGACGAAAATCTTGCAATATTCCGTCGCCGTCAGGTTGGACTCATATATCAGTTCTACAATCTGATTCCCGTACTTAACGTCAAAGAAAACATTACACTCCCCGTTCTTATGGACGGTCAGAAAGTAAACAATGAGCGTCTTGACGAAATTATAGAGGTTCTCAAGCTCAAGGGCAGAGAAGAACATCTCCCAAATCAGCTTTCCGGTGGTCAGCAGCAGCGAGTATCAATCGGACGTGCGCTCATGAACGCACCGTCTGTTGTCCTTGCGGATGAGCCTACGGGAAACCTCGACAGTAAGAACAGCCGTGAGATAGTTGAACTTCTCAAGCTTTCCAACGAAAAGTATAATCAGACTCTTATCGTGATTACACATGATGAGAATATCGCTCTTCAGGCTGACCGCATTATTGCCATTGAGGACGGTAAAATCACACGTGATGAGGTAATACGCAAATGAACATATTCAGCAAAGTAACTCTTCAGTCCCTGAAGAAAAACAAGATGAGGACTATAGTGACAATTATCGGCATTATGCTTTCAACAGCACTTATCTGTGCTGTATTCACGTCCTTTTCAAGTGCAATCGCATTCACAAGAAAAGAAATGATCTACTATTCGGGAGACTGGCACGCAACTGCCAAGGACCTTACAGAAGATAAATATAATCTTATAATGAACTCGGACGAGGTTGATGAAGCTGCGCAGGTGCAGTATCACGGCTATGCCAAATTCGACAACAAGGAATACGGTAATGATTATCTTTATGTAATCGGTATGGGCGAGGGTCTTGCTGAACTTACCGCAGTACGTGCCGTTTCGGGAAGACTTCCCGAAAACCCGACAGAGCTTGTTATACCGTCAAATTTCAGCGAGAGTACAGGCTCCGAATACAAAGTCGGAGACAAGATTACTCTTGAATTGGGAACAAGAATGTGTGAGGGAACAATTCTCGGTCAGGATGATAAACAGTATATAACATCTGATGAAGAGGAGCTTGTTGTAAAAGAAACAAGAACGTACACTATCGTCGGCAAGTACGAAAGCGATACAATGCGAGGAACATACTTGGCTCCGGGATACAACGTCCTTACTGCTGCGGACACTGACTTTGTACCCGGCGACTATGGAATGTCTGTATACTTCCGTATGAAGAATCCAAGAGATATATTTGATTTCACAGAGGACAACAAACTCAATTGCAGCAGAAACGATGATCTTCTCATGACTTACGGAGCTACACAACATGAAGGCGTTTTTGCTCTTATAGGCTCAATTCTTGCTATAATTATCGGACTTATCATGTTCGGAGCAGTTGCACTCATCTATAATGCATTTGCTATTTCCGTTTCTGAAAGAACAAAGCAGTTCGGACTCCTCTCATCAATCGGTGCAACAAAGAAGCAGCTTCGCCGTTCTGTTCTTTTTGAAGCATTCGCAGTAAGTGTAATCGGTATACCTCTCGGCATACTTCTCGGAATTGCAGGAATCGGTGTTACACTTAATCTTATCGGAGATAAATTTGCTTCTCTGACTAATTTCGAGGGTGCAACCGAAATGTCAATGGAACTCGTTGTGACTCCCCTTGCAATTATCTGTGCAGTGGCAATTGCACTTGTAACGGTTCTCATTTCAGCTTATGTGCCGTCGAAGCGTGCATCGAAAGTTTCAGCGGTTGAGGCAATCCGTCAGAGCAATGATGTCAAGGCAGGCAAAAAACATATTAAAACTCCTAAAATTATTTATAAGCTTTTCGGACTTTCAGGTATGCTCGCCCACAAGTACTTCAAACGCAGCAAGAAAAGATACCGTGCAACAATCGTAAGTCTTTTCATGAGTATTGTACTTTTTGTATCGGCGTCTGCATTCACGAATAATCTCGTAAACTCAGTTGAAACAAGCTACGATACACAGTACTATGACATTTCACTTTCCGTATATGCAGATAGTCTCGTAAACACCGATGAGGATAAACTCCTTGAGCTTATAAAGAATGACAAGAATACAAAGGAAGCATACTATAGAGATCATTTCGGAACAACTTCCGGAATAGATGAAAAGTATCTGACAGATTTAGGTAAAAAGAGGGTTGATCACTCAGGCTTTTATGATAAGAACGATATATACACGGGTATCATCTTTATTAACGACAGCGAATATATAAAGCTTCTTGATAAGTATAATCTTGACCATGATGAGTATATGAATCCCGAAGAATTCAAGGGAATTGCTCTTGACGGTGTGAAGAATTACGATCCTGTAGAAGAAAAATATGTATCAGGTCAGATTCTTTCGGGAAATGAATGCGAATATACAATATATCAGACAAAGATGATTGAAGGATATTATTTCAGCCATATTTTATGGGATACGGAAATTGCTGTATATAACGCTGCGGATGGAGATGAAATAAAGGAAGTGCCTCTTGACGAAGCTTTGATACGCAATGTCGCAAAAAGCGGTATAACACTAACCGATGAATCTTTCTACAAGTTATATTATAACGACCTGAATCTCCTTTTTCCCTACAGTATGTATGACGAATTCTTTGAAAAGTATTCAACTCCCGAAAGTTTTGATCGTTACAATAAGTATAAGTATATTGATTATGTAATGACATCAAACGACCATAAGGCTTCGTACAAGGCTATATCTGACATTCTGGAAAGCTGCGGTATCGAGTCTTATGATATGTATAACTATGCCGAGGAAGTTGAAGCAACAAGAAATATCGTGCTTATTGTCAAGGTATTTGCGTATGGATTCATTGTGCTTATTTCACTTATAGCTGCGGCAAACGTGTTCAATACGATTTCCACAAACGTTTCGCTCCGCAAGCGTGAATTTGCAATGCTCAGGTCAGTCGGAATGACTAATAAAGGCATATGGAAAATGCTGAACTTTGAGTGCATTATTTATGGCTTGAAAGCTCTTGTTTACGGACTCCCTGTTTCAGGTGCAGTGTGCTGGCTTATTCATAAGTCCTTCGGAAATGTGTACGACACCGCTTTTACCCTTCCGTGGAATGCAATCATTATCTCAGTGTGCAGCATATTCCTTGTCGTATTCTCCACAATGCTCTATGCAATGAGCCGTATCAGAAAGGATAACCCCATTGATGCTCTCAAAAACGAGAATATATAACTTCTCTTTATCTTGAATTGCAGAATGCTCCCGATTGTCTGTCGGGAGCATTTCTTATCGCATCTGAAAATTTTCCTTGCCAAATTTCCAAAAATATGCTATTATATTATTGAATGTACTTTTATAAGAAAGGATGTACAGAATGGCAAAAAAGAAGGATTACGGAAACGATAGTATTACTATGCTGAAGGGTGCTGACAAAGTAAGAAAACGCCCTGCCGTTATTTTCGGCTCCGACGGTCTTGACGGCTGCGAACACTCAATTTTTGAGGTAATTTCAAACTCCATCGACGAAGCCCGTGAAGGCTACGGTAATAAAATCATCGTCACCTATTACAGAAATAACGATATTGAAGTTGAGGACTTCGGCCGTGGCTGTCCCGTTGATTTCAATAACAATGAACAGCGCTATAACTGGGAGCTTGTCTACTGTGAGCTTTACGCCGGCGGTAAATACGACGATTCATCCGAATCATATGAGTATTCACTCGGTCTGAACGGACTCGGTCTTTGTGCCACACAGTTCTCATCCGAATATATGGACGTTGAGGTTATCCGTGACGGCTTCAGATACGGTCTGCACTTTGAAAAGGGCGAAAATGTCGGCGGTCTGAAAAAAGACCCCTGCAAAAAGAAACAGACAGGTACAAAAACACGCTGGCGTCCCGACCTCGAAGTCTTTACCGATATCGACGTTTCTATCGATTACTTCCATGATATTCTCAAGCGTCAGGCCGTTGTAAATCCCGGAATTCTATTTGTTTTCCGTGCTGAAAACGAGGCGGGCGGCTTCAATGAAACCGAATTCTTCTACGAAAACGGTATCACAGACTACGTTACTGAGATAGTTCAGGATAAATCGCTTACCTCCATTCAGCACTGGTCTGCCGAAAAACGTGGCCGTGACCGTGAGGACAAGCCCGAATACAAGGTGAAACTTGACGTTGCTGTTACGTTCTCCAATAAAATCAAGCAGATTGAGTACTACCACAATTCAAGCTTTCTCGAACATGGCGGTTCTCCGGAACGTGCCGTAAAACAAGCCTTTGTCTCGCAGATCGACGCTTACCTCAAACAGAATAACGGCTACCTCAAAAACGAAGCTAAAATTACTTTCAATGACGTTGAAGAGTGTCTTGTACTTGTTTCGTCCTCCTTCTCAACCCAGACCTCCTACGAAAACCAGACAAAAAAAGCTATCACTAATAAATTTATCTACGAAGCTATGACCGAGTTCCTCAAGCATCAGCTCGAAGTCTACTTCATTGAGAATCCCGACGAAGCTCACAAAATCGCTGAACAGGTCCTCCTCAACAAGAGAAGCCGTGAAAATGCCGAAAAGACCCGTCTTAATATGAAGAAAAAACTTTCGGGTACTATCGACCTCGCTAATATGGTTGAAAAGTTCGTTGACTGCCGTACAAAGGACGTCTCAAGACGTGAAATATATATCGTGGAGGGTGATTCGGCTCTCGGTTCCGTAAAACTCGCAAGAAACTCCGAATTTCAGGCTATTATCCCTGTCCGTGGTAAAATTCTCAACTGCCTTAAAGCCGAATATTCCAAAATCTTCAAAAGCGAAATCATTACTGACCTCCTCAAGGTCCTCGGATGCGGAGTCGAGGTCACTACAAAAGCCAACAAGGAGCTTTCCACCTTCAATATCGACAACTTCCGCTGGAGTAAAATCGTCATCTGTACCGATGCCGATGTTGACGGATTCCAGATAAGAACTCTTATCCTGACTATGCTCTACAGACTTACTCCCACTCTCATTGAACAGGGTTACGTTTATATTGCAGAGTCTCCACTTTTCGAAATCAATACAAAAGATAAAACCTACTTCGCCTATACAGAACAGGAAAAACAGCGTATCCTCGAAATTATCGGCGATAAAAAACATACTATCCAGCGTTCAAAGGGTCTCGGTGAAAACGAACCCGATATGATGTCGCTCACCACTATGAACCCCGATACACGCCGTCTTATTAAAGTTACTGCCGACGATATTACAGAGTCTGCCGAGGTTTTCGAAATGCTTCTCGGTGACGACCTTCAGGGGCGTAAGGACTATATCTCTCAGTACGGCAGCGATTACCTTGAACTCGCCGACATAAGCTGAAAAAGGAGAAAGCCTTATGGATATGCTGTTTACTACGGTTTTTCTTGCTTTATTCATTGGTTTACCTATTTATCTTACTGCGAGAAATCTTAAAGTTACTTTCGGCAAGGACTCTGCCTTCCGCAGAAATAAAACTCCCGAAAAAGCTGAGGAAACTACCATAAGGGCTGCTCTGAAAGAATCGGTCTCTCTTGATTTTCAACCCACTGAAGATGCTCTGCCCGATAACGACCTTGCACGCTTTGAAAGCAAGCCCATGGGGACTGCTTTGCTTGATGTGGTTACTCTGCTTTTCGGGCTTCTGTGCTCTTACCTGATTATCGGCGTTTCCGCTGATATAATGACTGTAGACTACGACAAGTCTGTTTATGTGGGACATCTCCATTCACCTTTTCATACTCAATACGGCAAAACTCTTGTGTTGATTATGCTCTTTTTCTATGTGGCACTCATTATACTCTGTGTTTGCAAGCCTGAAAAGCTTTCGCCGCTTATCTCTGCCGCTTCTATCGCATTTACGATGATTGGTCTTGTTTGTCTGGCTTTTATCCTAATTCAGCTTAAAATCACTTTCTGTATAACACTGTACTTCTTCAACGTTCTTATTATTGCTGTGAGACGTATTCACTTTCACATTACCGAGCACGTTAGACTGGCAAATGAACGTAATACCCAGTTCAGAAACAAAGCCGCCGAAAAGCTCCATAAGCTCATTTCAAAAATCTCCGGTATGACTGCATTCAGCTTTCTTCTTATTTTCCCTGCCGCAGGTTTGCTGGAAATCTTATTTATCCTCATAGGTCAGGGACCTGATGGATTTATCAAGGCTTTTACCATGACTGCCGATTGGACTTTTTCCACACAGACTCCCCCACCACCTATAGAATACAAGGGACATTATCTTTGTACTGTTGCTGCAAGAGGTCATAAAAAAATTGTTAAGCCCCTGAGATATGGAAACAGACTGGGTGAACGAATAATTGTCAACCGACAGCTTCTTGCTGCCAATGCCTTTGAGGACATGATAAAAGAAAAACTTCCGCACTTCCACAAATTTGTCAGAGATATTTATGACAAATACGGTTATCCCGTTTCTCGTCATATAACTACGAAAAGCCGTGCTGATTTAACGTATATTATTATGAAGCCGCTTGAATTTATTTTTATTCTTACTCTTTATACCTTTGATAAGAATCCCGAAAACAGAATCGCTGTTCAGTATTCAGATTACAACTATAAACGAGGTGAAATATGATTACACCAGCCAAGAATTCCGACATCGGAACAGTAAGAAATATCACCCACAATACAATCAGGGAAATATATGTACACTATTACCCCAAAGGTGCGGTTGAATTCTTCCTCGCTCACCATAACGACGCTGCCATATGCCGTGATATTGCAGAAAACTGCGTCTACCTCTGCTGCAATTCAGAAAACGTTCCAGTGGGTACTGTCACTCTTAACGGCAACGAAATAAACAGACTGTTTGTACTTCCTCAGTATCAGGGACTTGGCTTCGGCTCGGAACTGATGAAATTTGCGGAAAGTTATATCTTTCAAAAATATGACACAATCAGTCTTTCAGCATCACTTTCCGCAAAAAGTATTTATCTTAAATACGGCTACACACCTGTGGAATTCCATACGATTAAATGTGCAGACGGAGATTTCCTCTGCTATGACATTATGACAAAACACTTAGATTAAAGGAGTTTTTGATAAAATGCCAAGAAAAAAAGAACCCTCCTCTAAAAAATCTGCCTATAAGCACGAAGCTTATATCGAAGGCTCGGGCAGTGTGGTAAATGAAAAAATTACCGACACCCTCAAAAAGAATTATATGCCCTATGCCATGAGCGTTATCATTTCACGTGCGCTCCCCGAAATCGACGGCTTTAAACCGTCACACAGAAAGCTTCTCTATATGATGTACAAGCGTGGTCTGCTGAATCCCGACAAGGAACGCTCCAAGTCCGCTAATGTAGTCGGTGAAACAATGAAGCTCAATCCTCACGGCGATCAGGCTATATATGAAACTCTCGTCCGCCTTACTCGCGGCAACGAAGCCCTTCTCCACCCTTACATCGACTCAAAGGGAAACTTCGGTAAACAGTATTCAAGCAAAATGCACTTTGCTGCTCCACGTTATACCGAAGTCAAGCTCGAAAAAATCTGTACCGAACTCTTTCGTGACATCGACAAGGAAACTGTCGATTTCGTCCCCAACTACGACAATACCATGCAGGAGCCTACCCTCCTACCCGCAACTTTCCCTACAGTTCTCGTAAATTCAAATACCGGTATTGCTGTTTCAATGGCAAGCAATGTCTGTCCGTTCAACCTCGAAGAAGTCTGCGAGACGACTATCGCTCTCATGAAAAATCCTCAGCACGATATTCTCAGTACCCTCAAGGGTCCCGATTTCCCCGGAGGCGGCCTCATCCTCTACAACGAAGACGAGCTTAACAAAGTGTACGAAACAGGACGTGGAAGTATTAAGGTGCGTTCCAAGTATACCTATGATAAGTCCGCAAACTGCCTTGAAATCACGCAGATTCCATATACAACAACCGTTGAAGCTATCATCGAGAAAATTATCGACCTCGTAAAACAGGGCAAAATCCGTGAGATTTCTTATATCCGTGATGAAACAGACATCGACGGTCTTAAAATCGCCATAGACCTCAAACGTGGTACCGATCCCGATAAACTCATGCAGAAGCTGTTCAGACTCACTCCCCTTCAGGACAGCTACCCCTGCAACTTCAATGTGCTTATTGCAGGTACTCCGAAAGTCATGGGAGTCCGTGAAATCCTCTTGGAATGGACCGCTTTCCGTGAGGAATGTATCCAGAGACGTACTTACTTCGATTTGCAGAAGAAAAAAGAAAAGCTCCATCTCCTTGAAGCTCTCTCAAAAATTCTCCTCGACATTGATAAGGCAATCAAAATTATACGTGAAACGGAAATTGAATCCGATGTTGTTCCCAACCTCATGATAGGCTTCGGAATCGACGAGATTCAGGCTGAATATGTTGCCGAAATCAAACTGAGAAATATCAATAAGCAGTACATCCTCCGCCGTATCGAGGAGGTCGATCAGCTCAAAAAGGATATTGAGGAAATGGAGGAGATTCTCCGTGACAAGAAGAAAATCCGCAAGATTATTGTCGATGAGCTTCGTAACGTGATCAAGAACTACGCTCAGCCCAGAAAAACTCTCTTCTACTACCAGACTGATGAGGATACCGAAGAAAATATCGACGATACTCCCGATTACCCCGTTAATATCTTCGTTTCAGACAGCGGATACTTCAAGAAAATTACTCCGCAGTCGCTCAGAATGAGCAGCGAGCATAAGCTCAAAGAGGGCGATTTCATCCGCCAGAGCTTCGAAGCTACCAACAAGACTGAACTCGTTTTCTTCTCTGATAACGCTCAGGCTTATAAATCAAAAGCAAGTGCTTTCGATGACACCAAGGCAAGTCTCATGGGTGATTATATTCCCGCAAAACTCTCTTTCGATGAAGGCGAAAACCTGAAGACCCTCGTCCCAACCACCGACTACAGCGGTTATATAATTTTCTTCTTCGAAAACGGTAAAGCTGCAAAGGTTCCTATGCAGTCGTATGCAACTAAAACAAACCGCAAAAAGCTCGCTAAGGCCTACTCGGATAAATCACCTCTTGTTTCAGCTGTTTTCGTTGCTGAGGACGTCAATATCCTCCTCAGAAGTACAAGCGGTCATGCTCTTGTATTCAATACAGGAATGATTCTCCCCAAGTCTACGAGAGACTCTCAGGGTGTTCAGGTTATGAACCTCAGAAAAAATGCACTCCTTGCTTCTGCTGAAATTATCTCTACCGAAGCTCTCCCCGAACTCGAAAAATACCGTTCCAAGAGCGTTCCTGCCGCAGGTAAGCCTGCCAAGGAGCTCGGTGACACAAATCAGCTTACATTATAATATTACAAAAACAGAGGCTTTACTTCAGAGCGATGACCATATAGAAGTATTATATGCATATATCGGGTGAAACCTTTCTGAGGAAAGGTTCTCCCCCGAACCCCCTTCCAAAGACTTTTAATACAAATTTCAGCCCTATAGGGTGTATAAATCCTGATAAAACCGCAAAGTTTCATTCGTTCAGGATACACCCTATAGGGCTGAAATTTCATACTGAAAGTTTTAGGAAAGGAGTTTGAGGAACAACCCTTTTTCAAAAGGGTTTTCCTCAATAATAAACATATATACTTCTGTACGGACACCACTCCTAAGGCGGAGCCTCTGTTGTTTTTATCTTTTAACGAAGTATTCCTCATACCACACAAGGAATGTGTAAATCGTCCAGACCTTGCGCCAGTTGTCGGAATTGCCGCCGATATATTCCTCAAAAATCGCATTGATTTCATCCATGTTGAAGAACTTTGCAGCAATATCACTGCTGAATTTGGCTCTGACATCGCTGTTATAGCGCTCGTCAGCAAGCCAGATGCGTATCGGTACTATGAATCCGAGCTTCTTGCGGAATGCTATTTCCTCAGGAAGAACCTTCGCTGCCGCTGTTCTTAACGCAACTTTATTCGTTTCATCATTGACCTTGTAGCATGACGGCATTCGTGATGCAATGTCAAACATACGTCTGTCTGTAAGCGGCATACGTATTTCAAGTCCTGCCGCCTCGCTCATCTTGTCTACATTGAGGTAAATGTCTCCCTCAAGCCATATCTGAATATCTACGTCAGACATTATTGAAAGCGGGTCAAGTCCCTCTGTCTCCTCGTAGATGTGCTTTGCAATATTTATCGGAAGCACTTCATCGTTATAACTTGCAAGAATACGCTTCTTCTCATCCTCTTTCATGATGTTCGTATTGCCGACATAGAAAGTTCTGAGATTCTCGCCGTAACGCTCTGCATTGCGGTACATATTGTATCCGCCGAAGAACTCATCGGCACCCTCTCCAGAATAGCAAAGCTTTGTGTGCTTTGCCGTCTCTCTGCACGCAACCGCAAACGCAATTGCTGAAGCGTCTCCGAGTGGCTGTTCCATGTTGTACATTACGTAAGGCACCGCTTCAAAATATGCTTCGGGAGTAATCACACAGCGGTTATTCTTTCTGCCGAGAAGGTCCGCAGTCTGCTTTGCCATTCCTGATTCGTCGAAACGCTCGTCGTCGTATCCGCACGAGTTACTCACCTCTGCGTCAGACATCGCAAGTACGTAAGATGAATCAACTCCGCCTGACAAAAACGATTCAGCAGTTTCATCGTCGTCCTTAACTTCTGTCATAATCTGACGTGTCAGTGAATGGATTTCATCACCCCATTCCTCAAGACTCCTGCTGTTGTCAGGATTGAATGTGGGAGTCCAGTAACGTGTGATTTCAGCTCTGCCGTCTGCAAATTTCATATAACAGCCCGGCATCAGCTTCTTTACGCCCTTGAAAAAGGTGTCCTCCCCTCCAACATAGGTGAGTGACATATATATCTGAAGCATATCGGTATTAAGCTCCTTGACGAAGCCTTCCTGTTCCATAATACCACGTATCATCGTTCCGCACAGAAGCTTTCCCGATTCGGTAATATAGTAATAAAAGGGCTTTGTGCCGAAATGGTCACGGGCACAGAATATTTCGTCATTTTCCGTGTCACTGATACAGAAAGCAAACATTCCGTATAATTTATCGGGAAGAGCACTCCCCCATTTTTCATATCCCTTTGTGATGATTTCTGACTCACGCTGTTCACGGCTGAGTGTACTGTCAATATCAAGTTCACTGCACAGCTCACGGTAATTTCTTATGTGCCCTCTGTATTCAATAAGCTTCATCATGGTAAAATCATACCTCCTCGTATACCAACGGACGGTTCATCAGGACTCCAAGTGCCTTGCGGATATCGCCGCCATTGAAAAGCACCTCATTAAGCTGCTCTGTTATCGGCATTTCTACTCCAAGACGCTTTGATAAATTATATGCTGCCTTACAGCAGAAATATCCCTCGACTGTGCCCACTCTCTTTACCGCTTCATCGGGAGAAACTCCCTGTCCGATCAGTATACCTGCACGTCTGTTGCGGCTGTGCATACTTGTGCATGTAACAATAAGGTCGCCTATTCCCGTAAGACCCGTGAATGTGGACCTCTTTGCACCTGCGGCAGCTCCGAGAAGGGCTATTTCATGGATTCCTCTTGTCATAAGAGCTGCCTTTGTATTATCACCGTAACCAAGTCCGTCACAGATTCCTGCGCAGAGTGCAATGATATTTTTCAGTGCTCCACCCATTTCACAGCCGACAACGTCGTCGTTGAGGTAGATTCTCATTGTTCCTGTACCAAGCTCTGTCTGGACGTACTTAGCAGCCTCCTTATTGGATGACGCTGCTACTATGGCGGTAGGAATACACCTTGCAACCTCCTCAGCGTGAGAAGGTCCCGAAAGTACGACTATTTTGTCACTTTTTATCTCCTCGGAAAGAACTTCACTGAGAAGCTTCAGACTGCCTTCCTCAAGTCCCTTGCCTGTATTGACAACAACCATTTTTTCATCAATGTAAGGTGCAGCAAGCTTCGCTACATCTCTCAGAAATGATGAAGGAATTCCGAAAATTACCATGTCACAACCCTTGACACATGATATGTCACTCGTCATGACTATCTTTTCCGATACCGGTACTCCGGGAAGTTTCTGGATATGCTCGCCGTGTGCCCTGATTTCATCAATTTCTGACTGGAATTTCGACCACACCGTAACATTATGCTTTCCGCTGTTCTCAGCCATTATCGCAAGACTGAGTCCGAATCCTCCCGAACCAAGTATAACTATATTTGCCATCTGTTCTCTCCTTTCATTCTCTGAGTGGATTACTTCTCCGACATATCCACTGTATTGAATGAGAACTTGTTTTCCGTTCCTGCCATAAGACGCTCAATGTTAGTACGATGCATCCAGATTATGATGCCTGACATCGGAATCGACAGAATCATATAAAG
This sequence comes from Ruminococcus sp., assembly GCA_015066935.1. GTDB lineage: Bacteria > Bacillota > Clostridia > Oscillospirales > Ruminococcaceae > Ruminococcus. Next base: position 104,169 of record SVNK01000002.1, on the reverse strand, counting down.
AAAACTGCGTCCGAAGCTGTTGTCGTTCACTATCCATGACATAAGAAGCGTCGCAATCGGACAATATGCTGTTGCTATAATCGAAGCAAGCGATACATACTTTGTTATTGCCAGAATTACAGCAAATATTGCAATGAGTGCAATGAAAACCTTTATGTCAACAATAAGAAATGTGGATACTCCTACAAGTACACCCTTTCCACCCTTGAAACCGTAGTAAATCGGGAATACGTGTCCGATAATTGCAAAAAGTCCTGCAATATAGCCGATGTAATGAGTATCGTTTCCGGGATCAAGACCCGCATTTATGAGTCCGCAGAAGCCACGTGAGAGGGCTACCGCAACGATTCCTTTAAGTATATCGCCGAGAAGAGTGATCAGAGCACAGGTCTTTCCGGCACAGCGAAGTGTGTTTGTAAGTCCTGCATTTCTGCTTCCCATGTTGCGGATGTCTCTGCCCTTTATTAGTTTTACCGAAATTATAGAGAAATTGCAGCTGCCGAGAAAATAACCGAGTGCCGCAGCAATAATAACTGAAATTAATAGTTTCATTACTTGTCATTGCCTCCTCTTTCACGGACTATAAAGCGAACAGGAGTTCCCTCAAGTCCGAATGTTGATCGTATCTGGTTTTCAATGTATCTTCTGTATGAAAAATGGAAAAGATCTGCCCTGTTTACAAATGTAACAAACGTAGGCGGTTTTGTAGAGGGCTGTGTCATGTAGTAAATCTTCAGCCTGCGTCCCTTATCGGAAGGCGGCTGCACTCTTGTTGTAGCATATGCAAGAACGTCATTGAGCATTCCTGTTGATATACGCATACTGTTCTGCTCAAATGTGTACTTTATAAGCTCGTAAAGCTTATTGATTCGCTGTCCTGTTTTTGCCGAAATGAACACGAACGGTACATATGACATGAAACTGAAATCATTTTCAAGCTTCTTGCGGTACTCACTCATGGTCTTGTCGTCTTTTTCAACGAGGTCCCATTTGTTCACTGCCACAACGCACGCTTTTCCCTGTTCATGTGCATATCCTGCAACCTTTGAGTCCTGTTCCGTAAAGCCTTCCGCAGCATCAAGCATTATTACACACACATCTGCACGGTCCACTGCCATATATGCTCTCAGGACGCTGTAATGCTCGATTTTTTCGGTCACCTTCGATTTTTTTCTGATTCCTGCCGTATCTATGAATACGAATTTTCCGTACTCATTTTCAACCACGGTATCCGTTGAATCACGTGTAGTTCCCGCAATATCGGAAACAATTACTCGTTCCTCTCCCGAAATCTTGTTGATGAGCGAGGACTTTCCTGCATTCGGCTTGCCGATTACCGCAACCTTTATATAATCTTCGTCATACTTCTCCTCGTCGGAATCGGGAAGATACCCATAGACTGCATCAAGCATGTCGCCCGTTCCGTGACCATGCAGAGAAGAAACAGGAAACGGCTCTCCAAGTCCAAGATTATAGAACTCGTAAAGTTCCATCGGAGGTTCGCCAAGAGTATCACATTTGTTTACAGCAAGCACTACAGGCTTTCCGCTTTTCAGAAGCATCTGTGCAACTGCATAGTCATCAGCGGTTACTCCGCATCTGATGTCTGTAACAAAAACTATAACGTCCGCTTTTTCAATTGCAAGCTCTGACTGCCTTCTCATCTGTGACAAAATCACATCATTGCTGTCAGGCTCGATACCTCCCGTATCAACAACCATAAACTCCTTATCACGCCATTCGCATTTTGAATAAATACGGTCACGTGTTACGCCGGGAGTATCCTCAACTATCGAAAGTCTCTGTCCTATAAGCTTATTGAAAAGGGTAGACTTTCCGACATTCGGACGTCCTACAACCGCTACTATTGGTGTTGACATTTTGCACTCTCCTTTCATTCGTTAATATTCTACAAATAATATGTCAATTATTTATATATTTCAGCTATATTGTTTCACATGAAACTTTCAGCATCCTGTTCCCATTATTGCGTCAAGCAGTTCATACCCATCGTTTCCTACTGCTCTGACCACTGTTTTCAGCGACTCCTCAACGTCATTTACTGTTAGGTCGTCAAGGAACACCTCCGAACAGCTTCTGAGCATCGACGATGAAATAAGCAGCTCACTTCCGAGAGATTTATCACTAAGCTGTGAAATCAGATCCCTTGCGGTGATAAGTCCCGTTACGGTAATGGTATCGCCGAAAAAGTCATTGCGTATACGGCAGACACCACATTTCAGCTTGGGAAAACGCTTTTCAGCCATTTCTGCAAGCTTTTTCAATGTATCATATGCAAGATAGCCCGTCGCAATTGATACATGACGCTCTCCGCCTTGCCACTCAGCATCCTCAAGAGCTGATGAAAACTCGTCAATAAGTGAACGCAGCATTCCTACGCCGTTTTCATACTGTGGATATTCCTCATAATTCTCAGCAGACGGAATATCCCTCTCCGCAAGCAGATACAGCTCATCAGATGGAAAAAATGTCCTTCTTCCGTATTCTTCATAAGCTTGCTTCTGAAACTTCTCTATAATATCTATAGCAGCAGAGGCAGTCTCCTTATCAAACGGTGTGAGAGGATACAGACCTTCACGGTATTTTGAAAGTCCTACGGGAACAACAGCAAGACTCGAAATATTCGGCATGAGTCCGTACAAGTCACTGAGAGTTCTGTGAAGCTCTGCTCCGTCGTTGAGTCCCGGACAGCAGACAATCTGGCAATTCATCTGTATTCCCGCTTCCGCAAGCTGACGGATGTACTTAAGCTTCTCCCCCGCAAAACGATTATTCATCATTTTCACACGAAGCTCAGGGTTGGTTGTATGTACCGAAACATTGATATTCAGCTTCATTTTTATGATACGGTCAATGTCGGACTGCTCAAGATTTGTAAGCGTAACGTAATTTCCCTGAAGAAATGAAAGTCGTGCATCGTCGTCCTTGAAGTAGAGCGTCTCTCTCATTCCCGGAGGCATCTGGTCTATAAAGCAGAATACACACTTATTACAGCACGAGCGTTTACTGTCCATAAGAAAAGTATCAAATTCCAGTCCGAGGTCGTCGTACTCGTCCTTTTCAGCTGTCATAACAAGCTCGCTGCCATCTCTTTCAAGCTCAAGAACAACATTGTTCTCCGCAGCATAATACATATAATCAAGAACATCCGCAATATCATGTCCGTTGATTTTCTTCAGTATATCGCCTTTTTCAGCTCCGCAGCAATATGCAGGCGAATCCGGGATAACATTCTTTATTCTTACCATACCATCCTCTGTGTATTCAGAATTACTAATGGGTTTATTGCAAAAAGGAGAGAAGAAATACTCTCCTCTCCTTCTCATTGAACGTGTTCAGCTGAATTACTCAGCGTCCATTTTAAGAACCTCAACGCCCTTATAGAAACCGCAGTTCTTGCAAACTCTGTGCGGAGCCTTAATTGCGCCGCAGTTATCGCACTTAGACATTGCGGGTGCTTCAAGCTTCCATACAGCAGAACGTCTCTTATCACGTCTTGCCTTGGAAGTTTTTCTCTTTGGTACAGCCATTCTGGCACCTCCTTCAAATGGAGCAATAGCTCACTTATTTCAGACAATTGCATTCGGATTCATTCAGGTCACATCCGCATACCATACACAGTCCCCTGCAATCTTCCTTGCAGAGTATCTTTGTCGGCAGACGGAGCAGAAGATCCGTTACAGCAATATCATTCAGTTCAATGCTCTCACCCTCGGCAACGATGTATTCGTCGTTATCGCTGCTGACAGAAGGAACTACAATATGACTGAAATCAAAATGATAAGTGTTTTCAAACTCTTTCAGACACCTGTCACAGGTAAGGTCAAGAGTGAAACTTACAGAATAATCAAGGTAGACAACATCTGCCCTGTTATATACTCTGCCCTTAACATCAACCGTTGAAGCGAAGCTGTATCCGTGAATATCGGAAAGCTCCTCCGCCGGAATGGAATACTCAATATCCTTTGATTCTCCGGTTATATTAAAAATCTGTTTTAAATTTATCTTCATATTAAAATCCTTCAGAGCACCACAAATTATATTATACACCAATTGACATAAGATGTCAATAGTCAGGCTGAAAAAACCTTATTTTTTTAGGAAATTACTTGATAAACTGCTTTACGCTCTCAGGAAGCTCTTCAGCGTCTGCAGAAACTGTGAATACAACAGTTGTATCGTCAACAGTGAGCTTGTCCAGCTTTTCGAGCATTGCACCGAGTGCCTCGTAATCACGGCCGCCGATCTTGAGGATACCGTCAACGAAGATGTCCTTGATGTCGAAGTTGCCGGCGAGCATACCTGCTACGAAACCGTAGAATGCGTCAAATCCCTCGATGCAGAAGCTCTCGGAATCGCACCATCTTACTCTGAAGCTGATGGAACGTCTGATATTGTCACCCTTCTCGATGCAGACAATGTTTCCATTTGTTGACTTTACAGCATCATTGATCTGGTCGATGAGAATCTTGGTTTTTCCTGTACCCTTTTTACCGATAATAAGTTTAATCATAATTTACTCCTTCCATTGCCTTGCGGCAGTGTGAATATTTTGTGTTATTTATTGTGGAAGCTGCGGTAATTAGCCGAGCTTAGCCTCAAGAGCTGCCTTTGCACCTTCATATCCGGGCTTGCCGAGAAGTGCAAACATGTTTGACTTGTAGCTTTCAACGCCGGGCTGGTTGAAAGGATTTACACCGAGAACATAGCCTGAAATTGCACAAGCCTTCTCGAAGAAGTAAATCATATAGCCGACGCTTTCCTCTGTTGTATCTTCAAGCTCAAGAATGATGTTGGGAACTCCGCCCTCTGTATGAGCAAGAATTGTACCCTCAAGAGCCTTTCTGTTTACTACTGACATATTCTGGTTTGTAAGGAAGTTAAGACCGTCAAGGTTCTCCTCATCAGCCTCAAGGAAGAGATCTGTCTTTGGGTTCTTGATGTCAACAACTGTCTCAAAGAGGATTCTTGCGCCGTCCTGAATGTACTGACCCATTGAGTGGAGGTCTGTTGAGAAAACAGCGGATGACGGGAAAATACCCTTATTGTCCTTACCCTCACTCTCACCGAAGAGCTGCTTGTACCACTCAGACATCATTACAAAGCTGGGGTCATAGGAAACGAGCATTTCCACAGACTTGCCCTTTCTGTAAAGAATGTTTCTGAGAGCTGCGTACTTATAGCAGTCGTTATTGTCGAAATCAGCACAGAAATCAGCCTGAGCCTTTGCTGCACCCTTCATAAGAGCGTCGATGTCGCATCCTGCAACAGCAATGGGAAGAAGACCAACTGCTGTAAGAACGGAGAAACGTCCTCCTACGTCATCGGGAATAACGAATGTCTCATATCCCTCAGCATCGGAAAGATTCTTGAGAGTTCCGCGAGCCTTGTCAGTTGTAGCGAAAATTCTGTTCTTAGCCTCATCCTTGCCGTACTTATCCTCAACCATTTTCTTGAAGATTCTGAAAGCAAGAGCAGGCTCAGTTGTTGTACCTGACTTTGAAATTACGTTTACAGAGAAATCCTTGTCCTTGCAGAGACCGATAATCTCATTGAGGTATGTAGGATTTATGCTGTTTCCGACATAGTAGATGTCGGGTGTATCCTTCTTGATATTATTGTAAAGAGGCGACTTCAGAAGCTCGATAGCAGCTCTTGCACCAAGGTATGAACCACCAATACCAATTACGATAAGGATATCTGAATTCTTCTTGATTTTCTCGGCAGCAGCCTTGATTCTTGCGAATTCTTCCTTGTCATAGTCAGTGGGAAGGTCTACCCAGCCTAAGAAATCGTTTCCAAGACCTGTTTTATTGTGAAGCGAAGCAGCAGCGGCTTCAACCTGTGCTTTAATGCCTGTCATTTCGTCAGCATTAATGAAATCCTTCAGGTATTTGGCGTTAAGTTTTAATGACATGAAAAATACCTCCATCTGTACGGGATTCCCGTACATATATAATTTACCAACTATAATAATACAATATTTTGAGGATTTTTTCAAGTACCTTTGGCAAAATTAGCTTATATTTGTATATTAGCAACAATTTCAACACTTTATTTTGCCAACTCACACAACATTTTGCTCAAAACAAATCCGTAATCAAGTTTCTCTACAGATTCCGAAGCAACTATATCCCCTTCGTACACAAGATTCTTTCCGTTATAAAATGCCGCAGAACCGATTTTCTGTCCCTTTTCTACAGGTGCTTCAAGATAATCGGGAAGCACCGTCACTGTTTTGAGTTCACCCGAATTCTTGGGTATAACCAGCGTCCCCTGCTGCGCAATTGCTATCGGAACCGCAAAATCCTTGCCGTTCCTGACTCTGACAGGCATCAGCATCTCATCGGGAAACATCGTTACAGTAACCTTATAGTCACTGAGCCCCTTTCTGCATAACTTCTTAGCCGATGAAAAGGACGTATCCTCGTCCTGTGCACCCAGAATTACCGCAACATATAACGCTCCAGAATCAGAACGTACTCCCTCAGCAATGCAATATCTGGACTCATCAGAGTGAGCCGCCTTGAAACCTATATGAGGTTCAAACGTCCTTGAAAGTGTATTTTCATTTACAAGTTCCACGGCTCCATCCTTCACGAAATCACGCCACGTCGAAAAATACGGAGTCAGAAAATCATATCCTGACAGCTTCGCACATATAAGTGCCATCTCACGAGCCGTTGTATGCTCTCGCTCATCGTAAAAACCATACGGTGAATAAAATGCTGAGTTACGCAGTCCGAGGTCGAAAGCAGCCGCATTCATACGCATTGTAAATGCTTCGACACTTCCCTCGGATTTCTCTGCAAGAACAGTCATTGCGTCGTTGGCATTTCCGATAATTACGCTTTTCAGAAGTTCATCGACCGTCATCTTATCCCCTGCCTGAAGCCACACAACTGCACCTCTCGTTCCTGTTACGTTATGAGAAGCAGTCAGTTCCGTATCAAGTGCATACTCGCCTTTTTCAATGTCTTCAGCAATGAGAAGAAGCGACATAAGCTTTCCGAGATAGCCTGCATTAAGCTCCTTATCGGCATAATTCTCCTCAAGCACAGTTCCGGTATCAGCCTCCATAAGAACATAGGCTGACGGAATTTTTCCGTCATCAGAATCGTCTGCCGAAATAAAAGTCACGGAAATTATCCCGATAATTATAATCATCATCCCGCACAGCATTTTTCTTCTCATTTCTCTCACCTCATAATATAATATGAAGCAGTCTGCTGTGCTATTCATATAAAAAAGGAGCAGTTGTGCACACTGCTCCTGTAATTCCGAAGTTTAACGTCAAACCATTAATCTTTAATTGCCGTAATGATAAAACTTCCCATATTATCACCCGAAATATCATAATTTCCGGATACAGGGATCATCACAGTCGTCAGTTCACCTGTTGAAGGTGCACTGTAAATCTCATAATTAACCTCGTTTATGCTGTATTTAAAAGGCTTATTATAAGTAAAATCTTTCAGAAATTTAATATACTCGTCAAAGCAGAGATTCTTCTCCGCCATTATCGCAGCATGTACCTTGCCCACGTATCTCAGATGCCATGGACAATATTCGTGTCCCGTTACGTTTTCCTTTCCCTGAGGATAACGTACAATAAATCCGTATTTTTCACAGTTATCTACTACCCATCCTTCTTCATCACGTCCGTCGTATGGAAGAACAGATGCATATCCGTTTATTGCAAAATCGACGGTGTTTCCCGTAACGGATTCAGGAAATTTTTCAGGGCAGAACGAATCCGGTCCTGTATATGTTTTGGTTGTACCATAAACTATAAAGTCAACAAGACCTGTTGCTGCTGTATAATCTGCCATCATCGAGTTAAGCGCATCAGCTGCTTCCTCGTTAAGCATGACAGTATCGTCTACAAGAGTATAGAATTCATTTTTTGCGTCCATCAGGTTAACCATTTCAGAATGGTCAGCCTCACCTACCGGGTGAACACTGTCAATAAAAGCAAGATTGCCTGTTGAAAGTGCTGACGACGACAAGGTTGTTTCAGAGAAGCCAACATTCTGCATACCTGTAAACTCGGTAGTATTACTTACGGGATTACCAAGGATCTGTGCGTCCCCTGTATCCTTTGCGGGAGCAGACTGCTCCTTGAAAGTACCGCTTACAACTATGCTTGTGTTTGCTTCAGGCTGAAAAAGGTCACGTCTTACATGGTCTGCTCCCATTATAGCGAGAGAAACAGCTGCCATGGCAAGTACTACCCTACCCTTTCTCAGGTGCCTTTTAGCCATTTTTTATTATCCTCCGGACTGTTTTGTTCTACTTTTTTTCGGAATTATTTCCGTTTCTTTTTCTTTTTTTCTTTTTTAAGGCATACTATGCCGGGTTTTCATTGTTAATGATTCAGAGGACTATAAGGTTCTCCTTTTGCGCAATATACGCTGTACGCACTAAGGGTGTTGTAAATATTGTTCCACTTGGTTGTTCCACCGCAAAGTACAAGGATATATGTTTTTCCGCCTATTTCAGCAAATGATTCTATGCAGTTTCCGGACTCGTCGGTATACCCTGTTTTGCCGCCCTTTATCAGAACGCCAGACATTTCATCGCCGTACATACGTTCAAACAATGTACTGGTAAATTTCAGTCCTTCCGGGTTAAGCTGTGTCGGTGGATAGTTATACTCATATTCAGTCAATACTGCTCTACAGATATCGTTCCGGATTGCGTACTCCAGAATAAGCGCCATATCATCGGCAGTGCTGTAATGCTTCTCGTGATGAAGTCCTGTACAATTTGTGAAATGAGTATCTCTGAGTCCCATTTCCTCAGCCTTTGCATTCATTAACTCTGCAAATGCGGCTTCGGAACCCGATACATATTCTGCGACCGCCAGAGAGGCGTCCGCACCGGAGGTCAAAATCATTCCATACAGCAAATCTCTCAGTGTCGGAGTTTCGCCGGGAACAAATCCTGCCCTTGAAGCATTTTGTGCTATCATCGGACTTACCATATCATTTGTAATCAGTACGGTATCCGAAAGGTCACTGATATTTTCTACAGCAACTATCAGGGACATTACCTTGGTGAGTGAAGCCGGATACATTCTTGTGCTGTTCTCTCTGTATGCTATTATTTCATTATCTTCAACACACATCAGAACTGCATTTACCGCATCGTAATCTTCACTGAATTCCACGGATTCAGATGATTTCTTTGGATAAACGACAAAAGACGCCGCCGTATCCTCTGTGATTGTTTCCGTAATATTCTCAGAAGTCGCCAAAAAAGATTCGGTAGTTGTATCAGTAATTACAGCAACCTGAACCTTATTCCCATCGCCGTCACCGCATGATGACACTATGAGCGCTATTCCGAAAAATATCAGAACTAAAAGGAAAACAGCTGCGCCAACTCTAAAGTAGCGTATTTTATACTTTCTTTTCCTTTCTTTGTTCATTCTACACCTCAATATATATCTCTGTATTTATTATAATACTTATTTTTACAATTGTCAACGAAAAATCAAAAATCCCGACATTTCTCCATATTGCACAAAACATTTTTTCGATTTTTATCTAATTATCTATCAAGTCGGCAGATTCGTCCCGTTCCGACACAATCTGACCGATTCGTTTTGTACAGTCCCCCTTTTTTGCAATAATAAAAAGGAGACCCTTACGAAAAGAGTCTCCTTAAAATTTGTTTTACCGTATTGCAGTTATCACTTGAACACTGCAAGAAGGAATCCTGCTGCAATTGCAGAACCGATTACGCCTGCAACGTTTGGTCCCATAGCGTGCATGAGAAGGAAGTTTGAAGGATTTGCCTTCTGACCTTCTGTCTGAGCAACACGTGCTGCCATAGGAACTGCCGATACGCCTGCAGAACCGATAAGAGGATTGATTTTACCACCTGTGAGCTTATACATAAGCTTACCTACAAGAAGTCCTCCGATTGTTGAGAAGCAGAATGCTGTAAGTCCGAGAAGTATAATCTTGATTGTCTCAAGTGAAAGGAAACGTGAAGCAACTGTTGTTGCACCTACGGAAATACCAAGGAATACAGTAACAATGTTCATGAGTCCGTTCTGAACTGTGTCGGAAAGTCTTTCTGTAACGCCGCACTCTCTCCAGAGGTTGCCAAGCATCAGGCATCCGATAAGGGGAGCTGTTGAAGGAAGGAGAAGAATTACAAAAAGTGCTACAATGATAGGGAAAATAATCTTTTCTGTCTTTGAAACAACTCTTGTCTGCTCCATCTTTACCTTACGCTCCTTCTCTGTTGTGAGAAGTCTCATAATCGGAGGCTGAATCATAGGAATGAGTGCCATATATGAGTATGCTGCGATTGCAATAGGTCCGAGAAGCTCAGGCTTCAGCTTTGATGTAAGGAAGATTGCTGTAGGACCGTCTGCACCACCGATGATACCGATGGAAGCAGCTGCGTTTCCGTCAAATCCGAGACATACCGCACCGAAGAATGCGAGGAATACACCCATCTGTGCAGCAGCTCCGAGGAGAAGGCTCTTCGGATTCGAAATAAGCGGACCAAAGTCTGTCATAGCACCGATACCCATGAAAATGAGTGACGGATATACACCTGCCTTTACGCCTATGTAAAGGATGTCAAGAAGTCCGCCGTTACGGAGAATTGCTCCGTAGCTGTGATAATCGGGATGATCATGGTCAAGGAAATTGTCCCAGAGGTCGAGATGATAAAGAGCGTCTGCCGATGCAGGAGTGAAATATGAAAGATTTACAAGCAGACAGCCGAATGCGATACCTACGAGAAGAAGAGGCTCAAACTGCTTCTTGATACCAAGATAGAGAAGAACGCATGAAATAACAATCATGATGAGGTTCTTCCATCCGCCGTCAACGAAGAAGCTGTGAAAACCCGAATCGTTCCATAGGGTCTTCAGGGTTTCAAGAATATCCATTTTTCGCCCTCCTTACGCTATAACAACCAGCGGAGCGCCTGTCTCTACAACGGAACCCTTGCTTGTTACTACCTGTACTACTGTACCGTCCTTGGGAGCAACGATTTCATTTTCCATCTTCATAGCCTCAAGTACAATAAGAAGCTGTCCAGCCTTTACTGTATCGCCCTGATTTACCTCTACACGGAGGATGTTTCCGGGCATAGGAGATGCAACTGTTTCGCCTGCTGCAAGATTTACGGGAGCTGCGGGTGCAGGTGCTGCCGCAGGTGCAGCTGCTACGGGTGCTGCCGCTGCTGCAGGAGATGCAGGTGCGGGAGCGAGTGCCTCGTACTCATCAAGGAGAACAGCCTTACCGTGTTCAACCTCAACTTCATATGTTTTACCGTTAAGTGTAACTTTATACTTCATGGTTATTTGACCTCCTTAATGGAAATAAAGTGCAGCTCGTTAAGCGGCTTCTGCATTTTGTCTGCAACGATAGCCATAATCATAGCGGCTTCCTTGTCGGGAACATCGAAAAGCTTTATGTGACCTGCAGAACCCGGAGCAACAGGCTTTGCAGCTTCAGGTGCAGCAGCAGGAGCTGCTGTCTTTGCAGTATCAACTGCGTTCTGCTTTGCTTTTGCATCCTTGGATTTGAAATATGCACCAACTATGTAAATTACTATCATGAGAATCAGAATTCCCACAAAAACCACAGTATAGCCGAATACAGCAGTTACAGCTGCATCAGCAATACTTATGTCGCTTGCAGCTTTTGTTGTTTCTTCAGCAACTTCTGCGGACATTGTCATAACTGAATCAAACATCTTGCAGCCTCCTTACATCTCTTCAATTGTATAGACTGCCTCGTTCTCCTCCTGAGCCTTGCGGTTCTTAAGGAATGTAAGAGTCTGGTCGGGGAAGCAGATGTAGCTCATCATATCCTCCTCGCTGCGGCAGAGGTCGCCGAGAGCTTCCTTAGCTGCTGCGAAGTCCTCACCTGTACGCTTCTTGTCCTCTTCACGACAGTCAACAGGCTGTGAATCGCCGAGAACCTTCTTTGCAAGCTCGGGCTCGATGGGTGCGGGAGCAATACCGTACTCACCCTTGATGTAGTTCTTGATTTCCTTGGAAATATTCTTGTAGCGCTCGCCCACGAGTACGTTTGTAACTGCCTGATTTCCTACCATCTGTGAAAGAGGTGTTACAAGCGGAGGATAACCCATGTCAGCACGTACCTTCGGAATCTCTGCAAGAGCTTCCTCAAACTTGTCAAGAGCATTCATGTCCTTGAGGTTTGCAATCATATTTGAAAGCATACCGCCGGGAACCTTGTAAACGAGTGCCTGAGCGTCTGTTGCAAGACTCTTGGGGTTGAGCTGACCGTTGTCAACGTACTTCTGCTTGATGGGCTTGAAGAACTCGTCAACCTTGTTGATAATCTCCTCATTAAGACCTGTATCAATGCCGTACTGCTGGAGAGCATAGAACATTGTCTCTGTTGAAGGCTGTGAAGTACCGCCAGAGAATGCAGAACAAGCTGTATCAATTACGTCGATACCCGACTCGATAGCCTTCATGATTGTCATGTAAGCCATACCTGTTGTGCAGTGTGTATGGAGAACGAGAGTCATGTCGCCGATAGCGTCCTTGATTCCCTTGATGAGGTGCTCTGCTTCATAGGGAGACATTGTACCTGCCATATCCTTGAGGCAGATTGTGTCAAAGCCCATTGTCTTGAGCTCCTTGCACATTTCAATGTACTTATCTACTGTATGTACAGGGCTCTGTGTATATGAAATACAGCCTGATGCAATTGTATTCTTTGTTGCGAATTTCTTTGTTGCGTTGAGAGCTGTCTCAATGTTTCTGAAATCGTTGAGGGCGTCAAAAATACGGATAACATCAATACCGTTCTTGATTGAAAGCTCGATGAACTTCTCTACAACGTCGTCGTGGTAGTGCTTATAACCGAGAAGATTCTGTCCTCTCAGAAGCATCTGGAGCTTTGTGTTCGGAAGATTCTTTCTGAGATTACGGAGTCTCTCCCACGGATCCTCGTTAAGATAACGAAGACATGAATCAAAGGTAGCTCCGCCCCAGCATTCAACTGAATAGTAGCCTGCCTTGTCCATCTCGGAAAGGATTCCTTCATAATCTGCATAAGGCAGACGTGTTGCCATTAACGACTGATTTGCATCACGCAGAATGGTTTCTGTCATTTGTACTCTTTTCATGTACTGACCTCCTTATAATTACGTCCACAGTCGGAAAAACTGCGGATAAAATCACTTTAAATGGGCAATTTTGCTTATTTCCGCAAAATTACACCAATCAAAATTAATTATACCACATCTCAAAATAAATTTCCAGTCTTTTTTCAAATTTTTTCTTTTAATTATATGAGAACATGAAAATTCCCACGAGAGGAGATAGACATAAAGAAATAAACCCAGAGAAGATTTAGTTTCCTCCTCTGGATTTTGTTTATTATCTCCCCGATAAATTGGGATTTATCGCTGCATTTTGACAATATATTCTGTTGTGCCTTCTTCATATTGTTTTACTTCTGTAATCACAAAACCGTGCCTTTGATAAAATCGTATTGCCTTTATATTCTTTTCAAGAACCCATAAAAAATCACAATCTAACTGCTCAATAGCATATTTTATAAGCTTGCTTCCAATCCCTTGATTTTCAAAAAATGAATCAACATACAATTCTACAATCTGTTTTCCGTCATGATGTATTACTCCTTTAACAAATTCATCATCATAAACCCATATCCCATCCAATTCATCCGGATTATCAATATAATTTTTTGCCAATGGGTATACTTGCATTTCTCCAAACGACACCTTGTCATTCTGAAAAATCTTTCTATAATTCATTCTCTTTGTAAAAATTAATATTTCTGCTATTCTTGATGCATCTACTATCGTTGCATGTCGTATCATATTATCGTTCCCTTCTACAAATTCCGATTTGTCATCAAGTTAATTAATGTCTGCTCAACAACTTAAAATCGGCTTAATATAGCTTTTTAAAGCCGCTTTTGAAATCAATATCAAAAACCGCTGTCTATAAATTCACGCATTGCCTTGTCAGCTGCATCAACTCTGTTACGGAACTCGGCTGCTGAGATTCTCATTGCACCGCTTCCGAAAATTATAAGCTGTTCGGGACCGTCTGACGTTGCAACCCGCACTCGATGCTTCTTTGAAAGCTCATGCGTCACACGCTCAATATAGCTGTCGGCAGTCTCGGATTCCTTGGTGTACACTATATTAATATTATAGTAACGCTCAACATCACGATGCTTCCCCTTGACCTTATATGCGTCAAAGACAAGAATCACCTCGTACCCCGTACATCCCTGATAATTGCACATCCGCTTCACAAGTTCTGCACGTGCGGCATCAAGATTTTCTTCGGCAATCTTTTTCAGGTCATCCCACGCAAAAATTATGTTGTAACCGTCTATCAGAAGATAATCGGGACCCTCGTAGTCGGGAAGCTTCACCGGTTTGCTGTAATCTCTTACGACCTTTGCCGATTTGAACGCCTTTCTCGGACTTCTGTCAATCTTACCGTAGGTTCGCTCGAATATCTCCATAAGTTCCTCATCGGAAGCGGCTCTTTCAATGTAATTGCGGACTCTCTGATGAGAAATCTCCTCCTCTTCGTCCACACGTCTGCTTTCAAGACACGACGGTATATGCATATGCTCATGCACTTCACTCCATTTGACACTGAAGCCTGCACCGTGTGAACAGAATACGGAATCGGCTGTATTCTCAATGTCACCGTCGCAGTCATAGGCAATCTCAGCCACAACCTCGTCGGCATTGTGACATTCCCGATAGCCGCTTAATACGCAGCTCAGCCTTCCCCTGCCCGATGTATACGCCGTCACCTCAGACAAGTATCCGTTCAGCGATGCTACGGGAGCACTTCCCGCAATTACGGACATCTCTCCCATATTCTGCGGTGCTTCAAACTCTGCCGACATATGCTGTAAATCGGCAATTGCCCGTCCGACGCACTCCGTTGGAATTTCAAGCTCGTAGTCATAATACGGTTCAAGGAGAATACTTTCAGCATTTCTCAGTCCATGACGCACGGCACGATACGTCGCCTGACGGAAATCACCGCCCATTGTGTGTTTCAGATGAGCTTTTCCTGCGGCAAGCGTAATCTTCATATCAGTAATCGGAGAGCCTGTCAGTACGCCGATATGCTCCTTTTCTTCCAGATGTGTAAGAACCAGACGCTGCCAGTTACGGTCAAGCTCGTCCTCTGAACAGCTTGTATCAAATTGCAGTCCGCTGCCTCTTTCAAGCGGTTCAAGAATCAGATGAACCTCAGCGTAATGCTTCAGCGGCTCATAATGACCGATTCCCTCCGCAATTCCGCTTATCGTCTCCCTGTATGCAACCGCACCATCTTCAAACGATACCTTATAACCGAAACGCTGTTCTATACGCATTGTAAGAACTTCAATCTGGACGTCTCCCATAAGCTGAACCTGTATCTCACGAAGCTGCTCATTCCACAGAACATGAAGCTGAGGGTCCTCATCCTCAATACGTCTGATATCTTTCAGTGCCTCATACGCATTTTTCCCGTCAGGAAGCACTATCCTGTACGTCATGACAGGTTCAAGAAAGGCTCTCTCAGAGTTCGGAATACAGCCGATCCCCTGTCCTGCATACGTTCCCGTGAGTCCTGTTACTGCACATATTTCTCCTGCCTCCGCCGCATCGGCTGTACGGAATTTTTCTCCCGTGTAGAAACGCACGGAGCTTATTTTCGCCGTCACATCGTTTCCGTCGGTATCGCTGTACGTAAGCTCGTCACGCATTTTAAGACTTCCGCCCATGACTTTAAGATGTGTCAGACGACTTCCCTTAGGGTCGTATGAAATCTTGTAGACCAGTGCTCCGAATTCATCACGGTATTTCTTTTCCTCTGTATAGCGTGAGAGTGCCGATAAAAGGTCATCGACGCCCTCCGTTTTAAGTGCGGAACCGAAAAAACATGGGAAAATTCTGCGTTCTGCTATCGCTTTTACGATTTCAGCATCTGAAAGTCTGCCGTTTTCAAGATAGCTCTCCATAAGTTCCTCAGATGCTACGGCACAGTTTTCTGAAATTTCCTCCGAGGACCCCGAAAAATCCGTACAGCTCTCCGACAGCCTTTTGCGGACGTTTTCGAGTACAGAAGCTCTGTCGGCTCCTATCAGATCCATTTTATTTATGAAAACGAAAACAGGCACCTCGTACCTTGAAAGAAGCTTCCACAGCGTTGTCGTATGACTCTGTACTCCGTCTGTTCCGCTTATTACAAGCACTGCATAGTCAAGAACACGCATTGTACGTTCTGTCTCTGCGGAAAAGTCGATATGTCCGGGAGTATCAAGGAGAGTTATTCTTGTATCGTCCGAAACGAAGTCTGCCTGAGACGAAAATATCGTGATTCCCCTGTCACGTTCTATCGAATCCGTATCAAGACTTGAGCTGCCGTTATCAACTCGTCCGAGCTTGCGGATAGCACCCGTTCTGTAAAGCATTGCCTCGGCAAGAGTGGTCTTTCCCGAATCGACGTGTGCCGTTATGCCTAATGTTATTTTTTTCATATGCACCCTCCTTTCCGTTTTCTTGTATATTATCAGAACAGCTCCCGTTTGTGGGAGCTGTCAGTCTGTGAAAAGACATCCATATTAACGGGACGCCGTCCCCTGCATATACCGCATAACATCTATGGGAGCTGATCACTAAGTTTCAACAGCCACAGGCTCGGCTGTTTCAGCACTGTCTTTACTGTACAGCATTTTCAGTATGATCGGAGTCAGTATCGACGAAACTATTATAAGCAGAATTACCGAAGCAAAATACTTTGATTCAAGCAGTTCGACCGATAAGCCTTTCTTTGCAACAATAAGTGCTACTTCGCCTCTTGTCATCATTCCCACTCCGACTTTTAAACTGTCACGGAAATTATATTTCATACACTTTGCCGTGAGTCCGCAGCCGATTATCTTTGTCAGAAGTGCTACAGCTATGAAACCTGCCGAAAACAACAGTATCTCCTTATTGAAGCCGTCGAACTCCGTAATAATTCCGATACTCGCAAAAAATACAGGTCCGAAAATCATATAGGAGTTTATATCAATCTTTCTTGCAATGTATTCCGAGTCCTTAAGACTGCACAGGATGAGTCCTGCAACATATGCGCCCGTAATGTCGGCAATTCCGAAGAATTCCTCAGCCGCAAATGCCATGAACATACACATTGCAAGTCCGAGTATCGGGATTCTTCTCTGATGCGGATATTTCTTGTCAATAATCTTGAATATGTAATATGTGAGAAAACCGAGACAAAAACTGAATAATACGAAAAGTCCCGTATTGATGATTACTTCCGACGGCTTTGAATCGGGATTCTTGAAGCCGAGTACAAACGTCAGAACAATAATTCCGATTACATCGTCAATTATTGCTGAACTTAGAATGAGTGTGCCAATTTCTTCTTTAAGATGTCCGAGTTCTTTCAGTGCCTGTACGGTTATTCCGACCGATGTGGCTGTCATAATCGTTCCGATAAATACCGCACGGAAGAAGCTTTCACTGCCGATTTTGTCAAATCCGTAGAAACCGCCATAAAGAAGTGTTCCTCCGACAAGAGGTATCAGAACTCCTGCACACGCTATCAGAAGTGCTTTCGGTCCGGTCCTGAGCAGGTCTTTCATGTTCGTTTCAAGTCCCGCTTCAAACATTATCATTACTACGCCGATTTCCGCAAGCAGTGCAAGATAATCAGATTGGTTTACCCAGCCCAGACAGCATGGTCCGATAACAAGACCCGCAAGAATCTCTCCGACAACCTGCGGTGCTTTAAGCTTCTGAGCGATAAGTCCGCACACCTTTGCCGATACAATTATAATGGCAAGGTCACGGAAAAACGCAATTCTATCCATTTAATTAATTCACTATCCTTTTTAAATTATATAAGCTTTCTTTCATCACAATATTCACATACAAGAAGCGTCTCGTCACCGCATGAACGGAAGCTCTTCGGGAGGTATTCCTCGTGATTTGTGATGCATTTCGGATTGTCACATCTTACATTACTGTACACTTTTCCGACTAAAGTCTCAGATGACTTCTCTTCCTCAAGAATCGTCAGAATCAGTGCCATTCTTACGTACACGCCGTATTTTGCCTGATCAAAGTACATTGCACGGCTGTCGTCGTCCACCTCCACGGTGATTTCATCAACCCTCGGAAGCGGATGCATTACTATCATATCCTTCTTCGCACCAAGCATCTTCTGTCGGTCAAGGACATACGTATCCTTCTGGGCAAGGTATTCCTCACGGCTTGCAAAACGCTCCTGCTGGATTCTCGTCATATAAAGAACGTCAAGCTCACCGATTGCCTCCTCAAGAGTGTCAACCTCACGGAATTCGCTGCCGTGCGCTTTGATAATGTCCTTGATATACACAGGCATTCTCAGTTCGGGAGTTGATATGAAAATAAATTTATTGTCAGGAAAGCTGCTGAGTGCCTTGCACAGCGAATGAACCGTTCTGCCGTTGATAAGGTCTCCGCACATTCCCACTGTAAGTCCCGAAAGCGTTTTCTTCTCAATTTTCAGAGTAAGAAGGTCGGTAAGAGTCTGAGTAGGGTGAAGATGTCCGCCGTCTCCCGCATTGATAACGGGACAATCAGCTGATAATGACGCCGCCTTTGCCGCACCTGCAATGGGATGACGTATTACAAGTACATCGGCATAGCTGCTGACAATCTTCGTTGTATCCTTTATCGTCTCGCCCTTTGCTACCGAGGAATTTGCAGGATTGTCAAATCCGATGATTCTTCCACCCAGACGAAGCATCGCTGTCTGGAACGACATCTGTGTACGGGTTGACGGCTCATAGAAAAGAGTTGCCATAATCTTTCCGTCACACTCATGTGCAAACTTTGCAGGGTTCTGCTTTATCTCCTCCCCGAGACTGACAACCTTCTTCCACCATGAAACGGGATAGTCGTTAAGGTCGATAAGATGATGATACTTGGAAATCATATTTATACCTCCGTTACAGAATTTTACTTCCATTAATTATCATTTCAAAATCCACGCCAAGATATACAGCTGCCCTTCGGCAAAGAAGCATTCGCTGGAGAAAAATCTCAAAATACTCAATAACAGGAGAAATCTCCGTATCAATCTGCAATTCAAGTATTATTGCGGAATTATCACTATTAAAGCTTACCGACGACTTTTCTACGGCATAATTTACACGGTCATGTATATCGAATGTCAGCAGGTCGTTGTTTCTTACACGACTTCTGCGTACATCGGTCTTATCACCGATTATGAGTGCCGCTGAAATCGGGTCTATCGGCTGTGCGGTACTCTCATCGTGATTTCCGATTGCTGAAATTACCGAGCATATCTCTGATGCAGGCATACTCAGATTGTCAAGCAGTCTGAACGCCATTACTGCACCGCTTTGTGCATGGTCGGCTCTGTTTATGACGTTTCCGATGTCGTGCATCATTGCCGCAATACGTGCAAGTTCCACTGTACGCTCGTCATATCCGAGTGTTGTGAGTATCATTGCCGACGTTGCAGCTGCTTTTTCAACATGAGCAAACGAATGCTCAGTATACCCCTGTGCTTCAAGAGCTTTGTCGGCACGTCGGATATACTCCATTATATCGGGATTCTGCTTGATATACTTGTATGTTACTATACTTGACATATACCCTCCTTGGTTATAACCATTCTTATGTAAAGGATTTTTGCAAATCTCAATACTTCCCTTCGTTTTCAAAATAGACTCTGTACCATATCAGGAATGTGAATACAGTCCAGATTTTTCTGCTGTTGTCAGCTTTGCCGTTTTTATGGTCATCAAGAAGCTTCATAAGCTTCACGGTATTGAAGAACTTTTCTCCGCTTTTACTCGTAAAGGCTTCCCTGACAATGCCGTAATACTTATCCTCCCTCAGCCATACTCTTATCGGTACGGGAAATCCGAGCTTCTTCTTTGACGCTGTTTTTGCGGTCTGTTCGGGAGTATCCTTTCTGGCTGCGAGACGCATTGCATATTTGGTGATATATTTTGTATCGTCTGTTCCTGTTTTGTGAGTTACTCTGTATCTTGTCGGAATCTTCTCCGCAAGTTCCATTACTTCCTTGTCGAGAAACGGCACACGGAGTTCAAGTGAATTTGCCATGCTCATTTTATCTGCTTTAAGCAGAATATCCCCTGCCATCCACATATGCAGGTCAAGATACTGCATTTTCGTAACGTCATCCTTGTTTCTGACCTTGTCGTAATATGGCTTCGTCAGAACTGTCGGGTCGGGAGCAGACGTCTTTATTTTCAGAAGCTCCTTTCGCTCATCCGTACTGAATATGCAGGCATTTCCGATGAAACGCTCCTCAACATCCTTTCCCTTGCGGACAAAGAAATTCACTCCTCGTCTGGCGGGAAGCTTCTGTGCGGCAGCTCCGATAAAACGCTTAACAGTTCTCGGGAGTCTGTCGTAGAAGGTGCCGTCGGGGTCACTGTAGACGTTATATCCGCCGAATATCTCGTCAGCACCCTCTCCCGAAAGCACAACCTTCAGCTTTTCCGAAGCAATACTGCACACAAAATAAAGTGCTACTGCCGAAGGGTCGGCAAGCGGCTCGTCCATATGATACTGAATCATCGGCAGACTTCCCCAGTATTCCTCCGGAGTTATGACCTTGCTTTCGTTTCCGACTCCTATTGCTTTTGAAAACTCCTTCGCCCAGCCGATTTCATTGTATTTTTCGTCGGTACCGAATCCCACGGTAAACGTCTTGTCGACTTCGGCAACCGCTGCTGCGTAACTTGAATCGACTCCGCTTGAAAGAAACGAACCTACCTCTACATCAGCAATTTTATGTGCCTTTACCGAATCACGGAATGTATCTGAAATACGGTTCACCCAATCATCAAGAGTCGGTGTATTATCAGCGTTGAAATCAACGTCCCAGTAACGCTTTATGTAAATTTTCCCGTCCCTGTAACGGAAATAATGTGCCGGCATAAGCTTGTATACATCCTTGAAAAACGTCTCACGTCCCACAGAATACTGGAATGTCAGATAATTTTCAAGTGCAGCTGTATTAAGCTCCTTTTTAAAGTGAGGATGTTCAAGAAAACTCTTTATTTCCGAACCGAACATGAATGAGCCGTCCATCATTGCATAATACATTGGCTTGATTCCGAAATAGTCCCTTGCACCGAAAAGCTCCTGCTTATTCTTGTCCCAGATTACAAACGCAAACATTCCCCTGAGCATATTCAGAAGCTTATCACCATACTCCTCATAACCGTGTACAAGAACCTCAGTATCAGTATTTGTACGGAAATTGTGACCCGCTTCAATCAGCTTTTCACGTATGCTCCTGTAATTGTAGATTTCGCCGTTGAACACAATTACTAGTGAACCGTCCTCATTGAAAATAGGCTGGTCTCCCTGAGAGCTTACGTCAATTATGCTGAGTCTTCTGTGTCCGAGGGCAATACTGCTGTCGATATACTTTCCCTCAGCATCGGGACCTCTGTGTCTGATTCTGTCCATCATCCTGCCGAGTACCGCTTCCGTGTTTTCCGTATTATTGATGAAGCCTGTTATTCCGCACATTTTTTCAACTCCCTCGTATTTGCTCTAATTTTATATTATACTATATTTATTCACGTTTTGCAACACGATTCCGTAAATTTTTCCGTTTATTTTTTTACACCGCAAAAAAGCCGCCTGTCCCCTCAGGGACAAGCAGCCTTGATTCAGAATATCATCAGCAATACCTGTGAAACAACTACTACCGAAATAAGTGCAATAGGATAAGTTGCCGCATATGCCGAAGCTACATTCTCTGTTCCTGCTGTATTGATGAGCGTACCGAGTGCAGGTGTTGAAGTCATTCCGCCTGTAATCGAGCCAAGATTGTTCAGCAGACTCAGCTTTAATACGTACTTTGCAAAAAGGAAACCAACAATCATCGGAATAACCGTCATGATTACTCCGTAAAGGAAGTATACTCCCTTGAAGTATTCAACGAAATTTGCTCCGCCTGCAACTCCTGCTCCGATAAGGAACAGTATGAGTCCGAATTCACGGAAAACCTTCAGCGTTGTGTCCTTCGGAGCTGCCGAAAATCTGCCGAATCGTCCGAAATGTCCGAAAACAAGAGATGTGAGCAGACAGCCTCCCGTTGTTGTGAGCGAAAAGCTTCCGAATTTTATCGAACCAACAAATATTCCGATTATTGCCGCAAGTGCAAAAGGCATGATGCCGAATTCATCCATATGGATAAGTTTTCCGCTGTATTCCTTTTTATCGCCTTTTGTATCGGCAGTAACAAGAAGCTCCCTTTCCTTTTTCATATCAGCCTTCAGAATCTTTGGAATAAGCTGTATGAAAAGCACTACGCCAATTACTCCGAACAGATATGCAATGCCATAACCTACCGTTACGTAATCCTCCAGAACTGCTCCGTTGGCACGGTCGGCAACAGTTGTCTTTGCGGCAGAAAATGCAGGCGTACTTGTAAGGGCTCCTGCAAGAAGTCCCACAAGCATCGAAGCGATATTCTCCACAGGTTCATCGGAGATTGTCTTGTCAATCAAAATGCAGCCTCCGCAGACAAGTCCGCCTGTGACGATTATTACAAGTCCCAGAAGAACATAATTCTTGAAATTCTTTTTGAAATTCCCGAAGAAGTTGGGTCCTGCAATGAATCCTACAGACGTCACAAATAGTATCAGACCGATATTTTCAACGGTTTTAAGTGCATTTCCTGCGTAGCTCGCTCCACCGATAACAAGATTCTCGGCAAGATTATCATAGAAAAAGCATCCGTACAGAAGTGCTACAATGAATACTCCCGCAGAACCAAGTGATATTCCCTTAATCGTTATTCTTCCAAGCAGATAGCCGACTGCCGCAATAAGAAATACCGTAAACATCAGAAACGGGATTTTTGTAACGGAAATGGAAAATTCTCCGGAATTAATCAATTCCATAATTAAAATTACCTCTTTTTAATTAAATTTGCAAAATGCATACTCATCTGTCATGGCAATCGACGGACATCTGTCCGCCGATTGTTACATTATATCTTATGCTTTTCGTGCATATTTCGGAAGCAGCATTGGTGAAGCTGTTTCATTTGCGATTCCTTCACTTTCAAGCTCTCTGCTGAAATGTTCAATGTGCTCAAGTGTAAGCTTTTCGGGAACTTCCATCCCCTTTGCCTTTGAAGCTGCATATATTCCTGCGTTTCTTCCGAATACGATAACGTCGAGCAGCGAATTCCCCATCAGACGGTTTCTTCCGTGTATTCCTCCTGCAACCTCTCCTGCTGCATAGAGATTCTCAACTCCTGTTGAACAGTCGTCGGAGATTTCAAGTCCTCCGTTCTGGTAGTGGAGTGTGGGATATACAAGAATCGGCTCCTTGCGGATGTCTATGCCGTATTTGCCGAACATTCTCATCATTGCAGGAATTCGCTTTTCAATTGTTCCCTCACCGTGCTTGTATTCGATCATTGGTGTGTCAAGCCATACTGCCTGACCCTCATTTGTTTCAATTCCCTTTCCTCTTTCGGAACATTCACGGATAATCGAAGCTGCTGTAACGTCTCTTGTCTCAAGAGGATGCATGAATACTTCGCCGTCGATGTTTACAAGCTTTGCTCCGAGTGAACGAACCTTCTCGGTTACAAGTGCTCCGAAAATCTGCTCGGGATAAGCCGCACCTGTGGGGTGGTACTGGAGTGTGTCTGCGTAAATGAGTTTAGCTCCCACTCTGTATCCGAGTACAAGTCCGTCAGCAGTTGCACCGTAATGATTCGAGGTCGGGAAGCCCTGATAGTGAAGTCTTCCTGCACCGCCTGTTGCAATTACCACTGTCTTTGCCCTTGCAACAAGAAGTTCTTTTGTCTCCATATTCATGAGAACCGCACCTGCTGCCCTTCCCTTGTCGTCAAGAATAATCTCAACAGCCGATGTGAAGTCGATTACCGGAATTCCTCTGTTAAGCACCTCGTCACGGAGCGTTCTCATGATTTCGGCTCCTGTGTAGTCCTTTGCAGCGTGCATTCTCTTGCGTGACGTTCCGCCGCCGTGAGTTGTTACCATTGTTCCGTCGGCTTCCTTGTCAAATTCAACTCCGAGCTTATTGAGCCAGAGTATAGCCTCGGGTGCCTTTGTTACAAGCTTGTTTACAAGCTCAGGCTTTGCAGCAAAATGACCACCGCCGAAAGCATCGAGATAGTGGATTGCAGGCGAATCATTCGGCTTATCTGCCGCCTGTATTCCGCCCTCCGCCATCATTGTGTTTGCGTCACCGATACGAAGCTTCGTTACAATCATCGTTCTTGCACCTGATTCATCGGCTTCAATCGCTGCGGAAGCACCTGCTCCGCCGCCGCCTATTACAAGCACGTCCGTATCGTAATCAACCTTGCCGAGGTCAATCTGTTCTGCTGTGATTCTGCTTTTTCCCTGAAGAAGCTCGGCAAGCTGAGTGGGCACCTTGTCTCCCTTGTTTACGCCTGCACTGAGTACAGTGAATTCTCCCTGCTTATAATCGGGATGAAAAGCTGAAAGCAGACTGTCCTTTTCCTCTGCCGTCATTCTTGCAGGTTCAAGGTCTGCATTCTTTTCCCTGTTTGCTGCCACAAGCTCTGCAAGTTCGTTAAGCTTATCAATTTTGTACATATGCCCACCTCCTTACTTTTCTATTTCACGTGTATTGTAAAGCTCCTTGATTTCTTCAAGAGGCTTCTGCATGAGTTTTTCAATAAGCTCGTTGTACATTCCATCGTTTATCTCCTGTACACGCTCTGCAAGGTGTCCGCATTCGGGTGCAATATATTTGCCGTTGAGACGTCTTGCAAGCATCGCAACCTGAGGATGCGAAATTCCTGCGGGACAGCGTGACGAACATACTCCGCACATTACACAGTCAAAGGAAAGCTCAGCACACTTATCGTATTCGCCTCTCTGAGCATATGCAATATACTGCATTACACTAAGCTCCTGCGTACACGCCTTCGTACACGCATTACAGCCTATGCAGGCATAAATCTCAGGATAAAGCTGCATCATTATCTGCTCTGTCGGCTTGATTTCCTCTATATTGAAAACCTTTTTCACCAACGGGAAGAATGGCAGCGTTGCTACGTACATACCGTCCTGAACCTCTGTCTGACAAGCAAGACAGGCGTGAAGCTCCTGCTTATCCTTCATGCGGTATATAGTCGCACAAGCTCCGCAGAAGCCGTTTCTGCATCCGCAGCCTCTTACAAGCTCGTATCCTGCATATTCCATAGCAGTCATTATGGTAAGTCCTGACGGCACCTCATACCTCTTGCCGAACAGGTAGACATTTACTGTATTTTCCATAGGAAACCGTTCCTCCTTAATATTCGTCGGGAAGTTCGCCAAGCTCGTCGCATCTGAACACGGGACCGTCCTTGCAGACATATTTATGTCCGATGTTGCAGCGTCCGCATTTGCCCACACCGCACTTCATACGAAGCTCCATTGTGGTATATACCTGTGTTTCGTCGAAGCCAAGCTCCTTCAGTGCACTGAGAGTGAACTTTATCATTACAGGCGGTCCGCAGACAAGAACTGTTTTATTCGTATCGGGATTCAGCTCGGTGACATAATTCGGAACAAAACCTACATGGCCGTCCCAGCCGTCCTGCGGATTGTCAATTGTGAGATTGACGCTGATTCCGTCGTCAGTCATCCACTCGTCTATGATTTCCCTGTAATCCACAAGGTCTTCCTTTGAACGTGAACCGTAGACTATCTGCACACTTCCGTAGTTTTCACGCTTATCCCTGACGTAATTTATTACGGAACGAAGCGGTGCAAGTCCGATTCCTCCCGCAATGAAAAGCAGGTCTTTCCCTTTAAGTGCCGTTTCAACGGGAAAAGCATTTCCGTAAGGTCCACGGATTGTTATCTGCTGTCCGACGTCCATCTGATGAAGCCAGTCTGTCAGACATCCGCACTTCTTTATGCTGAATTCCATGTATTCGGTATTGGTTGGTGACGAAGTTATCGAAAACATCGCCTCGCCTACTCCCGGAATCGAAAGCATTGCACACTGTCCCGGCATATGCTCAAAGACCTTTCCGCCGTCGGTTGAAACTACCCTGAACGTCTTTACATCGGGAGTATCCTGACGTATATCGGTAACTACTCCGATAAGAGGAATCAAAGTATCATTGCTGTTCATCATTTTACCTCCAATGCTTTCATTACCTTGACGATGTTCATCGAAACGGGACACTTCGAAAGACATCTTCCGCAGCCTACACAGCCAAACTCGCCGTTATTGTTTGCAGGAAAATATACAAGCTTGTGCATGAATCTCTGACGGAAACGCTCAAGCTGAGTAAGTCTCGGATTGCCGTGCGCCATTTTTGTGAAGTCTGAATACATACAGGAGTCCCAGCAGCGGAATCGCTTTATGCCGTTTCCCGTATCAAAATCCCTTATGTCGTAGCACTGACACGTAGGACATACAAATGTACATGTTCCGCAGCCTATACAGCTCTCAGAAAGCTCTCCCCATTTATCGGAATTGAAATATTCGTTGAGTTTTTCTCCTCCGAAAGACTCTGTGGAGAGATTGGCAAAAGGCAGCTTTTTAAGAATTCTTCGTGTGTTTTCCTGAACCTCCATAAGGGCGGATGCATCGCCGTCCTCAAGAAGGTCGTCAATCATTGAAATAAACGCCTCGCCCTTTTCTGTATTTGCAAGGAAGAAATATCCCTCTCCGTCGGGGAAAACAGTAACATCTCCGCCGGGCATTGTAGGGTCTATCCCGAATGCTGTACAGAAGCATGTCTCGGCAGGACGTGTGCACGCCATCGCAACAACCGTTCCGTGGTCACGGCGATTCTTGTAGAAGCTGTCCACAGGCTCGCAAAGATACACCTTGTCAAGAATCGAAAAGCTTCTCACATCACACCCTCTGACTCCGAAAATCACAAAATCTTCGCACTCCTCACGGATGTCCCTGACTTCGATTTTCTTGCCCTCAACTCTGAACTCTGCAAGATTTTCCGTCTGTGGGAAGAAAAAATCCTTTGCACTTCTCACTGTATTCAGAGCCTTGCTGAGACTCATTCCGCTTTCGTATCTTCTGTACTCGGCAGCTCCGTCCTCACGGTCAGCAGGGATATAGAGCATCTGCTTCGAAGCAATTCGGTCAAACAGCTCTCCGAGACGTGAAGCTGATATTCTCTTGAACATTATTCAACGCCCCTTTCGTGAACTATCGAGGATTCACAGTCGTCCATTCTATAGTCATTAAGCGGTGCTTTTGAGGTTGTATCCTCACCTGCCTGATATTCGCCGTAAAGCTCGTTTATGTCCTTGATGAACTTTCTGTTCAGCAGATGCAGCGGTATGTTCTGAGGACATACTCTCGAACATTCACCGCAGTCCGTGCAGCGTCCCGCAACATGGAACGCACGGATAATGTGGAACATATTCTCCTCAAAGCTGTCCGCAGCCGCCTTGTTGTCGATTCCCGACTTCGGATTGTCGAAAACACAGTTTTCACAGGTGCAGGCAGGACATACATTACGGCAGGCATTGCAGCGGATACACTTTGAAAGCTGCTCTCTCCAGAAGTCATAACGCTCCTGTGAGGTCATATTCTCAAGCTTTTCCACCATGTCAAAGCGGTTGGATTCAGCAATTTCTCCCTCTTCACCCATAAGCTCGTCATATGTAACGTGCTTCCTGCTCTTGCAGGACTCGCACTTTCCGCTTATCGCCTCATAAAAAGGCATTTTTTCCGTACCATAGAGAGTCTCTATCTCAAGTGTATAATCGTTGTTCTTCACACCGAGGATTCCCGTAATGCCTCTGGCTTTTATCTTTTCGATGTCAAGCTTCGGTCCTCCGGGGATTCCGACTACATGGATATTGTCACGGATTACCCTGTGCTCCTTTGTAAGCTGGTTCAGACTATATGTATCGCAAGGCTTCAGAAATGCGAGAATCTTCCCGTCCCTGCGGCTCTCTTTGATAAGATATTTTGAAACATTTGCTGCCGTGAAATCGTCATACACAAAATCACGGTCAATCTCCTCCGCAGTCTCAAAGATTGCAGGAGTTGTATCATAGGCAAACTCTCCACGCTTCCAGCCGATTACACGTGATACTGTTCCGTCGGCAAGGAGCTGTTTTGCCCTTTCTTTCATTGCTTCCTGCATCTCAGGTCCTCCAATCTGCGGTTCGGTCCGAGTTTACGCACTGTCTCGGTAAACTCATTCATGGTAGCGGCAAACTTTGCTCCCTCCGCTGCCGATACCCACTCTACTCTTGTACGTCCACGCTCTATGCCGAGGAAATCAAGCATACTGAACAGAAGCGTCATTCTGCGGCGTGTGAAGTAGTTTCCGGACGTATAATGACAGTCTCCCGGATGACATCCGCACAGAATTACTCCGTCCGCACCTCTCTGGAATGCCCTGAGAATAAACATCGGATTAACTCTGCATGAACACGGAACTCTGATAATCTTTACATTTTCAGGGTAATTGAGTCGGTTTGTTCCCGAAAGATCCGCACCTGCGTATGAACACCAGTTGCAGCAGAACGCTACAATAAGCGGCTGAAATTCTTTATTTTCATTTACTTGCATATTGCGTCTACCTCCGCCATTATCTGACTGTTAGAGAAGCCGTTGAGGTCCATAGCTCCCGAAGGACAGGCAACTGTGCAGGCTCCGCAGCCCTGACATACAGCAGGATTTACGGAAGCTACTCTGCGGACTGCCGTTGTCTTGTCAGGCATTCTGAATTCCTTGTCCTGATATGTAATCGCACCGTAAGGACATACCTTCTCACAGGCTGAACAGCCATTGCACATAAGCTCGTCGGAATGTGCAACACACGGATTACACGTTATGCTGTTCTTGCAGAGAAGTCCGATTGCCTTTGCGGCTGCGGCACTTGCCTGAGCCACCGTTTCCGGAATATCCTTGGGTCCCTGACATGCTCCCGAAAGGAAAATTCCTGCGGTTGCGGATTCTACGGGACGCAGCTTTGGATGAGCCTCAGTAAAGAAATCATTTGTATCCATCTGTGTTGTGAGCATTGTCGCAAGCGGACGTGCACTCTTGTCAGGCTCTATCGCTGCCGCAAGAACTACCATGTCTGCGTCAATATGAAGCTGCTCGTTTGAAAGCAGATCGGACGCCTGAACATCAATCTTTCCGCTGCTCAGAGGTGTCACCTTGCCCACCATTCCCTTGATGTAATGGACATTGTACTGTTCAACGGCACGTCTGTAAAACTCATCGAAGTTCTTTCCCGGTGCTCTTACGTCTATGTAGAATACGTAAACCTCCGTATCGGGATATTTCTCACGTATGAGCATCGCATGCTTAGCTGTATACATACAGCATATCTTTGAACAATACGATTTGCCCTTGCTGTCATCGCATCTTGAACCTACACACTGTACGAAAACAATCTTGTGCGGATGTGTCTTGTCGGAAGGACGAAGAAGCGTTCCTCCATTCGGACCTGCCGCATTCATGAGTCGTTCAAGCTCAAGCGACGTTACAACGTCGGGACATGTATTATATGCAAATTCATCGTATCTGTCAAGCTTTATCGGATTGAAGCCCGTTGCAACGACGATCGCTCCGTATTTCTCCTCAATAAGACGGTCCTGCTGCTTGTAGTCGATCGCTCCCACAGAGCAGACCTTCGAGCAGATTCCGCATTTGCCGTTTTTCAGCATCAGACAGTAATTCGGGTCGATTGCGGCAACCTTCGGAACTGCCTGTGCAAATGGAATATAAACGGCTGTTCTGTTATCAAGCCCCAGATTGAACTCGTTGGGGACTTTTTTCATCGGACACTTTTCTGTACAGAGTCCGCAGCCCGTACACTTTGTCTCGTCAACAAATCTTGCTTTTTTCCTGATGGTGACGGTGAAGTTTCCCACAAATCCCTTGACATCCGCAACTTCGCTGTATGAATGAATGTGGATTTTCTCATTCTGTGCAGCCTCTACCATTTTAGGTGTGAGGATACATGCAGCACAGTCAAGTGTCGGGAAGGTCTTGTCAATCTGAGCCATTTTTCCGCCGATAGTAGGCTCTTTTTCAACGATGTCAACATCAAATCCCGCTTCGGCAATATCAAGAGCAGTCTGGATTCCCGCAATTCCTCCGCC
This sequence comes from Ruminococcus sp., assembly GCA_015066935.1. GTDB lineage: Bacteria > Bacillota > Clostridia > Oscillospirales > Ruminococcaceae > Ruminococcus. The sequence continues at coordinate 73,975 of SVNK01000002.1, read as the reverse complement.
TATAACAAGAGCTCTCTTTACTACGGGACTCTCGCCTGCTGTCAGAGGAGCATTCAGATGCACTTTTGCTACTGCCGCTTTTCCAAGAACTATCGCCTTTTCTGTAGCTGTTGCAATTTCCCTGTGAATCCATGAGCACTGTTCTCTGATATTCGCTATTTCTACAAGATACGGATTGAGTCCTGCGGCTGCGGCTGCTTTTCTGAATGTATTCTCATGCATTCTCGGAGAACAGGAGCAGACTACAATTCCCGAAAGATTATGTTCCTTTATTGCGTCCTTGACGAGATTCTGTCCCGATTCCGAACACATATACTGATAATCCTGAGAAATCACTACACCAGGCTCATGTCCGAGTGCTTCCGCAACAGCCTTTACGTCTACAGTTGCGGCAATGTTTGTTCCGCAGTGGCAGACAAAAACACCGATTCTCTGCATATTACGGTCTCCTCCTTACTTCGTGTACTTTCTGAAAGCCGTAACGATTGCCTGCTGAGGCAGGTCTTCGTCAAGCATATCGGGAATACTGTCGGGTACAAGATGGTTCTTTCCCTGCTGTCTTACCTCAGAAAGACGAATCGCCTCCACAATCTTTGCAGGCTCAACATCACGCGGACATCTCTCAACACATGCAAAACATGTCAGACATTTATAAAACGAACCCGACTTCATAAGAGCTTCAATATCACCCTTTTCAACCATATACACAAACTGATGCGGATGATAGTCCATTTCATCAAACGCAGGACAGGTTGCGGTACACTTTCCGCATCGCATACATTTAAGTACGTTTACTCCGCTTGTAAGGAGAACCTGTTCCCTGAGATAATTATTCATCTGTATTCTCCTCCTTTAAGCCGAGTGCCTCTGCAAGAAGTTCCGTGAAGTAATAAACGGGAAGCTCACTGCCGGAATTCTTTCTGAGATTGTACATACAAAGCGGACAGGCTGTGATTATCATTTCAGCACCTTTGTCTTCGGCGTCCTTCATGACGGAACTGCTGAGCTTTGCAGCCTGTGCTTTATCCTCAAGTGTGATGTATCCGCCGCAGCATTCATTTCTGCGGGCATATATTACGGGAGTACCGCCGATTGCTCTGATGAAATCCTCGATAATGGTGGGATTTTCGGGGTCATCCATTGCAAGTGCCTTTGACGGACGAAGAAGCAGACATCCGTAATATGCCGCAATCTTCCTGCCTTTGAACGGCTTCACAACCTTTTCCGCAAGCTTATCAAAACCAATCACATCACGGAGCATTTCAAGATAATGGTAAATTTTCGTTTCTCCCTTGTAGGGAATTTCAAGTCCGAGGTAATTGTTTACCTTTGATGCTACTGTTTCATTATGAATTATGTCATAATTTGTCTGCTTGATTACGTTATGACACGCCGAGCATACCGTTATAAGAGGTCTGTCAAGCTCCTTAGCCGCAAGAAGGACTCTTACTGCAGAAAGCTTTGTTGCAGTCTCATTGACAGCTGTCGTATATGCTCCGCCGCAGCACTGCCACTCAGCCGGCTCCTCAAGTCTGATGCCGAGAGCTTCCGCAGAGGCTCTTGCATACGTATCAAGCTCCTTCGCCTTTGTTCTCAGTGTACAGCCGGGATAATATGTAAATGTTTCCATAAACTATATATTCCTTTCTCAGACCATCTGCTCGGGATGGAATACCTCGTCGAATTTTTCCGCTGTCAGGAATCCAAGTTCCACACAGGCTTCTTTCAGCGAAATATTGTCCTTATACGCCTTCTTTGCCGTCTTTGCAGCATTCTCGTAACCGATATAGGGATTGAGTGCCGTCACAAGCATAAGGGAATTATGCAGATTGTGGTGCATCTTCTCTCTGTTTGCCTTGATTCCCACGGCACAGTTGTTGTTGAATGACATTATCGACTCAGCAAGAAGTCTTGCCGACTGAAGGAAATTGTATGCACATACCGGCATGAACACATTAAGCTCGAAATTACCCTGTGACGCTGCCATTCCGACTGCAACATCGTTGCCCATAACCTGTACGGCTACCATCGTTACCTGCTCGCACTGGGTCGGATTGACCTTTCCGGGCATGATTGATGAACCGGGCTCATTTTCGGGAATGAAAATTTCTCCGAGACCGTCACGTGGTCCCGATGCAAGCCATCTTACATCGTTTGCGATCTTCATCATGTCTGCCGCAAGAGCCTTCAATGCTCCGTGAGCAAAAACGATCTCGTCCTTGGAGGTGAGAGAATGGAATTTGTTGGGAGCCGTAACGAAAGTCTTTCCTGTAATCTCACTGATAGCCTCGGCTGATTTCTCAGCAAAGCCTTCGGGAGCATTGAGTCCCGTACCTACGGCAGTTCCGCCGAGTGCAAGCTCTTTAAGCTCCTCGCATGAAGCGAGAATCATCTTTCTGTCCTTTTCAAGAGAAGAACGCCAGCCGCTTATCTCCTGTGAAAATTTTATGGGAGTTGCATCCTGAAGATGTGTTCTTCCGCTTTTTACGATTCCCTCGTTTTCTGCCTCAAGACGCAGAAATGTATCAATAAGCGTATCAACTGCCGGAATCACCTTATCCTCAATCGCAATTACTGCGGCAATATGCATTGCTGTAGGGAATGTGTCGTTGGAGGACTGGCTCATATTTATATCATCGTTAGGGTGAAGAAGCTTCTCACCTGCTATCTCATTTCCTCGGTTTGCAATAACCTCGTTGGCATTCATGTTCGACTGTGTTCCGCTTCCTGTCTGCCACACAACAAGAGGAAAATGCTCATTGAGTGCACCGCTTATAACCTCGTCGCAGGCCTGCGAAATTGCCGAAAGCTTCTGTGACGTCATTTTTTCAGGCTTTAAAGCATGATTTGCCTGTGCTGCCGCTTTTTTGAGGATTCCGAAAGCATGTGTTATTTCTCTCGGCATTGTCTCGATTCCCACGCCGATAGGAAAATTCTCATGGCTGCGTTCTGTCTGGGCAGCCCAGTATTTGTCGGCAGGTACCCTTACTTCTCCCATAGAATCATGTTCAATACGATATTCCATTATTATCCTCTCCCTGAAATTTATATGAGCTTTTTATCAGTTTTGCTTTTCTTTGCTGAACGTGTTGAGTCTGTACGACAAAGTTGTAAGACTGTCGCCAAGATGCACGTTTTCAACAGAAATGTCCGCATGAGTCGTGCGAAGATCAAAATGAGTGAAATTCCAGAACGCCTTTACTCCGCACTCTATAAGTCTGTCTGCCATCTTTTCAGCAGCCTCCATAGGCACGCACAGTATCGCTGCCGCAGGCTTCTTCTCAGCACAGAAAGCTTCAAGCTCATCTACGCTCTGTACGGAAACTCCACCCGTTTTCATACCGAAAAGATCGGGATTTGCGTCAAAGGCTCCGATAAGATCGAAGCCTTTGCTGCTGAAGTCGATATGTGCAGCAATCGCTTTGCCAAGATTTCCCGCACCTATAAGTATCATCGGCGTGAGCTTTTCAAGTCCGAGAATCTTGCCGATTTCTCCACGAAGATCACGCACATTGTATCCGTAGCCCTGCTGACCGAATTCTCCGAAGCAGTTGAAATCCTGTCGTATCTGCGACGCCGTAAGTCCCATTTTTTCGGAAAGCTCCCTCGAAGAAATACGGATATATCCGTCTTTTTCAAGCTCTCCGAGGAATCTGTAGTATCTCGGCAAACGTCTTATTACTGAATCAGATATTGCATTTTTTGACATTTTATGTGCCTCTTTCCGAATGCCGACGCATTACATTAATTTATCAAGTCTTACCTTTACTTCATCAAGGAATGTCTTTGAATCTACCTTCTTCTTGTTGTCAAGCTTGGAAATAAGGTAGAGGTCACCTGTCATGACGCCTTCCTCGATAGTCTGGATTGTTGCCTTTTCAAGCTTATCCGCAAACCCGCAAAGTTCGGGAGTTCCGTCAAGCTCGCCTCTCTTTCTGAGAGCACCGCTCCATGCAAAGATTGTTGCAACAGAGTTTGTGGAGGTCTCCTCACCCTTGAGGTACTTGTAGTAATGACGCTGAACTGTACCGTGAGCTGCCTCGTACTCATAAATTCCGTCAGGAGATACAAGTACGGATGTCATCATTGCAAGGCTTCCGTATGCTGTCGAAACCATGTCTGACATAACGTCGCCGTCGTAGTTCTTGCAAGCCCAGATATATCCGCCGTTTGAACGGATTACTCTTGCTACAGCGTCGTCTATGAGTGTATAGAAGTACTCAATGCCTGCTGCTTCGTACTTTTCCTTATACTCGTTCTCGTAAATCTCAGCGAAGATGTCCTTGAAGCGGTGGTCGTACTTCTTGGAAATTGTGTCCTTTGAAGCAAACCATACATCCTGCTTAAGGTCAAGACCGTAGTTGAGACAAGCTCTTGCAAAGCCTGCGATTGAATCGTCAAGGTTGTGAAGTCCCTGAATGATACCGTCGCACTTTGAGAAATCATGGATAAGCTCACGTGTTTCGTTGCCGTCCTTGTCTGTAACAACGAGCTCTGCCTTGCTTCCCTGCTCAACACGCATTTCCGTATTCTTGTATACATCACCGTATGCGTGACGTGCAATTGTGATAGGCTTTGTCCATGTGGGAATATAAGGCTCAATGCCCTTTACAATGATCGGAGTTCTGAAAACTGTACCGTCAAGAGCTGCTCTGATTGTACCGTTGGGAGACTTCCACATCTGTGTAAGGTTGTATTCGGGCATTCTTGCTGCGTTGGGAGTGATTGTTGCACACTTTACTGCAACGCCGTACTTCTTTGTAGCCTCAGCCGAATCAATTGTAACCTGATCCTTTGTCTCCTCACGGTGAGCAAGTCCGAGGTCGTAATATTCTGTATTAAGCTCTACATATGGTTCGAGGAGAGTCTCCTTGATCCACTGCCAGAGTATTCTTGTCATCTCATCTCCGTCCATCTCTACGAGCGGAGTCTTCATAATAATTTTTGCCATTGGTTTTTACCTCCTTCAGATTATGAATATAAACAACACCATAATAATCACCGCAACTGCATAACTGACCCGCTCTACTGTCTTATTACTCATGCCCGGTATAATCTTCGGCAAATAATATTTCATTGCCATACATACCGCCACTCCGATAATAACTACCAGAAGGTCCTTGGGTGAGTCTATATGGTTACGGCTTCTGTATCTGATAAAATACATATATTTCCCCTGAATCCGCTATTTTTGCAATAATCATTCTAAATCAGCATTGTGAGAATAAACATACACGCTGCCACAAAAACAAAAAACACAAAATATTCTGTCAGAACAGCTTTCCTGTGTGCCTTTTTCTCATCACCGCAGCTCATGTACATTTTTTCGGTGAAGTAAAACAGCTTTCTGCCGTATTTGAACAAAACCAGATAAAGCACAATATATCCAACTGCAATTAGTATCCCTACAGGATCACCTTTCCCCTTTATGTCGTATACCTTTGACAGAAGAAACAGTGAAAGCACTACTGCAGGAAAACATAATGCAACGCTATAAAGTGCACCCTCGGAATATGCAGCACGTCGCTTCGGTTTCATATCATCACCGCAATCAGCATTATAAGCAGTACAATGAGCAGTATCATGCCGATAATATCCGCAGTCTTCTGAAATTTCGTCCAATTACCGTTTATTTTGTGTCTGAAAATATTAATACCCCAGAAAACAGCTATCAGACCTACCATAAATATCAGAAGTCTTAGCATCCCCTCCGCAGATTTTTCTGCGGAGAGCATTGCTGTCAGATTTGTATGCATTATTTCATTGACTCTCTTGTGTAGTCAAGGAGTCCTCCTGCAAGCATAATGTCCTTTGTACGTCCGCTGAGTTCACAGAGTACGGGAATTTCCTTGCCGTTTGTCTTGTTTACAACTGTAAGCTCGGACTTGCCCTCTGCAACAGCCTTTCTTACGTCAGCAAGAACAAGCTCGTCACCCTGTGCAATATTGTCGTAGTCAGCCTCGTTGACAAATGTAAGAGGAAGAATACCTGCGTTTACAAGGTTTGCACGGTGAATACGTGCGAAAGACTTAACAAGAACTGCCTTTACACCAAGGTAAAGAGGTGCAAGAGCTGCGTGCTCTCTCGATGAACCCTGTCCGTAGTTTGAACCGCCGACAATAATGCTCTTGCCAAGCTGCTTTGCTCTTTCAGGGAATGATTCGTCACATACTGCAAAGCAGTGCTGTGAAATTTTCGGAATATTTGAACGAAGAGGCAGAATCTTTGCTCCTGCAGGCATAATGTGGTCTGTTGTGATGTTGTCGCCGACCTTGAGCGATACGGGTGCTTCGATTGTTTCAAGAAGCGGAGCTGTCTCAGGATAGGGCTTGATGTTTGGTCCTCTGAGAATCTCGACGCTGTCCATATCAGCTTCATCAGCCGGAGCAACAACCATGTTGTCGTTGATTGCAAATATTTCGGGAAGCTTGAACTCAGGCATATCGCCAAGTTCTCTGGGGTCTGTCAGATAGCCTGTGATAGCGGATGCAGCTGCCATTTCAGGTGATACAAGATAAATCTGACCGTCCTTTGTTCCTGAACGTCCCTCGAAGTTTCTGTTGAATGTACGGAGTGAGATACCGCCTGAATTGGGTGACTGTCCCATACCGATACATGGTCCGCACGCACTTTCAAGGATTCTTGCACCGGCTTCGATAAGGTCGGAAAGTGCACCGTTCTGTGCAAGCATGTTGAGAACCTGCTTTGAACCGGGAGCAATTGAAAGTGATACGCTGGGGTCAACTGTCTTATCCTTGAGAATGTGTGCAACCTTGAGCATATCAAGGAGTGAGGAGTTTGTGCATGAACCGATACATACCTGATCTACCTTGAGTCTGCCGATTTCCTCGACGCTCTTTACGTTGTCCGGAGAATGAGGACAAGCTGCAAGCGGTACAAGTTCACTGAGGTTGATTGTAAGCTCCTCGTCATATTCTGCGTCAGCATCAGCAGAAAGAGGCTGCCATACTTCCTCACGGCACTGTGCCTTGAGGAACTGCTTTGTGATCTCGTCTGAAGGGAATACAGATGTTGTTGCACCAAGCTCTGCACCCATGTTTGTGATTGTTGCACGCTCAGGTACGGAGAGAGCCTTTACGCCTTCGCCGCAGTACTCGATAACCTTTCCTACGCCGCCCTTTACGGACATTCTTCTGAGTACTTCAAGAATTACATCCTTTGCAGCTACCCACGGACGAAGCTTTCCTGTAAGCTCTACCTTAACTACCTTGGGACAGGTTATGTAATATGCTCCGCCGCCCATTGCTACGGCAACGTCAAGTCCGCCTGCACCGATTGCGATCATTCCGATACCGCCGCCTGTGGGAGTATGGCTGTCGGAACCGATAAGAGTCTTTCCGGGAATTCCGAAACGCTCAAGATGTACCTGATGGCAGATACCGTTACCGGGACGTGAGAAGTAAATTCCATGCTTCTTTGCAACGCTTCCGATGAATCTGTGGTCGTCAGCGTTTTCAAAGCCGTTCTGGAGTGTATTATGGTCAATATACGCAACAGAACGCTCTGTCTTTACTCTCGGAACACCGATTGCCTCAAACTCGAGGTACGCCATTGTTCCTGTAGCGTCCTGTGTGAGAGTCTGGTCGATGCGGATTCCGATCTCCTGACCCTTTACATACTCACCGTCAACAAGGTGAGCCTTGAGAATTTTTTCAGTCAAAGTTAAACCCATTGAAATCAATCCTTTCAATTCAATTATACAATATATATTGTACAACATTTCAGTCACTTTGTCAATAAATAAACAATCATAAATAATATGGTAGATTTTATATTTGTTAGCATTAGAAAACCTCATCCTCATTTGCTGCCGAAAAAGAAACAGCCACGATGAACGTGGCTGCTGTCTGTAATTATATGTCGTTGCGGATTATATCATCAAGAGTCTCCCTCTTAACGGCAACCCTTGCTTCTCCGTTGTTGACGAAAACAACGGCAGGTTTAGGAATTCTGTTATAGTTCGACGACATCGAATAGTTGTACGCTCCCGTTGCAAGAACTGCTATAATGTCGCCCGACTCAGCGTGCTGGAGAGGCATATTTTCTCCGATAAGGTCACCGCTTTCGCAGCATTTTCCTGCAATCGTAACAGTCTCAGAGCGCTCCTCCGAAGCCTTGTTCGCAACAACTGCCTCATACTCGGATTTATAGAGAATATACCTCGGATTATCAGGCATTCCACCGTCAACGGAAATGTAAGTGCGTATATCGGGAATTTCCTTGCGTGCACCCACAGTATAAAGTGTCAGGCCCGCAGGTCCTGCAATTGAACGTCCCGGCTCAATGAGAATGAACGGACGTGAAATGCCAAGCTCTGCACAGGTTTCGTCCACAACGGCAGAAACACGCTCCATGTATGTCTCAAAAGGTGCAGGATTGTGCTCACCGAGGTATCTGATTCCGAAGCCTCCGCCAAGATTCAGCTCACTGATTTCGTAATCAAGTTCGGTCCTGATTTTTGCAATAAATTTCAGCATTACTCTTGCGGCTTCCTCGAAGGGAGCAATGTCGAAAATCTGAGAACCGATATGACAGTGAACACCCTTCAGCTCCACAAATTCACATGAAATCGCCTGCTTTACGGCATCATAAGCCTCGCCCGTTTCAAGAGCAAATCCGAATTTGCTGTCAATCTGTCCTGTCTTTACAAAATCGTGTGTATGAGCGTCTATTCCGGGCTTTATGCGGAACATAATGTGCGGACGGACATTCTTCTCCTTTGCGATTCTTTCAAGACGAAGAAGTTCGCTGATATTGTCAACGATTATGTGTCCGACTCCTGATTCAACAGCATAACGAAGCTCGTCATCAGTCTTGTTGTTACCGTGGAAGCCGATTTTCGATGCGTCGAAACCTGCTTTGAGTGCAGTATAGAGTTCGCCTGCCGATACAACATCAAGACCGATTCCCTCGCTGTCTATTACACGGCACATCTCCATACACGAGAATGCTTTGCTTGCATAGCAGACCATACCCTGTCCGCCATAATATCTGTCAATGCTTCCTTTGAAACGACGGCAGGCGTCCCTGATAGCCTGCTCGTCCATTACGTAGAGAGGAGTACCGTACTGTGCGGCAAGCTCTGTTGTATCAACACCGCCGACAGTAAGGTTTCCTTTTTCATTTACATTAAGATTTTCCGATATAAACATATTTATCGTCCTTCCGAATAATCATTTATCCCTGCTGTCATCGGAGGCTATATCCTCCACAATCTGACGAAGTTCCTCAACGCCCTCGAAGGTCATGGACGAGAAGGGTACAACGTGCATTTCTTCAAAACAAGGAATCTCGTCTTTGAAAGCTTCCATGCGATTCATACGTTCCGTCTTCTTGAGCTTGTCTGCCTTTGTCAGGACAAGCACAAACGGCGTTTCCGTATCAATCAGATAGTTTATCATCTGGATATCGCCTGCCGTCGGCTTATGACGCATATCCACAAGCATGAATACAAGTCTCAGGTCTCTGTCGGAATTGAGATATCCCTCGATAAGTCCCGACCAGCGTTCCTTCTCGGTTTTGGCTACCTTTGCGTAACCGTATCCCGGAAGGTCCACAAAATAGATATTCTCAAGTCCGTAGAAATTGATTGTTGCTGTTTTTCCCGGAACAGAGCTTACTCTCGCAAGATTTTTCCTGTTGAACAGCTTGTTTATAAGAGTGGATTTTCCAACGTTGGAGTGTCCCGCAAATGCAATCTCTATCCTCTGCGGAGGCGGAAGCTGTGAGAATTTTCCGTAGGCGGCAGTAAATTCCGCTTTATTATAGTTGAGCTTCAAGGATTATCTCCCCTTTCGGCTTTTTTTAATCAGTGCAGTATCAAGCACATCTGTGAGCTCCTCGGCATAAACGAATGTTATTGCCTCCTTGACAACATCGTCAACCTCTTCAAGGTCAGCCTTATTGTCAACGGGAATCACTACTGTTTTTATGCCTGCCTTATATGCAGCCATAGTCTTTTCACGCAGTCCGCCTATCGGCAGAACCTTTCCGTGAAGCGTTATCTCGCCTGTCATGGCAACGTCTGCTCTCACGGGAATTTCAGCAAGTGCCGAGACAAGTGCTGTCGTCATTGTCACGCCTGCCGAGGGGCCGTCCTTCGGAACCGCACCTTCGGGAGCGTGGATATGAATGTCATTTTCCTTGTGGAATTCGGGATTGATGCCGTATTTTTCAGCGACGCTCCTTACATAGCTTACCGCAAGCTTTGCACTTTCCTTCATGACATCGCCCAGTGAGCCTGTAACCTCAATTTTACCCGAGCCCTTCAGTACAAGCACTTCAAGAGGCATGAGAACTCCGCCGACTGACGTCCATGCGAGTCCGTTTACCATTCCTACCTGATCCTTCTTCGACGAAAGATCAGACAGGTATTTTCTTATTCCGAGATATGATTCAACATCGGTATTCTTTACGGAGATACGCTTTGCTTCCCCTGACGCTATTTTTCTTGCAGCTTTTCTGCATACCGATGCAATGCTTCTTTCCAGTGAACGCACTCCTGCTTCCTTTGTATAATAAGCAATTATATCGTTTAATGCAGCGTCGGTTATTTTAAGCTGAGTAGCTTTGAGTCCGTGTTCCTTCATCTGCTTGGGAACAAGATGTTCCCTTGCTATGTGGAACTTCTCCTCTGCCGTATAGCTCGGAAGCTCAATGACCTCCATTCTGTCAAGGAGAGGCTTCGGAATTGCCGAAACATTGTTTGCCGTTGTTATGAACACTGCCTTGCTGAGGTCAAAAGGAACCTCAAGGAAATGGTCACGGAAAGCGTTGTTCTGCTCACTGTCGAGGACCTCCAGCATTGCTGAAGAAGGATCACCCTTTATATCACTGCAGAGCTTGTCGATCTCATCAAAAAGAATAAGCGGATTTGCCGAGCCTGCCTGCTGGAGCGCTGTAATGATACGTCCCGGCATTGCTCCCACGTAGGTCTTTCTGTGACCTCTTATGTCAGCCTCGTCACGGACTCCTCCGAGTGATACACGGGCGTACTTGCGTCCCATAGCCTTTGCAATTGACTTGGCAATCGAAGTCTTTCCGATTCCGGGAGGTCCTGCAAGACAGATTATCTGCCCCTTGATTTCAGGATTGAGAATATGTACCGCAAGGAATTCCAGTATACGTTCTTTTACCTTTTTAAGACCGTAATGCTCCTTTTCAAGAACACCCTCTGCCTTATCAAGCGAAAGCTTTGCCTTTGTATACTTTCCCCACGGCAGGTCAAGTACTGTATCAAGATAATTCTTGATTACAAACGCCTCCTGCGACGACGGAGGAAGCTTTGTAAGCTTATCTGCTTCCTTGAGCAGCTTTTCCTTGCTCTTTTCGTCCATTTTCAGAGCCATTATGTCGTTTATGTAGCCGAATGCTTCTTCAGCCTCATCTTCACCGAGCTGCTCCTGAATAACCCTCATCTGCTCACGCAGATAGTATTCCTTCTGTCCCTTGTCGATACTGTTTTTCGTCTGCTCGTTAATAAGATTCTCAAGCTCAAGTATCTCTACTTCGGAACTCAGACATGCAAAAAGTACCGAAAGCTTGTTTATTATATTTGTCTCTTCAAGAAGAGTCTGCTTGTCCCTGTAATTCAGATTGCAGTTGAAAGTTACGGTTTCAAAGAGCTTTACGGGAGTGTCCTGCGTCATTACCGACGAGACAAGCTCCTTCGGCATCTTCGGAAAGAACGAGGAGTAACGCATGAACACGTCCTTTATTGAACGCATCAATGCTTCCGCTTCTACCTCATCGTATTTTGCTCTTGAATATGTAGGGGTGCGTTTTACTTCCGCTTTGAGAGCGTCGCCGTCCTCTATGAGACGTATGAGGTTTGCCTTGTACACACCTTCCACAAGAACCTTCATTACATTGTCGGGAAGCCTTAGTACCTGCTTTATATCTGCTACAACACCGACTTTATATAAATCCGAAGCCTTCGGAGACTCCACATATGCCTCATGCTGCGTTACAAGAAACAGCTTGCCGCCGTTCTTCAGTGCACGTTCAATCGCCTTTACCGATTTATCACGTGATACGTCAAAATGCATCACCATCTTAGGAAACGCAACAAGTCCGCGCATTGCAACGGTATACAGAATATTTCCGTCTTCCGCACGCTTGTCGCTTTTTATGGTCTGTTCCATTCTAATCACCACATTCCAATACTAATCATATTTATCCAATTACTTTTATAACCGACACTTACATTATACTATATATCACATTAAATTGCAAGTGAATTTTTTGACAAACATATGATGTTCCGATTTTTCTGCATATATCCGCAAAAATACCATTTTGTGCAATATAACCCTATACGCCCTTCCTGGAATTCGAATATTCATAGAATATTATTATTTACTTTTGCACTGAAACATGATAAAATGTATTTATTGTATTATATCCTCGGCTGAGGAGTAGTAACAAGGAGGAAATTAAATATGAAAAAAAGGTTCAACACCAAATCACTGGTTCTTCTCGGACTGCTGACGGCTCTTGTGGTCATTTTTTCCACCACCCCCATCGGTTCAATCCCTATAGGACCTCTCGTTATCACCCTGAACGTTATTCCTGTTGCAATTGCTGCAATTGCCCTCGGACCCATAGGCGGTGCTGTCATGGGAACCATTTTCGGTCTTTTCAGCTTCCTTCAGTGCTTCGGTATAGGCGTTCCGAGTCCCATGGGTGAAGTTCTCGCAAACATAAATCCCGTTCTTGCATTTGTCCAGAGAGTTGTCCCCAGAGCTCTTGACGGATTCCTTGTAGGTCTTATTTTCAAGGGCATCACAAGAATCAAAAGTCTCAGAGGATACTACATCGTTACAGGCGTTATTTCCGCACTTTTCGGACTTGCACTCTTTATGTCCGCAATGATGCTCGTCGGTTACGAAAAAGGCAATAAGTACAATATGTCCGCTGATATGTACGACCTCATGACAAGCGGCGGTCTTATTTTCTACATATGCGCATTTGTTACGGTACTCTGCTTCGTTATCGGTTACCAGATCGTTAGCTCAAAAAAGCTCAGCCGCACTCAGGTTGCCTGCTCTGTTACAGGCTTCTGTACCGCTCTCCTGAACACAATCTTCTTCATGACCGCTCTCGTTCTCCTTTTCGGAAATACCGAGTACATGAAGGAAAAAATCGACGGAAGAAATATCCTTCTGTTTATCGTTACATTCGTAGGAATAAACGCTCTGTTTGAAATGGTCATCACAACCGTTGTTTCCGGAGCTGTCGGAAGTGCTCTTGCAAAAGCTAAGCTTATCAGTCTTCCTTCCGACGAAAGCGATTCTAAGAAGTCCAAAAAGAATAAAAAATAATCATATAAATCATTAATCCCAATGCAATCATAAAAAAGTATAACCCGTGAAGTTAACTCTTCACGGGTTATTTTTGAATCTCACTGATGAATCAGAATTTGTTAGCCTAATGTTTCAATAAATATCTTCTTCAACACATCGGCTGGAATATCTTGTTTTAGGAAAATCTGCAACATTCCCTTGGGCGTTACTTTATATCCTGATAACATTTCCGTGTTTACAGACACAGCTTTTGCTTCAATGTTAATATGGTCTTTGAATGGAATAAGTCTAACAAAAGATTCACCAACATAATAAGTTGGAAGTTTAGCCCACATTGTTTCTTGTGGTTCAGACGAAACACTATCAAAAATCAGTTTTCTTAAAACAATGTACATATCAACAATGTCGTTCGGATATTTATCAATATATTCTTTTATCTGTTCATTCATTTGAACATCTCCAAATTCTAATTTATCAAACTGATTGTAACAAAAATCATAAATAGTTATGTATTCGTAAGCTCTTTGATGACCTCTCCGGCTATTATGAGTCCTGCTACCGACGGAACAAACGCATTCGATGCAGGTATAGCTCGTCCCGTATGAACCGCTTCGTCATTCTGTACACTGCTCTGCTGTACGGCAGGCTGTTCCTTGGAATAAACCACTTTCAGCTTCTTTACTCCCCTGCGTTTCAGATTCTGCCGCATTGCTCTTGCAAGCGGACACACCGAGGTACTGTATATGTCAGCAACCTCAAACGCAGTCGGATCAAGCTTATTGCCTGCTCCCATGGAGCTTATAACTGGTACTCCCGCTTCCTGTGCCTTCATGATTATCTCTATCTTGCCTGTAACGGTATCAATTGCGTCCACAACATAGTCATACTGTGTAAAATCGAACTCTTGAGAACAATCAGGCATAAAAAACGTCCTGTGAACCGTCACCTTACATTCGGGATTGATGTCCAGAACACGTTCCTTTGCCACATCAACCTTATATCTGCCGACAGTGCTTGTGAGCGCAATAATCTGTCGGTTTATATTTGTAAGACTCACCGTGTCGTTATCAATGAGGTCGAGTGCACCGACTCCTGAACGTGCAAGTGCTTCAACAACATAACCGCCTACTCCGCCTACTCCGAATACTGCGACTCTCGCCGACGAAAGTGCGGTCATTCCGTCGCTTCCGAAAAGCATTTCTGTTCTTGAAAATCTGTTATCCATGCTTAATATCAGGTAATTTCTTTATTACCGCCTCATAAATGGTTACTGAGCTGATTACTCCCATGACTCCCTGTGCAATGTTTCCGGGTATACCAAGCATCGCAGTTGCAAAAGAACCATACATCACAGTCTCAAACGCCATATATCCGATCGCCATAACAAGCTCTGCGGCAACAGCTGCCATAATCCTTACGGGAACCGATGTCTGCTTTTTTCTTGAAAAAACCGCAACAACTCCGAATGATACAGCCGCCATAATTCCTTTTATAATGAGGGTTGCAGGTGCATACACCATGTATCCCGACATTATATCAGCAAACGCCGAGCCTATGCCTGCGGCTGCCGCACCGTAAGCAGGTCCGAGAATCCACGCCGAAATGTTCACGATACAGTCGCCGAGATTCACATACCCTTTTGTCGGAGTCGGAATACGTATTATCATCGTTGCAATACATGTAAGTGCTGCAAACAATGCAGTGTACGTAATCATTCTGATTTTTTTATTATTCATAAGTCAACACCTCAATACAGATATATGGTTTATTATATGCCCAGCAAAATAAACTGTACAAAATTCGTTTTACTTAAGATTTATGTACTGTGTGATGTCATCTCTCATGCGGATAACCTCACGGCGTGCTGCCTTTGCAAAATCACGCTCGTCGCAGCCTTCCTTCTGGTATGCACACATTACAGCACGGCTTGAATTTACAATTGCTCCGAGACCGTTTTCGTCAAATCCACCCTTGAGACCTTCAGCTCCGCCGCCCTGTGCACCGTATCCCGGTACAAGGAACATTGTATGCGGAAGTCTCTTTCTGAGCTCTGTGAGCATTTCGGGGTATGTAGCTCCGACAACTGCTCCTACAGCAGAATATCCGTACTTACCGATGTTGTCCTCGCCCCACTTCTCACACATATCACCCATTCTTGCATAAATGGGAGTTCCGTCCTCAAGCTTTAAATCCTGAAGCTCGCCGCTTGAAGGGTTTGAAGTCTTGACAAGTACGTAAATACCCTTGTCACGCTCCTTGCACACCTTGAGAAGAGGTGCGATACCGTCTGTTCCGAGGTAACCGTTTACTGTGAGAGCGTCTGCACCGAAAGGCTCGATTTCGCTGTCCTCTACGGTAACTGTTCCGAGGTGAGCATTTGTATACGCTTCCATGGTTGCACCGATGTCGTTTCTCTTACCGTCGGTAATTACGAACATTCCGTTAAGCTTTGCATAGCGGATTGTCTTTTCAAGTGCTCTGATTCCGTAATGTCCGAACATTTCATAGTAAGCTGCCTGAGGCTTGATTGCGGGAACTATGTCATGTATCTCGTCGATAATTGCCTGATTGAAATCAAATATTGCCTTGGAAGCAGCTTTGAGAGTCCAGCCGTCGCTTTCCTGATAGCGTCTGCGGATGAACTGGGGAACATATTCAAGCTTGGGATCAAGTCCGACAACAGTCGGGTTCTTCATTTCAATGATTTTTTCAATAAGTCTGTCAAATGACATAGTTTAACCTCACCTTTCGTCGTATCGTATTATTCCTTTTGATATAGTCACAAGAGGCTTGCCCTTGAAGGTCATCCCCTTGAAAACCGTATTGTGTGATTTCGAATGGAGCTTTTCCGGAACTACCGTCCACTCCATGTCGGGGTCTGCAATTACAAGGTCTGCGGTCATTCCCCTGCGTATGTACGGAATATCGAGTCCGAGTATCTTTCTCGGATTAATGCACATAAGCTCCGCAATACGATTGAGACTCAGCTCACCCGTATGATAAAGAGCCGTCAATGAAGCGGCAAGAGACGTCTCAAGTCCGACAACGCCGTTGGGAGCTTTCTCAAAATCCGCTTTTTCCTCAGCAGTATGAGGAGCGTGGTCAGTAATAATACAGTCGATTGTGCCGTCCTTTAAGCCGTCAATAATTGCCCTGACATCCGACTGTGTTCTAAGCGGAGGATTCATTCTGTAATCGGCATCACGCTTGCGGAGAAGCTCATCAGTCAGCATAAAATAGTGCGGTCCCGTCTCGCATGTAACCTTGACTCCCTTTGACTTTGCAAAACGGATAATGTCTGTACTTCCTGATGTTGAAACGTGACAGATATGTATTCTTGCGTCGGCAGATGCAGCAAGCGTTATCTCACGAGCCGTTATACTGTCCTCAGACGCTCTGTCCATACCTTTGACGCCGAGTTCCTCGGAAACTCTGCCCTTGTTCATGATTCCGCCGTTTATTATGCTCATATCCTCACAGTGGGACGCTGCAAGAAGTCCGTTTTCGTTTGTCTTTTTCAGTGCTTCAAGCATCATTCCGGCATCCTTGACAGGTCTGCCGTCGTCGGAAATACAGATACATCCTGCTTCTTTGAGAGCATCGTAATCACTGAGAGTCTCTCCGTTCATACCTGCTGTAATGCATCCGACGGGATAAACGTCCACGCCTGTTCCATCTGCCTTTTCAATCATGTATCTTACAATCTCCGGACTGTCGCACGGAGGATTCGTGTTGGGCATCGCAAGAACTCCGGTAACACCGCCTGCAAGAGCAGCTGCACAGCCTGTATGTATGTCCTCCTTATGAGTCTGACCCGGATCACGGAAATGCACGTGCATATCAAAAAGCGACGGCATCAGAATCAGTCCGCTTCCGTCAATCACACAGTCCGCAGATGACGATATATTGTCGCTCACATCGGATATCACACCGTTTTCAATAAGGACATCCGTAACCGTATCCAATGTATCGTCAACAGCACGGATATTTTTTATCAGTATTGATTCAGCCATAATTCCTCCTGTTTTATCTGTCTGAAAACATGAAAAAACCCGCCTGTTCCGACAGACGAGCAGATAAATCCAAATAAGCATATGTTATGGCTTTCTTACCGACACGCTCTGCCGACATCACAGGTTCAGTTTAAAGGCAGTTCATTACTGATAATTATATCACATCCGTGACTATTTGTCCAGTACTTTTATAAATTTCACAATCAAATCAGCAGACCATTGACTTATGTCATCATTATATGCTATAATAATAAAAAATGATTTATAAGGCAATACCGTGCAAATCTGTAAGACGGGCTTTGTGTGGTGCCGCCTTTAAGCTGCTACCGGGCAGCAGAATGTTAAAAGCATTCGTCTGTACATCATCAGGTCTTAGAAGATGTACAGCGAATGCTTATTTTTTGGAGGTTCTATGCACGGTTTAAAATACTATTTTTCCAGAACGGATCTGACTCTGTGGTTTTCGTCATCGCTGATTATCATAATTTCATTCTGTATTTTCGACAGAGAAAGTTTCATGACGCTTGCTGCGTCGCTTATCGGTGTAACTTCACTTATTTTCAATGCAAAAGGCAATCCTTTCGGACAGGTTCTGATGATTGTTTTCAGTCTGCTCTACGGTATTATCTCGTACAGTTTCTCATATTACGGCGAAATGATTACATATCTCGGTATGACCATGCCAATGGCAGCCTTTGCTCTTGTGTCGTGGCTGAGGAATCCCTACAACGGCAAAAAATCCGAAGTAAAAGTAAATTCGCTCAGTAAAAACGAATATGTTTTAATGATAATTCTCACCATTATCGTGACGCTGCTGTTTTATTTCATTCTGAAACACTTCAACACTTCAAATCTTATTCCGAGTACACTCTCCGTCACCACAAGCTTCATCGCTGTATACCTCACTTTCCGCCGCAGTCCATATTTTGCGGTGGCTTACGCTGCAAATGATATTGTCCTGATTATTCTGTGGACGCTCGCAAGCTTCCATAGTTCCGAATATATCTCCGTTGCAGTATGTTTTGCAGCATTCCTCGCAAACGATATTTACGGTTTTATCAGCTGGCAGAAAATGAAGATTCGTCAATCACAAAAAATATAAAAAAGCAGGGAATATCCCTGCTTTTTGCTTTATATATCCGTTTCGGGCAATTTCCTGTAAAGCCGTATAACAACAATCATCAAGACTGCCAATGAACCATACTCCAGAATGAAATCAAACGGTACAGGAGCACAAATCCGCAAAAAATTCATGAAAAAGTGATATGCAATTGCGGCAGGAAGTACTGTTTTCACCTTGTAACTCTGAACGGCATAGAATATCGCTGCTGACAGAAGAATGTGGAAAAGAGGTGCTGTGATTGCCATAAATCCGCCTATTAAAAATCCACCTGCATCCGTATATATAGTTTCTCTTTCAGGTTCAGATATAAGTCCGAACACCATAACAGCTGTGCCGATTTCTTCCATAAAACCATGACCTACGCCGTACATGACCGAGTCTTCACGTCGGTCATAATTCTTCAGCACGTGTGAAAAAGCAATATATCTGCATACTTCCTCCAAGACGGAGGTAAGCAGAATTTGCTTCATCAGATTTAAAAACAGGTCACTTCTGTCAAAGGTACTTCGGATTGCTCCCCTGATGAATGAAAGAGCTATTATCATCAGGACTCCGGCTATAAAAGGCATATAACGTGCATTTGTCCTTTTGTGCCATAGAATAATTACTGCAAACGGAACAATAATATGACATATTCCAACAAAATATATATTGAATTCCCTCATCAGTTCTTTATCTGAGAAGCAACAAGACTTTCTCCGCAGTAAATCTCACGGAGCTTCGGCTTTTCAATCTTGCCTGTGGGATTTCTCGGAACATCTGCAAAGATAATCCTGTGCGGACGCTTGTATCTCGGCATTTTCTGGCTGAATGCATTGATATCGTCCTCAGTGCAGATCATCCCCTCTTTGACGGAAATAATCGCAGCTGCTATCTCGCCGAGACGCTTGTCGGGAAGTCCGATTACAGCTACGTCCTTAACAGCAGGATGTGAACGCAGGAAGTCCTCAATCTGTACGGGATAGAGATTCTCTCCGCCGCTGATGATTACGTCCTTTTTGCGGTCTACAAGGAAAATGAAGCCGTCTTCGTCCTCCTGAGCCATATCTCCTGTAAGGAGCCAGCCGTCTTTAAGAGTGTCCGATGTAGCCTTTTCGTCACGGTAATAGCAGGTCATGACTCCGGGACCCTTGACGTAAAGTTCGCCGACCTGTCCACGCTCAACAGCATTTCCGTTTTCGTCGGCAATTTTAGTCTCCCAACCGAAGCCTGCCTTTCCGATTGCGCCTACCTTATGGATGTTTTCCACACCGAGATGCACGCAGCCGGGTCCGATTGATTCACTAAGACCGTAATTTGTGTCATACTGATGCTTCGGGAATTTCTCCTTCCAGCGTGATATAAGCGACGGCGGTACAGGCTGTGCACCGATATGCATGAGTCTCCACGGAGAAAGGTCGTATTCATCAAGATTTATTTCACCACGGTCAATGGCATCGAGTATATCCTGTGCCCACGGAACAAGAAGCCACACGATTGAACAGCCTTCCTTTGAAGCTGTTTCAATAATCGACTTGGGCTTTACTCCCTTGAGAAGCACTGCCTTGCTTCCTGATTCGAGACTTCCGAACCAGTGCATTTTTGCTCCTGTATGGTAAAGAGGCGGTATACAGAGGAAAACGTCCTCCCTGCTCTGACCATGATGATTCTGCTCTACCTTTGCGGAATGTGTAAGACTTTCGTGATTGTGGAGAATCGCCTTCGGGAAACCCGTCGTTCCCGATGAAAAATAAATCGCAGCATCGTCCTCTTCTGTAAGTACTATTTCCGGAGCTGTGCTGGAACAGTTTGCAACATTGCTGTCGTAATGCTCAGCAAACGACGGACATCCCTCTCCGACATAGAAAAGGAGTCTGTTTTTGCTGATTTCTCCTGCAATTTCCTCTACTCTGCCGATAAACTCGGGACCAAACATAAGCACGTCCACTTCAGCAAGGTCAAGACAATACTTGATTTCGTCGGCTGTGTAACGGAAATTCAGCGGTACTGCAAGTGCTCCTGTTTTGAGTATTCCGAAATAAATCGGAAGCCACTCAAGACAGTTCATAAGAAGAATTCCTACCTTGTCGCCCTTCCGTACTCCTCTTTCAAGGAGCATATTCGCAAAACGGTTTGCCTTTTCATTGAATACCGACCATGTAATCTCACGGCGATACGGACTTTCCGGTGCGGATTCTATAAGATTGTATTCTTTCCATGTAACACGGCGATTCTCGGTTATTTCGGGATTCACCTCCACAAGTGCAATATCATTCCCGTACATACGAGCGTTTCTTTCAAGTAATTCTGTAATGGGCATTATAATTATCCTTTCGTGCAATCATACTGTTTCTATTTTAACACAAAAAAGCGTAAAAGTAAATAGATTGAAAGATGTCATTTTAGACAAAAAACAGTGTGCATAATTGGTCGTTTAGCCCACCCGACAATTTATACCCATTAAAAAAGGGATGCCATATCAATGACATCCCGCTTTTTATTAACCAAAATATCTCTTGAGAAGTCCCTCGAAAGCCTTGCCATGTCTTGCTTCGTCCTTAGCCATTTCGTGAACTGTATCATGAATAGCGTCAAGATTGAGCTCCTTTGCTCTCTTTGCAAGGTCGAGCTTGCCCTGTGTAGCACCGTGCTCAGCAGCAACTCTCATTGTAAGGTTTTCCTTTGTTGAAGCAGAAACTACCTCTCCGAGAAGCTCTGCAAACTTTGCAGCATGCTCAGCCTCCTCGTAAGCAGCCTTCTCCCAGTAAAGACCGATTTCAGGATATCCCTCTCTGTGGGCAACTCTTGCCATTGCGAGATACATACCAACCTCTGTACACTCACCTGCGAAGTTAGCTCTGAGTCCCTCAATGATTTCGGAATCAGTTACAGCCTTTGCAACACCGATTTCATGCTCGCAGGCAAATGTAAGCTTGTCGCCTGCTTCCTTAGCAATAAACTTTGAACCGGGAACTCCGCACTGAGGGCACTTCTCAGGAGCCTCGTCACCTTCGTGAACATATCCGCATACGGGACATACATACTTTACTGCTGCCTTCTGCTCTGTGAACTTATCAGCAGGAACTCCGCACTGTGGACATTTCTCGGGAGCTGAATCTCCCTCATGAACATAACCGCAAACTGAACATACATACTTAGCCATAATAAATTACCTCCGATTTTGTTAAATTGATATATTAAAAGCTTTTTTAAGCATTTTAAACTGTATGCTTAACACGGTCGTGCTCTTCAGCACGTTTGCCGTTGTTGAAGCGGTCAAGCGTACCCACAAGGTAGCCTGTTATCCGCCTTATTCTGTCAAACGGAACATCCGCAAAACGGAACTGAAGGTCAACGAACTCACCGTCTGTCTTTACGGTCATTTCCGTAATAGAACGGTTGACGTACTTCTTTTTTCCGTAGTCTATATACGCATTGATTTCTTCTTCGGGAATATTCTCACCGATTACGTTAATCTTCATATCAGAACCTCCTTGAATTTGTACTTGACTTTTCTGTGATTTTATTGTATCATAATTTTAAATATAAATCTGTTGCATTTGCAACAAAAGGAGTTTTTTTATGTTACCTGAAGATAACATTCTTTTCAACGGCGTCGATCAATGTGACCGCCACAGGATGATCACCTGCTTCAAACCGGAAATAAAGCATTACAAAACAGGAAGCGTCATATGCTCATGTGACGAAACCAACGACAGAATCGGTATTATAATCAGCGGAAAAGCAATAATGGTCCGCTATGATATAAACGGCAACCGCACCATTATTGAAACTCTTGAAGAACAAGGTGTTTTCGGTACGCTCTTTACGTTCAATGTTTCGTGCAGAAATACTGTGGAGATAATCAGTGAAACAGAATGTGACATAATGTTCATAAGGCGTTCAGAAATCACAAAACGCTGCGAAAATGCCTGTGCGTGCCACACAACTGTTGTTGAAAATCTGCTGAATCTCATGTCCGAAAAGGCAATAACCCTCAATGAACGAATCGAGGTTCTGAGTCAGCGAACAATAAGCGACAAGCTTATAAGCTGTCTTCAGATTATCGAGGAAAAGAATCACACGGAAAAAAGCTCACGTCTTCCGTTTTCCATTACCGCACTGTCTGACTACCTCTGTGTGAACAGGAGTGCCTTGCAGCGTGAAATAAAAAAACTTCAGGAAAACGGTGAACTTGAAATTTCAAAGGGCAAGTTCCGCCTTTGCGGTCATAATAAGCACACTGTTTGACATATATAGAATAGTGTGATATAATGTTGTCATTCAACTGAGAAAGGAAATTTTTATGGCTGAAATTATTAAATCCATTATCCTCGGAATTGTCGAGGGTATAACCGAGTGGCTTCCAATAAGCAGTACGGGTCACCTTATTCTTGTAAGCGAATTCCTAAGACTTGATATGTCAGACGAATTCAAGGAAATGTTCGATGTTGTGATACAGCTCGGAGCTATACTCGCCGTTGTTATCATCTTCTGGAACAAGCTCTTCCCATTCGGCAGAAAAAATAACCCTCATCCGCTGAAAAAGGACGGCTTCGGTTCATACATAAAGACAGATATTTTCGTTATGTGGTTCAAGGTTCTTGCAGCCTGTATCCCCGCAGCAGCTGTCGGTCTTCTCCTCGACGACTGGATCGACGAACATCTCTATAACCCATGGACCGTCGCTGTAGCACTGATAGTTTTCGGTATTGCTTTCATTATCGTCGAAAACTGGAACAAAGACAGAAAACCCCGTATCGACTCCATCAGCGACCTCACATATAAAGCTGCATTCATAATCGGTATGTTCCAGCTTATCGCCGCTGTTTTCCCAGGTACATCACGTTCAGGTGCAACAATCGTCGGCGCACTCCTCATCGGAATTTCAAGAACAGTCGCCGCCGAGTTCACATTCTACCTTGCTGTTCCCGTTATGTTCGGTGCAAGTCTGCTGAAACTTGTGAAATTCGGCTTCGACTTCACCGGCACCGAAATCGCTGTTCTCCTTACAGGTATGATTACAGCACTCGCAGTCTCAATCATCGTCATCAAATTCCTTATGGACTACATCAAAAAACACGATTTCAAAGTTTTCGGCTGGTACAGAATAATCCTCGGCGCATTTGTAATCGTTTATTTTGCCTTTATTGCATAAAATTCCGGACACAATTCCGTGACAGAAATGTCACGGAATTTTTTGTATTTACTATTGCAAAACATATCATTTGATGATATAATAAATGTGTCCTCAATAACCGCCTTAAGGCGGTTATTGCCCCGAACTTCGTTCGGGGAGCGCAAATTCTTTATAACATGAGGAATTTGCGCATCACATTCATTGATGTCAAGCTCATTTTGCCCTATAGGGCAAAACAAAGTGAAGGAAAAATTATCAATTCCATTATTTTTCCTTTCACTTTGCCAACTTAAAATTGGCTTTTAAATGCTATATTAAGCCAATTTCAAGTTATTGAGCAGACATTAATAAAAGGTATATTATTTGAACAGGAGAAATATAATGAACAACAAAAATTATACTCAATATATTAATTCAATCGTCAACGAGGTTAAAAAGGCTGTAATCGGAAAAGACAGGATTATCCTTAAAACGCTCCTTGCTATTCTCTGCAAGGGTCATATACTTATCGAGGACATCCCCGGCGTTGGTAAGACTACCCTTGCCATTGCATTTTCAAAAGCTCTCTCGCTTGAGCATAACCGTATACAGTTCACTCCCGATGTGCTCCCATCCGACGTTACAGGATTCACCATATACAACAAGGCTGCGGGGAAATTTGAATTCCGTCCCGGAGCAGCTTTCTGCAACCTCTTCCTTGCAGACGAAATCAACCGTACCTCAAGCAAGACCCAGTCCGCACTCCTTGAGCTTATGGAAGAAAAAAATATCACTGTTGACGGTAAAACATATAAGCTCCCTGAACCGTATACCGTTATCGCAACGCAGAATCCTATCGGTTCGGCCGGTACTCACAATCTCCCCGATTCACAGCTCGACCGTTTTATGATAAAACTCAGTATGGGTTACCCCGATTTCAACGAGGAAGTCTCTATCCTCAAATCAAAATTCAACTCAAATCCTCTCGATAGCATTAATCCCGTCGTAACACCGTCAATCCTTCTTTCTATTCAGGAGTACATCTCAGAAATCTACGTTGACGACAAAATCTATGAATATATCGTTTCTCTTTCAAACGCAACAAGAAATCATCCTATGATAAAACTCGGAATCAGTCCAAGAGGTACGCTTGCACTTATGCAGCTTTCCAAGGGCATTGCTGCCGCTATGGGACGTGATTACGTCATCCCCGACGACGTTGCCTATATATGCTCCGACGTCTTTGAACATCGTATTATCCTCAATTCAAAGGCAAAACTGTCTGAATTATCAGCTTCAGAAGTCATTGCCGATATTTTAAAACAGACTCCGATTCCGGGAATTGCTTCTCAGCAGAGGTAAAATCATGCTCGCAACAAAAATACTCTTTCTGATACTCATAGCGGTATGCATTGCATTCCGTATATTGTACCTCTGGGATTTCGCAATGGTTCTTCTGGTAATTATTGCTGCTCTGCCTGTTGTTATGCTTGTCCTTCTTCTGATTACAAAAAAGCTTACAAAAACAGAGTTTATTATTCCTGATAAAACGGCTGCGAAAAATGTTCCGTTTCAGGTTCATTTATGCATTACAAACAGAAGTATCCTGCCTATCGGCAAGGCAGAGGCATTTATAGAATACAGCAATACTATGGGAAGCTCTGTCAGCTGCTTTGAACTTCATATGCCGGTTCATCCGAGAAACACACAGAAGATGTCATTCAGAATAAGCTCGGAATTCTGCGGAAAACTCAGCATAAAATGTTCCGCAA
Organism: Ruminococcus sp.; assembly: GCA_015066935.1. Taxonomy (GTDB): domain Bacteria; phylum Bacillota; class Clostridia; order Oscillospirales; family Ruminococcaceae; genus Ruminococcus. The sequence goes on along the minus strand of SVNK01000002.1, from coordinate 48,644 downwards.
TCCACATCTATGACCCGCTTAAGCTTTTCCGTGTGAAAATCGGAAAAAACACTTCCGCCGAAATCACCGTTATGCCTGACATTCACGAAATATCAGGCAATATATGCTTTACCGACATCATTGATGACGATAATTGTCTCTATTCCCAACATAAACCCGGTGATGACCCGTCTGAAATCTTCGACCTTCGTGAATACGCTCCCGGTGATAAGCTTAACCGCATACACTGGAAACTCAGTTCCAAGAAAAATGATTTTATTGTCAAGGATTACAGTCTCCCGATCGACGCAGCTGCTGTTCTCTTCCTTGACATGAAAATCTATGACGAAAAAAATAATTCCGCATCATTATTCAGTACATTACTCGAAGCCTTCTTCTCAATTTCAGCTTTTCTTATCGGAAATGAACGTGTCCATACAATTGTTTACTATAATCAGACAACCGGAAATTTCAAAAAACTTGTTATCTCAGACTCCGAATCATTCAATGCAGCTGTAAACGAACTTATGTTGTCAGTCTCCGTTTCCACAAACTTCGCATCCCCACATTATTATCTCGACAATGAACTGACTTCATCTGTTTCATCATTCACCTGTGTGACTTCTGCACAGAATCCTCAGCTGTATCATAGTATCGGTGAATGTGTCAATTCGGAAATCAAGAATTTTGTTGTTGTCATCGGTGAAGAAAAAAGCAGCAGCAACATTCTTACGGACACCCTCAGCGGAATCAATGTCATTCCGGTTGTTGCCGGTAATGTTTCCGCTTACATAAAGGATATTGAACTATAATGAAAAAAACAATTATTCAGAACAACAACGGTATTACAATATGTGACAGTATCGTTATGTCAGTGAAAAGAAGAAGCCTTAATCTGCGTAAAGCCGAGGCTGCTGCCATTGCCGTTTCAGGTATGATTGCAGTCATAAACTCATTCCTCGGTATGTTTGATTTCTACTTTGATTCAACGCTTCTGATGTTCGCTGCAATCGGATTTTCAATCCTGTATATCACGCTCTCTGTCATTGAAGGCAAGGCTTTGTGGGTTCTTACGGCATCAATTCCCTTGTATGTATTCTGTGCCTATAAATCCTTTGATAAAATTTCGCTCGGTCTGAAGTATGTCTATAACGTCATCTACAGTGCCGCATACGAAACCTCCTTGAATTATTATAAACGCCTTGCCCCTGAAAACGAAGAAGAATGTGTTACCACGTTATTTGTCTTCGCAGTATGGCTTCTTGCTATTGTGATTTATTACTTTACCATCTGCCGTCCTAATCCTGTACTGCCTCTGCTTGTTACATTCCCGATTATCGAAATAGGTCTGTACCATGGTATTGAAATCCCTGTTTTCTGGGGAGTTCTTGTTGTTGCGTACTGGATTTCGCTTCTCGGTATGTCAACTATCGACGTCGGCGAATATTCAGGCGGTTTCGGCAGCTTCGTCCGTAAAGACAACCTCTTCTTCCCCAAACGTCAGATGAAGCTTAAAATAACCGAAAAATGCGGAGTGTTTATTGTTGCGGTTGTACTTTCCATTTCTTTTATCGCTTCTTCCGTCATGAAAATTACCGACTACGAAAGAAGTGACGAACTCAATCAGAAAAGAAAAGATATTACGAATGCATTTAACGAGTTTTCAATAGACGACCTCCCTTCAAGTCTCGAAAAGCTTTCAAATGCTTTCGGTCTTGAGCTGGATATGAAAAGCAAAAAGCTTGGCAGTATGTCAAGCATCAAATACAAGAATACTACCGATTTTACCGCAACCTTCAGCGGAGGACGCTACGAAAATGCGGTCTATATCAAAAACGGCGTTTCATCACTCTATGACGACAACGAATGGAAAAGTCTCGATGATGAGGCTTATGATGCTGATGTGTTTGATGATTTCGAAAAATACGGAATCTATCCTCAGGATATTCCCGCAATAATCTACAAGGCCTCAAATCAGATGTTCTATACCGAGAAAAGCCTGACAATCGATAATAAAAATACCAAATCAAGCCTTTCTCCTTATGGCACGATTAATACAGGGAATCTTGACTATATAACCGACACTCTTGTATCCGAAGGTGATGATAATCAGCGTTACACCTTTACAGAATTAGAATATATTCCTGACGCTATCCCCTATCCGCCAAACAGATCATATTCTCTGGAACTGACGGATTCCGATTATTCCACTCTTATCCGTGATTTCTGTAATGTCAATAATATTGAACTCTATGAGCTTTCATCTGACTATTTTGAGTTAATATTCAGATATAAATTCTCTGATCGGATTGATTTTTATAGTAATCCTGACGCACTGCTTGCTATGCTTATCGAGGACAAATACAGCCGCTTTGTTTACGAAAATTATCTTGAGGTTCCCGATACAGCAGCTATGGACGAGGTTCGTGAGGCTTATTCCGACGTCATTCCTTCATATCTCACAGATATGCCCAATCTGAATAAACTTCAGATTCTTAATAATATCAGAAATAAAATGGACGATTCCTCTGTATACACACTCTCACCCGGAAAAACACCGAGAAACCGTGATTTCGTAAATCATTTCCTGCTTGAGAGCCACAAAGGTTACTGCGTTCACTATGCAACAGCAGGCGTCATCCTTGCAAGAATGGCAGGTATCCCTGCAAGATATGCAACAGGCTATATCATAACTCCCGATGATTTCAATACACAGAATTCAAACGGCAACGGCACCTACAGCATCGACGTTAAGGACAACAGAAGTCATGCATGGGCTGAAATCTATCTCGACGGCATCGGATGGGTCCCGTTTGAATTTACTTCGGGTTATTCGCCAAGTTCATCTCCTCAGCCCACTTCCACTGCTACCCGTACCACTGTTACAACCACAGCAGCTTCCACGACGGCTTCATCAGCTAACAAAGTTTCACGTACAGTTGCCGTGATTACTTCAACCACCTCTCCTGTCATTATGGCTCCCGTCAGTGATGACAGCGATGGTCATGACGGAATAAAGATTCCGCCTGTTGTAAAAAAGATACTTGCTGTTATTATTCCGTTTTTGCTCCTGATCGCCTTTATTCTCATAAGACGCTATGTTTCCATAAACTCAAGACGCAGACGCATGACAACAGGCTCAGGTACACAGAGAATCAGTCATATGTACGATTATGCAGGACTCCTACTCTCTGAAATCGGTATTGAACGCTGCGAAAGACAATATCTGGAATTTGCGGAATACGCAGAAAATTGTGCCGGCGGAAAGTATTTTCCTTCGCAAAGTTTTTCAAAAATGACAGAATCCGTACTTCTTTCAGCTTTCGGAAATACTCCGCCTTCAGCCAGCGAACTTCAGGAATGTCTCGCTTTTGCCGATAAGCTTGCTGAAAATGTGTATAAGAACACCGGCTTTTTCGGCAGACTTTCACTCAAATATCTGAAATGTGTAATTTAAGGAGGTCTTTATGAAAATCAGTAATGCAGGATATATCGCAAAAGGCATTATATTTGTACTTCTCGGTATCATTATTGCTTTCATGCCCAATGTTATTTCACTCTTCTTCTATATTACAGGCGGTATCATCATTCTGGGATGTATCGGTTCTATTCTCTCATCAGGCGGAAACAGTGCTGTATCAGGTGCCGGAATCGGAGGCATCATTGTCGGCATCGTTGTAATTCTGCTTCCTAAAATCATTGAAGCAAGCATCCCTGTTATTGCAGGTATTGTATTCGTTTTCTTCGGAATCAAGCAGCTTTACAAAGCCTATAAATCCGATAAATCAAAGGACAGCAAGATTATTACGGCTGTTTTCGGAATTCTGCTTATCGGCATCGGTATATTCCTCATTGCCAATCCGTTTGAGACAGGTAAAATCGCTCGTATTGCCATTGGTATCGCTGTTATACTTCTTGGTGCATTCAATTTTCTTGTCGCACACACAATTGCTCAGCGTAACAAGAATGCTTCGTCTGATGTGATCAATGTTTCAGATTATAACGTCAGCGATGATCACAAGCTTCTGAAATAACTACTCTCCGCACCGTTATTACGGTGCGGATTTTTATTGTATACGCTTTTTTGATTTTTTCACATAAAATCATAAATAACTATTGATTTTTATGTTGAAATGTGATATAATACCATTATTATGTATTATATTATAGAATAATTCTCGGTTTATGTTCTGCATGGAAGGATGGTGTGAATTATATGGCGGATAAAATCATTGAAATCGCCGTGCTTGTTGCAGGAATTGACGAAGAATACCAGTGCAGTGTTATTAACGGTATCAATTCCTGTGCAAAAGAAAGAAACATGAATGTTTCATATTTTTCAGGATTCAGCGGTGTCATTTCAAATGGAAGATATGATGTGGGTGAATACAACATATACAATCTCGTCAATTATCAGAAGTTTGACGGCGTTATTCTTATGACCAATACCATTGGAGATCCTGTTGAGAAAAATAAAATCATTCAGAATGTGAAGGATTCAAAACTGCCCGTCGTTGTTCTTGACTGCGACGATTATCCCGAATTCCTTAATATCAGTATTGACAATACTGCTGCTATGCGTGAAATTGTCAAGCATGTTATAAAAGTCCACGGTGCACAAAGAATTAACTATATATCAGGTCCGCTTGCTAACCCCGAAGCTATGGACCGATATGACGCTTTTATCAATGTTCTGGCTGAAAATAGTATCACTGCGGAAAGTGAACGTATTTATTTCGGTGAATTCCGTGCCATCGACGGCGTAAGGGCTGTCAGAAAATTTACTGCATCAGAACTCCCTCTGCCTGATGCAATTATCTGTGCAAACGATGCAATGGCTCTTGCCGCCGCTTCTGAACTCGATAAGCTCGGTTACTCAATCCCCGATGATATTATCATAACAGGTTTCGATAACACTTATAATGCTCAGCATTATTATCCCGCTCTTACAACAGTGGCACGTCCTCTCAACGAAATGGGATACAGTGCATGTGATGCTCTTCTCAGACTCATCAGCGGTGAAGAATGCAAGTCCATCTCTCTTGAAGCTTATCCCGTTTTTTCGGAAAGCTGCGGCTGCAGCAGTGCCGACCTTTGCGAAGGTATCAAGCAGTATAAAAAAAGTGCATTCAAAATTATCGACGGATGCCGTACAAATATCTCCCTACTCAACAGAATAACAACTGCTCTTGCCGAAACTGAAAATTCCGAAGAGGCTATGGAAGCTATCGGCAGATTTATACACGAAATAGAGTGCGAAAGCTGTGCTCTCTGCCTTATCTCGGAATGGGACATCAATTTCTCCGACCAATGGTCCGGCAGCTCTGAAAGAAACGGCAGAGTCTACGGGTACTCCAAGAAAATGAGTGCTCCCCTTATATGGAGCAACGGCAAAATCAGTTCCGTGGATTCATTCAATACAGCCGACCTCTTCCCTGTTCCGCATAATGGCGGCGGAAACATCAGTTATTTCCTGCCTCTCCATTTCAGGGAAATCTGTCTTGGATACTATGTAATTACAAACGGCGACTTCCCGACAAACAGCATGATATGTCATTCCCTCATGATGAACATCAGCAACTCTATTGAGAATATCCGCAAGCTCATCCACCTCAATAACGTCATTACTGAGCTCGACCGTCTGTACGTTATCGACCCACTCTGCGGCATATTCAACAGAAACGGTTTTATCAGAACTGCTGACAGTATGTTCAACAAATGCCGCACTGCCGGTAAGAATCTGATGATTTCATTCATTGATATGGACGGCTTAAAGTATATCAATGACAATTTCGGACACAAAGAAGGAGATTTCGCTCTCCAGAGACTCGCTTCCGTAATAAATTCATGCTGTAAAAACAACAGTATCTGTGCTCGTTTCGGCGGCGACGAATTTATTATCCTCGGTGCTGACTCGTCAGAGGAAGACGCTGAAATGCTTGAGCAAATGTTTATGAGTTCTCTTAATAATCTTAACAGCATTATCGGAAAGCCTTACGAAATCGAGGCAAGTATCGGTACTATTGTCACTCCTGTCAATACGGATATGAAGCTTTTCGGTCTTATTTCTCAGGCTGATAAGATTATGTATGAACGTAAAAAACGTAAAAAGAATTCAAAATATCTCAGAAAATAAAATAATGCCGCTGATTGTGATTCTGCAATCGGCGGTATTTTGCGGAATAAAGATAAAATATGAAAAAAATTCTCGTGTATTTAAAAAACTATAAAAAGGAGCTTATACTCGGCCCCTTCTTCAAGCTTCTTGAAGCCGTTTTTGAACTGATTGTGCCTCTCGTTATGGCGAAAATCATCGATAACGGCATCGGAAATAACGACAGCGGATACATCCTCAGAATGAGCGGACTTATCGTTATTCTCGGTATCTGCGGACTCGGTTTTGCCCTCACCTGCCAGTACCTCGCCGCAAAATGCGCTTACGGCTTCGGTACTGAACTCAGGACTGCTCTATATAAGCATATCAATTCACTCTCATACAGCGGCATTGATAAGGTCGGTACAGCTTCACTCGTAAACCGTCTTACCAATGACTCCAACACAGTCCAGAACGGCGTTAATATGTTTATCCGTCTTGCAGTACGTGCACCGTTCCTCGTTATCGGAGCTGCTGTTATGGCGGTTACTATCGACCTTAAGCTCTCACTTATATTCTTCGTTGTTGCTCCGCTGATTTCCTTTGTCATTTTCATGATAATGCGGAAAACTATACCTATGTACAGGAAAACTCAGCAGAAGCTCGACCGTGCGTCTATGCTCACACGTGAAAACCTTGAGGGTACACGTGTTATCCGTGCGTTTTCACGTCAGCAGGAGGAAATCGACGAATTCAGCGAGGCTGTGGACGACATAGCAGACTGCTCCGTTGCAGTAGGAAAAATTTCAGCAATTCTCAATCCCGTTGCCTTTATGGTCATGAATCTCGGAATTGTTGCTATTGTATGGTTCGGAGGAGTGAGAATCGACGCCGGCAGTCTTACACAAGGCGAACTTACGGCATTCACAAACTATATGACTCAGATACTGCTCGCACTGGTCGTACTTGCAAATCTCATCGTTACATTCACAAAAGCTTTTGCATCCGCAAACCGTATAAGCGAAATATTCAGCATTGCTCCCGAAGAATCAGGAAGTACGGTAAACGGAATCAATGACTGCATCCTTGAATTCAGAAATGTCTCCTTCGCTTATGAAACAGCCGCAGACAGCTCTGTTTCAGATATTTCCTTCTCACTGAAAAAAGGTGAAATGCTCGGAATTATCGGAGGTACGGGAAGCGGTAAGTCCACACTCGCTTACCTCATTCCCTGTTTCTATCGTGCAACATCGGGCGAAGTTCTCGTTTCGGGCGTTAACGTAAATGATTGGAATCTCGACAGACTGCGTAACCTCATTTCTGTCGTTCCACAGAAAGCCGTACTGTTTTCAGGTACTATCCGTGAAAATATGCAGTGGCGTAACCAGAATGCTACCGACGATGAAATTATTGCCGCACTGAAAATTGCTCAGGCATGGGAATTTGTCAGCAAATCTCCCGAAGGTCTTGACAAAATTGTCGCTCAGGGAGGACGGAACTTCTCAGGCGGTCAGCGTCAGAGACTTTCAATCGCACGTGCTCTTGTGGGGAATCCTGAAATTCTTATTCTCGATGACTCAACAAGTGCCCTCGACTATGCAACAGACCTTGCACTCAGACGTGCACTTAAAACCGAAATGTCAGATACAAGCATAATCATGATTTCACAGAGGACTACTTCCCTTAAAGACGCCGACAGAATTATTGTAATGGACGACGGTGAGGCTGTCGGAATGGGTACCCATAATGAGCTTCTTGAAAGCTGCGGAGTATATCTTGAAATCTATAATTCTCAGATGAATGACAGGGAGGGAAATGCCAATGCTTAAAACTCTTAAAAGGGTGTTTTCCTACGCCCGTCCTTATTTCCTCTATTTCGTACTGACAGTGTTTTTTGCAGCATCAGGAGTCGCACTTTCACTGTCAGCACCCGTTTTCATCGGTAAAGCTGTTGACTGCTGTATCGGAAAAGATAACGTCGATTTTGATGAACTGAAACGTATTGTAACTCTGCTTGCGGTAATTATTGTTTCAAGTACGATTTTTCAGTGGCTGATGAGTCTTTGTACAAACAAGCTCGCATTTCTGACAATAAGAGACATTCGTGCCGATATTTTCAATAAGCTTGAACGTGTTCCTGTAAGCTACATCGACCGCCATACAAAAGGTGAACTTACAAGCCGTGTCATAAATGACATCGAAATCGTTTCTGACGGTCTTCTTCAGGGCTTCACACAGTTTTTCAACGGTATCGTTACTATAATCGGTACGCTTATATTTATGATGACAATTAATGTCAGAATTGCTGTTGTTGTTATCCTTATGACTCCCCTTTCATTCGTTGCAGCTTCAAGAATCACAAAGGCTACACACGACTGCTATATGAAACAATCCGAACTCAGAGGAAAAATGGTCAGTATCGCCGAGGAGCTTGCAGGTAATCAGAAGCTCGTCAAAGCATTTGTCTACGACGAGCGTGCCGAGGAACGCTTTGACAAAATAAATGCCGAATACGGAAGAATCGGTGCAAAAGCAACTTTCTTCAGCTCAATGACCAACCCTACAACTCGTTTTGTAAACGGACTGATTTATGCTGCTGTCGGCTTTCTCGGTGCCATGGGAACAATCGGACATTTCTCATTTATTGGTGTGATGTCTGTCGGAAATCTTTCAAGCTTCCTTGCATACGCTAATCAGTACACAAAACCGTTCAACGAGATTTCAGGCGTTTTCGCCGAACTGCAGAATGCCGTTGCATCCGCAAAACGTGTCTTTGATGTTCTCGATGAAGACGAGGTTTCCGATGATTCAGATAAAGAAGTTCTCGTAAACTGTACCGGCGAGCTTAGTTTCAACAACGTATGCTTCTCCTACAATCCCGAAGTCAGACTTATTCAGAATTTTACCCTTGACGTAAAACAGGGGCAGCGTATAGCCATAGTCGGTCCAACAGGCTGCGGAAAATCTACCATTATCAATCTGCTGCTGAGATTCTATGATATCGACAGCGGTAATATCACCGTTTCAGGCAGAAATATCTCGGATATAACACGTAACAGTCTCCGCAGTAATTTCGGTATGGTTCTTCAGGAAACTTGGATTTTCACAGGTACCGTTGCCGAAAATATTGCCTACGGCGTACCGGATGCAACAAGAGAACAAATTATTGATGCCGCAAAATCAGTCTATGCACACGGCTTCATAAAACGTCTGCCAAACGGCTACGACACTCTCATAAGCGACGACAGCGGTCTTTCTCAGGGACAGAAACAGCTCATCTGTATCGCACGAATCATGCTCATGAACCCTCCGATGCTTATTCTCGATGAGGCTACAAGCTCCATCGACCTCCGTACCGAACTGAGAATCCAGAAGGCTTTCCACAAACTCATGGACGGCAAAACAAGCTTTATCATCGCTCACCGCCTTTCTACAATAAAAAATTCCGATATTATTCTCGCTATGAAAAACGGAAATATTATCGAACAAGGCAGTCACGACCAGCTTATGAAACAGAATGGCTTCTACGCCAATCTGTACAACAGTCAGTTCGCTTCATGATTATACCGACAGACACCTCCCACGACGCTTCGATACTCCCCATAGGACTGCGCAGGCTAACCACCTGCACAGTCCTTTTATTGTATCTGTCGAAGCTGTTATCACAAATTTTTGTCCAACTATTGACTTTTCACGGGTTTTATATTATAATAATATTTAATGCGTTTAAAGCTCCGTATACAGGAGTTTTAACTAATTTTATTTCAAGGAGTTGTTATCATGGCTGCAAAAAAAATGTCCAGAGAAAGCTATAACAAGCTCGTTGCTGAGCTTGATGACCTTAAAATCAATAAACGTAAGGAAGTTGCCGAAAGACTCAAGGTTGCACGTTCTTACGGTGACCTTTCCGAAAACGCTGAGTATGATGAGGCTAAAAACGAACAGGCTATCCTTGAAGCTCAGATTGCAGAGCTTCAGTATACCATTGATAATGCTGAAATCGTTGACGATGAAAGTATCTCAGTTGACGAAATCGGTATGAGCTCCAAAATCAAGATAAAGCGTCTTGATACAGGCAAAATCGAAACATTTACTATCGTTGGTACAAACCACGCCAACGTTAGAGAAGGACTTATCTCTGACGAATCTCCCGTGGGAAAGGCTGCTCTCAAGAAGAAGGTCGGCGACATTTTCATCGTCGAGGCTCCCGCCGGCGAAATCCGCTTTGAGGTTATTGAAATTTCCAAGTAAAGGATGATTAAAATGAGTGAAAACCAGACAAATGTACCTGTTCAGGCTGAGGAACCCGTTCAGGATATAAATATTCTCAAGAAGGACAGACTCGATAAGCTCGCCTCTCTCAGAGAAAACGGCTCCGACCCCTATGAGATTACCAAATATGACGTAACGGGTCACGCTGCAGAGCTTAAAGCTGACTACGAAGCCAAGGAAGCTGCTATCATTGCCGAGTGCGGCGACGACGAGGAAAAGAAAAATGCTGCTCTTGAAGCTCTTAACGGAAATATTATCCGTATCGCCGGCAGAATCATGAGCTGGCGTGATATGGGTAAGGCTAACTTCATCGACGTCCGTGACGCTTCCGACAGAATTCAGGTTTATATCCGTTCAAATGATGTCGGTGCCGACCTCTTCAAGGAATTCAAAAAGAAGTGGGATATAGGTGATATTATCGGCGTTGAAGGATATGTCTTCCGTACAAGAAAGGGAGAAATCTCCGTTCATGCAAAAAGCATTCAGCTTCTTTCAAAGTCACTCCTTCCCCTGCCCGAAAAATGGCACGGTCTCAAGGATACCGATACAAGATACCGTCAGCGTTACCTTGACCTCATCATCAATCCTGATGTCAAGGATACTTTCGTTAAACGCTCAAAGATAATTTCTTCCATCAGACGCTATCTCGACGCTCAGGGATTTATGGAAGTTGAGACCCCTATGCTCGTTTCAAATGCAGGCGGTGCGGCTGCAAGACCTTTCGAAACACACTACAACGCACTCGATGAGGATGTTAAACTCCGTATCAGCCTCGAACTTTACCTGAAAAGACTTATCGTAGGCGGTCTTGAAAGAGTTTACGAAATCGGCAGAGTTTTCAGAAACGAAGGCGTCGATACACGACATAATCCCGAGTTCACACTCATGGAACTCTATCAGGCTTACACAGATTACTACGGAATGATGGACCTCACCGAGAATATGTTCCGTCATGTTGCTCAGGAAGTCTGCGGCACTACATGCGTTCCTTACGGTGAGCATATGATTGACCTCGGCAGACCTTTTGAGCGTCTTACTATGATTGACGCTGTAAAGAAGTACTCCGGTGTTGACTTCAATGAAATCACCACTCTCGAGGATGCACGCAGAATCGCTGACGAAAAGGGTGTGGAATATGAGGACCGCCATAAGCGTGGTGATATCCTCAACCTCTTCTTCGAAGCTTTTGTTGAGGAGCATCTCATCCAGCCAACATTCATTATGGACCATCCCGTTGAGATTTCTCCCCTCACCAAGAAGAAACCCGATGCGCCCGATTATGTTGAGCGTTTTGAGCTATTCATTACAGGACGTGAAATGTGTAACGCTTACTCGGAGCTTAACGATCCTATCGACCAGCGTGAACGCTTCAAGGCTCAGGAAGAAGCACTCAGTCAGGGCGACGAGGAAGCTAACCGCACAGACGAGGACTTCCTTACTTCTCTTGAAATCGGTATGCCTCCGACAGGCGGTATCGGATACGGTATCGACCGTCTCGTAATGCTTCTTACAAACAGTGCTTCCATCAGGGACGTTCTTCTCTTTCCCACTATGAAGCCCCTTCCCGCAAACAATGGACGTACCGCAAAGGAAGAAGAATAAGCTATTTCAAAGACTGCACTCCACTGTGCAGTCTTTATTGCATGACACTGCAAGGAGTTTATAATGGAAAAAAACAAGAAAAATCACAAGACTGAACAGAGTCCATCAGACAATAAAAAACAACAGCTCAATGACGATGACAGCAGAATTGACGTCAGCAAAAGCGTTTTTCAGGTAAACCGTGAAATGCAGGCTCAGAAACAGCGTGAGCTCGAAGAAAAACAGGCAGAATTGCTGCGTCAGCATGAACTCAGGGAAAAAAAGAAGAAAGAAGAATACGACCGACGTATCCTTGAAGAAAAAAAAGAACTGATGCGTCTTAAACAGGGAATAATTGAAGAAAGCGAAAAAATCCCCATGCAGCCTGAAGAGCCCGAAGTAACTAAACGTTCACTCGGCAAAAGAATTTCCAGCTTTTTCTATCTGAATAAATGGTGGCTTATTATCGCAGCAGTATTCCTCTCTATCGGAGGAGTCATCGTATACAGCATTGTTTCAAGAACATCTCCCGATGTAGCCGTAATGTACGTCCAGTATAATTACGACGTCGGTGAAGCACCGGGATTTCAGGAGTATATCCTCAGCTTTACCGAGGACTTCAACGACGACGGAAAAACAATTGCCTCTGTTTACTTCCTGCCGTATTCAGATAATTCGTATGCCAACTACCAGCTCGGTGTTGACGGAAAAATGTCGGCACAGTTCCAGGCAGGTGAAGCGGTTATCGTTTTCGGAGCCGAAAAACTAAGTCAGTATCTTGCTCCCGAAGAAGATTTCCTCGTTAATCTCGAAGAAATGTTCCCCGATAACCCACATGTTGACAAGTGCAGATTCATGCTTAAAGGTACAAAATTTGCAGAGCGTATCGGGGTTGAGGAACAGTATATCACTGACGACCTTTATCTCGCTATCAGAAAACCTATGAAACTTGCGTCCGTGTCCGAGAAAAAAATGCAGAAAACTTATGATAAGGACGTTGTTGTCTTCAAAAGAATCATCGAGGATTTATCAGAATAAAAATAAGGGTACAGAGATTAATCTCTGTACCCTTTTGGTTTAAAAGCTGATATAAAAGTATCCGCCTTGCCGTCATATAGCGAATAAAACCCGCACTAAGCAGGTGGGTAAACGCCCGAATGCTTCACGCTCCCTTCTTCCGTGAAAACGGGAGGTCTGCAATCCACACACGGAGCTGAATTCCCTTTAAAGATGTGTTGGATTATAAAAACTACATTTACTCGAACAAGGCAGATATTCTTTTACTATGTATATTATAACACATAAACATTTAAAAATCAATACCTTTTTTATGAAAATTCAGTAAAAAACTGTAAAATTTCATTATTTTTTCTTGTATAGAAGGTCTGCGTCAGAAGGACCCCAAGTTCATATCTCTTCATATTGCAGTTTCTCGTTTTTATTTTCAATGTAAAGTATTACAGCAGCGGATATTACAATAGGTATGCCTGATATCAGACCAATTTCAGCCGGACCGAATATCGTACGCTCCGGATGTTCATCTCCTCTCAGAAAGCGTGGATTGAACGAAGTATTTACTGCTCCGTGAAAAATTGCAGGAAACCATATACTTTTTGATTTTACATAAAGGTAATCTGAAATAATCCCTGTTGAGACTGTGAATATACAGAATGCAAACAGTCCGAGAAATGGTGCTCCGATGTAATCTGTTCCGTATTCATATCCCATAAGAACCATAAGAGGAAAATGCCATGCACCGTGTATTACTCCGCCTAAAATAAGTGCTTTTGTTCTTCGGGTATATTTTTTCAGTTCGGGATATAAAAAACCTCTCCAGCCTATTTCTTCACAGAGTCCCCAGAATATTGCAATAATAAGATAAAACGAAAAAACTGAGCTTACTATTTCACCTGTAACAAAATCGGCATATGATCTGCCGTCAGCTTTAAATTCGGCTAAAGCGTCCAGTTCGGATTCACTAAGAAGTTTCCCTGAAGTATCAAAATCATCGGGAAATACAAGAAAGTATAATCCTGCACCGACAAGTGTAAAAACAGTCGGCATCAGCAATGCAAAGAGCAGCAGTTTCGAATTACTGGAAAAGCGTGGATTCCAGCCCATTTCACTGAATCTTGCACGTGCAATTAATGCCCCGATTGTCGGTGTCAGCATATTCAGCGACGATAAATAGCTGGCTTCCATCATTTGTGCAATACTTCCCGAATTGACATCGTTTGAAATTATTGCCTGAATTATCCAGGCAGATGTAAATGTAAATAAAATGTATTTTGTGATATTCTGCATATGTTTATGTCATGTCCCTATAAGTATTAATCTTCGTATATGTCCTGAAGTCTTTCAAGGAAGTATGCTGCAACCGTATCAAATTCGTCCTCGTCATCTATTGATGCAAGAACCTCTTCTCCTCTTTCCTCAACTACCTTGAGAATTACGGGTTCGCAGTCGGCATTGAGGTAGTCCTCATCCTCAACGGCAGGAATCATTGCATAATACTGCTCGCCATTGATTTCAGCCACATCAATAAGCTCGAATTCCTTTTTGTTTCCGTATTCGTCCACAAGCTCAAAAAGCTCAGGAGTATATTCATTCATTTCAGCCATAAAGTGCTCCATTCCGGCTTATGCCATTTTTGTACGTATCTCTGTGATATCGTCTGTATTGATTATATTACATTTCAGCCTATTTTTCAAGAGGTAACTCAAGGAAACTTATTTCACCGTTTCCTCCCATTCACTTTCCTTGAACCCCACAAGAACGTTCTCGCCGTTCACAAGAATGGGTCTCTTTACGAGCATTCCGTCCGTCGCAAGAAGACTAAGCTGCTCGTCCTCTGTCATGGATGCGAGCTTATCCTTGAGTCCCATTGACTTGTAGAGCAGTCCGCTTGTATTGAAAAACTTCTTAAGCGGAAGTCCTGACTTCTTGTACCAGTCGGAAAGCTCCTCAAATGACGGATTTTTCTCCTTTATGTCACGAAGCTCGTAGGGCACTCCCCTGTCATTCAGCCACTTTTCAGCCTTTTTGCACGTTGTACACTTTGGATAACAGATAAATTCCATAGTCAGCCCTCCTGTTTTGTCATTTCAAGCAGTTCTTCTTCACTGATTATTCTTACGCCAAGCTCCTGAGCCTTTGTCAGCTTGCTGCCTGCCTCCTCGCCTGCAACAACATATCCCGTTTTCTTTGATACAGAGCCCGAAACCTTTCCTCCGAAGCTTTCAATGAGTGCCTTTGCGTCATCACGTTTCATAGTCGGAAGCGTTCCCGTGAGGACAAATGTGACTCCTGCAAAACGGTTATCGCCTGTCGATTTTTTAGTGTATGTCATGTTGACTCCCGCATCACGCAGACGTGCGATAAGTTCAAGATTATGCTCCTCACGAAGCGCTGTTACAACGCTTTCCGCCATAATATCACCGAAGCTCTCAATCGACGAAATATCCTCAACGTCTGCACTGAGTATACTGTCCATATCTCCGAACTTCTCACAAAGGAGCGTTGCGGCTTTCTGTCCTATATTACGGATTCCGAGAGCGAAAACAAGTCTGTCAAGCTCTGCGTTTTTCGACGCATCAATAGCTGCAATCAGCTTCTCGGCAGACCTTTCTCCAAAGCCCTCAAGAACCGAAATCTGCTCCTTTTCAAGCGAATATAGGTCGGCAGGAGACTTCACAAGCTCCTTATCAACAAAAAGCTTCATGTTCGCCTCACCGAGTCCGTCGATGTTCATCGCATTCCTTGAAGCGAAATGTATGAGATTCTTGAGAAGCTGTGCGGGACACTGTCCATTGGGACATCTCAGAACACTCTCTCCCTCGTCACGGACTGACGGTGTTCCGCATACAGGACAAACCTCGGGAAGTCTGAACGGAACCGAGTCTTCTGCATGAGCAACAGAACGCAGCACCTCAGGAATAATCTCTCCTGCCTTGCGTACTACAATCGTATCACCGATACGTATATCCTTTTCATCAATAAACGACTGGTTATGAAGTACGGCTCTCGAAACACTTGTACCGGCAAGAAGAATCGGCTCAAATACCGCAACGGGAGTAATCGCACCTGTTCTTCCGACGTTCACCTCAATATCAAGGAGCTTCGTTTCCTTTTCTTCAGGAGGATACTTGTATGCGACCGCCCACTTCGGAGTCTTTGCAGTTTCACCCATGGTTTTACGCTGTTCAAGATCGTTGACCTTGACAACAGCTCCGTCTATATCAAACGAAAATTCCGCACGTGACTGTCCGATGCGGATGATTTCAGCTTCGATTTCTTCATATTTCTTGCAGCATTTATAGTCGGGAACCGTCTTGAAACCAAGCTTTTTCAGATAGTCAAGCGACTCCGTATGAGAAGCAAACTCAACTCCCCTCACCTGCTGAACATTGAACACAAACATATCAAGCTTACGCTTTGCAGTCACCTTTGAATCCTTCTGACGAAGCGAACCTGCCGCAGCATTTCTGGGATTCTTGAATGGTGTTTCACCGTTAAGTTCCTGCTGTTCGGTAAGCTCGGAAAAGCTGCTCAGCGGCATATAAACCTCGCCCCTTACTTCCAGAAACTGAGGTGCATTTCTGAGTTTTTCGGGAATGGTCCTGATTGTTCTTATGTTTGCGGTTACATTCTCTCCGACAAAGCCGTCACCTCTTGTGGACGCACGTACAAGTTCTCCGTTTTCATATTCCAGAGATACCGAAAGACCGTCTATTTTTGGTTCTACAGAGAATTCGGGAGAATCAAGCGTCGCAACGCATTTTTCAACGAAGCTTCGCACCTCATCAAAAGAGAAAACATCCTGCAAGGACGCCATCTGCACTGCATGCTCAACTTTTTCAAAAGTGTTCATCGCATATCCGCCGACTCTCTGAGTCGGTGAAGTCGGCAGAACAAGCTCCGGATATTCAGCTTCAAGCGCCTTTAATTCCTGCATGAGCATATCAAATTCGTAATCGCTTACAATCGGATTATCATAAAGGTAATATGCGTCACTGTATTTCTGAAGAAGCTCTGAAAGCTCCTTGACTTTTTTTTCAGCATCGTTTCTGTTCATTTTGTCCTCCTGAAACACGAATTCTGTAAGATAATTATACCACATTCTATCATTTTATACAAGTTTTTTTGAAGATAAATTACCGAATTATATTTATCTGTTCAAAAATTGCCAAATTGTATAAAAATGTGCAAATATTGCCGATTGCTATTGATTTTTCATCAGATTTGTGATATGATAAATTCGTATAGTTATATGCGGTTTTTCCGCATTCAGGGGGTATAAAATATGAAAAAGATTATCAGACGTACATTGTGTATGTCTCTTGGTGCAGCCGTTCTTGCAGGCTGTACCTCACTCGCTCCGCCTGAAGCGTATGCTGCCGTCGAATCTTCCGACGTGCTTGTCTACGAATTCGAAGACGGTGCAACAAGCGGTGGAAAAATCCACACCGAAGGCTGGAAAGGCAACACTCAGGAGGATGGTTCCGGCGAGGAAATGGACCTCACAGGTTTTTCCGGTACAGGCTTTTCATACCTCGACCAGAAAGGCACCACAGTCAGCGTTGAGGTTGACGTTCCCGAGGCAGGTCTCTATGAGCTGAATATCTGCTACTGCGAACCGTATGACACAAACAAGAAGGTTCAGTACCTCAATATCAACGGCGTAAATCAGGGTGAAGTCAGCTTCCGTCACAACCTCGAATTCAAAGAGACTTCGGGTGGTGTTGTAAACCTCAGAAAAGGAAAAAACACCATAGAACTGAAAGCCTACTGGGGATACACTTTCTTCGATTATCTTACGCTTAAACCTGCGGACGACAGTCTCTCTAACCTTTCACCGACAAGAACTCTTTCAAATCCAAATGCTTCAGAATCCGCAAAGCGTCTCTACAATTACCTCTGCGACCAGTACGGAAATCATATCATTTCGGGTCAGCAGGAATACTGCGGAGAACATAACTACAACCTCTGGAATGACCCCACAAACTTCATAAAGGACAACGAAGAGGAATTCGAATATATCAGGGAGCTTACAGGCGAAATGCCTGCCATACGAGGAATCGACCTTCTCGCCTATCGTTCAAATTCCAACTGGGAGGATCACGCTCCTGAACGTGCTATCCAGTGGGTAAACGAATACAAGGGTATCGCTACCCTTACATGGCACTGGAATGTTCCTACAGACGAGACAAAATCCGACTTCGCATTCTATGTTGAGTCAACAGGAAATACTCCTTTCACCACATTCAGCGTTACTAACGCCGTGACCGAAGGTACATGGGAGCACGAACAGATCCTCGCTGACATCGACGAAATCGCCAAGCAGCTCACCAAACTCAAAGAAGCCGACGTCCCCGTTCTCTGGAGACCTCTCCATGAAGCGGAAGGTGCATGGTTCTGGTGGGGAGCAGAAGGCGCCGAGTCATGCGTGAAGCTCTACCGTCTGCTATATGACAAGCTCACCAATGAGTACGGTCTTGATAATCTTATCTGGGTATGGACAGCTTATCCTTATGAAACGTCTGCTGCATGGTATCCCGGCGACGATGTCGTTGACATGATAGGCTATGATAAATATAACGCTGTTGACGGTCTGCCCAACCTCAGCTCCATTGCTTCCACTTTCTACAGTCTTGTTCAGAGTACAGGTACAAAGAAAATGGTCGCTATGACCGAAAATGATACAATACCTTCACTGGAAAATCTCGTGAACGATAAAGCGGCATGGCTCTATTTCTGCCCATGGTATAAAAACTATCTCACAAGTGAGCAGAATAACCCCGCCGATAATCTCAAGGAAATCTATACAAGCGATTACTGCATTACGCTCGATGAGCTTCCCGACCTCAAAAGTTACCCCATCAGCGATGAACCTCAGACTACTCAGCCTGACACTTCCGAAAACACCTCACAGCCTTCATCGCAGACAGGCGTGTCTCTTGCAGGCGACTCAAACTGCGACGGAACCATCAATCTCGCCGACGCAATCTTCATTATGCAGTGCAAGGCTAACCCCACTAAATATACGCTTTCCGAACAGGGTGAAATCAACTCAGATGTTGCCGATAAGGGTGACGGCGTCACAAATAAGGACGCTCTTATGATTCAGAAATACCTGCTCGGACTTGTCGATAAACTCTGACAAAAGCTTTATTAACCGTGTTTCTGCGGTTGAATATATTCAGATTCCGATATGCGGTCAGTGCAGTATTCCATATGTCTTTCATGTGGAAATGCCGCTTTTCCGGATTCTGCCAAATGCAAAAATAATCTATGGGAGGAAAAAAATGAAATTTCGCAAACGCTTTGCCGCTGCGGCTCTCTGTGCTGTAACGGCTCTCACTCAGACACTTTCGGTTATGCCGACTGTCAATGCCGCAGAGGAGCTTAAAGATGCTCTTGCCAACGATTCAGGGCTCGACATTGACTTCGCACGTGCTCTTCAGTACTCCATATATTTCTATGATGCAAATATGTGCGGTACGGAAGTTGACGAGAATAACCGCTACACATGGAGAGGCGACTGCCATACCTACGACGCTACATGTGAACTCATCGCAGGTATCACCGATTTCAAGGGTACTAACCTTTCTCAGTCCTTCATCGACAAGTATAAGGACATCCTCGACCCCGACGGTGACGGCTGCGTTGACGTTGCCGGTGGTTTCCACGACGCAGGTGACCACGTTGAGTTCGGTATGCCTGAAAACTACTCTGCCGCAGCTCTCGGCTGGGGTTACTACGAATTCCGTGATTCTTACGTAAAAACAGGTCAGGACGACCACATCGAAACAATTCTCCGCTGCTTCAACGATTACCTCATGAAGTGTACTTTCCTCGACGACAGCGGTAAGGTTATTGCTCACTGCTATCAGGTCGGTGACGGTGATAACGACCACAGCTTCTGGAATTCTCCCGAAGTAGACGAGATGCCCAGACCTGCATTCTTCCTTACTGAAGAAAAACCACAGATCGACTACACAACTTCCGCTGCGGCTTCTCTCGCACTCAACTACCTCAACTTCAAGGATACAGACGCTGAGTACGCTGAAAAGTGTCTTGATTACGCTAAGGCTCTCTGGAAGTTCAGCACAGACGCTCTCGATAAAGCAGGAATAAAGTCACTGGATGACGATCTTATTGCTGTTCTCAGTGATAACGCTGACGGTCCTAAGGGTTACTACCGTTCGGAAAAGTGGGTCGACGATTTCTGCTGGGCAGCAGGCTGGCTCTTCCTTTGTACAGAAGATGTATCCTACCTCGAAGCAGGTGCTCCCTTCTATGATTACTACGCTCCCAGCGGCTGGTGCTTCTGCTGGAACGATGTATGGAGCGGTGCTGCCTGCGTATGGGCACGCATCAATCAGGAGTACCCCGATGTTGACCTCATCAATATGCTGAGAACTGCTCAAGGCAAGAATCAGTACGTTTTCGAAAATATCTGGGAACAGGTTCAGAAGTGTCTCCCGACATGGCAGGGACTCGAAACTCCTCAGGGTTACGCATTCCTCAATATGTGGGGTTCAGCTCGATACAACACTGCTATGCAGCTTATCGGTCTTGTTTACGATAAGTACACAAATAACGGTAAGCCCGGTGAATTCTCCGAGTGGGCAAAGCGTCAGATGGAATACCTCATGGGTGATAACGACATCACTTTCGAGGAATCCGAAAAAACAGGCGGTCCCACACACGGAAGCAGAAGCTTTATCGTAGGCTATAACGAAAATTCTGCAAAATACCCCCACCACAGAGCTGCTTCCGGTCTTACAAAGTGTGAAGATCCCGATGAGCACAGATACGTTCTCTTCGGTGCTCTTGCAGGTGGTCCCGGCTCTGCCGACGAGCATAACGATATGACTTCCGACTGGATCGACAACGAGGTTACAATCGACTATAACGCTGCTTTCGTAGGTGCATGTGCAGGTCTCTACGCATATTACGGCACTCCCGATATGCAGCCTACAAAGGACTTCCCGCCCAAGCCCTCATACAGTGCAGCTGAAGGCGGCGGAAACAACTACTGGGTTGACGCTTGCGGTATCGACGACCTCAATGCCGATGGATGCGGTGTTACCAAGGTTTCCCTCATGGTAAGAACAGACTCAACAAAGGCTGCTAAGGACATTTCAGTACGTTATTACTTTGACAGCTCCGAAATCTCCAATGTCAACAGTGTTAAGCCATCCGAGCTTTACGACCAGGCTGCTGTTGAAGCTGCTCCTGCTGACGGTGTAATCAGCGGTCCTTATAAATACGACAAGAAGGATAATACCTATTACATTGAAGTAAAATGGGACGGCTACACAATCGCTAATTCAGGTAAGAAGTATCAGTTCACAGTTGGTATGTACTACGGCGACAAATGGGATCCCACAAACGACCCCGGATACAAGGACCTCAAGATTTATGAGGTGGACGACGCTTTCTTCGGTACAGGCAACGAAGTAAGAACCGATAATATCTGTGTATATTCAGGCGATAAGCTTGTCGGCGGTATCGAACCCGACGGTTCAGTTCCTGAAATCCCCACACAGGCTCCTTCAGAAGATACAACAACTTCAACTCCTGCAACTTCTTCCGGCGGTGCAACATCCTCTGCCATAGCTGCAAACTACGGCGACTCCAACTGCGACGAAGTTGTAAACCTCGCTGACGCTGTTCTTATTATGCAGTACAAGGCTAATCCTTCAAAATACACAATCACAGACCAGGGTGCAGTAAACGCTGACGTCTCAGGTGACGGTGACGGCGTTACAAATAAGGACGCTCTTGCAATCCAGATGTATCTCCTCGGATTAATTACAGTACTTCCCGAATAAAGGTGTTTTTAATGAAAAGATTTTCCCCCGTCATTGCAGCCTGTCTTGCAGTATCACTCGTGTTCGCAGGCTGTGCTGACAACAAAGAGAGTAAACCGATTATCACTGACAGTTCACCTGCCGTAATCACAATTCCTACGCAGAATCTCGAACATCAGGATGACGAAAAATGCGAAGACGCATTCCGTGAACTCTTCAACAGTATATACGCTCCGAATTGCGGCGACTCCTTCTTCAAATATATGTATCCCGATGCTGCTATTGAAAAAATGAAGTCTACAGGCGAATACGCTTCGCTCGTATCAACTTACAATTCAAATCAGAGCGAGTTTATTGCAATGATGAAAGCAACTCCGAAAATTACCGAATTCACTTCGGTAACTCCATTGACAGAATCTCAGATAGCTGCCGCTAAGCGTTATCTGGTTAATCTTTCAAAGGATATTCTGCCCGACCTCAGACCCGATGACCTCGTCATCACAGAAGGCTTCGAAGTAAAATGCAATATCATCGACTACAACGAAAGAGAAGACACCGATACGGAATGTATGGTGAAGCTTGAGGGAGACGGCTGGAAAGCTGTTACGTTCAGTGCCGAAGGTCTTGAACAAAACTTCCCCGAAACTCCAACTGAATAACTACACAACCGCCCGTACACAATGTATGGGCGGTTTTCTGTTCAGGTCTTGACAAATTACTTTAAAAGTGATAAAATATGAAATTGAAAATCATTTTCATTTTGGAGGAGCTATGAAACGTGAGTCAGGCTACAACACAAAACAAAAAGAAAAGCTTCTGAGCTTTCTTATAAACAATATGGACAAGCATACAAATGTCCAGCAGATCAGTGCCTTTCTTGCCGAGGAAGGTACTCCTCTCGGTACAGCTACCATTTACCGTCAGCTTGACCGTCTTGTTGAACAGGGCGAGGTACGCAAATATGTCATCGACGGCAAAACAGGTGCGTGCTATCAGTACATCAACGCCTCTGAAGGATGTAAAACTCATTTTCATCTCAAGTGCCTTCGATGCGAAAGACTGATTCATACTGACTGCGCCGTTCTTGCAGAGCTCGACCAACATATCGAAGAGCATCACGGATTTACTGTTGACCCGTCAAAAACCGTATTCTACGGAGTATGCTCCGACTGCGGCAGATTGGAGGAAAAATGAAAAAACTGATTATCTGTATTGCTTCCCTGCTGCTTTCAGCAAGCTGTTTCAGCTGTGAAAAAAAGCAAAACGACAAACTCTCAATCGTTACAACATGCTTTCCGCCGTATGATTTTGCACGTGCTGTTGCAGGAGACTCAGCAGATATAAAAATGCTGCTCAGTTCAGGTGCGGATGCTCACTCATATGAACCGGCTCCCATGGATATTGCTGCAATTCAGAATTGCGACGTCTTTATATGCATCGGAAATGAGGACGAGGTCTGGGTGGACAGGATTCTCGATTCCATTGATACTTCCGGTATTAAAATAGTCAGACTAATTGACCACGTTAATCTTCTTGAGGAGGAACCTGTTGCAGGTGCGTCACCCGATGGTCACGACCATCACCACCACGAACATGAACACGAACATGAGCATGAACACGAGCATGATGAACAGAACGACTCCGTATCGGTTGAGCATGCTGACGGTCATATCTGGACTTCGCCGTCCAATGCAATTCTTTGCCTTGAATCGGTGAAGGACGCCCTCTGCGAAACCGTCCCCGACAGCAGTTCCCTTTACATGAACAATTATGATAATTACTGCAAAAAGCTCACAGACCTCGATACGCAGCTTCTTGAACTCATGAACAACGCTGAAAGAAATGAAATCGTCATCGCAGACCGCTTCCCCTTCCGTTATCTCGCCCACGACTATGGTATTGAATACTTTGCCGCATTCAGCGGATGCAGCTCGGAATCCGAGCCTTCTGTGTATACAATGGCGTTTCTCATGGACGAAATCAAGGAACATGACATGGATTACGTTTTTACTCTTGAGTTTTCAACAAAAAAACTTGCGGAAAAACTCTGCACCGCCACAGGTGCCGAAATGCTTACACTTCACTCATGCCATAATGTTTCAAAGTCTGATTTCAAGAACGGAGTCACCTATGTTGAACTCATGCAGAATAATATTTCCAGTCTGAAGGAGGCTTTATGTTGAAAAAAATACTCGAATGCAGCAGTATTACTGCAAGCTACGACGGTGTAAATGTTATTGATTCACTCTCGTTTACCGTCAGCGAGGGAGATTTTCTGTGCATACTCGGAGAAAACGGTTCGGGAAAAAGCACACTTATCAAATGCCTTCTCGGTATCAAGCCGCTTGACGGCGGTAAAATTATAATGGGCGACGGTCTTAAATTCAGGGATATCGGTTATCTTCCGCAGCATACAAGTCTTCAGCACGGTTTTCCTGCAACAGTTTCCGAAGTTGTGATTTCAGGCTGTCTCGGCAGACGGGGACTTCGTCCGTTCTACACTTCTGCTGAAAAAGAAATTGCAGATACAGCAATGAAGCGTCTCGGAATTGCTGATATAGCCAAAAAGAGCTGCCGTGAGCTTTCGGGAGGTCAGCAGCAGAGAATGTTTCTTGCAAGAGCAATGTGTGCCGCAAAGAAGCTTCTGCTCCTCGATGAGCCTGTAACAGGTCTCGACCCAGTCGCTCAGGCGGAAATGTACGAACTCATTACAGAGCTTAATAAAAAGGATAACATGACTGTTATCATGGTATCTCATGATGTTGTGAAGTCAATAGGATGTGCAAACCGTATACTGTGCCTTTGCAGTGCCAGAGACAGCTTCTACGGTACTCCGGAAGAATATGTAAGCTCTCATCTCGGAAGTAAATTTATAGGAGAACAGTCATGACAGAGAATCTTAAAATTATGTTCACTCCCGAATTTTTCGGTGCAATACTTCTCCCCGCACTGATTGGCGGAATCGCCGTTACAATATGCTCGTCCCTTCTCGGGGTAACACTTGTTCTCAAGCGTTATTCAATGATCGGAGACGGTCTTTCACATATCGGATACGGAGCATTGTCCGTTGCCGCTGTAATGAACCTCGCACCGCTTAAAGTTGCACTTCCTGTAGTAATCGTTGCTGCCTTTATCCTTCTGAGACTCAGTGAAAACAGTAAACTCAACGGTGATTCGGCTATTGCCCTCTTTTCAACTACCGCACTTTCAATCGGTATCATCGTCTCATCAAAGGCAGGCATTACAAACGGCGTGAGCCACTATCTTTTCGGAAGCATCCTCGCAATGAGCAAAAGCGATGTTATTCTCAGTGTATGCCTTGCAGTTGCTGTCATAGCAGTATATATCCTTCTGTACAACAGGATTTTTTCGGTTACTTTCGACGAGAATTTTGCAAAAGCTACAGGCGTCAATGCCGGAATATACAACATGATTTTTGCTGTTCTTACAGCTATTACCGTCGTACTCGGAATGATGATGATGGGTTCACTCCTTATATCGAGTCTTATCGTTATTCCAACGCTCACAGCTATGAAACTCTGCAAAAGCTTCAAGGGAGTTGTTATTGCCTCGGGAACAGTTTCCGTGGTCTGCTTTGTAATCGGAATTTTCATCTCTCTGCTGTTCAATACTGCTCCCGGAGCAAGTGTTGTTATTGTAAATGTTGCTGTTTACTGCATTTCCACACTCACAGAGTCGGTTCTGAAACGCTCGGGTAAAGCCTGACATAATCTGATTCATCCGCTTTATCCTCTGTTATTTCAGCCGTAGAAGCAGTGCCGGGAATGTAAATCTTTACATAATCTTCATTTTTCTGCATAAGTTTCACCTCACGGTTTTATTATCCCCTGTTTTTCTGTAAAAATTCTGTTTTTTTACTCTAAAAACAATAACAAATCAGTGAACTAAAAAGAATGTGAATAGTCTAATTTTATGCAAACCGACGAAATACGTTTTTTTCAGACATAAATCCATTTCTTCCCTTGACAATGTGATAGTTTTATGATAAGATGTTAATGTTAAAAAATTCAGGAGGTATTATTATGGCATTTTGTAAATTTTGTGGAAAAGAAATCGCTGACGGTGCTGTATGTGATTGTCAGGCATCACAGGCTCCCGTAAACAATAACCCGGCAGTAACTGAAGAGACATCTGCTCAGACTGCAACTGCTCAGAAGGATCCCCTTAAGACTCTTGTAGCAGCTGTAATCGCTCTTTTAGTTTTCATTTTCATTTTTGTTTTCATTTTCAACAGTATCGGTGCAAGAGGTGTCGCAAGAAAATATGCAAAGAAAGTTTTCTCAAAGCACGGCGGAAAAGCTGTTTACTCACTGAGACTCAGTGACGACGTTTACAAGGATCTTAAGGGCGATGAGCTCGATGATATGATCGATGATTTTAACGACGGTATGGAAGACTTCCTTGAGGATACCAAGGTTAAGGTTAAGTCTGTAAAGAAAACAGGTAAGCTTTCCAATAAGGAACTTAAAGGTGCAGAGTACTTATTCGCAAAGAATAACAGCAAATATGATAAGGATCTTGAAGCTGACGATTTCAAGGCTAAAAAGGGATATGAATTCAAGCTTACATACAAGATTAAGGATAAGGATTCCGGAGACAAAGAAACTTCAAGAGATAAGATCTGCGTTGTAAAGTTCAAGGGCGAGGGCTGGAAGGTTCTTGTTACAGACGCTGACACACTTAAGTCATATGGTGAAAAGGCTGATAAGAACAAAGATAAGGATTCTGACAGCGCAATCAACATCGAAGATTTATTTGGTTAAAATATCGGGGTTAGAAACATGATGTTTCTAACCCTTTTTTACTATATTTATTAATAACAGTACACTATTTATTCATATATGCTTAATTATATTTACATTTGATTAATATTTACACGTAATTTTTAACAATCCCGTGCTATCTGCTTTGTTGATAGTGCTGATTTTTATATTTTTTCGCCAAAAGTGTTTGATTTTTTGTGAGAATATGTTATAATATGTGTAGTGAGAGAAGCATATACCACATTTATTTTACAGCGGCATTAAACTAAAACAAAACATATTGAGAATGGAGAAAAATTTATGGAAAAAAGAGGAATTAGTAAGCTCGACCTGAAAAGGCGTAACAGAATGCAGATTCTGAGAGTAATCAGAGAATGCGGCCCGATTTCAAGAGTTGATGTCGCAAGCGCACTCGAAATCACAAGAGCCGCTGTCACAATTATTACAAATGAAATGATCGAAGAGGGCGTTCTCGTTGAAATTGGTGAAGCTCCGATAAATACAGAGAAGCTCCAGAAAGGCAGAAGAAAAATCCTTATCGACATCAATGTCAACAGCCGCTTTGCACTTGGCGCTACTGTTGACGAAAAAGAAGTTACTATCGGTCTGACCAACCTCAACCTTGAAGTCCTCGACAAGTCAAGCATGATTATTGATGAACGCACTACAAGCAAGGATATTATCACCTTCATCATTAAGGCAAGTAATGAAATGATCGAAAACAGCTGTCTTACAAAGGATAAGATTCTTGGTCTGGGTGTAGGCGTTGTACCTTCCATGTGGGGAAAGCTCAAAATCTTCTTCAAGGACGGTACACTCGATTTCACCAACTTCATTGATAAAATTTCAAGCGGTCTTGATTGCGATATATGCTGCGGAAATGCTATCGGTCTTATGGCTCTCGCTAACAACGATTTCAGAACACAGAACGGCTACCAGACAAATCAGGCGTTCATTCACTGTGGAAATCAGATCAATATGGCTATTATCAATAAAAACGAACTCTCAAGTGACTACGTTTCATATACCTCAACAATCGAAAGGTATATCGTCTGTCCCAATGGAAAGTCCTACGAGGGCTATCCAAACGGCTCTGTGAAGGCTGAACTTTCTAAAAATGCTCTCCATAATGCCTTCGCCGAAATCTATTCAAAGGACAAAACTCCCGTCCTTTACGAGATTACTGACGGTGATAAGTCTAAAATCACTACAGACGCTGTCTTTAACGCTCTTTTCAGAGGTGAAGAACCTGTTAAGAGTCTTGTGGACGATATCATCGCAAAATACACTGTACTCATCAACAACCTTTCTATCAGCCATTTTGCAAAGAAAATCGTTCTCCATAATTTCAATCTTAACGAGAAGCAGTTCGATTACGTTAAGCGTGAAATGATCCATCTTGTAAGCGAGGAAATCTCCGACCGAGTTGTGCTCAGTAAGCTCGAAGGCAAAAACAACTTCCTTGGCGGATGTGCTCTCGTAATTCAGGATAACTTCTATACAAGAGGCGGCATGCATCAGTAAAACTGCTGTCTCACATAAACAAGTTTCATTTTAATCCCTCCAATAATATAAAAAAGAAGGCTTCCCCTCATGGTAAGCCTTCTTTTTATTTCATCATACAGAGAACTATCCCCTGTTTTTTCTCTTACGAATAAGTCCGAAAACGTTCATACAGACAACCGATACGATTATCCCAAGCATAGCTCCGCTTGTATCTATAAGAACATCCGTAAACATACACGACCTGCCCGGAACAAAGTACTGGTGAAGCTCGTCACTGCAGGCATACAGAAAACAGAAAATCAATGCAGCAAGACTCCCCTTTCCGAATAATCTGCGTTTCCCCACAGTGCATGACGCAAAGAATCCAAGCATTGTATAGATAACAAAGTGCGCCGTTTTCCGCACAATATGATGAGCTTTATCCAGTAACGACATCTGCTTTTTTTCAGGCAGCTCACTGTAATCGTCAACCACAACCTTTACAATCGACTCTGTTACCTCACCGCTTTTTCTTGCGGAAATCTCAGCATTGTCAAGAGAAAAGCAGAATATCAATACCATACAAATTAACGTGAGAAGCCCCCACAAAACCGTGCTTCGGCTTAATTTAACAACTGAAAAACGTGACAATAATTAACCTCCGTAAAGTAATTAATGTATCCTCAATAACCGCCGTCAGGCGGTTATTGCCCCGAACTTTGTTCGGGGAGCGCAAATTCTTTATAATATAAGGAATTTGCGCATCACATTCATTGATGTCAAGCTCATTTTGCCCTATAGGGCAAAACAAAGTGCAAGAAAAATTATCAATTCCTTTATTTTTTCTTGCACTTTGTCAACTTAAAATTGGCTTTAAAAAGCTATTTTAAGCCAATTTTAAGTTGATGAGCAGACATTAATTAAACTGCTCAGTAACTTGATTGTTATTGAGCAGTTTTAAATTAAATCATTTTTTGCTTGCCGAAAGACAGCTGAATGCATTGTCAACTATCTTCTTATCGGGAGCCTTTGTAAATGCACTTACTACAGGAACAATAATAAGTGATACAATCATTGCAAACGCTCCTGCGTTAATCGGTGAAAGAAGGTTCAGTGGACAATCAAGCTTAATCACTGCATCCTTTATTCCACTGAATGCTTCAATATTGAGGCTGAATAATACCATGTGGGTAACGCTTATGCCGATACCTGTGATGAAGCTTGCACAACATGCTGCCTTTGATGCCTTCTTCATGAAAAGTCCGTACAGGAACGGTCCAAGGAATGCTCCTGAGAGTGCGCCCCATGAATATGACATCAGAGTCGAAATCGAAGCATTCTTGTTGCTTGCGATTATTACCGAAATCACAAGGAATACAACAATGAATATACGCATTGAAATCATCTGCTTCTTGTCGTCAAAGTTCTTTACACGAGGCTTGATAAGGTCGTTCGTAAGTGTTGAGCTTGATGTGAGTACCAGCGACGACAACGTGGAAAGCGAAGCCGATAGTACAAGCACTACAACAAGTCCAATCAGAATATTAGGGAGCGCTGTATCAAGAAGTGCAGGAACCATTGTATCGTATACAGGTTTGCCGTTTACTGTTTCAATGAATGTACGTCCGCTGCCGTCACCTTCCTTAAGTGTACAGTAAAGTCTTACAAAACCACCCATAAAATATGAACCGCCTGCTACTACAAATGCAAAAAGTGTGGAAATAACAGCACCCTTTTTGATTGCTCCCTCGTCCTTGATAGCGTAGAACTTCTGAACCATCTGAGGAAGTCCCCATGTACCGAGAGATGTAAGGATTACTACTCCGAGAAGATTAAGCGGGTCCGGACCAAAAAGACTGCCGAGAGTATTTTTTTCAACTCCGCCCTCAACTCCGATTTCATTAAGTGCTTTAATTGCTTCTGTAAGACCGTTCTTTTCGTTTACTGTAAGTATTACAACCGTCGCAATACCAATAAGCATAATTATTCCCTGAAAGAAATCATTGAGGGCTGTTGCCTTGTAGCCGCCGAGTATTACATATGCTGCCGAAAGAAGTGCCATTGCAATGATTATGTATATTCCTCCGTTTTCACCAAGGTCAAATACCATTCCAAACAGACGTGAAAGACCGTTATACACAGACGCTGTGTACGGAATAAGAAAGACAAATACTATGACTGCTGCGACTGTTTTAAGGTTCTTGGAGCCGAATCGCTGCTCGAAATAATCGGGCATTGTCTTGGCTCCGAGATGGTTTGACATAAGTCTTGTTCTTCGTCCGATGAGGAAGAATGGAATGAGGCTTCCGATTATGGCGTTGCCGACTCCCACCCATGCTGCTGATACACCATACATCCAGCCAAATTGTCCTGCGTATCCGATGAATACAACTGCCGAAAAATATGTTGTTCCGTAAGAGAACGCCGTAAGCCACGAGCCTACACTTCTTCCGCCAAGCATGAAGTCTTCCGCTGATTTTGTTTTTCTTGATGTATAAAAGCCTATACCTACCATTGTGGCAACGTATATGACAAGTATAATCAAGGTTGCAGTTTTTGAATCCATGATTCTTCTCCATTTCCAAGCTTTAATGTAAAGTCCTAAAGCTTTAAATTATTAAAGTGATTATATTATACACCTTATTCCAGAAAAAGTCAAGTCATATCCTCTGTTTTTCTCAAAATAAAGAGCACCGCATTGAAAAAAACACGGTGCATTTGTATATTTACTCCGATTCAGTTTATTATGACACTCTCATACCACTTCTTCATATCCTTTTCTGTACCATTCGCCGCAAGGTATGCATAGTAGGAAAGAATATTTGCTGCGTCATCAGCCGCTATCTTGCTGTCACCATTAACGTCACAGGCGTTGAACTGCACTTCTGTAAACGATTCCTTTCCCGATGCAAGATTTGCGTACTCTGTAAGCGTTAACGCAGCGTCTGATGCTGCAATCTTACCATCTTCGTCCACGTCTCCGTACATCAGCTCTGAGACCTCACCGATAACCTCGAACTTTCTGCCGTACTTCTCAGCATAAGCCTGTGCTGTTGAACCTTCATGTCCGTAGATTGTGCCGTCAAAATATCCTGTATACTTCTCATCACCCGTTCCGAATTCCTTTAAATTACATATAGTATATGAGCCATCATAAATGTTGCAATCAGAACTCTCAAATATTATTGATTCAAGTGATGAACAATTACTAAAGGCATATTCTCCGATTTTCGCAACATTTTCAGGAATTGTAATCAATGTTAAAACACTGCAACCACTAAAGGCTTCATCTCCGATAGTTGTAACGCTATCTGAGATTGTGACGCTTGTCAGTGAAGACGAACCTCCGAATGTTCCGCCGCAAATCTTTTTGACACCATCCGGAATGACAAATTCTGCCGACTTTTTTCCAACAGAATATGCGACCAGCTGTGTCATATCTTTGGTATAAAGAACCCCGTCCACTGAAATATAATTCTTGTTCTTTTCATTAACATCTATCTCTGTAAGTGACATACATCCATAGAAAATGCCATCATCTATTACTGATACATTTTCAGGGATCGTCACGCTTGTAAGCAAATCACATCCTGTAAAAGCGTAACGTGAAATTTCCTTGAGTCCCTCGGGAAGAACAAGTTCAGCAAGAAAAATACAATTCCCAAAAGCAAATCTTCCGATACTTTCAACGCTGTCCGCAATCTCAATCTCAGACATCGGACAGTCATTGAAAGCTGTTGTACTAATGGCAGTTACTCCGTCTTCAATCACAACCTTTTTTATATCAGAACGCCATTCCTCCCATTCAGGAATACCGAATGGTGTCGTCTGCATAGGACCTGTTCCGCTTATGGTAAGCGTGCCGTTATCATCAAAAATCCATGTAACATTTTCACCGCATTTGCCGCTTTTAGGTGCATCGGAATCATCCTCAGCCGCCGAAGCAATTATACTGCGGTCAGAAACACTTACTCCTATTGTCGGCAACGCTCCGCAGAATATTGAAAAAGCCATAACAGCTGCAATTTCTTTTTTTACTTTCATAAATAAACCTCTCTGTTTTTCTGCAAATATAACGCTTTACTGTAATCGTGTCAAATACGACTGATTTTATTATATCACACATCGTTATTTTCGTCAAACGTTCCGCTCCTCTTAACATAGACATTCTTACCAAAAAACTTCATTTAACATTAAATTAATTTTACTATTGACATTTACAAAAAAATAGTGTATAATATTAATCACGAGGTGTGGCTCAGTTTGGTAGAGTACTACGTTCGGGACGTAGGGGCCGCAGGTTCAAATCCTGTCACCTCGACCACGACAGAAGTCTGTATTTCGATAAAAAGTGAAATGCAGACTTTTTTATTTTGTCCGTATAATACCATAGAGTTCACAAACCGATAAATCCGGAAAAAAACACCACCGACTCAACTGAGATACGGTGGTGTCTTTTTATCTTCATTATGAAATCACTTCTTACAGAACAGGCATGTATGCCAATGCACTGAGCTTTTCAGCCTTTGCTTTTGCCTCAGCAAAAGTAAGCTCCTGCGTTGTAATGAACGAAATTCCATCGTCATGATTATATGCTTCAACTCCATCAATTTCAGAATCGTAAGGTACACGGAAATACCAGAATGATTTCAACTCATCAACACTTTCAATGAAGGAATCATCCTCAGCAGATTCCCAGCTCTGGGAGAATACTGTCACCTTATGCTTTACCGCTTCGATAACGTCACCGAGAACAGCACTTGCAGTAGGGAGCTTACCTGCACCACGTCCGTAGAACATAGTACAGTCAATACCGTCACCATAAACAAGTACAGCATTGAACACGTCGTTGACTCCAGCCATCACGTTGTCATAAGAAACGAGTGTGGGCATTACAACAGGGAGAATCTTTCCGCTTTCCGTTCTTCTTACAGAAGCAACAAGCTTTACAGCATGACCAAGTACGTCCGCAGCAGCTACATCACAAAGCTCTACATCTGAAATTCCCTTTGTGTATACACTCTTCGGATAAACGTGCTTGCCGAATACAAGTGATGAAATTATACAGATTTTGCGGCAGGCATCGTGACCCTCAACGTCAGCAGTAGGGTCCTTTTCGGCATAGCCAAGCTCCTGAGCAAGTCTGAGTGCTTCAGCAAAAGGCATATTATCGTTATACATCTTTGTGAGGATGAAGTTTGTTGTTCCGTTGAGGATTCCGGCAACCTTATCTATATCATTTGCAGCAAGACATCTGTGAAGCGGACGGATAATCGGAATTGCTCCGCCTACGCTTGCCTCAAAGAAGAAATTACAGTTATGCTCCGCAGCTATTTTAAGCAGTATATCACCTTTTTCAGCCACAAGCTCCTTGTTTGATGTAGAAACACTCTTGCCTCTTTCAAGACATGATTTTACAAATGTGAATGCAGGCTCAACGCCTCCCATGCACTCAGCTACCGAAGTAACCTCTTCATCATTGAGAATATCGTTGAAATCCTTTGTGAATTTATCGGCATACGGACTTTCCGGAAAGTCTCTGAGGTCGAGAATGTACTTCACATCCATTTCTGTTCCTGCGTGCTTTTCGATGCTCTTCTTATTCTTGTAGAAAAGCTCCACAACGCCTGAACCTACAACTCCGTGACCTAATACTGCGATTTTGACTGACATATATTAAACCTCCAAATTATTATCATTGCAGTTCCTTGCTGAAACCTTTATTCTGCTGAAAGAAGCTTGACTTCAAGAACTCCGTCAAGTTCTGTTATTCTGTTGAGCGACGAAATCTCGTCATCCGATTCCCCCGTCAGTCTCAGTGAAATATTAACGGCAGCAGCTCCGTCAACAGGAATACTCTGATTCACTGTAAGTATATTGGCATTCAGTCCATGAAGATAAGCAAGCGCACTTGACAGAACTCCGGGACTGTCACTGAGCAGAAGATAAAGATTCACTATTCTTCTTGTGTAAATTTCCTCATAGGAAAAAACCGAATCCTTATATTTATAATAAGCACTTCTCGAAATCCCGATTCGCTTGCACGCAGATGCAAGACTTTTCTCGCTCTTCTGTGCCATCAGCTTTTTGACCATCAGCACCTTCGTAAAAACTTCGGGCAGTATCTTAGAATCAGCAACTATCAGCTGGGTATTATTATTCATATACAATACTCCGATTGATTTATTACTGCTCTGTCAGGCTTGATGCGACCGAAAAGAGCAGTGCAGAATCGTCCTCCGTAGGAAAACAACTGTATACCACTTAATTACTATACCACTTTTTTTATCTTTTGTCAAGTGCTTTCACCTTTTTTCAGCAAAATCATACAAACAAAAAAACGATCCCTGTAAGGTCATTGTCCTTACAGAAATCGTTTTATTAGTATAGCCTCAATAATCGCACACATTAGCTCTCAGAAGTATCCTGCTTCTTGTGATTATAAGCGGTACAACCGTCATCACATTACATAATACAAGTGCAATAATCGCAATCGGCGCAGAATATACAAGATACAGTCCATCAGGTATGAGAACAAGCTCGTTGAACAGGTATAAGCCGAGGAAGAACAACGCTCCGCCGACAGCAAGTACAATCACGTCCATAAGAACGATTTCCCCTACAATTTTAAGAATAATACTCTTTTTCGGTATTCCGATTGCTCTGTATACCGCAAATTCAAACTCTCTGCGCTGGTACATTCCCACAAATGCAGCATTTACCGTTACAGAAAGAATAATCGCCAGAAATACAACTACAACCATGAATATTGTATTGAAAATCGAAAACAGCTCGTCTATTTCCTCCCTAAGCGACTGTGCAAAATTAACGGGATATTTCTGTGCAATTTCTGCTGCGTACCTTCTTACTTCTTCTGCTGAAATGCCTTTTCCAAGAAGAAGCATATCATTGTTCGTTTCACCGTCCTGACCTATATAATACTGTGTATATCCATGTTCTTCGGTCAATGCGGCAACTGTGAGGTCATATTCAAAATTATTATCCTCGTCATCGTGAGAAATCACACTTCCGACCTTATATCCCTTGGAATCAGCCATAAGTCTGCTGAGGATTACGGTCTTAGGCTTTACATTTGAAAAATCACATTCTATATCGTTATGCTCGCAGAAAAGCTTAAAATCGTCAACCGTGCGGAATGTATAGCACAGGCTTCCGTCGGTAAATCCCATGACAGTCTTTCTGTCAATCTCATTATACCATCCCTCTTCAATCACGATAACATCGTCACGCTTCTTCATTTCCTCACGGAAAGCTTTATAATTTGCCGCCTTACTGTCGCCGGACAACTGGTACACCTCAACTATATTATCATCAATCTCACAGGCATATTCCCAGTTTTCCTGCGGTGTGTATATGTATAAGCCTCCCAGATATGCTCCGAAGCTCAGGAAAATCATGAACATCAGTACTATGCACCGCACCTTGTTCTGCTTTATAAAATACAGCGGTGAAAGCGGATTCATATCTCCTCACCGCCTTTGATTGCGCTTACATTTCCGTCCCACATTTCAATGACGCTGTCCGCATCACTCAGAATTGAACGGTCATGCGTGATTACAAGCACGAGATTCTCCTTTGAGTATTCCTTGAGAATTTTCATTACCGCAAAAGCATTCTCGTGGTCAAGAGCAGCAGTCGGCTCGTCGGCAAAAAGCACTTTCGGATTATTTATCATGGCTCTTGCAATGGCTGCCCTCTGACGCTGTCCTCCTGAAAGCTTTGCGGGACGCTTGCCGAACTCCTTCTCAGTCAGTCCGAAGCCTGCAAGCAGCTTCTTTGCCTTTTCTTCAATGTCAGGACTTTTTGAAGCCGCCGCAACAGTAACATTGTCAATCGCACTCATGTACGGAACAAGAAAATGTCTCTGGAATACAAAACCGAATTCATTGCGGCGTATATTCTCCCTTTCACTGTTTTTAAGCTTTGTCAGCTCCTTGCCGTTGTAAAGTATGCTTCCGTCGGTGGGCTTCTTCAGTGTTGAAAGGCAATACATCAGCGTCGATTTTCCCGAACCCGAGGGTCCGATAATTCCAATCAGTCCCTTATCGGGGAGCGTGAGGTCGAATCCTCCGAGCGCATACACCTTCTCTGCTTTTTCCATGTCATAAATCATCGTAATTTTCTTTATATCAAACATCTTGTTTCCTCCTGTCATCAGTACATATCGTCTTCCATAGCGTCTATTGTGCGTATCTTGTAAAGCGCATACCTGATCGGTATCTGGAGCATTCCGAAGAACAGCACAAATGCACAAAGTATCTCTGCAATCTTGTCGGGATAGAAATACTGGCACGAAATTCCCTTCGGCTTCATCATTATCATATCAAGCGAGAATACCATCGCTCCGGTAATTATAAGTCCGATTACTATTGCAGTGATAAAGGTGAACAACAGCTCTCCCATTATCGAAAAGTATATCGACTTTCTTGAATATCCGATTGAACAGTACAGACACCATTCGTTGTGGCGGTCACGCAGATACGTCGTATATACCACAAACAGCGAAATAAACAGAATAACGAAAATTCCCGTATAAATGTACTTTGTAGCATCTACCAGCTGCGATTTTATGTATTTATCATATTCATCCATCCAGAAACTGTAGTCTTCGACATAATCATAGTCTTTTTCAAATTTAAGTCCCAATACTTCAAAATACTTTTCTGCATCATCAACACGCTTATCGGTCAGAATATACAGCCCCACATAACGCTGTTCACTTCTGATACCGTATCCGAAATACAAATCGCAGTCCAGTATACCTGTTATGGTATATTTTTCGCCCTTCTTCCCTCCGACCACAAATCCGTTATTAAGCATGGATGCCTTGTCGAGTACAATTTCATTTGGTTTTTCGGGCAGACGTCCCTCAATAAGCTTTGCGCCCATGTGTTCAAGCAGAGCATCAGCGTATTCAGGTTCAATCAGCGGAATATTATAACCAAGCATTGCAATCGGCGGCTTTATATTGACGTTGGCTGGAGCATAAGGAATGGCTTTTACAACATTCTCTGCACTATCAAGCTTCTTTGCATATTCTATGTGTTTCTGATTCATTTTCTCTTTGAGTTTGGGAAGATTCTCTTCATTTAAATCCTCATCAGTTATACCCAGATTTTCATATGAGAGTCCTATAGCACACATTCGCTCCATAGGACCGATAAACAGCTTTCTCGCCGTTGCATCTGTGGACATTATAAGGAAATTCGCAACGTATATAATCGTAAGACACAAACAAAGACTTACAATAAGCACCGATACCCTGCGTTTATTATTACGTATATATCTCATGGGCGAGAGCTTCTGCTCTTTGGTTTTCTGTTCCATTGTATCTCCTCCGTAATATGATTTGCTGAATTAATCAATGTCTGCTCATCAACTTAAAATCGGCTTAATATAGCTTTTTAAAGCCAATTTTAAGTTGACAAAGTGCAAGAAAAAATAAAGGAATTGATAATTTTTCTTGCACTTTGTTTTGCCCTATAGGGCAAAATGAGCTTGACATCAATGAATGTGATGCGCAAATTCCTTATATTATAAAGAATTTGCGCTCCCCGAACAAAGTTCGGGGCAATAACCGCCTGACGGCGGTTATTGAGGACACATTAATTATACAATCTTTTCCATCAGAATAAAAGTAACCGCAGTCACTTTTTTAAGTATGACTGCGGTCATATAAGCAATATTACCCTTTTATTGCCACAATGAGCTTCGCCCTGTCGTGGATTCCCGTTTTATCATAAATGGACGAAATGTAATTCTTCACAGTCCCCTCTGATATGTAGAGCTTATCGGCAATCTGTCTGTTTGTAAGTCCCTGTGCAAGAAGCGTGCACACTTCCTTTTCACGCTCTGTAATACTGTCGGGAAGGGTTTCCTTCTTCGCAGTTGAACTCATTATTGCGGCAAGACGATTCATTACTCTGCCGTCAATGACATTACGTCCGCCCATAATCTGCTCACTGCTCAATAGCTCCGAGTATTGCGTCCTTACCGCTGTCCTTGAGGAGATAGCCGTCCGCACCTCCGGAAATTGCTGCAGTAATATTCCTGTCATCATAGAAAGTTGTAAGCACCAGAATCCTTATATCGGGATGTTCCTTTCTGAGTCTGCCTATAAGCTCAATTCCGCCCATCCCCTTCATATTGAGGTCTACAAGTGCAAGCGAACATTCCTGCTTCTGAAGAATTGAAAGCGCTTCATTTCCGTCATGAGCCGTCCCGATTACCTCCATATCATTGAGCGTCAGGATTATTTCAAGACTCTCAAGAAGCAGTGTTTCGTCGTCAACAAGCAATATCTTTATCTTATCCATTATGTCCTCCTTCAAAAGGCAGCATAATCTCTGTTTTAAAACCGTTTTCATTGGAAAAGAACGTCAGACCTCCGCATCTGTCGGCATATGACTTCAGCTTCCTCAGTCCGAAACCTTCCCTGAGCCTTGATGCCGCATTTTCAGAAGAAAAATCACTCTCTCCGTTATCATTGACTGTGAGTTTTATATGACTGCTGTCAACAGTAATGTGCAGAAAAAACACATCTGCGTTCCCGTGCTTTACACCGTTCGACAGAATCTCCTGAAATGCTCCTGTAAGAAATTCCGTATGCTCACGAGGAATAAGCAGTTCATCATTCTTTTCGGGAAGGTCCATATGAATTACTCTCATAGTATCCATGACAAATTCATCAGCTGCCGTATTGATTCCCGTGAGGAAGTCGCTGAGCGATATGCTTACCGTTTCATCATCCAGAACACGCACCGCATGACGGATTGAATCGAGTCCGGTTCTGATACGCTCTTTTGCCGTCAGAAGCTTTTCACGTGCTTTTTCGGGGGATTTGTCAAAAAGCATATCCGACGCTTCAAGAGTCACTATTGCTGCCGTTATTGAGTGTCCTACGCTGTTATGTATGCTCCGGCTGATGTTTTCACGTTCTTCAAGACGTGCATTTCTGTCTGTAAGGTAGTTTTTTATAACAAGCTCCTGATTCAGCTTTTTTGTGTACATTTCACTTATTGCACTTACACTCACAGAATTCGGAATACTTTTCCTCGCTTCACTGTATCTGCTAATAAGCGTCTCAGCAGCAAAAAGAAGCAGTGAAGCTGCCGCAAGAATCACTATGCGGAAAATCATCAGCGGAACATCGTCCACTCCCGAAAAAAGCGAATAAACAAAATACGCAGACGATGGCAGTAAGACACGTATAACGCTTCGGAACCGACATTCATACATTATCGTAAATGCATGGACATTCCCGGAAAAGAAGGCAAACAGTCCTGTAAACAAAAGCATCGGAAATGTGATCATTCTTTCCTCATCGTCACATATGCTCCTGAGCGTTATAAGTATCATTATAAGTCCGTACAGAACCAACGTCGCTTTTATGTTCAGTGTTGTAAACAGAGTGACCGCCGTCAGAATCGACACAAACACCGCTGAAAACACATATGTATCATTTCTATGCATATATATCACCGTTTCGATTATACCATAGTTACCGCAGATTTTCAATATGTCTGCGGTAACATTATTGCTCCCCCGCCATAAACGGTGAACAAAATGTCAGACAATCAGTTCGGCGGTACTTCCTCCCGAAACCGACTTCCTTACTATTATCTGCTTGTCGATGCGTTCTTTAAGCACGGGAACATGTGATATGATTCCCACAAGACGCCTGCCTTCTGCAAGGTTATTGAGTGCATTCATTGCCTGATTGAGAGTCTCCTCGTCAAGTGAGCC
The DNA here is from genome assembly GCA_015066935.1 of Ruminococcus sp. Lineage (GTDB taxonomy): Bacteria > Bacillota > Clostridia > Oscillospirales > Ruminococcaceae > Ruminococcus. Next base: position 8,865 of record SVNK01000002.1, on the reverse strand, counting down.
AAAGCCCTCGTCCACAAACATTGCATCAAGTCTGATTCCGCCTGCCATGCACTGCACTTCCTCGGAAAGTCCCAATGCAAGAGACAGCGATGCCATGAACGATTCTCCTCCCGAAAGTGTACGGACACTTCTGTCTGTTCCGTTATAGTGGTCGGTAACATCAAGCTCAAGACCACTCTTATATCTGTTATCGAGTGCTTCTGTACGGCGTTTAAGCTCATACTGTCCGTCGGTCATAACTATCAGACGACTGTTTGCACGTGCAATGATTCTGTCAAAAAAGCTCATCTGCACATATGCTTCAAGCATTATCTTCTCTTTGCCGTTAATGCTTCCTGTAGCCGTATCCGCAAGGTCCATCATCCATGTCAGCTGTTCCGAAAGCTTGTCTGATTTGCTTTTTTCACGCTCTATATTCGCCAATGCATAAGTATTTGCGGAATTTCTTGCATGAACATTCTTCTGCTGCTCAATCACATTCCTGCGTCTGCCGTCAAGCTCCGCACGCAGCTTTTCGTCACATTCTGTTTCTGTTCCTGCATTTTCAGGAATCTGTACTTCAAGCTGGTCGATTCTGCCTTTCAGCAGATTCTGTTGTCTGTCGCAGTCGTTGAAAGCTTTTTCGGCATTAGCGACGTTCCTGCGTATAACCTGATTTTTCTCTGTAAGAAAAGCAATCCGTTCATCAGCTTCTGTCGGGTTTTCATAGTGGAGACCGTTTTTCAGTTCACTGCACACCTTTGAAAGTTCGTCTGATTTTGTTTTTTCGGCAGATGCCGCATTGACAAGACGACTCCACTCCTTCACCGCCATACTGATTTCCACTTCAAGTTCAGGAATCATTTCCGATAATGTCTTCCGTCTGCTGATACGCTTTTCCTCAGCCTCGGTTTTTTCGGAAAGCTCGGAAATATTCTGCTCACACACCTTTATGTCTGCACGGATTTTTTCCTGCATCTCATCAATGTGATTATCATTTTCAGGGAATTCACCGTCCATTGCCTTGCACAGCTCTTTTTTAAGTGCATTTACCCTTCCGAGACTCTCGCCTGCCTTCAGACTCAGCTCCGAAGTCTCTCCGGCAGCCACATCATACTCAGCTTTTAATTCTTTCAGTTCAAATTCCGTCGGAGCATTCTCATGACATTCTGCAGGCATCGGATGTTCGGTTGCTCCGCACACGGGACACGGCTCACCTTCTGCAAGAGTCATCGCAAGAACTCCTGCCTGAGCGTCAAGAAACGCACTGTTCATCATGTTGTATCTGCTTCTGAGTTTTTCCGATTTTTCGGCAGATTCACGATATTTTTCCTGTGCAGTCCTCAGCTGTGCGGCAGCTTTTCCATATTCGCACAGACTCACGTTCAGCGTCTCCATCTTTGCTTTGAACGATTTCTGTGCAGCGAGTTCAGATAACAATTTCTCACGAAGTTCCCAAGCATTTTCAAGTCCGTCGTACTCGGTCCTTAACTGTCCGAGTTTCTTTTCGGATTCTGATTTATCCCTTTCCGCAGCGGCAGTCCTTTTCACCAGCATCGCATAAACCGAGCGTGATTTTTCCAGTTCATCCGCTTTAACGGCAAGTTCACGGCGATATTCCGATTCAGCCTCTATTACAGCTATTTCACGCTCGGCTTCCGTAACGTCAGACTGCATTTTCTTTGCATCCTCAGCTTCTTTTTTCAGTCGTTCACGCAATTCTGAACACTCATCATATGCTTCTCTTGTTTTTGCAAGCTCAAGGACAAGACGCTGCATCTCATTATTCTTTCCGATTCTTTTATTAACGCTGTCAAGCTCCTTATCAAGCTTTTCAAGCTCCGACGCAAGAACGTTTCCCAGTTTTTCGTCATCGGTAATAAGACCTCGAATGAGAAGCATCGCTTCTTCCACAGGAAGTTCTCCTTCAGCAGCTTTCTTGCAGTATTCAGCATTATCATTATTCTCATCATAACTTATCCCGCAAATATACTGCTTTATACGTTCCTCAGCCGCATTGTATTCAAGCTCAGTCCGACGTGCTTCATTGCGTATTCTCTCCTGAAGCAGACGATAGTATTCCGTATTGAAAAGCTTACGGAAAATCTTCTGTCTTTCCCCTGTTTCAGCAAGAAGGAGCTTCATAAAATCGCCCTGCGCTATCATCGCAATCTGACCGAACTGTTCCCTGTCAACTCCGAGAAGTCGGTTTACAGCCTTTGCAACCTCATCAGGCTTTGTAACAATACTGCCGTCAGGCATAAACAGCTCTGCCTCAGCCTTTTGCTCAACAAGACCGTCCCCTCGTTTTGCGGTACGGATATATTTCGGATTTCTTCTGATTCTGTACTGCTTTCCGTTGTACTCAAAATCAAGCAGCACTTCTGTAGCAGTATCAGGAGCCGCATATTTTGAACGAAGCATTTCAGGCTTACGGTTATTTCCGCTTGCCTGTCCGTACAGTGCAAATGTTATTGCATCAAAAATTGTTGTTTTGCCTGCACCTGTATCTCCTGTAATCAGGTAGAGTCCACTGCTTCCGAGTTCCTCAAGATTTATAACTGTTCTTTCCGCATACGGTCCGAATGCAGACATTTCAAGTCTCAGAGGTCTCACGTCAATTCCTCCTCCCATACTTCCTTTATGAGAGCTTCAACAAACTCAGTCTGCTCCCTGCTCATAGAATGATTATTCTGCTGCTCATAGAACAGTGAAAACAGCTTTTCGGGCGGTATTTCATCCGCTTCATACGTCTCTGTAATAACCGACCTTGAACGTGTACGACTGTTATCGTAGCTCAGCTTCATCATCTTAGGATATATTTTTCTCAGTCTCCCGACAGCATCCGGAATATCATTTTCGTCTGTCAGAATGATAAAAATATAATCATCGGTATTTATGTTTTCATAGAATTTCATGTCGGTGAGCTGTTCAAAAGTCCCCTTATACGATTTCATGTCACGTCCGGGAATGATTGGCACAGTACGTATTTCAAGACTCCCCTTTTTTCCTATTTCCGCAATTGTCACCGACTTCTCCTGCTCAATTTCCGATAATGAATATTTCAGAAGTGTTCCGCAGTATCTGATACGTCCGCCACGGATATTCTGGGGACGGTGTATATGACCGAGTGCAACATAATCAAATACATCAAAAACCTCTGCGTCCACATTATCCGTACCTCCCACAAAAAACTCCTCTGACTGACTCAGCGACGCTCCCGTAACAAATTGATGAGTTATAAGGATATTCCTGCATTCAGGGTTGACGTTCATTTCAGCAACAACCGTCCGCATTGCATCGGTTGCACTGTTGATTTCTTCATCGGGATGATACCTCTTTACATGGACAGGCTTTATGAAAGGAAGCATATATACATTCAGTCTTCCGAATTCATCATAAAGTTCAACAGGACGGATTTCACCGTCATATACAGGAGACATATGAATGCCGCTGGAATCCATCAGACGTCCCCCGAAAGCAATACGCTCCGGTGAATCGTGATTGCCGCTTATAACAAACACCTGTATACGCCGCTGTGAAAGCGAATACAGAAAATCATCAAAAATCCCCACCGCTTCCGCCGAAGGGACAGATTTATCATATACATCACCTGCAATAAAAACTGCCTCCGGCTTTTCAGCGTCAATAATATCAAGAACCTGTGACAGAACGTACTCCTGTTCTTCTGTCATTGAAAATTCATTTACACGCTTGCCAAGATGAAGGTCTGAAAGATGAAGTATTTTCATAGCTGCCTCCCCAAAATCCGCATATTCAGAGTGCGGTATTGTCTTCAGGCAATACCGCACAGAGCTTGTGCGAAAGATGCGAAATCAGATTGTACAGAAATTCTGAAGGCATACTGACGTATGTCAAGGAATTTTTGTGCGATATGGCGGATAATATGCCAGCAGATTTCGTGCTAAGCCGTAAGTCGGGCTTTGTACGGTGTTGCCATTACTATTATACCAGATTTTTCATTGTTCAGCAAGCTGTATCCATTGTATTTTTTCAATAATTATTATAGGAACATTGCATAAGCTCAGTGCCGTATCACCTTGAAATCACATTGACCGCAATGTGATAATCGTGTGTAAAAACGCCGATAAACTGTGCATAATCACCACAATCAAGTCTGCGAAATGAAATTATTTCTTTTAAAAATCCCCTTTACTTTTAAATTGAAGAATGATATAATAAGAAAGTATTGTAAATGCCAATTGTAAACGGAGATGGGTGTATGAAAAAAAACCTATGTTTTCTGGCTTCCTTGTGTATTTCAGCGTCATTATGCTTTGCATCGTGCGATGAAAAAGAAAAACAAGAGCCTGAAAGCAAATTTGTCGGAAAATGGCAATGCGCAAAACTGATTTCAGAGGGCAGCGAAATCACCGACCTTCACAGTATGCCAATGAGCGTTCTTATGCACCTCACTATTAATGACGACGGCAGCTTTATCATGGAATCACCAATAGATGAATCCAGTTCGGGTAACGGCACGTGGACTGAAAACGGAGATGTGATTACTGTTACTTTTGATATTAACGAACAGGACAAAGCTTCCTCAGATTTCAATAAGGATGATAATATTCAGCTCCTCGAATACAAAAACGGTCAGCTCGTTGCCAAAAGTGATTCATCGGAAGAATTCATACTCGAAAAAGTCACCGAGTTCGACAACTATGATTCGCTCGTTCTGGGCGAAGACTTTATTCCGACTATTGACGACCCCCTGCAATGATATCGGATTAAGAAAGGAATTATTACTATGAAAAAATTAATTGCAATGCTCGTAAGCTGCATGATGCTCGGATGCACATTCGTTGCATGCGGAAAAACAGACAGCAGTTCCGAAAAGGAAACTGCTTCAACAACAGCTTCTTCTGAGGACAAGACAACAGAAGCTTCAGAGGAAAAAACTACAGAGGATTCAACTGAAGAATCTTCCGAAAAGGAAACCGAAGCTGAAACTGAGGCTGAAACTGAGAACAAGGGCGGCGATAAGGGCAGCCTTGAAGAAAACATTCTCGGTAAATGGGAAAGCAAGAAAATGATTATGGAAGGCATGGAGCTGACAGAATTCTTCGGAATGCCCATATCAGCTATGATGCACCTTACAATCGAAAAGGACGGAAAATGTACATTTGCAAGTCCTATCGACGAAGAGAATGCCGGAGATATTGCTTGTACATGGACAATCACAGGCACTGATTCACTTAAAATCGAAATCAACGAGCCTTCAGACGAAGAAGAAGAAGAGCCGATAAATTTAAAATATAAGGACGGTAAACTTATTATTGTTGAAGGCGAGGATGAATCAACAGGCAGCATTATCGTCGAAAAGGTTGATAAGTTTACAGAATTCGACGCTGAAAAATGGGCTGAGGATATGCAGAACGCCCTCGGCACACTTGATATTGAAATCAATACCGATGATGTTAACATCGATTTTGATATAGATCTTGAAGAGGATACAGAAGAATAATATTTTTTATTCTATCGCCATTCTTCTTTCAGGATACAATCTCCCCTGCACGACATTTATCAATACACGAAATTACGGCTCTTCCTTTATTATGGCAGAGCCGCTTTTTTGTAAAAATTTACAATATTTTATTAAAGAGATGACAAATATGAAAAAATGTGGTATAATATATTCATCAATTCTTTTGGAGTAAAATATGAATAAATATAAAAAACTTGCCTTCAATACCATGATTTTTGCAATAGGTAGCTTTGGTTCAAAGATTCTCGTCATACTTCTTACACGTCTGTATACGGGAAATATAAACCCTGCTGACTCGGGTACAAGAAAAATGCTTGAGATTATGGCAAATTTCCTGCTTCCTATTTTTACATTCTCAATGTCGGAAGCCATCATCCGCTTCGGACTCGACAAAAAATACAACAAGGGTGAAGTCTTTACTACAGCTGCAGTTCTGAACTTTCTCGGTCTCGGATTGATGGTGCTTTGCAGTCCGCTGTTCAGACTCGTATCATTTCTTGATTTCATCGACGGTTATACAATACTGCTGCTTATTTACGTCTGCACCTCTGCTTTGAGAGCACTATGCTCTCAATTCGTCCGAGCGAAAGGTATGGTCAAGCTGTTTGCAGTTGACGGTATTTTTGCAACGCTGATGCTTTTCATATTCAATGTCGTTTTTATAGCCAAATTCCATTGGGGCGTCAAAGGCTTTATGCTCGCAGTAATATTCTCGGATTTATCTTCGGCACTGTTCCTGTTTATCGTTGCCAAGCTCCATAATTACTTCAGTCCGAGACTCTATAACAGACGTCTTGCTACAAGCATGATGAAATTCGCTGTTCCTCTTATTCCTACGGTCATCATGTGGGTTATCACAGGTTTCTCCGACACTCTCTTTATACGCTATATGCACAGTGATGTCGTCCAGCTCGGTGAAGATGCGGCTGGTATCTACAGTTACGCAACAACCGTCCCCAACCTCATCTCAGTTATTTCCACCATTTTTTATTCGGCGTGGAATATGTCCGCTATAATGGAAAACGACTCAAAGGACAGAAGCCAGTTCTATGAGAAAGTCTACAGTGCATATGAGTCTCTGTTATTCATCGCTTCAGGTTTCCTCATTGCAGGTGTTTATTTCATCACCAAAATTTTTGTCAAAACATCTGAATACGCTGAATATGGTGATGTTTACAAGTACTCGCCGGTGCTCGTTGTTGCGGTTCTGTTCATGTGCTTAGACCAGTTCCTCAGCAGCATCTACGCTGCTACCAAACACACGAAGAATTCCTTCTGGACAAGCTTTGCCGCAAGCGTTTCAAACCTCATCCTCAACTTCTTCCTTATTCCTGTCTGGGGAATACAGGGTGCGGCTATTGCCACATTCATGAGCTATTATCTCTGCTTCTGGGCAAGAATTATCGACGCACGTTACTATATCCCCTTCAAGTTCAACGGTATTAACAATCTGCTCAACACTTCCGCCCTTCTGATAATGTGCTGGATGATAATAGGAAAGCCGTTCGGATACGTCATCTGGACCACTGTTCTCCTTGTATTTATCATCTATAAGAATTACCAGTCGCTTCTTGAAACTGTAAAGAAAGTTCTCCATAGGTAAACAGACGTATAATAACACATCCGATTTAATCATTAAGTCAGGAAAGTCCGGTGCTTCATCGGACTTTTTTTGTAACAAGAAACATCATGTCTTCACGCAACAAATTGTACATGATTATCATTTGTTGCAACTTATTATATCCATTTCTGTGCAAAGCGATATTTTTTCAAAAACCTATTGACAATCCAAGAATTATGTGATAAAATATTAACTGTTGAAACGACATGCGGGTGTAGTTCAATGGTAGAATTCCAGCCTTCCAAGCTGGTTACGTGGGTTCGATTCCCATCACCCGCTCCAACTTAGCAGCGGTTGCTGCTAAAATTTTTCTGCGCCTTTAACTCAGCTGGATAGAGTAACTGCCTTCTAAGCAGTAAGCCGCTGGTTCGAATCCAGCAAGGCGCGCCAATTTTCTTCATTTCATATGGAGAGTTTATTTTTATATGGTGGGTGTAGCTTAGCTGGTTAAAGCGTCGGATTGTGGTCCCGAAGATCGTGGGTTCGAATCCCATCTCCCACCCCAGAAGAATAGGCACTTTCGAGAAATCGGAAGTGCTTATATTTTTATTTCCTAATATTTTTCCTAATATCCTTGATTTACAAGTGCTTCCATCAACATGGAAGCACCTGTTTTCAGATAATACTCAGCTGTTATTATCGTCATCAAACAAATCGTCAAAACAGCTTGTAATATAATCCATTTCAGTCTTTTTGGCTGAATTATCAGCATGACTGTACACGTTAAAGGTAGTGAGAAAATCTCCGTGTCCAGCGTAATCCTGTATCTGTTTCATTGAGAATGCCGTATTATTAGCAAGAAGACTGATGCAGGAATGTCGCAGTGCATGGAACTTAATATGCGGCAGACCGTTTCTGTCAAGAAGCTTTCTGAACTGTGCTGTTATTACATCAGGTATGATCAACATTCCCACATCATTTACACAAACAAAATCTCTGTATGCCTCTGTTTCCCTCAGCATAACCTCCTGTTTAGACTTGAGATTTTTCAGATATCTGTACAGGGCATCATTCATATGAAAGCTGCGTTCACTGCTGGCTGTTTTGAGAAAGTATTTAAGAATAAGCTCTCTTTTTTTCTTGCCTTGAGTGTTTCCGATTACTTTGAATGTATCTTTAGGGAGAATACTTGAATCGCCCACTACTACGCTCTGTCTGATATGGAGCATTTTATTTTCGAAATCAACGTTATCCCACGTGATACCTATTATTTCAGACCTTCTCAGTCCAAGTATCATTGCAAGAACAATCGGTGTCTCAATATACGAACCCTTATCAGGCTAATTGTCTGTGGTATAGTCACAGACTACTCTTAAAGAATCGGCATTATCATTGCGTCCGTTAATGAACTTGAGGATAGCTGTCATTGCATTAAGTTCACTCATCGCAACCGACCTCCTCATTATCAGCGTGAATATCTGTCAGCTTTGCAGATACTTCGTTGAGCTTAGTTGATACATCATTAAGTGATTCTGTTATAGCTCTTGCCGATTCTTCAGGAATACCCCCATTACTGCGAAAATATTCAAGGTCAGTATGAATAAGGAATAGTGCCTTTGCTATTTCCGACCCTTCGGAGAGAAGTATCAGCTTATTTTTCCGAATATAAGAGAGCGTACAAAATCGCTCATGGTGCTATACTAAAAAAGTAGACAAAAAGAGAAAGACAAGGTATAATAAAAGAAAAGGGCAGGAGGAAAAAGAAATGGCAGGAAAGAAAAGTCCACGATACAGTGAAGAATTCAAAAAAACAATC
>SVNK01000005.1:58607-173540 GCA_015066935.1 Ruminococcus sp. | reverse complement strand
AACTGATATACCGTTTACTGCACTTTTTAAACTGTCTGCAACTAAAAGTACATACGGAATAAACAAAGTCCAAAAAAGAATTTTATTAGATTTGTTTTTCATATTATCAATCTCTCCATTTAAAAATCGGCATACCATAAATGTGAAAACATGCGGTGTGATACGCAAAATGCGTAGCTTTGATTTGTCACTCTTGCTCAAAATAGATGACAATGAAAACGGGTATGTAGTATGTTCAGTTTGGTAAATTGGAATTGGATTAGCAGTTTTATGAATAAGAATTATCACTTCAAATTCTTTTGATAGAAGGAAAAACCATCCTCTTGCTTCAGCTCAATATATCCTAACTTCTTATAAAACGAATTTGTTCTAATATTCCAAATCGGCGTATCAAGGTTTACTTCCTTCACATTGGGATATGTTTTTTCCACCAATCCCATTAAGGCGATACCATAACCTTTTTTGTGATGTAAACTATCTACAAATATTCTTCCAACATATAAGGATTCTTTATTTTCACTAAGAAAAAGAATTGCTCCGCCAATGAGCACATCATCCACTATTGCTTGGAACAAATGTCCCTCATTTAGCATTTGCTCATGCCAGATAACCGAATCATACTCAGGTGGATAGTCCCCAACTGCGCCTCCCACTGCTACATCTGTTTCAAACGCTCTCTTTGATATAGCAACAATTCTTTCTAATTGCGTCCTTTCCGCTTTCACTAATTTCATATACCACTACTCCATAAATTCTTATTATCTTTTCGACCTATTCTTATTTATCAGTCTATCCGACCACCTATATTATACCACACCCCGTAGATTTTGGCAATAAAAAAGACTTGTACAGATGTACAAGTCTTTTGGTTGGGGTGGAAGGATTTGAACCCTCGAATAACGGAGTCAGAGTCCGCTGCCTTACCGCTTGGCGACACCCCAGAATATATTGATTGATTCAGCTTTATTATTATATCATTAATTTTTGCAAATGTCAATAGTCGGATAAATATTTTTTTATTTTAATTAATAGCTGAAGCTATTGAAAAAAAGATAAAAAGAATATATAATATGTTATAAAGGGATATTGTGTTTATTGCATTGAGACTGCTCCTCAGGTCAAGACATGAAGCATGAGGAGTGGGATAATACATGATTCATCGGACTGCGGTCCGATTAAATGGTGATTGCAAATGAAAAGAGTATATCTGATAATTAACCTTACGGCAGGAAAAGCCGTAATATCCGACTATCTTGGAAAAATAGTCGATGAATTCATAAAGACCGATTATGAGGTTACGATTCATACGACGCAGAGCAGCGAGGACGCAGTATATTCGGCAAAATATGCGTGTGAAAACGAGTTTGACCTTCTGGTGTGTGCAGGAGGTGACGGAACGCTCAGCCAATGTCTGCAAGGAGTAATGCAGTGTGAGAAGCGTGTTCCGATAGGGTATATACCTGCAGGAACCACGAATGATTTTGCAAAGAGTCTCGGCATATCAAAGGAGCCGATAGCTGCTGTAAAGACGATTACTGAGGGGAAGCTCATGCCGTGTGACATAGGCGGCTTCAATGACAATTATTTCACATATATAGTTGCATTCGGAGCGTTTACAAACATAACGTATGAGACATCGCAGCAGTTCAAGAATATTTTCGGACACACGGCATATGTTCTTGGCGGACTATGGCAGCTGACAAACATCCGTGCACGTCACATGAGAATAGAGTATGACGGAATCATTATTGAGGATGAATTTGTATTCGGAATGGTGTCCAATACGGCATCAATCGGCGGAATGATAAGCATGAACGAGTATATGCTCAACGACGGTCAGTTCGAGGTTATGCTGATAAAGAAGCCAGCGAACCCTATGCAGCTCAAGCACATCCTGACATCGCTGCTGAATATAAATTCGGATATAGACCGTGAATATATCCGCTTTTTCCGTACCGACAAAATAACGTTCATATCACTTGATGACGATCCTCCCGCATGGACAAGAGACGGCGAATTCGGTGGTACAGCGGCAGTGAACATGATTGTCAATCACAGGAATGCCGTATCGTTCATGGTGAATGAGGCGAACATGAAGATTTACAACGATACCATCAACGAGTTTAATCAGAGTGAGGGACAACTTACAATAGAAGACATCGAGGATATTGCTTCGGGACTCGCTCCCTGAGCAGATGAAATGACTTTCTCTTACAAATAAACAGGAAAAATGGAAGGAGCATACACATGAAAAAAATCATAATCTGTGCAGCGGCTGTGCTTGGACTTGCAGCGGCGTCGCCACTGACAGCTCTCGGAGCTGAAGCAAAGGGCTGGCAGACGGACGAAAAAGGACGTATTTTCTATTACGGTGACGACGGTGAAACCGTATCGGGAACCGTGACAATAGACGGTGTTCCGTATTATTTTGCGGAAAACGGCGTACTGAAAACAGGCTGGAGAACCGTTGACGGCAAGCGCCGTTACTATGACCATGACACAGGAAAGCCTGTTTACGGCTGGATGGAATACTGCGGCAGGAAATACTATCTTACCCCCGACGAAGGAAAGATTTCCGGCGGGACTGCCGAAGCTGAGGACGGCGGATATGTTCTTATTGGTGAGGACGGCAGTGTCATTACGGAAAAAGGCTTTGTGAAGCAGGATGATGAATTCTACTATGTCGGAAGCGACGGAAAACTGCTTACGGGAGAAGCTGAAATCGACGGAGTCGGTTATAAATTTGCTGATAACGGAGTTGTGCTTACAGGCTGGCAGGATGTCGGCGGAAAACGCTTTTACTATGACCCTGAAACAGCTAAGCCTGTTACGGGGATGTGTGAAATAGACGGCAGCCGTTACTATATAACAGCTGAAAACGGAATGACCGTCGGTGATGTTGAAATCGACGGAATCGAATATCGTTTCGGAGAGGACGGAAAGTTCTGTTCGGGATGGCAGACCTTTGAAAGCGGAAAACACTATTTCTATGAGGATGCAACATATCCCACGGGCATTGTCGAAATCGACGGAGAACGATATATTTTCAGCGACAACGGCAAAGTCCGCACAGGCAGAGTTCTCTATGAGGATAAGAAATACTACCTCGGCGACGACGGCGTTATGAGAACGGGAATACATACCGTTGACGGTGTTACATATTTCTTCGCTGAGGACGGAGCAATGACTTCGGGCTGGCAGACCTTTGAGGACGGAAAACGCTATTTCGATGAAACACGCGGAATGGTCACAGGACGTCAGATTATCGAGGGCAAGAAGTACTATCTTGACGAAAACGGCATCATGAAAACAGGACTTCAGCTTGTTGACGGAGTGTATTATTACTTCGGAACAGAAGGCGCAATGCTTACGGGCTGGCAGGAGTTCGATAACGGAAAGCACTATTTCGACGAAACCAAGGGAATGCTTACAGGCAGACAGATTATCGACGGCGATAAGTATTATCTCGGTTCGGACGGAGTTCCGGCAACAGGTCCCGTGAAGCTTGACGACGGCGATTACCTTTTCGGTGAAGACGGAAAAATGCTTTTCGGCTGGCAGACAGTCAGCGACAGACTCTATTACTTCGACACTTCAAACGGAAAGATGATAAAGCACAGAGTCGTTGAGGACAAGTGGCTCAACGACAACGGTATTGCTGAGGAATTCTCCGAAACACGTAAAAAGGGTTCGGAGCTTGTTGCGAAGGCAGGTGCAGACGCTGCAAGAATTTTCAATTATGTCATAGTCAACAACAAGTATAAGATGATTGAGACCACAAAGACGCTTGAGCAGATTGAATCAATCGGCTGGAGCTTCTTTGCCGAGTACTCGATGTCAAACAGATACGTTGTATGCTATTATTTTGCAGCGATTACCGACCTCATGTTCCAGCAGGCAGGTTATGAGACGAGAATCGTCTACGGAACGGGAAGAGGTACCGGCGACCATTACTGGAACCAGATAAAGGTCAACGGTACATGGACAAACTACGACACCTGCAACGGCTATGCGAATGTCACGGATGACTTCCTTAAAGCACAGAACTATACATGGTACAGCTTCGTTTATGCGGACTACAATAAATAAAATCAAAACAAAAGAAACCGGAGGAAAAATATGAATTTCAAAAGAACCATTGCTGCTGTGGCAGCTGTAATGTGTGCGGTATGCACAGTATCGTGCGGAAAAAAGGTAGAGGACGGCGGAAATTCCGTTGTACTTGAAATGGGAACAACAACTGCTGCTGTCACAGAGGAGACTACGACGACTGCCGCAGAGGGCAATACTACAACAGAAGCTTCGACAGAGGCTTCAACAGAGGCTTCGTCGGAGGAGACTTCAGCTTCCGCAACAACAACAGAAGCCGAGACAGAAACAACAACTACTGTTACTGAAACTGAGACTGCAACGCAGGCTCCCACGGAAGCACCTACAGAGGCTCCCGCACCTGCATCGCTTTCATTCTCGATGTCAGACCTCGGCAAGGACGCAGCTTCATTTGTTGCGGCACTCGGAACACCTGCAGATGTTCAGACGGCAGCAGGCTGTCTCTCAAACGGTGCCGACCAGAAAATTTACTCCTACAGCGGACTTGACCTGAGCTGTTATGTCCTTGACGGCAAGGAGTACATCTATGATATTACAATCACGGGCACAGGCTTTGCAACTGCGGAGGGAATTTCCGTAGGAAGCACCCGTGCACAGGCTGAATCAGCTTACGGACAGGGCATTGAAAGCGGAAAATACGTGATTTACGAGGGCAGCAGCGGAACTGAAATGTCAATCGAATACAACGGCGACACTGTTGCATCAATCTGCTTCAATCAGGCAGTTTAATTAAGGAGGAACTGTTTTGGTATTCAGCAGTCCCGTATTTCTGTTTATATTTCTGACGGCGGTTTTTATTCTGTACAGGGTCATCCCGACGATTACCGCAAAAAATATCCTGCTGCTTGTGTTCAGCATAGGCTTCTATACATACGGCGAGCCGAAAGCTGTTGTGCTGATGTTCATTTCAATTGTTATGAACTATCTTTTCGGACTTGCCATGAAAAAGGAGAACGCTTCAAGGAAGGCAGTGCTCATCACGTCGGTTGCGGCGAATCTTCTCATGCTGGGAATCTTCAAGTATGCAGGCTTCGGAGCAAGACTCATCAACAGTCTGCCGTTCACGGATATACCCGTCCCCGACATTGCGCTTCCCATAGGAATATCGTTCTACACTTTTCAGGCGATGTCATATGTCATCGACGCATACAAGGACCCGAAATACATTCAGCGCAACCTGTACAAGCTTGCACTGTATATAACATTTTTTCCACAGCTTGTGGCAGGTCCGATTGTCAAATACTATGATTTTGCCGACCAGATTGACAACAGAAGCGTCACTCCCGAGCGTACTGCACAGGGTATCAGACGCTTCATCACAGGTCTTTCGAAGAAGCTTCTTATTGCAAACACAATGGCAGTGACTGCCGATTACATCTACGGACTTGAAATGTCAGAACTTACACTGCCGCTTGCATGGCTTGGTGCGGTGAGTTATCTGTTCCAGATTTACTTTGATTTCAGCGGTTACAGTGATATGGCAATCGGACTCGGAAAGATGTTCGGCTTTGATTTCAGGGAGAATTTCAATTACCCCTATGTTTCGCAGAATATGCAGGATTTCTGGAGAAGATGGCATATTTCCGTTTCAACGTGGTTCAAGGAATATCTTTACATTCCGCTTGGAGGAAACCGCAGGGGAAAGGTGCGGACAGCATTCAACAAGCTCATCGTATTTTTCTGCACGGGACTCTGGCACGGTGCAAGCATGAATTTTATTGTCTGGGGACTGATTAACGGCGGATTTCTCATGCTTGAATCATATAAGATTATCAATACGGAGAAGTGGCTGAGACCGTTCCGTCATATTTATGCAATGCTTGTGACGGTTCTGGCGTTTGTGTTCTTCAGGGCGGAGACTCTCGGAGAAGCCTGCCGCTTTATCGGAAAGATGTTCACACCGTCAATGGGAAGCAGTGCTGATACGGCACTTTTCCTGAGCAGACTCACTCCGATGTATCTTGTGATGCTTGCAATGGCAGTGATATTCTCAATGCCCGTTATCAGGACTTTTTCGGGCAGACTTAAATCGGAGAAGTCGGCAGCCGTCGGAGAAGCGGTATCATACGCTGTATCGCTTGTACTGCTTCTTATGTGCATACTGACGCTTTCTTCGACAACATACAATCCGTTTATTTATTTCAGGTTTTAAGGGGGCAGTGTTGTGAGTAAGAATATTCTTTACAGACTTTATGCGCTGTCTTTTGTGGGAATCTGTCTTGTACCGACTGTGCTTATGCCCTTTGTGAAGAGCAGCTCCGACAAGGAAAAAAGACAGCTCGCCGCAAAGCCTGAGATAAAAACAGAGGACGGAAAGCCGAATTTTGGCTTCTTCGACGATTTCGACGCTTATTTCTCGGACCATTTCGCATTCAGAAGCAAGCTTGTAAATCTCGACGGACGGCTGAAATCAACACTTTTCGGAACTTCAAATACCGATAACGTGATCGTCGGCAGGGACGGCTGGCTCTACTACGGAGAAACAGCCGATGATTTCATGAATATCAACACTCTCAGCGACAGGGCGGTTGACAATATACGCCGCAATCTTGAGCTGATGGACGAATACTGCAAAAGCAGGGGAGCGCAGTTCGTATTTACTGCCGTTCCGAACAAAAACTCGATATACCCCGAATATATGCCGTTCAACTATATCGAAAGCGACAACGTGGGCAATTATGAAAAGCTGATGAAGACTCTTTCCGAAAGCGGTTTCTGTCTTGACATGGCTGAGGCTCTGAGGAGTGCCGATGCGAGTATCCCGCTTTACCATAAAACCGACAGTCATTGGAACAATCTCGGTGCATATGCTGGTCATGTGAGACTTACTGAGGTACTCGGTGTTGAAAGCTGTTCTTTGGGGACTTCGTGGTTCACGAGGAACGACCGTCTCGGAGACCTTGCGGCGATGATTTATCCCGACGAGGAAGCAAAGGACACAAATGTCTACAACGACTATGAGTTCACCTACAGCTACGAGGGCAGATTCAGAGGTCTTGACGACCTCACGATAAAAACCACGGCTCCCGATAAGGAGGGAAAACTCCTTATGTACCGTGACTCATTCGGAGAAGCGATACTGCCGTATATGGCGGAGTGCTTCGGTGAAGCGGAGTTCTCACGTGTTGTACCTTACCGTATGGAGGGAATAGACGGCGGTTCGGTAGTGCTTGAAATTGTTGAGAGAAATATCGGAAATCTTCAGAAATATGCTCCCGTCATGGCGGCACCGAAGACGGATGCTCCCGAAAATGCCGAAGTTTTCAAGGGCGAGGGAGTGATCGTGAAGACAGAATCAAGCGGAAACTTCTCTCATGTTTACGGCGAGCTTCCCGAAGAATTCTTTGCGGACGGCGGTTCACGTATATTTATTACGACTGCCGACGGAACATTTGAGGCGTTCTGCTGCTTTGAAGATAAGCTTCTTGAGCGTGAGGGAGAGTTCTCAGACAGGGGATTTTCGGCATATGTTCCGCAGATTCCGAAACTCAATCCCGGAGACGTTACCATAACCGCAGTAAAAAGCGACGGAACAGTTCTCAAATACAACTAACGGAGGAATTTATGAATACAGGAAAAATTTCCGCAGCACTGATTGCAGGTATGATAATCTGTGGCTGCACTGATATATATAATGTCGGCTCAACGGTTTCTGCGGCAGGTGAATCAGATGCAAAAATCGGCGTTATGCCTGAACTGCCCGACTTTAATCTCAACGATGTGAACGGCACTGTGACAGTGTACATTCCGCCTGAGATTGACGCTCAGCTGACCATTACATTTGATTCTCCCGAAGGAGAAGATTTCCTTTACTACGATATTCTTGCGAACGGCGGAGCTGCATATGCTTTTGGTATCGAGGGAACTCTCAGCGATACCGACCGAATCTATACACTGTCGATTCTGCCTGTAAGCAATGAGGGGTATGCGGCTGCTGAAGCGTATACGGAAGAATTCACGGTTGCTGACCCCGATACTGTTCCGGACAGCTACTTCGTCCGTAATTTTGACGTGAAATTCGACTACGAGTACGACGGAACAAGCTGGGAACTTACCAAGGACGACGGCGAAAACAAAGAACTCCTCTTTTCGTTCAGACGCTATGCAATGGGCGACGTTGACCTCGACGGCAAGATAGCTGCTTCCGACGCTGCACTGGTTCTCAGTGAGTATGCGGCTCTTGCAGCAAACGGCGAATCTGTTCTTGACAAGAATCAGAAGCTTGTTGCCGATGTTGATTCGGACGAAAAGATAACTGCCTTTGATGCGGCAAAGATTCTTGAGTACTATGCCGATGCGTCATCAGGAAAAACTCCTTCATGGGAATAATATGGGAATTTTACCGTACTATTTTACTGTGCGGTAAGATTATCGACAAATATGCTTATTTGCGGACGACCAATGGTCGTCCCTACATTATACATTGCACAGGTAAACCGATTTTTTCTGCAGACTGACCGCACAAATTTTATGTGCGGTAATTTTTTTGCTTGGAATTATTGCATAATGATATTATTTATGGTATAATGATGATATTGATTTGGAGGTGAGAGCATGAATGACGAATTTGCTGATAACATTGAAAGTGCACTTGTAAGGAGTTCCGAGGATTTTGAAAGGGCTCCGTTTGACAGAGAGGTAGCGTTTTACAACAGCATATGTCTTGGAAACATCGAGCTTGTGCACACCTTCTATGCACCGCTTGCCTGTGAAGGCTGTGGAATACTCAGTGAGAATCCGTTGAGGAATCTCAAATATCATTTTGCGATTTCTACGGCAATGATAGCAAGGTACTGCATTAACGGCGGTATGCCGCCCGAGGAATCCTACCGTATCAGTGACCTTTACATAATGAAGGCGGACAAATGCAAAAATGAAGCTGATGTTCACATGGTTCACAGTGAGATGATAGACTGCTATACAAGGACGATGCGCCGTGTACGCAACAGCGGAGTCTATTCGAAACAGATAGTCCGGATTATTGATTATATCAGCGAGCATCTTCACAGCCGAATCCTTATAAAGGACGCTTCTGATTATCTTAAAATAAGTCCCGCATATCTTTCACGTCTTTTTAAATCCGAAACGGGGATGTCGTTCAGTGATTACGTCTGCAAAGCCAAGGTGGAGGAAGCGTCGAATCTTCTGCTTTTTTCGGAATATACCGACCTTGAAATAAGCAACCTTTTCTGTTTCAGCTCTCAGAGCCATTTTATCAGAGTGTTCAGGAAATATATGGGAGTTACTCCGAGGGAGTACAAAAAGCAGTATAAGGTTCACGGAATAGAAAAAAAATAAAAAAACTTTCCCCGAAGCTGTTTGCAGCAATCATAGCTGCTGTTACGGCTTCGGGGATATGTTTTGTGCAAAGAACGTAATCACGTGTGAATTTGGCGTCAGGAAATAAAAAGGAAAGGTATAAATGTCATTATTGTGCTATTTTTATCAGTAAACTGGTATACAATCGTGAAAATACCCATTATAATTATAACTGTTAAACAGAATATGTTCTATCTGCACTGAGTTCATATTTTGTCTATATCAGAGAAAACGAAAACATCATAAAGAGAATTAAGAGGGAAGGTAATTTTTATGAAGAAGAATTCTTTTAAGCGTTGTGCAGCAGCTCTTGCAGCTTGCATGATGATGGCATCTGCAATGCCTGTAATGACAGCTCCTGTAATGGCTGCCGGAAACATTATCAAAAACCCTGATTTTGAATCAGGCACAAAAAGCTGGGGCGTCTACAACGAAACAGGCGGAAAATACAGCCTTACTTCCGAGAACGGCAAGCTTGCACTTACAGTTCTCAACCGAGGACAGGTTGCGTATTCAGTACAGCTCAATCAGCCGACCATCAGACTTTATAAAAATGGCGTTTACCGCTTCAAGTTCGACATTTCTTCAACTGTAGACCGCTACGTTGAGGCAATGATTCAGATGGACGGCGGTGACTACCGTTCATACACATGGAAGGGAATCGAGATTTCTCCCGAAACCAAGACGATTGACTATGAGTTCGTTATGGAAGAGGAGACCGACATCATGTCGAAGCTCTGCTTCAACTGCGGTCTTGAGAAGCAGGACCCTGCTGACCTTCCCGAGCATACAATCTACCTTGACAATGTTTCGCTTGAGCTTGTTGACGACAGCAATGTTGATTACAGTGAAACACAGGCTTATGAGATTCCCATCAATATCAACCAGCTCGGCTACAAGACAGACAGCAGAAAGATTGCTGTTATCCGTGGCGAGGCAGGTTCAACAGCTTCCGTAGTAAATGCCGATACAAAGGAAAAGGTTTACACAGGAAGTGTTGGTTCCGCTATTAACAATGCTACTGCCAACGAGACAAACTATCAGTTCGATTTCTCAAGCGTTACAACTCCCGGTAAGTACTACATCGAGTGCGACGGTATCACTGACGCTTCATATACATTCACAATCGGTGATAATCCTTACGGCAATCTTCTTGATGATTCGGTAAGAATGCTCTATCTCCAGCGCTGCGGAACACAGATTGTTGACGAAAAGTTCGGACATAAGGAGTGCCATACTTCAACAGCTACAATCTACGGAACAAATGAGACAATCGACGTTTCAGGCGGCTGGCACGATGCAGGTGACTACGGAAGATATATCGTAGCTGCTGCAAAAGCTGTTGCAGACGTTCTCTACGCTTATCAGGCAGACCCCACAGCTTACAGCGATAATATCGGTATCCCCGAAAGCGGAAACGGTACACCCGACGTTCTCGACGAGGTTCGCTATGAGCTTGAATGGATGCTCAAGATGCAGGCTTCAGACGGCGGCGTTTACCACAAGGTAAGCTGTGATACATTCCCCGGCTACGTTATGCCTGAAAAGGAAACAAGACCTCTTATCGTAATGCCCAAGTCAACAACGGCTACAGCTGATTTTGCTGCTTCCATGGCTATGGCTTACGAATTCTATAAGAATGTTGATGCGTCATTTGCTGAAAAGTGTCTTGATGCAGCAAAGAAAGCATATGAATGGGCTAAAGCTAACCCGAGCGTGACTTACACCAACCCTGCTGACGTTGTTACAGGTGAATACGGTGACAGAAACCCCAAGGATGAGCTTTACTGGGCAGCTGCTCAGATGTACCGTGCAACAGGCGAAGCAAGCTATCTTGCCGACGCTGAGGCTGTTTCCGATAAGCTCAAGGCAGGTCTTGACTGGTCAACAGTAGGCGACTACGGCAATATCGCTCTCCTTACAATGGACGGAATCGACAAGAATTCTTCCGCTTATACAAAGGCAAAGAGCCTTGTTGTTGCACAGGCAGACGACCTCGCTGCAATCGCTTCAGAGCAGGCATATGGCGTTGCAACTGAGTCCTACCACTGGGGAAGCAATATGACTATTGCAAACTATGGTATCATTCTTGCTCAGGCTTACAAGCTTACAGGCGAGCAGAAGTATCTCGACGCTGCTCAGGGACAGCTTGACTACCTCCTTGGTGTAAATCCTCTCGGAACATGTTTCGTAACAGGATACGGTACAGCAACTCCTGTTGCTCCTCACCACAGACCTTCAATGGCTGTAGGAGCTCCCATGAAGGGAATGCTCGTAGGCGGCGTAAACCAGAATCTTGAAGATAATGCAGCTCTTGCATACTGTGCAGACGCAGCTCCCGCAAAGTGCTGGGTAGATAACGCAGAGAGCTACTCCACAAACGAAATCACAATTTACTGGAACTCTCCTCTGACATACCTCATGTCTATGACAGCCGATTCAGCTCCTATTGTTCCTCCTGTTGAGGCAGACTGGGGCGACGCAAACGTTGACGGTACTGTAAATCTTGCCGATGCAATACTAATCATGCAGGTTAAGGCTAATCCCTCAAAGTATACAATTACTACAGAGGGCGAGAAGAATGCTGACGTTAACCAGACAGGAAACGGTCTTACAAATGCCGATGCACTTTCAATCCAGAAGTATCTGCTTGGTCTTATAAAAACGCTTCCCGAGTCTTACGATTCATCACAGAACACCACAACTACAACTACCACAACAAGAAGAACAACAAGTACAACAACAACAACTACTACAGCTGCAACAACCGCCAATGTTCTCGGAATCAATGACTACGGCACTCCCATGAATTCAAATGCCACAGCTGTTGAGGACTTCAGAGACGGCAGCTCAAAGCTCTTCTTCGCATCCGACGGATGGGAGAACGGCGATCCCTTTGACTGCGGCTGGTATAAAAAGAATACATCGCTTGACAAGGGATGTCTCACTCTTACTATCGACAAGGACACCAGCGGCAAATACAATTACTCAGGTGCTGAGTACAGAACGTCCGACCATTATGGCTACGGCTACTATGAAACATCAATGCAGGCTATCAAGAATGACGGTGTAGTATCCTCATTCTTCACCTACACAGGCCCTTCAGAGGACAATCCTTGGGACGAGATCGACATAGAGATTCTCGGAAAGGATACAACAAAGGTTCAGCTTAACTACTACACAAACGGCGTAGGAAACCACGAGTATATGTACGACCTCGGATTCGACGCTTCACAGGGCTTCCATACATACGGATTTGACTGGCAGCCCGACCACATCACATGGTATGTTGACGGAAAGGCTGTTTACACAGCATACAACAATATTCCCAAGACAGCCAGCAGAATCATGATGAACACATGGCCCGGCAGAGGCGTAAATGAGTGGCTTAACGCTTATAACGGCAAGACACCTCTTACAGCTTATTATCAGTGGGTAACATATGATTCAAACGGTCCTCACCACAAATAAAATGCCCTTCCCGGCGAATCAATGAATAACTTGCAGAACGGCTTTCCCTTAAAAGGAGAGCCGTTTCTGTTTTTTGCGGCTTATGAATATTTTTTCTTGAAATATGTATACATATATGTTATAATAAAGGGTAACGTGTAAATTACAGGTCGGGAGGTCAATTCGTTGAACGACAATAATTCTGTAACGAAAAAAATATGTGAAATACTCGGGAACACGTCCCGTAAAGCCTGCGTAAGAAGCTTTGGCTGTCAGCTGAATGTCTCTGACGGCGAAAAGATAAAAGGACTTCTCAGCGACATGGGCTGCGATTTTACGGACGACGAAACCGAAGCCGATATAATCATTCTCAATACATGTGCTGTCAGGGAGTCTGCCGAGGACAGGATTTTCGGCATTCTCGGGAGCATGAAGAAGCTGAAAGAGCTGAAGCCTTCACTTATTATCGGAGTTTCGGGCTGTATGACGGCACAGAGTCATGCTGCGGAAAAGATAAGGAAATCGTATCCTCATGTAAGCTTTGTAATGGGAACATCGGCAATAAGTTCGCTGCCGAAGCTTCTGCTTGACTGTATTCAGGGTACGAAATTTGCGTCGGACATTTCGGAATATGACGATTTTTCCGCAACGGTACGTCAGGTGCGTGAGAGCAGCTTCAAGGCGTCTGTGCCGATAATGTTCGGCTGCAACAATTTCTGCACCTATTGTATTGTTCCGTACGTGCGTGGACGTGAGAGAAGCCGTCAGCCCGATGACATCATAAACGAGGTAAGGGAGCTTGTACAGAACGGCTACAAGGAAATAATGCTTCTTGGTCAGAACGTAAATTCCTACGGCAGCGACCTCGGTGGAAAAATGAGTTTTCCGCAGCTTCTGAGGGAACTTGACGCCATTGACGGAGACTTCATAATCCGTTTCATGTCATCTCACCCGAAGGACGCAACAACGGAGCTTATCGACGCAATTTTCGAATGCGGAAAGGTTGCAAAGCACCTGCATCTTCCTCTGCAAAGCGGAAGCAGCAGTGTACTTGAACGCATGAATCGTCGTTATACGGCAGAAAAGTACCTTGAGACCGTGGACTGTATCCGTCAGCGTGACCCTGATTTCTCGCTCACGACAGATATTATCGTGGGATTCCCGAACGAGACTGACGGTGAATTCCGTGCAACGCTTGATATAATGAAGCGTGTGGAGTACGACAACATCTATTCCTTCATTTATTCAAAACGCTCCGGAACTAAGGCAGCGGAAATGGAGGATATGACCTCTGAGGAGGAAAAAAGCTGTCGTATGAGGGAGCTTTTAGCTGTACAGCGAGAGATTTCCTCAGAGCATTACAAACGCTTTATCGGCAGAACCATGCGTGTTCTTGTTGATGATGTTTCAAAGAAGAGAGAGGGCTTCCTCACGGGCAAAAGCAGTGAATTCATCATTGTTGAGTTTGAGGGAGAGCCGTCGCTGATCGGAAGCTTTGCTCAGGTGAAAATCACAGAGGCTATGAACTGGGCTGTAAGAGGCGAACTAATAAAATAATTTCAAAGGAGTATACTAAAATGGACGTAATTCAGATGACAAGAGAGCTTGGAAAGGCTATTCAGCAGGACGACAGATATACAGCATATATGCTTGCAAAGCAGGCTAACGACAATGATGCCGAGCTTCAGGCTGATATTGATAAATTCGACAAGCTCCGTGCAGAGCTTAACGAGGTGATGAGTACAAAAAATCCCGACAGTGACCGTCTTGTAGCTCTTGATACGGAAATCAAGGAGGTTTACCAGAAGGTAATGGGAAGCAGAAAGATGATAGTTTTCACAGCTGCCCAGAAGGCTCTTGAGGACCTCATCAACAACGTAAACCAGATAATTACAATGTGTGCAAACGGCGAGGACCCCGATACGTGTCAGCCTTCTTCCGGCTGTTCGGGAAGCTGTGCAACCTGTTCGGGCTGCCACTGATAATATACGCAAGGAGAAGTATAAATGGAAGTTGACAGAAGCAGAATATCGCCGATGATGCGTCAGTATTTCGAGGTGAAGGACAAGTATGCCGATTGCATTCTGTTTTTCCGTCTCGGAGACTTTTATGAGATGTTCTTTGACGACGCACTCACTGTTTCCAAGGCTCTTGAGCTGACTCTCACGGGCAGGGACTGCGGACTTGATGAACGTGCTCCGATGTGCGGAATACCGTATCATTCGGCTGATATGTACATAAAGAGACTGATAGACATGGGCTACAGGGTAGCGGTCTGCGAGCAGCTTACCGACCCTGCCGAAACAAAGGGAATCGTCGTGCGTGACGTTATCCGTGTTGTTACTCCGGGAACGCTCACTGACAGCAGTATGCTCGACGACGCCGAAAACAACTACATATGCAGCATTTTCTTCAATGAGACGGAGAAGATATGTGCCGTTGCTTCTGCCGATATTTCCACGGGAAACGCTTCGCTGTGCGTGTTTGAGGGCAAGGAACTTGAAGCGGACGTCATCAATGAGCTTTCAAGATGCAGACCTGCGGAAATCGTCATCACCGACGGTTTTCTCTCCATGAAGAATGTGGCGGATTTTGTAAAGGTACGTCTTAACTGTGCGGTTACACTGCGTGACGGAAAGTGCTTCTGTCCTGCGGAAAAAAGAGGATCGGCGGCAGCTGTTTTCGGTGTTGACTCTGTTGAAATGCTCGGACTCAGCTCAGACGGTGCAGACTGTGCGGCTGTTTGCGGACTTTTCGACTATATCTGTGATACGCAGAAGAACTCAGTATCACGTTTCACGTCGATTCAGCTTATGAACAGCGATGCTTCCATGGGACTTGACCTCAATGCAAGACGCAATCTTGAACTTACCGAAACGCTCAGAAGCAAGGAACGCAGAGGTTCTCTGCTGTGGGTTCTTGATTCTGCCGAGACTTCAATGGGCAGACGTTTGCTGAAAAGCTGGATAGAGCAGCCTCTGAAAAGTCCCGCACGTATTATAGAACGACTCGATGCCGTTGAGGAGCTTTATCGTCACAGCGTTATTCTTGCCGACATCCGTGACCTCCTTGACAAGGTTTACGACCTTGAACGTCTCATGACGAAGGTTATGTACAAGACCGCAAATCCACGTGACATCAAGGCACTTTCGGCTACTGCACTGATGCTCCCCATGATTAAGGCGGAGCTTGAAAAGCTTGGGGGTTCGAAACTTCTTGCACGCTATAACAGTGAAATCTCCACGCTTGAAGAGCTTGTGAATCTTGTGGAGAATGCCATTTCCGATGAACCTCCCATTTCCGTAAAGGACGGCGGAGTCATCAGAGAGGGCTTCAACGAGGAGCTTGACCGTCTGCGTCACATAATGAACAACGGTCAGGAGCTTATTGAGGAAATTGCCCAGCGTGAGCGTGAATCGACGGGCATCAAGAACCTTAAAATCGGTTATAACCGTGTTTTCGGTTATTATATCGAGGTTACACGTTCCTATTACGACCTGATTCCCGACGGCTACATCCGCAAGCAGACTCTTGCCAATGCGGAGCGTTTCATCACAGAGGAACTGAAAAATGCCGAGAATACGATTCTTGGTGCAAAGGACAAGGCTCTGACTCTTGAAGCTGATATTTTTGCGGAGGTCAGGGAGTTTCTTGCGACAAAGCTGGAGGCTGTACAGAAAACGGCTTCGGCGGTTGCTGCGGTGGACGTTCTCTGCTCGTTTGCGGAGGTATCGCTGCGTAATCTTTACGTGAAGCCTGAGATTTCCATCGACGGCTCTATAGACATAAAATCAGGCAGACATCCCGTTGTCGAGCTTATGCTGAAGGACGAGATGTTCGTTCCCAACGACCTCTATATCGACAACCGTTCATGTCGTATGTCGATAATCACGGGACCGAATATGTCCGGTAAATCCACATATATGCGTCAGACGGCGCTCATTGTGCTTATGGCGCAGATAGGCTGTTTTGTACCTGCAGACTCAGCGAAAATCTCGGTAGTGGACAAGATTTTCACCCGTGTAGGAGCTTCCGACGACCTCACGTCGGGACAGAGTACATTCATGGTTGAGATGAGCGAGGTCTCCGACATCCTGAAGAATGCTACTCCCGACAGTCTTGTTATTCTTGACGAGGTCGGCAGAGGTACATCCACTTTCGACGGCGTAAGCATTGCACGTGCCGTTGCGGAACACATATGTACATCAAAGAAGCTTGGCTGCAAGACGCTTTTTGCGACTCATTACCACGAACTTATCGGTCTTGAAAACGAGCTTGACGGCGTGAAGAACTACAGCATTGCCGTAAACAAGCACGGCGGAACGATACGCTTCCTGAGAAAAATCGTCAGGGGCGGAGTTGACGAAAGCTACGGAATCGACGTCGCAAAGCTTGCGGGACTGCCGTCAAAGGTAGTCAGCCGTGCAAGGGAGCTTCTTGAAGAAATGGAAAGAAGCCGTACCGAGGAAAGGTCGGCGGAAAAGCAGTCTGAGGGCGGACAGATAAGCTTCGGAGCAGTTGACCGTGAAGCGGCACTCGGTATGCTTGAAAGGACGAATATAGACGAACTCAGTGATGCCGAATGTCGTGAGCTTCTCAGGGATATGGCGGCTTTACTCGGATAAAAGGAGGATTATTATGATGAAATGTACTACACAGACTATGATGGAATCACTTGACACTTTTATGGTTTCGTACGATTACCCTGTTTATGTAAACATTAATAACATGAGCAGTTTTTTCAGCTCGGGGAAAAACTGGACTTTCGGCTATATGGCTGTAACCGATAACGGTTACCTTCTTGTAACGGAGTACGGACTTCTCTCTCAGAAGGGCAGCTATATGATAATGATTGACAATATCAGCAAGCTGAGTGCGAAAAAGCAGATGTTTGGTATGGGCTGTCAGATAAAGCTTGAGGCTCTTTGTGAAGGAAAGAAGCTTCGTCTTGAGCTTTATATTCCTTTTAAGGCAGGCAGCGATTTTGACAATCAGAAAGAAAAAGCACAAGGTCTGCTTGGTGTACTCAGCAGATGTCCCGTATTTAAAGGAGTGACTTTACTGTGAAATATTTCTGCACAAAAAATGAACTTCACGGAAGCGACTGCCACGAATTCTTTTCGGGCGAATGGGACGGCAGACACTGGAACGATGATTCACTGTACATATACGACGACGCCTTCCGTGAATGTGGACTGAGAAGTCTTATGAGGACGGTAATTCCCGATTATTCGCCATATGATGCAACGGAGATATATCCTTCCGACTGGGAAAAACTCTGTGAGAGTGCAGAGGGAGAAGCTGCAAAGGCACTTGACGAGGTTCATGACTGGGCGGAAAGGGCGTTCAGCGAGCATGGAAGCTTCACGCTTCTCGGAATCTGACATAAGAGGTGAACAGCAGTGGCAGTAATAAATGTACTCAGCAAGGAAATCTCGGAGCTTATTGCTGCGGGAGAGGTTATAGAGCGTCCGTCCTCTGTTATAAAGGAGCTTGTTGAGAACTCCATCGATTCTGGAGCGAGACACATAACCGTTGAAATCAAGAACGGCGGAACGACCTATATGCGTGTTACGGACGACGGCTGCGGAATGTCATATGATGATGTTCCGAAGGCGTTTCTTCGTCATGCCACGAGCAAAATCAGTGAAAAGGACGACCTTGACAATATCATGACGCTCGGTTTCCGAGGAGAGGCACTTGCATCCGTTGCGGCTGTTTCGAGGGTGGAGCTTATGACGAAGCAGAGCGATGAAACTTACGGTACCCTGTACAATATTGAGGGAAGCGTTGAGACTCTCCACGACAGGGGTGGTTGTCCCGACGGTACAACAATCATAATCCGTGACCTTTTTTATAACGTCCCTGCACGTCGGAAGTTCATGAAAAAGGACGTGACCGAAGCTAATGCGGTAAGTCAGATTCTCCAGAAGATAACCATGTCGCATCCCGATATAGCGTTCAGATTTATCCGTGACAACCGCACAGAGTTCAGCTCAAGCGGCGACGGAGAGCTGTTTTCTGCTGTTTATGCCGTATACGGACGTGACTTTGCCCGTGACCTTATTACTGTGGATTACGAATATGAGGGAATCCGTGTAAGCGGATTTACTGTCAAGCCGCTGTACTCCAAGACAAACAGAGCGTTCCAGAATTTTTTCGTGAACGGCAGATATGTAAAGTCAAAGCTTTGTTCTGCGGCACTTGAAAACGCCTACACAAACATGATTATGACGGGTAAATTCCCTGCCTGCGTCATGCTTATTGACCTGCCGCCCGCAACGATGGACGTGAATATTCATCCTGCGAAGGCAGAGGTGCGTTTTACCAATGAAAAGGCGGTCTCGGACGCTGTTTATTATGCTGTGAAGAATGCTCTCATGGCAGGCGGTCTGCTCTATGAATTTGAGCTGAAGCCGAGGGTTGACTGGACGCAGAAGCCTCCCGAGGAGGACAAATCCGTCCAGCAGGAGTTCATGTTCACGCCTGTCGAGGACATTGAGAAAACGGAAAAGATTCTTACGGCTGCAAAACGTATTGAGGAGGCTGTGCAGGCTGCACAGCAGGCAGGTGTTGTTGAGTCCGGGACGGAAATCAGACCTGCTGTTGCTGTTGAGGAGAAGCCTTCCGTTGATACAATCAAAGAGGAAAAGGCTCCCGTGCAGACAGCGGCGAAGTCCGAGAAAGTTCCTGCCGAGCCGGTCAGCGGATTCAGCTACATAAACAGCAAGTCCTTTATGAAGCCTGAGACTGTTGTCCCGCCTGAGGAAAAGAATGTTCCCGAAAAGCAGAGCGAGTGGACCGAAAAACCGAAAATACGTGTTATCGGCGAGGCTTTCGGCGTGTATATAATCGCCGAAACAGAGGACAAGACCATGCTCATGATTGATAAGCACGCTGCCCATGAGAGAATAATTTTCGAACAGCTTAAAAGCCGCAATTGCCGTCAGTACAGCCAGATGCTCATGACAGGCATAAGAGTTCTGCTTACCGCCGACGAGTTCAGTGCGATGGAGACAAATGCGGAGCTTCTTGAGGATATGGGATTTGTGTTTGATTTCACGGAACGTCCCTGCGTAGTGGCAAAGGCTGTCCCGACCTTCATCATGGAGCAGGATATGGAGGAGATAATCTCAGAAATTGCGGACAATCTTCGTCTTCACCGTCAGAATCCGCAGTCACGCGTGCTGGACGACATGCTCCACAGTGTTGCGTGCAAGGCGGCAATCAGAGGCAACGACAAAAACGACATCACAGAGCTTCAGGCTCTTGCGGAACAGGTTTACGGAGATGAAAAAATCCGCCACTGTCCGCACGGCAGACCCGTTATATTTACTATGTCAAAGTCAAGTATCGAGCGTCAGTTCGGTCGGGCGTAAGGAGGAAAAGTATATGAAAACAGCAGTAAAAGTTATTATCGCATTAATATTTGCAGCGGGATTATTCTGGCTTGGTATATCGAATGCCACTGACGGCTATGACGGTGACCACACTCATCTTAGGATAAGCTTCGGAGAAGTTCCCGAGGGAACTGAATTTGCGGATATACTGGTAAAAGAAAACTGGCACAGAAACGAGGACGGCGTTATTGATGGCAATGCCGTATATACTCTCAAGCTTGACAGCAACTGTGAGATTGCAAATTATAACGAGGACGGCTATGCAAGCTTGCTTCTGAAGCATATGGATGTCGCTATATTGGAAGAGTATGATTTGTCGGCGGATTCGAAAAACAAGCATATGGTGCTCGGACTGAATTATAAGGATATGTTTGACCATTACCGCCATATAAAGCTGGCATACTGCGATAAAGACGGAAACATTCTCGATATCACCAAAGAGATTGAAGTGAAAAGTTCATCACTGAGCAAGTCCGTGTACACAATAAAGGCGGACGGCAGCAAGCTGACATTTGATGCGGGTCCGGAACTGCCCTTCCGTGTACGTACGATAATGCCTGTAGCAGCATCAGTATTCTTCTTCATAGTGGCAGTCGTTATCGCGGTAAAAGGCATAATACAGTCAGTAAACTCAAAGAGCAAAACAAGTGCACAATCCGGAGAACCTGACAATGAACGAAAAGAATAACAAGCCTTTTGTGCTTGCTATAGTCGGACCAACGGCTTCGGGTAAGACGGCAGTTTCCGTAGAGCTTGCGAAGCTTTACGGCGGCGAGATAATTTCTGCCGATTCGATGCAGATATACAAGGGTATGGACATAGCGTCCGCAAAGCCGACAGAAGCCGAAAAACAGGGGATTCCTCATCATCTTATGGACTTCCTCGACAGGGGAACGGTTTTCAGTGCGGCAGACTATGTAAAGCTTGCACGTGAGAAAATCGACGAGGTCCTCGGCAGGGGAAAGCTGCCGATAATTGTCGGCGGTACGGGACTTTATGTGGATTCGCTGCTTGAAAACGTGAAATTCTCTGAGGGCGGAAGCGACGAGGAATATCGTCGTGAGCTGTATGAATTTGCGGAGAAAAACGGCAACGATGCTCTTTATGCAAGACTTGCCGAAGCCGACCCCGAAGCTGCACAGGGCATACATCCTAACAATCTTGTGCGTGTGGTGAGGGCACTTGAAGTCCTCCATGTGACGGGACGGCGGTTCAGTGAGCTTAAAGCGGAGAGCAGAACCGAGGAAAGTCCGTATGATTCGCTGATAATCGGACTCAATTATGAGGACAGGGCGGAACTTTATGCAAGGATAAACCGTCGTGTTGACGAAATGGTCGAAAACGGACTCGTAGACGAGGCAAGAGCACTGTGGCAGGAAGGCGGAATGCAGACTGCCGCAAATGCGATAGGTTATAAGGAGCTGATTCCGTATTTTGAGGGAGAGGAGTCGCTGCCCGAAAGCATCGACAAAATCAAACAGGAAACACGTCGTTATGCCAAGCGACAGCTTACATGGTTTAGAAAAAATGCACGTATAAGGTGGATTATTTTAAGCGAAATTGCTAAAAAGGACGAAATTTTGGAAAAATGCAAAAAATGTATAGCAAATTGCGGAAATCTATGATATAATGTATAGTGTGTATTTCTAAGCAGTTGGAAATATACCGCAAAAGAATTTAAAAAGAAAGACAGGCGAATGTGTATGAACAAGACAATTAATCTTCAGGACGTATTTCTCAATCAGTGCAGAAAAGACAAGATTGTGGTAACGATCATCCTTACCAACGGTTTCCAGTTCAAGGGAATGGTAAGAGGTTTTGACAGCTACGTTGCTATTTTTGACTGCGACGGTAAGCAGCAGCTTGTCTATAAGCACGCTATTTCAACAATTATCCCCACCAGACCCGTTTCAATCCTCGACGCATCCGATAAAAACGAGTAAGGTGGTCTGAATGCACTTTGCAAAACCTGAGGGAAGCCTTATGGTGAAAATCCTGCGCAATACGGTTCTTGTGCTCTTTCTCGTAATAATTGTAAGCATCGTTTATAATTTCAGGAATACGGAAAGCGATACGGAGTGTGCACTCATGTCGGAGGCGACTGCGTCCGTTGAATTCAGGGGAGTCTTTATAAGAGATGAGAAACCCGTAAGTTACAGCGGAAACGGTACGCTAAGCTATAAAGTAGCCGATGGCGGAAAGCTCGGCGACGGAAGCATTATTGCAGAGGTTTATCCCGATGATTCCCAGATAGGCAGAAACCGTGAGATAGAAAAGCTTACAAGAGAGCTTGCTATTCTTGAAAAAATACAGAATCCCGGTACACTTGAATCGGCTCAGCCATCAATTGTGTCTGAGAGTATAGAGGCAAGCTACCGTAATTTCATCTACTGCCGTGATATGAATGACCATGAATCGCTCGGCAGTGCGGCAGAGTCGCTTCTGGTGCAGATGAGCACATATCAGCTCATTACCGATGAGGTCGATAACTTCGACCAGCAGATCGCCGATATAAGAACACGTATCATGCAGCTGCGGCAGGCGGGCGTGAAACCGAGAGAATCAATAAAATCCGATATACCTGCATATTTCGTAAGCTACTGCGACGGCTATGAGGATACCTTCACAAGCGATAAGCTCGATTCGATAACCATCGCCCAGCTTAACGATGTGTCCGACAGAAAGCTTGAATCGGATACAATCGTCGGAAAGCTTGTTGACGGATACCGCTGGCATATAGCCGGTATTGTGGATAACAGCCGTAAAGAGTATGCCGCAGGTGATTATGTGAAACTCAGGTTTGAGTCGTCTTCGGACAAGTTCAGTGCACAGATCGTTGCTGTACGTGATGAGGGTGACCCGTCAGAGAGCATAGTTATACTGGCGTGTGAGCAGTTCAACGGCGACCTCGTGCAGCACCGTACCGAAATCGTCGAACTTATCAAGGGCGATTACCGTGGACTGCAGATTCCCAGAGACGCCATCCGCTTCTCAAATGTCAAGGAAAAAACTGATGACGGCGGAGAAACCGATGTTTCATATAAAGGCGTTTACGTCCGCAAGGGCGAACAGATAGAATTCAAGAAAATTGACGTTATCTATGAGGGCAGCGATTATGTGCTTTCGGCTGTTCATGAAGCCGATTCAAGCTATGTTGCCCTGTATGACGATATAATGATGGATCATAACTGAGGCTTTATCATGGAATACAGCTACAATACCATTAAGGACAACCTTACAGCCATACGCTCACGTATAGCCGAGGAGTGCGACAAGTACGGACGTGCTCCGGAAAGCGTGGAAATCATGGCTGTTACAAAAACAGTTCCCGCAGAGGTTGTGAACTATGTTTTCGGTATGGGAATCGACCTCATAGGTGAAAACCGTGTTCAGGAGTATCTCTCAAAACAGCAGGATTACGCCTCGCTCACATCTCTCGGTACCTCACCGAGGGTCCACTTTATAGGTCATCTTCAGACAAATAAAGTGAAATATATAACAGAATCCGTAAGCATGATACAGTCGGTTGACAGCGTCAGGCTTGCGTCTGAAATAAGCCGTCAGTGCATGGCGAAGGGCAGGGTTATGGACGTCCTCTGCGAAGTCAATATCGGCGGCGAGACTTCAAAAAGCGGAATCGCTCCCGATGAGCTTGGCGACCTTCTGAAAGCGGTCTCGGAGCTTGAGGGAATCCGTCTGAGAGGTCTTATGACCATTCCGCCTCCGTCCGAGAGCGATATATACCTCGGAAGAATGGGCGGTATATACGAAAAATATGCCGCTGAATACGGCATGGACGTACTCTCAATGGGTATGTCGGGCGATTATGCACGGGCAGTCAGGTACGGCTCAACGCTTGTAAGGGTCGGAACGGGACTTTTCGGTGCACGAAATTATAATGTTTAATATTTTGCAGAATAATATAAAAGGAGTATTCATATGAAACTTTTTGAAAACATCAAGGAATTCTTTTTTGCAGCTGAGGACGATGACATGGATCAGGCAGATGTGCCTGTACGTCACTCACAGAACGAGCGTCCCGGCTACGGCGGAGATTCCGATGAGGTATCTTCAAATGAAGGCGGAAGCAGCAACAGAAGAAATAAGGTTGTGAACATCCAGACAACAGCTCAGCTTCAGGTAGTTCTTGTAAAGCCTTCCGCATTTACAGACGCAAAGCAGATTGCTGACCACCTTATCGCAAAGAAAACAGTTGTGCTCAATCTTGAAACAGCTTCTCCCGAGAACAAGAGAAGAATCATCGACTTCCTCGTGGGCGTTGCGTATGCAAACGGCGGAAGCCTCAAGCCCGTTGCAAATCTCACATATATCATCACTCCCTATAACGTAGGATTCATAGGCGAGGATCTCGTTGGTGAGCTGGAGAATAACGGCGTGTTCATCTGATGACAGATAAGCTGTTTGAGGCAAGACTCGGAGATATGGCTGACCGGTGCGAAAGAAAAGGTATGGCAGTCTTTTCGGGATTCCTCGATGAACGGCAGTGTGCCGAGGCTGAGCAGTGGTGCAGGAACAACTGCGGCGGAATGAGATATATGCTATGGGGCGGATTCGAAGACGCCCGAAGAAAAATCCTCGCCGTTTATCCCGATTACTGCGAAGACTATATACGGGATGATTTCCCGATGAAGTGCCTGACCTTTACGTTCCGTAAGGCGGACAGGCTCACACACAGAGATTTTCTCGGTTCTTTTATGGCAATGCGATTAAAGCGTGAGGTCATTGGCGATATTATTATCAGCGAAGGTATCGCACAGTGCTTCGTCACCGAAATTGCCGCAAGGCTGATATCCGTTTCTGTCGGAAAAATCGGCAGAATCGGAGTAAAGGTCAGCGATGACAGAAGCTTCATGCTTGAAAGAATACAGGAATTTCAGGAAATAAGCGGTACTGTGGCATCGCTGAGACTTGACTGTATAGTTGGTCTTGCTGCAAAGGTAAGCCGTGAAAATGCCGCAAAGCTGATACGCTCTGAAAAGGTTGACGTGAATCATATAACAGCCGTTTCGGTGTCGCAGTCTGTAAACGAGGGCGATGTGCTCTCTGTAAGAGGCAGCGGAAGATTCGTTTTGTCAGGCATTGACGGTGAAACAAAAAAAGGACGCATACACATAAGTCTGCGTAAATATATTTAGAGGTGAAAAGAAATGATAACTTCAAAGGATATCAGAAATAAAAGATTTGAAAAGGCTGCTTTCGGCTATAAGCAGGAAGAAATCGACGAATTTCTCTCACAGCTTGAGGCTGAGCTTGACGAAATGGAGCGTGAGCGTGCCGAGGCAAACAACAAGATTCAGATTCTTGCCGACAAGGTGCGTGAGTACATGAAGGACGAGGATGCTCTTAAGGACGCACTTCTCGGTGCCCAGAAGCAGGGACATCAGGTGATCGCCGAGGCTAAGGAAAAGGCTGAGAAGATTATCGCTGATGCAGAGGCTAAGGCAGCAGAGCTTGAGGACGAATCAGTTCGTCAGCATTCAGAGACAATGGAAAAGAACCGTGCAGAGATCGCAAGAGAGAAAGAAGCTCTTATCGAAGCTCAGCAGCAGGTTGCCGATTTCAAGAAGAGTCTCTTTGATATGTACAAGAGCCATCTTGAGCTTATCTCTTCAATGCCCGAAACATTTGAGGATTCCGCTTCTGAGACAGCAGAGGAAATCGCTGCTTCTGTTTCTGACGGAAATTATTGATTTATATTGAAATTCCCACAGCGGCAAGGCGAAAAGCTCTGCCGTATGTGAGCAAATACAGCGAAAGGAGTGTCTCCCGCATCATACGGGAGAACAGTAAAAATGGCACAGGATTACAATAACACCTTAAATTTACCCTTAACGGAATTCCCAATGCGTGGAAATCTCCCCAAAAGAGAGCCTGAAACCCTCGAAAGATGGGAAAATGACAGATTATATTACAAGATGATTGAGAAGAATCAGGGCAAGCCTTCGTATATTCTTCACGACGGTCCTCCCTATGCAAATGGTGTGATTCACCTCGGTCATGCGCTCAACAAGTCGCTCAAGGACTTCATAGTGAAGTACAAGAATATGAGTGGATTCTGCGCACCTTACGTTCCGGGCTGGGACACTCATGGTCTGCCTATCGAGCTGAAGGCTATGAAGGCTATCGGCGTTGAGAACGGTGCTATTCCGCCAACAGAGCTCAGAAAACATTGCCGTGATTATGCAATGACTCAGGTTGAAAACCAGATGAAGGGCTTCAAGAGACTCGGTGCCCTCGGCGATTATGAGAATCCTTATATCACTCTCAAGCCTGAGTATGAGGCACGTCAGATAGAGGTCTTCGGTGAAATGGCAAAGAAGGGCTATATGTACAAGGGACTCAAGCCTGTTTACTGGTGTCCCGACTGCAATACTGCTCTTGCAGAGGCTGAAATTGAGTATTCCAATGATCCTTGCCATTCAATCTATGTAAAGTTCAATGTTACCGACGATAAGGGAATGTTCACCTCACTCGGTCTTGACCTTTCAAAGATCTATTTCGTTATCTGGACCACAACTACATGGACTATCCCCGGAAACCTTGCAATCTGTCTTGGTCCGGAGTACAACTATACACTCGTCAAGGTCGGCGATGAGTATTACGTAATGGCTGAGGAGCTTGTAGCTGCCACAATGGAAACAGCAGGCATTACCGATTACTCCACAGACCACATCTTTACAGGTGCAGAGCTTGAGGGAATGAAGACAAAGCATCCCCTTTATGACCGTCCCTCACCGATTATCGTGGGCGACCACGTAACACTCGAAAGCGGTACAGGCTGCGTACATACAGCTCCCGGCTACGGTGTTGAGGACTTTGAGGTATGCAAGAACTATGACGACATCGGTATCCTCGTATGTGTTGACTCAAAGGGCCGTCAGACCGCTGAGGCAGGCGAGTTCGAGGGAATGGACACCGATACCGCAAACAAGGAAATCGCAAAGAAGCTTGAAGAGCTTGGTGCGCTCCTTGCTATACAGAAAATCGTCCACCAGTATCCTCACTGCTGGCGCTGTCATAATCCGATTATCTACCGTGCAACAGAGCAGTGGTTCTGTTCGGTAAACGGCTTCAGAGATGAGGCTGTCAAGGCGATCGAGAGTGTTCAGTGGATTCCCGAATGGGGCGAGGATCGTATCAAGGGAATGGTTCGTGACCGTTCAGACTGGTGCATTTCACGTCAGAGAACATGGGGTGTTCCGATTCCGATCGTTTACTGTAAGGACTGCGGAAAGCCCATCGTAAATGACGAGACAATCAAGGCAATTGCCGATATGTTCCGTAAGGAAGGCTCCGATTCATGGTGGGAGAAGGAAGCTTCCGAGTTCATCCCCACAAGCGTTAAGTGCGAGTGCGGCTGCGGTGAGTTCACAAAGGAATACGACATCATGGACGTATGGTTCGACAGCGGCGTTTCACATTCTGCCGTAATGGAACAGCATGACGCTCTTTCATGGCCTGCTGACCTCTATCTTGAGGGTGCAGACCAGTACAGAGGCTGGTTCCAGTCATCGCTCCTTACATCCGTAGTATATAAGGGTTCGGCTCCCTATAAGGCAGTATGTACCCACGGCTGGGTTGTTGACGGCGAAGGCAAGGTAATGCACAAGTCGCTCGGAAACGGTATCGACCCGCAGGAAGTAATTGACCAGTACGGTGCAGATATTCTCCGTCTCTGGGTTGCTTCGTCCGACTATCACAGCGACATCAGAATTTCAAAGCCTATTCTTGGTCAGCTCTCAGACGCTTACAAGAAGATCAGAAATACAGCAAGATATATCCTCGGAAACCTCGGAAACGGTGACGGCTTCAATCCCGATACCGATATGGTTGACGACGATAAGCTCACAGAGCTTGATAAGTGGGCTTTAATGCGACTCGACGCTCTTATCGACAAGGTGAACGAGGGCTACAAATCCTTCGATTTCCACATTTCGTTCCACGCTATCCACAACTTCTGCGTAATTGATATGTCGAACTTCTACCTCGACATCATCAAGGACAGACTCTACTGTGAGAAGGAGAAGTCTGAGCTGAGACGTGCCGCACAGACTGTAATGTACAGAATCCTCAGCGCACTCACAAGACTTATGGCTCCTATCATCTCATATACTGCTGAGGAAATCTGGCAGTTCATGCCCCACAGCTCGGCTGACGATAAGGAAAGTGTATTCCTCAATCAGATGCCTTCAAAGTCAGACATTGCAATTGACGACGCTTTCGTTGAGAAGTGGAGCTTCATCTATACTGCACGTGAAATCGCAAACAAGGCTCTTGAAGAGGCAAGAAACAACAAGACCATCGGTAAGTCTCTTGAAGCAAAGCTTATCATTCACAGCAGCGATGAGGACTACGACCGTTATGCAGCTCTTGCTGAGCAGCTTGCAGAAGTATTCATTGTTTCTGAGGTTGTTGTTGAGAAGTCTGCCGACGAGACTTCTGTTGAAGTTGTAAAGGCAGAAGGCGAGAAGTGCGAGCGCTGCTGGTGCTACTCAAAGTATGTTGGTACAAATCATACACATCCTACACTTTGTCAGAGATGTGCAATTGCCATCGAGGCATAAATCAGTAAATACAGCCTGCCGTCAGAGGTGATGGCAGGCGTATTATTTGAAAGGACAAATTATCTGTGGCTATTCTTTTAGTTATAAGTATTGTCGCATTGGTCGGCATTGACCAGCTCATAAAGTTCTGGGCAGTCGATTCGCTGAAACCGAAGGGAAGCATCGACTTCATCCGTATCGGTGACACTGAAATCTTCGACCTCACATATCTTGAAAACGACGGTGCAATCTTCGGAAGCATGTCGGGACAGAGATGGTATCTTATCGGCTTTACGGGATTAGTAATAATTGCGGGATTTTTCCTGATGTTCCGTCTGATTAAGCGTTCAAAGCTTCTTAACTGGGCGATTGCACTCTTCCTTGCAGGCGGAATCGGTAATCTCATCGACCGTATCCGGCTCGGATACGTAGTGGATATGTTCGATTGCAGACTTTTCGACTTTGCAATATTCAATTTTGCCGATATATGCGTAACGGTTGCGTTTGCACTGATGCTGATATACGCCTTCTTCATAGACCCGAAAATCGAAAAGTCGAAAAAAGCTGCAAAGACTGACGAAAAGGCTGCTGAAAATGAGTGAGCATATTATCCTTAACGTGCCGCAGGAGAGCTGCGGAGAACGTATTGACAGATATATTTCAGACAATATTGCTGAACTTACACGCTCTGCCGTTCAGGGACTCCTTGAAAAGGGAAATATTCTTGTCAACGGAAAAAAGGTCAGCAAAAGCTGCAAGCTGAAAGGGGGAGAGGAGCTTTCCGTGGAGCTTCCTGAGCCTCAGCCAATGGACGCTTCTCCCGAGGATATTCCTCTTGATATTGTCTATGAGGACAGCGACCTGCTTGTTGTGAACAAGCCTAAGGGGATGGTAGTCCATCCCGCACACGGAAACTATACGGGGACTCTCGTGAATGCTCTGCTTCATCACTGCGGAGACAGTCTTTCTGGAATCAACGGAGTCATCCGACCGGGAATCGTCCACAGAATCGACAAGAATACAAGCGGACTGCTTATCGTTGCCAAGAACGACGCCGCACACCTTCATCTTGCAGAGCAGATTAAGGCTCACAGCTTCACACGAGAGTACGAAGCCGTTGCAAGCGGTTTTTTCAAGGAGACTTCGGGGACGATTGACGCTCCCATAGGCAGACATAAGACCGACCGCAAGAAAATGTGCGTCACTCAGGAAAACTCACGCAATGCCGTGACTCACTACGAGGTTCTGAGACAGTACGGCGGCTACGCACATGTGCGGCTGAGACTCGAAACGGGACGCACCCATCAGATTCGTGTTCATCTTGCCTACAGAGGGAATCCTGTGCTTGGGGACGATGTTTACGGCAAGCCCTGCAAGGGGATTGTCGGACAGTGCCTTCACGCCCGTAAAATCGGGTTTATCCACCCGAAAACGGGTGAGTATATGGAATTTACAAGCGAGCTTCCCGATTATTTCAGAGCCGTACTGAATAAGCTTGAAAAAACGGGCTGACGGCGTTAGTTTAAGGAGAAGTTCATGTTTGAAGATATAACAAAAGTAATACTGCTCAGTGATATGGACGGCACACTGCTTAATTCGGAGAAACAGATAACTGCTGCCGACCGTAAGGCTATTGAGCATTTCATGAGTCTTGGCGGAAAGTTTACGGTTGCTACGGGAAGAACGATTCAGTCGTTCAGACAGTACCTTGATATGATTGAGCTTAAAATGCCTGTCATAATGTATAACGGAGCTGCAATTCACGATTTTGTGTCGGAGGAGACGCTGTATACGCATCCGTTGCCGTCTGAAGCAAAGACGCTTGCCATGAAAATTTTCGATGCAATGCCCGAAACAGGCGGTGAGGTTCTTAAAACGGACGGTACATATGTGTTCAGCAACACCGATTATCAGCAGCTTCACACAAGAATCTGCAATATAGAGCCTTATTATGAGGAGCTCAGTGAAATCGAGGACGGCGGCTGGCTGAAGGTGCTGTTCTCTCTTGCTCCCGAGGATGTTTCGTACATGGAAGTGCTTGTGCGGCAGATGGGACTCGACAAGACAGTGGACTTTGTACGTTCATCCGATATTTTCCTTGAAATGCTGCCAAAGGGTGTCAGCAAGGGAAGTGCTCTGAATGAGTACCGACGTCTTAAAGGCATGGAGGGGTATACATTTGTTTCAATCGGAGATTTCGATAACGATATTGAAATGATTCGTGAGGCAGACCTCGGAGCGTGTCCCTCAAATGCAGAGCATTCCGTGAAGAATGTAGCCGACCTTGTGCTTACAAAATCGTGTGACGAGGGGGCGGTTGCGGAGCTTATCGGAGAAATCATCTGCCGTTGTACAAATGACTGAAACACGGAACCATTACATAGACTTAACAAGTCTGCAAAAAGAAAACAGAGCAATTTCCGCATAAAACTAAGGCAAGTATTGCGTAGACAAAATTGTTGTTCGGAGGTAAAATATGAGTAGAATCATTTCAATTTTTGTAA
The DNA here is from genome assembly GCA_015066935.1 of Ruminococcus sp. GTDB lineage: Bacteria > Bacillota > Clostridia > Oscillospirales > Ruminococcaceae > Ruminococcus. The sequence goes on along the minus strand of SVNK01000005.1, from coordinate 142,193 downwards.
TTATCGCTATTTTTGTTCCCTCACTTCTGGGCTATGTAAAGAAGTCCAAAGAGGTGCAGAAGTCATATGAGCAGAAAGCTGCTTATTCCACAGAAATATATTAATTTTTAACGGAGGTTATTTATGGACGTTGCAATCAAAAAAAGCCTGCAGAAAACAGCCTGCAAGGTAAGAATGGGCGTTATTGAGGGTACCTTTAACGCTAAATCGGGTCATCCGGGCGGTTCGCTTTCAATCAGCGATACGCTTACTTATCTCTACTTCAACAAGATGAATGTTGACCCTCAGAATCCCGACGCTCCCGAGAGAGACCGCTTTGTCCTCTCAAAGGGACATACAGCTCCCGCACTCTATTCCGTTCTTGCACAGAAGGGATTTTTCTCAGTTGACGAGCTGAAATCGCTCCGTCACATCGGTGCGCTTCTTCAGGGACACCCCTGCATCCACATTCCCGGTGTTGATATGTCAAGCGGTTCGCTCGGACAGGGAATCTCCACAGCCTGCGGAATGGCTCTTGCAGGAAAGACAGACGGCAAGTCATACAGAGTATATACAGTTCTCGGTGACGGCGAAATCGAGGAAGGTCAGGTATGGGAGGCAGCTATGTTTGCTGCTCACTACAAGCTTGATAACCTTGTGGCAATCGTTGACAACAATGGTCTCCAGATTGACGGTCCTATCACAGAGGTTTGCTCTCCCGAGCCTATCACAGACAAGTTTGCTGCATTCGGCTGGCACGTGATTACTATGGACGCTCACGATTTCGACAGCATCGACGCTGCTTTCAGCGAGGCTGAAACAATCAAGGACAAGCCTGTTGCGATTATCCAGAAGTCCGTAAAGGGCAAGGGCGTTTCATTTATGGAAAATCAGGTAAGCTGGCACGGAACAGCTCCCAATAAGGAGCAGTACGACCAGGCAATGGCAGAACTCAACGCACAGCTGAAGGAATTGGAGGACTAATATCATGGCAGACGTTATTAAAAAAGCTACCAGAGAAAGCTACGGCGAGGCTCTTAAGGAGCTTGCCGCTGAATATAAGGATCTTGTTGTTCTCGACGCAGACCTCGCTGCTGCTACAAAGACAGGCGTTTTCAAGAAGGCTTGTCCCGAGCGTTTCTTCGACTGCGGTATTGCAGAGGCTAATATGATGGGTGTTGCAGCAGGTCTTGCCTCCTGCGGAAAGATTCCTTTCGCAAGCACATTCGCTATGTTTGCGGCAGGACGTGCATTTGAAATCGTAAGAAACTCCATCGGCTATCCCCACCTCAACGTAAAAATCGGTGCAACACACGCAGGTATTTCTGTAGGTGAGGACGGTGCAACACACCAGTGCAACGAGGACATCGCTCTTATGCGTACAATCCCCGGAATGACTATTATCAATCCCTGTGACGATGTTGAGGCTAAGGCTGCTGTAAGAGCTGCTCTCGACTTCAACGGTCCCGTATATATGCGTTTCGGACGTCTTGCAGTACCCGTAATCAACAATGCCGAGGAGTACAAGTTTGAGCTTGGCAAGGGTGTTGTGATGAAAGACGGCTCTGACCTCACAATTGTGGCAACAGGTCTTATGGTGAACGAGGCTCTTGAAGCTGCAAAGCTTCTTGAAGCTGACGGAATCTCTGCAAGAGTTGTAAATATCCACACAATCAAGCCTCTCGACAAGGAGCTTATCTGTAAGTGTGCAAAGGAGACAGGCGTTATCGTTACTGCTGAGGAGCACAGCATTATCGGCGGACTTGGTTCTGCTGTAGCTGAGGCTGTTACAGAGTGCTGTCCTGTACCCGTTGTAAAGGTTGGCGTGAACGATGAGTTCGGTCATTCAGGTCCTGCTGTTGACCTTCTCAAGGAGTTCGGTCTCTGTGCCGAGAATATTGCCAACAAGGCAAAAGAGGCTGTTAAGCTCAAGTAATCTCAAGGGGAATGTTCTTCTGAAACTCCCCGACAGTAGTGTATAAATAACAGAAATCCGCTTCTGATAATTGAGTCAGAGGCGGATTTATTGTTTGGGCAATTGACTTTTTGCGGAACGTCTGATATAATCAACTTGTGGGACAAGTAATATTTTCGGAGGGATAGAAAATGTCTGTTACAATAAACATTTACTACACAGGAAAAAACGGAAATGCACGGAAGTTTGCGGAGGAAATGGTATCAAGCGGAGTTGTTGAAGACATTCGTGCAGAGGAGTGTAATCTGCGGTACGAGTATTTTTTCCCTATGGACGACGCCGAGACGGTCCTGTTAATTGACAGCTGGACGAATCAGGAGGCTCTTGATAAACATCATTCAACAGAAATGATGCAGAAAATCGTCGCACTCAGAGAAAAATATGATTTGCATATGAGGGTAGAACGATACCTGTCGGACGAATCCGGAATTCCCGAACAGGACAAAAAGTACATAAAGGAATAATCCCAAAACGGCGAAAGTATTGCAATCTTCTGCGTTTCAGACTGTAGAAAAAGTTGGTTTGCCGCTGCGAGGTGTATGCGGATTGGCTGTTTTATGAATATAAATGTAGGGACGACCATTGGTCGTCCGAAAAAGGATGTTTATAGAAATAAACGGAGAAGATACTGAATCTTCTCCGTTTTGCATTTATACATTGACGAATGATTGTGAAACGGTTTCGCACGCCTGAGCGAAATAACCTGAACTTCTCAGGGAACGTGCACATTTCTCTGCAGCGTCACGAGTTCTGAAAATGCCGAAAACAGCCGAACCGCTTCCGGTCATGCAGGCAGAGAGAGCACCTTTGGCAAGGAGCTTTGCCTTGAGAAATTCGACTTCGTCGAGGTTCAGAGCCTGTTCAAAAAGGTTGCCGACGTACTTGTACGCTTCATCAGGAGCAACATTCACCGACCTGACAAGTCTGTGGGTTTTTGGATGAACGGGAGCTTCAAGAGCGTCGATTCTGCTGTATGCTTCGGCGGTTGAAACGCCCTGATTTCCCTTTGCGATGACAAGATGTCTGCCCGAATAATCGGAAAGCGAGGCGATTTCTTCGCCGATACCGCCGACATAGGCAGTTCCGCCCGTGAAGAAGAAGGGGACGTCCGCACCGAGTTTCTTACCCATGGCAGAAAGCTCGGAAATGCTGAGATCAAGTCCCGTAATCACGTTCAGACAGTGAAGAACAGCAGCAGCGTCGGTACTTCCACCGCCCATGCCTGCCTGAGAAGGGATACCCTTTTTTATGTGTATGCTGCAGCCGCCCTGAATATTGTTTTCTTCGAAAAAGAGCTTGGCGGCTTTGTAAGCGATATTACGTTCATCGCAGGGGATAGGGTCGGCAGAGGCAAATTCTTCGGGAAGCTCGCATGAAATACTGATTTCCTGTGCGGACTCAACTGTGACTTCGTCGTAAAGACTGACGGTCTGGAAGACGCTTTCGATTGTGTGGTAGCCGTTTTCAAGGCGTCCCGTGACGTCAAGCACAAGGTTGATTTTAGCGGCAGTTTTAATTTTCATGATGCTCACCCTCAAGCTTTTTCAGGAAAGATTCAATGCGTTTGATAGCTTCCATAAGGTGTTTGAGGGAGTATGCGTAGGAAATTCTGATAAAGCCTTCTCCGCTGTCTCCGAAAGCACTTCCGGGAACAACGGCGACTTTTTCCTCATAGAGCAGTCTTTCGCAGAATTCCTCGGAGTTCATACCTGTGCTTTTTATGCACGGGAACACATAGAATGCGCCCTCGGGATTGAAGCATGTGAGACCGAGACGGTTGAATTCTCCGACGAGGTAACGGCGGCGTGCGTTATACTCGTCAGCCATTTTGGCGATTTCCTTATCGCATGAGGTGAGTGCGACAACAGCAGCATTCTGGCTTATATAGGGACTGCACATGATGCCGTACTGATGAATCTTTGAAATCTGTGAGATAATCGGTTCCGGAGCCGCAACATAGCCGAGTCGCCAGCCGGTCATGGCATATGCCTTTGAGAAGCCGTTGACGTAGATTGTACGTTCTCTCATGCCTTCGAATTCAATAAGCGAAACGTGTTTTCTGCCGTATGTAAGCTCGGAGTAGATTTCGTCGGTGAGGACCATAATATTGGTATCACGCAGGAATTCAGCAATAGGCTGAAGGTCCTCACGTGTCATGATGGCACCTGTGGGGTTGTTCGGGAAGGGCAGAATCAGGAGCTTTGTGCGTTCTGTGACCTTATCCCTGAGGTCATCGACGGTGAGCTTGAAGTTATTTTCAATACGTGTGGGGACGGGGACCGCAACACCTCCGATGAGTTCGGTAAGCGGAGCGTAGCATACGAAGCTTGGCTCAACGACAAGAACCTCGTCGCCCGGGTCGATAAGACCACGGAGTGTAAGGTCTATAGCTTCCGAGCCGCCTACTGTTACGATTATTTCGTCCTCCGGATGGTATTCAACGCCGTGTTTGGACTTTATGCGTGTACTTATAGCCTCTCTCAGAGGTGCAAGACCCTTGTTCGGACCGTAGATAATCTGTTTGCGTTCAAGCACCTTGATAGCGGCGTCTCTGATTACCCAGGGAGTAGAGAAATCGGGTTCGCCAACTCCAAGGCTTATAACGCCCTCCATAGCTCCTGCAATATCGAAGAATTTACGGATGCCTGAGGGTTTTGTTTTCTTTATTCTTTCGGAAAGAATCTTTTCGTAGTCAATCACTCTTAACCCAGACCCCTTTCATCGGGCTGTTCATTATTGATGAATATACCCTTTTCCTTGTATTTTTTCAGAATGAAGTGTGTAGCCGTAGAGAGTACGCCGTCTATTGTGGAGAGTCTCTGTGAGACGAAAGAGGCAATATCCCTGAGGGTATTTCCCTTTACTCTGATAGCGAGGTCATATGCACCTGACATAAGTGTGACAGATTCAACCTCATCGTACATCATGATGGTTCTGGCAATGTCATCAAAGCCGCAGTCACGCTGAGGAGTAACCTTGAGTTCAATAGTAGCATAAACGGTGGAATTGTCGTAAAGCTCGTCGTCAACGATAACGCTGTAGCCTTTGATAATGCCTTTATCTTCGAGGTTTTTGATTTCTGCGGCGGCTTCCTCGGCAGTAATACCCAGTAATTCGCCGAGTTCTCTGTCTGAGATACGTGCGTTCTGCTGTAGGATTCTGATGATGTCGTTCATGTGGATCTGTCCTTTCTGAATATATATTCAAAGGCATTGAGCCTTTGTCGGCAGGATTATTCTATGGGAATGAAAACGGGTTTTCTGTTTTTGAAATAGCAGAGCCTTGTGAAACCTGCTTCGGATGCAATTCTGATGCCGTCAGCAATACCTTTTCCGAGGTCATCAACAGTGTGTGCGTCAGAGCCTATTGAGAGGAGTTCACCGCCGAGGTCACGGAAAAGTCTGACATATTTAAGCGATGGGAATGAGTCACCGTAGCTCTGGCGGAGTCCTGACGTATTGATTTCGATACCCTTGTCCTTGGTAATAAGCTCACGGAAGCTCTCGGCGATAATATCGTCGAAACGGCTGATGTCTGCGTCTATACCGAAATTTCCCTTTATGTATCTGAGGGTGTATGTAAGGTGACCGAGAATATCGAATTTTCCCCATTTGCAAAGCTCATGAATTTCGGTGAAGTAGCGTTCAAGGAGGTTGTATATATCACTCATGGAGTATCCTGAGTAGTCTATGAATGCGAAATCCTTCTCGTTTCTTATCTGGTGGACCGAACCTATAACGAAATCAAGACGGTTGTCGGAGACGATTTTTTCGGCAATTTCAATATCGTGCATTGCCTGTCCCATTTCTGTTCCGCAGATAAGATTGAGTTTGTTTCCGAACCTGTTTTTAAGCTCTGTGACGGCGTTGACTGAATTTTCGAAGTCGTTTCCGTAGCCGAAGTCGTCGGAAAGCACCGCACCGTTGTAATAAGCGGCATCGTACCAGCAATTACATTCGCAGTGGTCGGTGACAGCGTATGCTGCGAGATTGAGCTGAGAAGCTCTTTCAGCCATGGCGTTTATATCGGCGTCCGAATCGACGGAAAATTGCGTATGGGTGTGGCAGTCAATAAGCATCATTTTACAGCTTCCTCCGTTTGAACATACTGATTTTTCTGATTACAAAACTGGTTAAACATATTATATCACAACATTATTGAATTTGCAAATCTTTTCTTAATTTTTTGTGCAGTCGGCTTAAATTTGTTGCTTTTTCGAATCAGACGTGATATAATAATATTATATTGTTTGTTATGAGGTGAAAAAAGTTGAAAGTCAACTGGAATTCAAAATACAATACAGTGTCGGTATATACAGTGCTTACTTTTTCGGCGTGTCTGCTTGTATATGCGGTTCTTTTTAACTTCACAATCGTCGGCAGAGTTGCAAAGACGATTCTTTCTGTTGCAGCACCGATTACGTGGGGACTTGTCATTGCATATCTTGTAAACCCGATTATGATGTGGTTTGAAAGACGTCTAAAAAAAGTGACTGAAAAGACGAAGCCTCGTCCAAGGCTTAACAGAGTGATTTCATTGTTTATCTCTATGCTCATATTCCTTGCGGTTCTCGGAGCACTTCTTGCAATAATTCTGCCGCAGGTGTTTGAAAGTGTGACGACGATTTTCAACAATTTCGGAACATACGTTGATAATTGTCAGGCGTGGGCGAATTCCGTACTGAAAAAATACCCCGAGCTTCTTTCAACTGCCGAGAAATCCCTCGAAAACTTCGAGGTCGATGTAACAGGCTTCCTGAACAAGCTTATTCCGAAGGTAAGTGATATTGCACTTAAAATTACCGATAGTGCCATAGGTTTTATAATTGCGATCAAGGATTTTCTTATCGGACTTATTGTGGCGGTTTACTTCCTCTTTGACAAGGAACATTTTCAGTCTCAGCTTTCAAAATTCACTCATGCGGTACTGCCGAAAAAGGCGTCGTCCGCATTTTTCAGAGTATGCTCCCGTACAAACAGCTCAATAAGCGGCTTTATCACGGGAAAAATCATAGATTCAATCATTATCGGAATCCTCTGCTTTATCTGCATGAACATCATGAAGCTTAATTTTGCGGTGCTGATTTCCGTTATAGTGGGCATCACGAATATAATTCCGTTTTTCGGACCGTTTATCGGTGCGATACCAAGCGGACTTCTGCTTCTTGTATCATATCCCCGTCAGGTAATACCGTTTGCGATACTCATACTGGTTATACAGCAGCTTGACGGTAATGTTATCGGTCCGAAGATTCTCGGACAGTCAACGGGAATATCGGCATTCTGGGTACTTTTCTCTATTCTTTTCGGCGGAGGTCTGTTCGGTTTTGCCGGAATGATACTTGGAGTTCCCGTTTTTGCGGTAGTTTATTCGCTGTTCAGCGAGTATATAAATTATCTTCTTGAAAAGAAAGATATGTCAACGGTAACCGAGGATTATATCCCGAAGCCTCCCGAGTCTGCAAAGACTGAAACGGCTTCAAAATCCAAAAAACAAAAATAATCGGAGGTTTTATTTATGAGAGCAGTAGTAACTGTAATTGGTAAGGATACTGTGGGAATTCTCCACAAGGTAAGCGGCATCTGTGCCGAGTATAACGTGAATGTCATCGAGGTGACCCAGAGCGTTCTTCAGGATATGTTTGCAATGATAATGCTTGTGGACATTTCCGCAATCAACGGAGATTTTTCGGAGCTTGTTGAAAAGATGACAGCGCTCGGAACAAAGCTCGGACTGTCCATCCACACAATGCACGAGGACATCTTCAATTCAATGCATACAATCTGAAGCGGCACATCCGTGAATTACGATTGAAAAAGGAGAGTATTTCATCTTATGCTTAACGCTTACAATATACTTGAAACAATAAGAATGATTCAGGATGAGTGTCTTGACATCAGAACAATTACCATGGGAATTTCACTTCTTGACTGTATTGATACCGATATTGACAAGGCGTGTGAAAAGGTCTACAACAAGATAGTTTCAAAGGCGAAGAATCTTGTTCCCGTAGGCGAGCAGATTGAAACGGAGTACGGTATTCCGATCATCAACAAGAGAATCTCCGTTACCCCGATTGCAATGCTTGCGGCAGCGTGTCCGAATGAAAATCCTGTGAAGTTCGCAAAGGCTCTCCAGAGGGCAGCCGATACCTGCGGCGTAAACTTCATCGGAGGCTATTCCGCACTTGTACATAAGGGTTTCAGTGCAGGTGATATGGCTCTTATCGAGTCTATTCCCGAAGCTCTTGATGTAACACAGAATATCTGTTCGTCCGTAAATATCGGTTCAACAAAGTCGGGAATCAATATGGACGCTGTAAAGCTCATGGGAAGAATCGTCAAGGAGTCTGCCGAGAGAACAGCCGACCGTGACTGCATAGGACCTGCAAAGCTTGTTGTGTTCTGTAATGCCGTTGAGGATAATCCCTTTATGGCAGGAGCTTTCCACGGCGTAGGCGAACCTGACTGCGAAATCCATGTCGGAGTTTCGGGACCCGGAGTTGTCCGTGCGGCACTCGTGAAGTACCCCGACGCTTCAATTAACGAAATTGCCGATGTCATCAAAAAGACTGCATTCAAGATAACACGTATGGGACAGCTTGTAGGTGCAAGAGCTTCACAGCTTCTCGGAGTGCCGTTTGGTATCGTTGACCTCTCGCTTGCTCCCACACCTGCAATCGGAGACAGCGTTGCTCATATCCTTGAGGAAATGGGACTTGAAATGTGCGGAACTCACGGTACAACTGCCTGTCTCGCACTTCTCAACGACGCCGTAAAGAAGGGTGGAGTAATGGCTTCGTCAACAGTCGGAGGACTTTCGGGAGCATTCATCCCCGTTTCTGAGGACGCAGGTATGATTGATGCGGCTGTTGCGGGAGTCCTCAGCCTTGAAAAGCTTGAAGCTATGACGGCTGTATGTTCTGTCGGACTTGATATGATAGTTGTGCCGGGAGAGATAAGTCCCGAGACCATTTCCGCAATTATCGCCGACGAAGCAGCTATCGGCATGGTGAATTCCAAGACAACCGCAGTACGTCTTATCCCTGCTATCGGACGCAAGGAGGGTGAGACACTTGAATTCGGAGGACTTCTCGGAAGCGGTCCCGTTATGCCGATCAAGGAGCGTTCATCTGCGAAGTTCATCAACCGTGGCGGACGTATTCCCGCACCTATGCAGAGTCTTAAAAACTGATGGATACAATAAAAATCGCCTCGCTGTTCGGGGTGGAGGACGTTAACGATATAAAGACGCTTGACGGCGGTCACATCAACAGGACATACCTTGTGACCGCCTCTGACGGAGGTTATGTGCTTCAATCCCTGAACCGTGAGGTTTTTGCCTTTCCCGAAAAGGTGATGGGGAACATTTCCGCTGTTGAGGCGGCTTTCGTCCGTTACGGTGACGGTACAGTCAGTGTTCCGCATTATCTTGAGGCTGACGGTGCAAACTTCGTTGATGCTGACGGCGAAATCTATCGTATGTACAGCTATACAGAGTCGTCGGAAGTCTCTGCCGACCGCAATTACCTCATGGGACGCTCTTTCGGAGCCTTTCTCAGAATTATTAACAGCGGCGGAGTAAAGCTGCACGAAACGATACACGATTTCCGTGACTTCGGACGTTATTACAGTTCATTGTTGGCAGTCAGCAGAGCAAAGTCGGAAATTTTTACAGAACTTTCCAAAGAGCTTGAAGCTGTTTTCGACGGAAATCTCCCGAAAAGAAATGTCCACAACGACGCAAAATCCGCAAACATCATCACAGGCAGACAATGCACGGTCATCGACCTTGATACGTCTATGGAGGGATATGCGGCACTCGATTTCGGGGACATGATACGTTCTGTCCTGCCTGATATGAGTGCGGTCCGTGCTGTTGCCAAGGGTTTTGCAGAAGGATTATGCGGACTGCTTACATCAGCTGAGGTGGATTCGCTCTACTACGGGATTTTATGGGCAGTCGGGGAGCTTTCCATGCGTTATTACATTGACGGAATTGCGGAAAACGGCTATTTCAAGGGCAAATCCCCCGTGGACTGTATTCGTCGTGCCGACGAACTCTACGAACAGCTCCTTTACGTAAAGGCTAATCGTGAAACGATTAGCGGGATTGTCCATGCAGTTTTTTCTGAATAAATTTACAATTATATTTTCCCTCTGACAGCACAGAATATCATCGGGAGATGATAAAATGAAAAGAGAAGAACTCGACATTCCCGTGCCTGACCTGAGACGTCAGAGAGGACTTGAATACACTTGCCCCTCTGCTTCGTGGGGAGATATGACGGGACTGATTCCCTATGCTGCCGAGGACGATGCACAGCTTTCCAATTACGACGAGCTTTACCCCTATCTGCCTGAGTATAAAGCAGAGGGGAATGCTGCGGATTATCAATAATGTAAGGGCAATGCCCGTACAGCAGTATTATGTGAATTTATCGGGGGAAACCTTTCTGAGGAAAGGTTCCGCCAACAGCGGCGGTCCCTTCTGTCCTTCGGACATCTCCCCACACTGTGGGGAGTCACCCCCGAACCCCCTTCCAAAGACTTTTAATACAAATTTCAGCCCCATAGGGTGCATATCCAAATGAACTTGATGTTCAAAATTTTCTGGATGCACCCTATGGGGCTGAAATTTCATACTGAAAGTTTTAGGAAAGGAGTTTGAGGAAAACCCTTTTTCAAAAGGGTTTTCCTCAATGATTAGCGTAAATGCCGCTGTGCGGACATTATCCTTAATTTATATATGATTAGAGAAGCGAAGCACGGAGCTGTTCGCCGCTGAGTTTAGAGAGGTACGCAGGAGCGATGTCGAAGGCGGTTTTGCAGCCTGTCTGACCCTCTGCACTGAGTCTGCCCAGAGCACGTGCATAGCATACGAGTACGCTTGCGGTAAATTCCGGGTTTGAGTCGAGCTTGATTGAATATTCAATCATGTGGTGAGTTTTCTCGTCGATACCTGTAAGACCGCTTCTCATAACGAAACCGCCGTGGGGCATTCTGTTGTGAACAGCGTCGAACTCCTCGTCGGTGATGAAGTTAACGGTAGTATCGTACTCATCGAAGTAGTTTTTCATGGTTTTGATTTCGTTTTCGATTTTAGCGAGGTCTGCACCTTCCTCAGCAACGACAAAGCACTCTCTTTTGTGTTTCTGACGAGTAGTAAGTTCGGGGAGAGTTCCTGAACGGACGGCGTCCATAGCCTCGTCAACGGGGACGGTATACTGGATACCCTTCTTAACGCCGTCAACACGTCTTATAGCGTCGGAGTGTCCCTGACTAACGCCTTTTCCCCAGAAAGTATAAGTTTTTCCGCTGGGGAGAATTGCTTCCGCATAGAGTCTGTTGAGCGAGAACAGACCGGGGTCCCAGCCGAGGGAAATCATAGCGAGGTGGTTGTTTTCCTTGGCAGCCTTATCCACGTTTGCGAAATGCTCGGGGATTCTTGCGTGAGTATCGAAGCTGTCGATGACGTTGAAGTGTTTTACGAGTTCGGGAGTCTGCTTCGGGAGGTCGGTAGCACTTCCGCCGCAGATAATCATAACGTCGATGGCGTCACGCATATTCAGAGCGTCGTCCATGCTGTAAGCACTGACGCCCGTGGCAGTTTTTACAGTTGAGGGGTCTCTGCGGGTGAAAACGCCCACAAGCTCCATATCGTCATTCTGTCTGACGGCAAGCTCAACGCCTCTGCCGAGATTTCCGTAGCCTGCAATAGCTATTCTTAATTTGCTCATTGTCAATCCTCCTGATTTGTATTTGCCTACAGAAAATCCCCTTACTGCTTCAGACAATAAGGGGATTGATATTATTGATTAATCAGACACAACCCTGAGCCTTCATTGCCTCAGCAACCTTGAGGAAGCCTGCGATGTTAGCACCTGCAACGAGGTCGTCACCGAAGCCGTACTCCTTAGCAGCACTGAGTGAAGCCTCGAAGATGTTCTTCATGATGCCCTTGAGCTTAGCGTCAACTTCTTCTGAAGTCCATGAATATCTCATAGAGTTCTGAGACATCTCAAGACCTGAAACAGCAACGCCGCCTGCGTTAACAGCCTTTGAAGGAGCAACGATAACGCCGTTTTCCTTGAGGTATGCAACAGCCTCGTTAGTTGTAGGCATATTGGAAACCTCTACATAGTACTTAACGCCGTTCTCAACGATCTGCTTAGCCTCTGCCATATCAACCTCATTCTGAGTAGCACAGGGCATGATGATGTCAGCCTTAGTTCCCCAGGGCTTCTGACCTGCGAAGAACTCAACGCCGAACTTATCAGCGTAATCCTGAACTCTGTTGCGGCATGAAGCACGCATCTCAAGGAGGTAATCAACCTTCTCGGGAGTGCTGATACCGTCGGGATCGTAGATATAGCCGTCGGGACCGGAGATTGTAACAACCTTACCGCCGAGCTCGTTAACCTTCTTTACAGTACCCCATGCAACGTTGCCGAAGCCGGAGATAGCGAAAGTCTTGCCCTTGATGCTGTCGCCGAAGTAGTTGAGCATTTCAACAGTGTAGTAAACTGCACCGTAGCCTGTAGCCTCGGGACGGATAAGAGAACCGCCGTACTGAATGCCCTTACCTGTAAGAACGCCTGTGAACTCGTTGCGGAGTCTCTTGTACTGACCGAATAAGTAACCGATTTCACGTGCACCTACACCGATGTCGCCTGCGGGAACGTCGAGGTCGGGACCGATATGTTTTGAAAGCTCTGTCATGAAGCTCTGGCAGAAACGCATAACTTCAGCGTCAGACTTACCCTGGGGGTCGAAGTCTGAACCGCCCTTACCGCCGCCCATAGGGAGAGAAGTAAGGCTGTTCTTGAATGTCTGCTCAAAGCCGAGGAACTTGATAATACCGCTGTATACTGAGGGGTGGAATCTGAGACCGCCCTTGTATGGACCGATTGCAGAGTTGAACTGAACTCTGAAGCCTCTGTTAACCTGAGTTTTGCCGTTATCGTCTACCCACGGAACACGGAAAATGATCTGTCTCTCAGGCTCAACGATTCTTTCGAAAACGCCTGCGTCGATGTAATCCTGTCTCTTTTCAGCAACAGGCTCAAGAGTTTCGAGAACCTCAGTTACAGTCTGAATGAACTCAGGCTCGCCCTGATTTCTTTTTTTAACTCTTTCAAGTAAGTCGATGAGATACTGATTTTTTAACGCCATTGTTAAAAAACCTCCTTTTTTAAATTCTGCATAAAGCAGTCCACGGGAAAATTATAACATTCTGCAACGGATTTTGCAATACTTTGTAGTGCTAAAATTTTTCTGTTTTTATTATTTCGGCAATTTGCCTAAACACACGACGTTTTTTTGCGTGATTTTTGAATTGTATAGCATTAATCGGACTTAACGTAGATGTCATGTTGTCGGGCGATATTACCTTCGAGCGTGTATGTCACGGTGTAAACGAGTTCGGAATCGGTGCGTTTTACGTCGATTGAGCGTTCGGTAAGCTTTGTATCCTTGCCGATGAAATTTTTCTCATAGAGGTAGATTTTCTCCATGAGCAGAGATTCAAGTTCCTTGTCGGAACGGATTATATCGGAGGACTCTTTCTCGGTGATTTTTTCACGGATGAAGCTTATGGGCAGTTCTTTCCCGAAGAGCTGCAGGGGGACTTCAGATGTAACGGTACTGAAGTTTTCGAATTTGTTGCTGCCGACAGACAGTGGAATCTCCAGACTGAACAGACGAAGGCGGCGTCTTTTTTTAGTGTTTCCCGTGGGGAGGGATTCTGTTTTTGCAAAAGGTTCTGAGAAAGTTACTTTTTCCTCATAAATGCCCATGATTTCGCCCATTGAGTGGTGCAGGAGCACGTGACCGTGCTTATCCTCGCTTACTCCGCTTACGAGCAGACTTCCCTGCGGAACGAAGTCGCCGACCTTATGCATCAGCAGTCCGTCACGCACCGTAACCGCAGTTATATAGGCGTTTTTTGCGGAGACCAGATTGCACGGAGCACGATTCGGTACTATCTGCGGTTTATCCACTATTTCCGTCACTTCAACGACAACACGGTTTCCCGTATGGCGGATGCCTGCCCATGCGATTTTGTCCACCATAAGACGGAGTTCGTTTTCACAGCGATGGAAGTCGATGTTTCTCAGCGGAGTTCCGTGTTCAATGTCAAGTTCACTGAGGGCAGATAAGATTTCGTTGTCGCTGACGATTTCGTTTCCCTGAATTTCTATGGTCACAACGACGTTTGAAAAGTAGAGTGACGCTCCGAGCACAAGGAACAGTCCGAGGATAATACCGATTCTTTTTCTGTATTTCAGAGCAACCGAGGAAAGCGTCCTGTATTCGGCACTTTTCAGTTCAACGCCGCAATCCTCTGCCATTCTTCGGACCTTCGGCAAATCATGACGGTAGATTTCACCGTAGAACACATCATTTTTGCAGTATTGTCCGAAGCAGCAGATATGTCCGCTGTGAATCATATTAATGAAACGATACAGATGCTTTCCCGATGCATTAATCCTGACGCAGCCTCTCAGCTGATTTTTCATTGTGTCCGATACTCCTTTCGATGAATTCTACGGCAGAAAGCTTTCCTTTTATCAGCAGTCCCTTTGTCTGGAAGTCAACGGCTCTGAGACCGCTTCCCCATATCCTTATGCAGAGTTTCCCTGAAATAAGCTGCATAAAAACATCGTTATATTCTTCGATGCGGTCGCAGTTTTCGATGAGGATTTCACGGTTGCAGTCGAAGTGGATCTGCGGTTCCATGTACAGCGTTTCACGGGCTTTATCGGTAATTTTTCCGAACATTCGTATCACCTCCCGTAATCCTGCGGTGTGACGCTGAAATGACCATTGCGGTCATGACAATAAGCAGAAGCGACGGTATCGGAGAAGCTGAGCGGAAGCTCCGGATTTCTGCGGTTGAAGCCGATATGACCTCGTCCCGAAGCATGAACGTCATAAGCATACGGCACAGAAAAAAACTCAGAACAGCCGCAGCAAGTCTTGTCAGCACAAGAGGCATAAGACTGATTTTCCCCGACGTTACGGCACTTATCTGAAATATGACGCATATTCCTCCGAATGAGACAAGGGCGCATATCCATGGGAGGAGTCTGTAATTTCCGTGAGAAAGGTCGCCCAGTGACGTAATGTCAAGCACGGAACGGAACAGCACTTCTGCGTCGTCTGACGAAATAGCGGCAATCTGTGAAAAGCGTTTCCCGACGGCAGATGCAGCGTCGGCACATTCAAGCACGGCAGCAGGTACGGAAAACGCCATGACCGCAAGACACAGCATCCCGAGAGCTTTTCCGCTGTTTTTTACAGCGTCCGAAAGCATAATCCCCGTAAGATGAAGTTGTGGTCTGACGTTGTTTTCGGGGGGAGTGTCCCTGAGCATGAATGAAAGCACGGATGCGAGCAGAAGGTTTGCTCCGACTGCGGAAAGAATGATGATTCTTCCTGCCGTCTGAGAGCCGTAAAGCTCTCCCGAAATACATCCGTATATGAATGCGGGACCTGCCCCGAAGCATACTCCCGAGAGGAGTTCCGCACGTCGTTTTCCGCTTCCTCCCGAAACGAGCATACGTGTCCCGACGGGATACCCTGCAAACATTCCGAGAATAAAGGCTGACGTTTCATGCGGAGTCATTCCGAAAAGAGCTTTTCCGACAGCTGCGGCAGGCTTAGGAAGATGTCCCGTAATACCGCATGCCGTAATGAGAGAGGTAACGGCAAGCATGGCATAAAGTGAGGGGATGAGCACATAAATACATCGCTGTGCCGCCGCTGAGACTTCGGATTTTACGTCGTCGGTACGTATTACGCAGAATACAGCGGTTCCGATGAGAAGTGTGAGTTTCAGTGCGAGCAGAAGCCGTTCTTTCTGAATTTTCATAATAACCACCCATATAATCATATTAACATCATCGGAGAATTATACTTTTTCACCGCAGCAAACGGCAGTTGTCTTGATTTTTGGACGTTGGTGTGATATAATAACAGTATTATTAATGGTATCGGAGGACGGATGATGACGGATAAGATTCAGGTTGGGGAATTTATGAAACGGGTCTCGGAAAAGGGAATGGTGATGACTCTTGAGCCTGTCAGAGAAATGTGCAGGCTTCTCGGAAATCCTCAGAGCCGTATTCCATGCGTCCATATTGCGGGGACTAACGGTAAAGGTTCGGTACTAAGCATGATTTCGTCGTGTCTGAAAGAGGCAGGAGTTCGTGTCGGCAGTTTTTTCTCGCCGCAGGTCTTTGAGGACGAGCCTTCAATCACCGTGAACGGTGTTCCCGTTGACGATGATACCTTCCTTTCCGTTATGGAACAGATAATGAATATATACGCAGAAATGGAGACTTCGGGAAAAGAGACTCCTACTGCCTTTGAAATAGAAACAGTCTGTGCGCTCATGTGCTTTGAACGCTTGGGATGTGACATTACCGTTGTTGAGTGCGGCATGGGCGGACTCAATGACGCAACCAATATAATCGACAGCAACATTGTATGTGTGTTTACTCCGATAGCACTGGACCATACGTCGTTTCTCGGACAGACCGTGGCTGAAATCGCCGAAAACAAGGCAGGTATTATCCGAAGCGGATGTACTGTGGTCTGTGCGGAACAGGACGCTATGGAGGCAATGGGAGCAATCTCGTGGAAGGCGAGGGAGGCGGGCTGTCCGCTTGTTTATTGCTCGGCTCCCGAAAATATAATTGCTTTCGGACTTGACGGGCAGAGCTTTGAATATAAGCGTGAGGATTACACGATAAAGCTTCTCGGAAGTCACCAGTGCCGCAACGCTGCTGCTGCTATAGAAGCCGTATCCGCACTCAGGGACAAGGGATTCCGTATTCCTGACGAGGCTGTGAAAAAGGGCCTTGAAAAGGCTGTATGGCACGGCAGATTCGAGTGTATAAGCCGTGACCCGCTTGTTATTCTTGACGGTGCTCATAATGTTCAGGGAGCAAAAGCACTTGCGGATGCGATTGAAAGTCATCTTATCGGGAAGAAAATCACGCTTGTTTTCGGGATTCTTGCCGACAAGCAGTACCGTGAAGCAGCTGAAATCCTTGCTTCAAAGGCGGACAGGATAGTGACGTTCACTCCACCGAATCCACGTGCCCTTAATGGCGAGGAACTCTGTGATATCTGCGGAAAGTACGCTCCGACAGTTTATGCGGAATCCGTTGAAAAGGCTATGGAGCTTGCTCTTGCTGATGCAGACAGCACAACGGCAGTCTGTGCGGCAGGCTCGCTGTATTCGCTCAACGAAGTCAGAAAGGCACTGAATACTGAAAAAGCTACCGTGAATGATGAGCCTGACCTTGCAAACAAAATTGTCAAAAATCTTGTATTTATCATGAAAATGGCTGATATACGCCGTCTTGAGCGTGACAGGATTTTCTGCGGACACGATATTTCCCACTGTATGGACGTTGCGAGACTTACCATGCTTATCTGTGCCGAGGAAGGTATCAAAGCCGATGCCGATGTGGTTTATTCAGCCGCACTCCTCCATGACATCGGACGAAGTGAGGAGTATGTAAACGGAACTCCGCATGATACGGCAGGAATTGAAATTGCTGCCAGAATACTGATGCAGGTTGAGTGTCCTCCCGAGACAAGCCGTGAGATTATACGTCTTATAGCGGGACACAGCAGAAGCGGCGGAAAAAAGACCGTGCTTGAGGATGCATTCTACCGTGCAGACAAGCAGTCGAGGCTGTGTTTTGCATGTCCTGCCCGTGACGAATGTCGTTGGGACGACAGTAAGAAGAATCTTAAAATCAGGAGATAGCCTATGAAAATCGGAAACAGGGTTTTTGACCTGAAAAACAACTGTTATATTATGGGGATACTAAATGTAACACCCGATTCCTTTTCGGACGGGGGAAGATTCAGTTCCCTTGACAGAGCACTTTTCCGTGTTGAGGAGATGCTCGGAGAGGGGATGGACATTCTTGACATCGGCGGAGAATCGACTCGTCCGGGCTACACCAAAATAACCGAAGATGAAGAAACGGAACGTGTTGTCCCTGTGATTGAGGCGGTGAAAAGCAGATTTGACGTGCCTGTTTCTCTTGACACATATAAAGCTGACGTGGCTCGTGAGGGGATTGCGGCAGGTGCGGACATGATAAACGATATATGGGGACTCCGTTATGACAGCGGAGAAATGGCAAAGCTTATTGCCGAAACCGAACTTCCGTACTGTCTTATGCACAATCGGAAGTGCGGTGAATACGCCGACTTTTTCCGTGACATGGTAAATGACCTGCATGAAAGTCTTGAAATTGCGGAAAAGGCAGGCATTTCACGTGAAAAAATCATGCTTGACCCCGGAATCGGTTTTGCTAAAAGTCATGAGCAGAATCTTGAAGCCGTAAGACGTCTTGCGGAGCTGAAAGCTGAATTTGATATGCCGATACTTCTCGGTATTTCAAGGAAATCAATGATAGGAAACGTCCTCGGACTGCCTGCGGCGGAGCGTCTTGAGGGAACAATTGCCGCAAATGTCGTGGGAGTACTCGGCGGAGCTTCTGTTGTGAGGGTCCACGATGTAAAAGAAAACGCACGAGCCGTAAAAATGACGCTTGCACTGATGAAAGGCTGAAAAATGGATAAGATTTATATAGAAAATCTGAAAATATTTGCGTATCACGGAGTTTTTCCCGAGGAGAAGCGTGAGGGACAGAATTTCTACGTCAATGCCGTTCTTGAAATTGACGCTGAAAAAGCCGGAATTGTCGACGACCTCAGTCTTTCGGCAGATTACGGCGAGGTATGTCTGTACATAGAGAAGGTCATGACGGAGAAGTCCTACGACCTCATTGAAGCGGCAGCACAGGCTGTTGCTTGCGGAATACTGCGGAATTTTCCTCTTGTGCGAAGTGTTGAGGCTGAAATCCGAAAGCCCGAGGCTCCCATAAAAATGGAGTTCGGCTCAGTCTCCGTGAAGATCAGGAGAAGCTGGCACAAGGCTGTGATAGCACTCGGCTCCAATATCGGGGACAGTCGGAAACTTATTGAAGAAGCGGTCCTTAGTTTCCGTGAGAGCAACTATTTCCGCAATACTGTGTGCTCTGAGCTTATCGTGACCAAGCCATACGGCTACACCGACCAGCCTGATTTTCTCAACGGAGCACTCATTTGTGAGACCCTTTATTCGCCGCATGGACTCCTTGATTTCATGCAGTCCGTTGAAAATGAGGCGGGCAGAACAAGAGAAATCCACTGGGGACCACGTACACTTGACCTTGACCTGATTTTTTACGACGACGAAATAATTGCGGACAGCCGTCTGAATGTCCCGCATCCCGATATGCACAACCGACGTTTCGTGCTTCAGCCTGTTGCAGAGCTTGCACCATGGTATCGTCATCCGATTCTTGGAATGACAACAGCACAGCTCCTTGAAAAGCTTGAAGCTGAGGAGAAAAAGTTGTCCCCGAAAAAGCCCGTGACCGTAATAGCCGCAGTTGCCCAAAACGGCGTTATAGGCAGCAACGGACGGATTCCGTGGGATATTCCCGAGGATATGATGCATTTCAAATGGCTTACAATGGGGAATGTTCTTATAATGGGACGAAAAACCTTTGAAAGCATCGGTGTTCCGCTTGAGGGCAGAAAAACAATTGTTGTTACGAAAACTGCACAATACAGCGGAGAAATTCTCACTGCACCGAGTCTTGAAGCGGCTCTTGAACTTGCGCAGAGTCTTGATTTCGGCGACGAAATTTTTATCTGCGGCGGAGGAGAAATTTACTCCGAGGGAATTGCTTATGCGGACGCTCTCTGTCTTACGGAGCTTGATGATAAGTATGAGGGAGATGTGTGGTTCCCCGAGTTCAGCAGGGATGATTTCGTTCTCGAAAAATGCGTGGGACTTGCGAAAAATCGACTGAAATTCTGTCTGTACAAACGGAGGGACGCATGAACGGTTCGAATACTGCCGCAGAGCTTATATGGCGTGATTTCGGTAAGACGATATACGGAAAATTCCGCAAAGCCGTCGAGCAGTACCGACTTGTCAGTGAAGGTGACAGAATAGCGGTCTGTATTTCGGGCGGAAAGGACTCCATGCTTCTTGCACTCTGCATGAGACAGCTTCAGAAGTACGGCGGCGTTCCCTTCGAGCTTGAATTCCTTGCAATGGACCCGGGCTACAGTGCGGAAAACAGGGACGCAATAATGAGAAATGTACAGTTTCTTGATATTCCGCTGAAAATGCACTCCACGAAGGTTTTTGAGTCTGCCGAGAAATCGGGTGGAAATCCGTGTTTTCTCTGTTCAAGACTGAGACGTGGCTGGCTCTATAAAACGGCAAAGAAAATGGGATGCAATAAAATTGCACTTGGTCATCACTTCGATGACGTTATCGAGACAATACTCATGGGTATGCTTTACGGCTCGCAGATTCAGACCATGATGCCGAAGCTCAGAAGTAAGAATTACGAGGACGTTCAGGTTATCAGACCGCTGTACCTCGTTCGTGAGAGCGATATTATCGAATGGTCGGAGCGAAGCGGACTAAGCTTTCTCGGATGTGCGTGTGCGGTTACATCAAAGGACTCTGCAGGCTCAAAACGGAGCGAAATCAAGGAGCTTCTATGTCGTCTGAGAGAGACGAATCCTGCCGTGGATATGAACATTTTCCGAAGTGTCGAAAATATCGACCTCAATAGAATCGTTTCGTATCACAACGGCAGCGAATACCACCATTTTCTCGACGATTACGATAAATAAATACTGCATATAACAACAGTATTCTCATAGAAAATTCACATGTGTTATTGAGGAAAACCCTTTTGAAAAAGGGTTCTCCCAACGGGAGCCTGTCCCCTCTGTCCTTCGGACATCTCCCCACACTGTGGGGAGTCATCCTCAAACTCCTTTCCTAAAACTTTCAGTATGAAATTTCAGCCAGACAGGGCACACCGAGAAATCTTTGAATTTCTTAATTCTTATGGTGTGTGCCCTGTCTGGCTGAAATTTGTATTAAAAGTCTTTGGAAGGGGGTTCGGGGGAGAACCTTTCCTCAGAAAGGTTTCCCCCGACAACACGTATAAACCTTCTATAAGAGCATAACTGTTGTTATATGCAGTTTTTTACATTTCGGGGAGAGAAGTGAGTCCGAGGAGGAATCTCTGGATAGCGAGAGCGTCCTTATTGGTAACGCCGTCGCCGATGCCTGAGCAGTCTGCGTTTTTCTCGCCCTGAGTGGAAATGGTGTACTTTGAGGGATTAGCCTTTACCTGCATAATGAGGATGGCGTCGGCAAGGTTTACAGAGCCGTCGCAGTTGGAATCGCCGTACTTCACATTACCGTCGGAGGGAGGAAGAACCGGAGCGTCGGTTACGAGATTCAGTGTACCCATGCATCCGCCGTCTGTTTCAAAGGAGTTTTTAAGGGACTCGAACAATGACGGTGAATTATTTGTATCAAGACGGTAATTTCCTGACGGAATATATGATACGTCGGGATTGTTCTCAAAGTTTCCGAACTTGTTTGCGGTATCAACAACGGCAGTTTTATCCGTTACGATAGTTGCCTGCTGGTCGCCCTTCACGTTTGTAAACTCATCTTTGTAGCTTTTTACAACGCCGCCCGAAGTAATTGTTGCGGGGTCCTTGCTGTTATAGAAAGCGTTGTATTCTGAGAAGATATAGGCATTTGCTCTGGGATTCTGGCAGTAGCTTGTCTGACCGTCAAAAATATTGTTGTACATATGAATATCAGCCTGACGGGCAAGTGGACCTCTTGATTCGCAGTTTTTCCAGTAGTTATGATGGAAGGTGAGGTGGTACTGGAGACTTGAATCGCTTGAGCCGACAAGATTTGTCTTATGGTAGCCCTCGTAGTAGCAGTAGCTGTTTGTGAAGTATTGTCCACGCTTGAAATCGCAGGCACCGTCGCCTTCACCCTTATCGGACTCGGCAGGATTTTCGATATGCGGCACATAGAATTCGCAGTTATGAATCCAGCATCTTTCTACGGAAGCCGTAATTGTATTGCCTTCCTGAACGCCCTCCATACCGATGCAGTCCTCGGGGACATTTCTGAACGCAATGTTTCTTACTTCGAAGCTCTTTCCGAAATCAGGGTCGGAGCTTGAAGCCATGAAGTGGAAGCCCCAGCCGTTTACTGTTGCATCGTTGCCGACGCCCTCTATGGTGATGTTTTTACCTGATTTCATTCTTGCCATTCCGCCGTTGTCGCCGACAGAGCCTCCCATATCAAGTGAATCGAAAACGGTGACGCCCTCGGGAGTTGTTACATTGCCCACGATTCGTACAACGAGGGGAGTACCGTCCTGAGCGAGCTTTCTGATAATATCGCTGTTTGTATTTGCGACACCGCCCTTTGAAGTTTTTCCGCTGCCTGCGTCCATACCTGCGGAGTTGAGGATGTTGCCGATACCCTTAACAGTAGTGCCATCCTTTGAAGTAACGGAAACGGAATTCTTATTTTCGTCGGTGACGTAGATGACCTTTGCGTCTGCTTTAAGAGTTCCGTCATCGTTGTAAGCACCGACGCCTGCTGTGTAGTTGAAATGGGCGAAGCCTGAACGGTCCTGTTCGCTTACAGATATGCCGTTTTGTGTGACCGTACCCTTTGTTGTGCCGAGACTTATGGAGTATGTTCCGGGCTTTAGTCCGAGGAGGTCAACACGGAGACCGTCGCTTGTATCTCTTACGAGGTACTGGAGGTCTTCACCTGTGAGAGAGCCCGACATCGGACCGTCAAATGAAACTGTCTTTACATCCGAATCATTGAGTCCCGAAAGAACCATGTAAGCCATTTCATTCCAGCCGCCCGCATATTTTACGCTGATTTCGCCGTTATCGGATACAGGAGGAGTTGTAGAGGAAGTAGTGGAAGTAGTACCGTCGGAGGTTGCGGTGGTAGTTTTTGTAGTGGAGACGGTTGTAACAGTACCCTGAGAGCTGCTTCCGCTGTATACCATATAGAAAAGATTTGCAGTATCAGCCTTGGTGATTGTGTGGGAGCCTGCCTGAACATCGACAGTGATTATGCCGTTGCCCGAAGCAGTATATTTTGTTCCGTCAACCTTTACGTTTGCAGTCGGTTCAGCAAAGACAAGAGTAAGTTTTCCGCCTGAGGGCGCATTGAAAGCTATACTTGTAGCCGTCTCCATTTTCAGACACTGAGTAAGAGTCTTGCCGTCGTATGTAACAGTTCCCTTGCTTGTGGAAAGAGTACCTGAAATGGTGTAGAAGGTGCTGTTTTTATCGTTCTCGGTGAAGTTGTGGACGAGACTTCCTGTAGATGGAGTGACATTTCCGCCTGTTGTTACTGTCGAGGTTGTGACAGGACGTGAAGAAGTAGTAGTGATTGAAGTAGTTGTTGTACCTGTTGTGATATTGCCGCCTGATGAGCTGAAACCGCTGCCGATTGCAATGATTTTGTCGTCGTAGGAGATGAGAGCAGATTTCAGTGCAGAGTTCACATCATAGCTTTCATCGTCCACGGAGTTATTGAACGTCCATTTGAAATCGCCGCCGTCAACACGGCCTGCGTTTGCCATTACCTTTTCGGGAACGCTTGCAGCCGGGTCGGCTGTATATGAATACATGACCGATGATGTATCGAAGTTGTTGTACGAGGTGTTTCCGCTTTTTGCAGTAACGGACGATGGGACTTTTTCTGTGGCAGAGGATACAACATATGCGTCGAAATCGGTATTGTTCTGCGAGTAGGGGACGAATGCCTTCTGACCCGTCATATAGTTATCGAAAGCTTTGATAACGCCGCCCGTTTCGCCTGAGAATGTTCCGCCGCCTATCATATCGGAGCCCTGCATCGAAATGAGCATGGGATACTTGCAGTTTCTGAAATAGTTTTTCTCAACAAATGCGGAAGCTCCCATAGTAACGCCTGCACCGTACTTTGAATTGCCGTCGTAGTAGTTGTTGTATATGTGGACGGAACAGGTTCTGATACGTGGGTGACGTGAATCGGAGTGGTCGTACCAATTGTGGTGGTATGTAACGTAATTCTCCGTTGTTTCGGACTTCATGCCCTGAAGATTGCATTTGCCGTTATCGAAGAAGTGGTTGTACGAATGAGTAACATAAGTTGAAGTCTTTGTATCGAGAGCACCGTCACCCTTAGCCTGATCGGCGTCTGTACCTGCGTCACCGTAGAAGAAATCGCAGTTGTGTACCCAGATATGGTCGTTTTTCTGCTGAAGACCACAGTTGTCGCCCTCGGAGCTGTTGCAGTTCATGAATCCGAGGTTGCGGACCTCGACATTGGAGCTGTTTTTCAGAACGAGTCCGAAGCCGTTGAGAGTTGCATCGCTGCCGATACCTTCAATGGTCATGCCAGCCTTAACGCCGTCAACAAGGAGGTCACCCTTGGACATTCCGGAAGGGTCGGTTACATTTCCGACGAATCGGATGGCAATCGGACGTGTTTCCGCACCTTTTTTGTAGGCGGTGATAATTGCCTGAATACCGACGCAGTCAACATTTCCCTTGCCCTCTGCATTAAGAGAAACGGTAACAGAGTCCTTATTCTGTTCTGTAACGTAGACAACGACAGCATTGCTTTTCAGTGTACCGTCGGAGTTGTATGCACCGTTGGCATTACCGTTGACGAAAGCAAAACCGCTTCTGTCGTGGGCTGTGGAAGTCACGTTTGCGGAAGACGCTGCCGATGAGATTTCGGTTCCTCCCGAAACGGGAACGACCTTGAGAGTGTGGCTGCCTGCTTTGAGACCTACAGCATCGGCACGGAAATAGCCTGAATACTGTCTGATGAGCATGGAATCAAGCTGTACTCCGTCGCAGTAGACATTGTAGCCTGTGGCTCCCGAAACGGGCGTCCATTCCACATAAGCGCCCTCCTGATAGCCGAGGCTTTTTGTGATTGTGACGCTGCTTGAAGCAGCATGGACTGTGATGATGCTGTTATCTGCGGAAAGCTGTGCGAAACCGAAAGTTCCCGCAACGGACGCTATAGACATCACCGCAGCAGCAGCGAGCGAAGCGATACGCTTCTTCATTTGAGTGTTCTTCATTTTAATACCCCCGTGTACGTTAATTACTGACAGGACACCTTTTGTCTGAAGTCGGTAATAGTAAAGATTTTCGGTTCTGCCGTGCCATGTGCAGGGTCAGCCGATTGCGTACACTAGAATATTATACAATAATTCTGCCAGATTTTCAATAATTTGCGACAATTTTTTCTAAACATTTTTGAAATATGTATTTATATTTTACACCAAAGTATGATTATATGCAGATATAATGCGTCGGACATGAACAAACAGCGGCTGCCATACAAATGACAGCCGCCGTCTGAGGTGGTTTATATGAAAATGAAGATTGCATGATTATATAGTTTCGTCGTTGGAGCGAGGTCTTTTTCCGCCGCCGAATCCACCGCCGCCGCCGCCGAATCCGCCCTGCTGACCGATAAACGATACGGATTCCTTGACAGTTACACTTCCGACAGATGTGCCGTCGTTCTTGTATCCTCCGACTTTATAGAGACCGTCAGCAGCTTCGGCAGAGGAACTGCCGCCTGTACTGAGCGTATATTCCGCTTCTGTCTTGATGTCGGGGGAGCTTATAACGATATGACCGAATGTCTTGGACGGAGCAAAGCTGAGGATTTCTTCACCCTTGCTGTTTGTGAGTGTAACGAGAGTACCGCCGTTGAATGTCTTGCCGA
Organism: Ruminococcus sp.; assembly: GCA_015066935.1. GTDB lineage: Bacteria > Bacillota > Clostridia > Oscillospirales > Ruminococcaceae > Ruminococcus. The sequence goes on along the minus strand of SVNK01000005.1, from coordinate 116,548 downwards.
GATTAGCCGAAATGCAGTTCTGAGTCGAGCTGCTGTCGGGACCTTCAGCCATTCCTGAGCTGCCTGCGGCGATAAGCAGACCGCCGTTAACGGTCATTTTTCCGTTTACGTCGAGAGCGCCGTTTCCGCCGTTCTGAGGACCGTTGACAATGACTGTACCTCCGCTGATATTTATGTTGCCGTTTGAATCAAGACCGTCTCCCTCAGCGTCAACGTAAACCGTACCGCCGCTTATGTTGAGCTGAACGGACTGTGAGTAATTTCCCATGCCGCCCTGATTCGAACCGTCACTGCCGTTGAACCCGTCGTCGGAGGCTTTTATACGTACATTTCCGTCGCTGATGTCGATTACCGCAGCTTCAATGCCCTCGGAGGACTCTGCAATATTGATGTCGGCACTTCCAGAAACAGCGATCTTACCATCGGCGTGAACACCCTTGGAACCTGTTTTTAAAGTGATATTTCCGCCTGAAATGAACATATTTCCATTTGAATGGAGGGTATCGTCGTAAGCATCGACATTGAATTTACCGCCGCTTATGCTTACAGCAAGACCTGCTTTGATTCCTTTTACACTTACAGTATCGGCTGAATCGGAATCATCGGAAGCTTCGCCGTTCTGAGGGAATCTTCCTCCTCCGAAGCTGTCGGGACGCTGGGGTTTGGTGAAATTACCGTTTTCATCTGTTGGAATCTCGATACCGCCGTGACCGAAGTTTCCGCCATTGGGAAAATCGGGCATCTGGATTTTGCCGTTTTCGTCCGTAGGGAACTGCACATCAATGTCGGGCATATCGGGCATCTGGATTTTGCCGTTTTCGTCCGTGGGGAACTGCACATCAATGTCGGGCATATCGGGCATCTGCATTTTGCCGTTTTCGTCTGTAGGGAAGCGAATCTCACCACGACCACCGCCGAATCCACCGCCGGAACCGTTTCCGTTATTTTCGGGAGCGTTTTCACTGCCGCCGCCCGACATAATATTGAACGTGCCGCCGCAAGCATAAAAAACTGTTTCTGCCTGAATACCGTCGCCGCCTGCGGTGATATTGAAGCTGCCGTCCTCGACATAAACGAAGCCGAGTGAGCTGTCATCGGTATTTGTGGACTTTACGCCGTCGTTCTGAGCATTTACGGTAATTTCACCATTTGCTGCGGCAACGTAATCCTTGCCCTTTATACCGTTGTTTACAGCGGTAATATCGAGTTTTCCTCCTGTGATGACAATATCGTCCTTTGAGTGGACACCGTCGAGGTATCCTCCCTTTACTGTAAGCGAACCGCTGCCGTTGATAGTGAGGCTGTCCTCGCTGAATATAGCCGAATCGGGAGCCTCAGAGTTCTCATCGGTACACGCAGAACGACTGTCGGTAACTGAATTCCTGCTGTTTTCGGCAAGTGTGATGAACGTCTTATCGCAGTCGAGGATATTGACAGGAGCAGAAGTTTTACAGGTAATATCGGCGTTGTCGAGCACAAGCTGGACCTTCGCCTTGGGAGCATTTACAATGAGCTGACCGTCATTAAGAGTACCTGTTATACGGTAGGTTCCGTCCTCTGAAATCGTAATGACAGTGCCTTCCGCAGCTGCACCCTTACCGCTGATTTCAACGGAATCACCTGAAAGCTTGATTTCAGCACTGACCGTATCATAAGAAGGGTCATGGTCACGGTCGGAAAAGAGCGAAGAATAATCCTTGGAGAGGTTACTGAGCTGATCTGCTGAGAGGGCAGGGGAAGACTCAGCTGTAGTCTGTGAGGAGTCTGCCGAGGACGTTGCTTCCGACGTTACCGATGAATCGGAACGGGATGAGGATTCGTCGGGACTGCTGCAAGAAGCGACAGTTGCCGCAAAAGCCATAGCTGCTGTAATGAAGCTGATAGTTTTTCTGTAAGCGTCTGATTTTTTCATATTTATACACCGCTTTTCGATGGATTTTTCCCAATTCTGTTCGTGCAGCACCACAATTCTGAATGGCATGGGATATTGTGGTGCTGTATTTTAAACTTTCTTTCTCTACGATTACATTATATCGGTCGGATATGATTATTCTGTGATATATTTTTGAAATAAACTGAAAAAATAGCAGAAAAATCCCCGTACACTGAGGCATACGGGGATTGATACAAGTTATTTGACGTCCTTTTTATTGAAATGAATAATACCGATTACCGTAACGACTGCGGCAAGGAGCAGTGCATAAAGGGGAATCAGGTAAGCTGCATTGCCCTCGGGAATAGCGTATTTGACATCATCAAACATATCAAGTATTCCTCCGGACTTAGTCGGATCACTATAGCAGCGTGATGAGATGATATAAAGCTGGTTTTCCGGGACGAACATTGAAGAAAATCTGGTAAAGCTGTCGTTATCCACTTTATGGACGATCAGCGGTTCGAACATAATTATAACTGCATGAATGAAGTATGAGAAAATTGCACTTGCAGTTGTTCTGAATATCATTGCCATCATTACAGTGATTGAAGTGTAGGAAATAAGAGTGGGAATACTGATAAGTTCGTAATAAGCATTAACCTTGGTGAACAGATCGCCGGGTTCAAGGAGAATTGAAGCAGAAACCGTACATACAAGAGTCGAGAAAAGATGGTAGAAAACTGCAATGAAGACAGCGGTAATCCAGTTGACTATGTAAACCTGAGTTCTTGTGTAGCCGCAGATAAGCTTGTTGCGGACAGTGTTTTCCTTGAAATCCTTTATTATGAATAAGCCGGCAGCAATTGCAATTATCAGAGGCAGCATACCGTACATATTGAAAAGATAATCATCAGCTGTTGATACATCGGGAAAATCGTTGCTTTCCATCAGCATTTTTTCAAGTCCGTTGAAAAACAGCGGTATGGCTGTTATGATAATGAGACATACACGGAAGGTCTTGTATCTGTAAAGACGTCCGAATGATTCCTGAAGCAGATTAAGCATTTTCGCCACCTCCTATAAGTTCCATGAAGTAGTCCTCAAGGTTGTCGGTATTCTGGGTCATGGTGATGACCTCGCAGCCTTTTTCGTTGAGGGCGAGTACAAGAGGTGTAACGTTGATCTGTGAATATATTTCAGCCTCTGTTTCCGATTTAACCGAGTAATCGAGCTTCATAGCGTCGAGAGCTTCGCTGAGAAGAGCTGTATTGTTTACTGTAAGCTTTATAGAGTGTCTGCAGCTGTTTTCAAGCTCCTCTGCGCTCATTTCCTTAATCATTCTGCCGCCGTCGATGAATCCGTAGTGAGTTGCGAGTTTTGACAGCTCATCGAGGATGTGGCTTGAAATAAGGATAGTGATGCCTTTTTCGGTGTTGAGTTTATAGAGAAGGTCACGGACATCCTTGATACCTTCGGGGTCAAGACCGTTGATAGGTTCGTCAAGGATGAGGAGTTCGGGATCGGAAATAAGGGAAAATGCGATACTGAGTCTCTGGCGCATACCCAGAGAGAAATTCTTCGCCTTTTTCTTTCCGGTGTCGGGGAGTCCGACGAGATTAAGCAGGTCCTGAAGACCGTCGGGCTTGATGCCGTGCATCTTATACTGAAGGAGAAGATTCTGTTTTGCGGTCATGTCGAGGTATATCGACGGAGTTTCAACGACAGCACCGATTTTTCTGCGGACTTCGTTGATTTTTGTGTTCTTGTAGTCAGTTAAGTTAAGAGAATATGTTCCCGATGTGGGAGCATTGAGTGCGCTTATGATACGCATGAGTGTTGTTTTTCCTGCACCGTTCTTGCCGACAAAGCCGTATATAGAGCCTTTCGGAACGTGCATAGAGACATTGTCAAGCACTTTGTGTTTTCCGTAGCGCTTGGTGATGCCGTTAGTCTGAATCATATATTCCATAGCATAATCCTTTATCATTATATTAGTTGTTTCACTTAATTATCACAAAAGGTAAAAACTCAGGCGGTTAAGAGATCCTAACCGCCTGAGAATGATGACATTACTGTCAGATAGTTCAATTATTCGTTGATAGCTGTAACAACGCCTGAACCAACTGTTCTACCACCCTCACGGATAGCGAAACGGAGTCCCTCTTCGATAGCGATAGGAGTGATGAGCTCAACGTTCATTGTAACGTTATCGCCGGGCATACACATTTCCTTATCAGCAGGAAGAGTAACAACGCCTGTTACGTCAGTTGTTCTGAAGTAGAACTGAGGTCTGTAGTTGTTGAAGAAAGGTGTGTGACGACCGCCCTCTTCCTTCTTAAGAACGTAAACCTGACCTGAGAACTTTGTGTGGGGCTGGATTGAGCCGGGCTTACAAAGAACCTGACCACGCTCAACCTGATCTCTTGTGATACCACGGAGGAGTGCACCTACGTTGTCACCAGCCTCGCAGAAGTCAAGAGTCTTACGGAACATTTCAAGACCTGTACATACAGTTGTGAGCTTCTCATCAGAGAGACCAACGATTTCGATCTGCTCGTTAACGTTGAGTCTACCTCTCTCAACTCTACCTGTAACAACAGTACCACGACCGGAAATTGTCATAGTATCCTCAACAGGCATAAGGAAAGGCTTAGCATCGTCACGCTCAGGGCTGGGGATGTACTCATCTACAGCGTTCATGAGCTCAATGATGGGAGCGTAAGCGGGATCGTTGATATCATCGGGAGCGTTAAGAGCTGCGAGAGCTGAACCCTTGATGATAGGAGTATCGTCGCCGGGGAAATCGTAAGAAGAGAGAAGGTCACGGATGTCCATCTCAACGAGCTCGAGGAGCTCTTCGTCGTCAACCTGGTCAGCCTTGTTCATGAATACAACGATTGCAGGAACGCCTACCTGACGAGCGAGAAGGATGTGCTCTCTTGTCTGAGCCATAGGACCGTCAGAAGCAGCACAAACGAGGATAGCACCGTCCATCTGAGCAGCACCTGTGATCATGTTCTTAACGTAGTCAGCGTGTCCGGGGCAGTCAACGTGAGCGTAGTGACGAGCGTCTGTCTCGTACTCAACGTGAGCTGTATTGATTGTGATACCACGCTCTCTCTCCTCGGGAGCCTTATCGATCATATCGTAAGCCTCGTACTTAGCCTGACCCTTCATAGCGAGAGTCTTTGTGATAGCAGCTGTAAGAGTTGTCTTACCGTGGTCAACGTGTCCGATTGTACCAATGTTTACATGGGGTTTTGTTCTTTCAAATTTAGCCTTAGCCATTGGAAAATTCCTCCTTAATATAAGAATTTCAGAAATCCTGTATATATATTATACCAGATTTATTTGGTAAATTCAAGTGTTTTCGGGAATTTTATTCCCAAAAACACAGAATTTTAAACAATAAGCCTGTGCAGCGAGTGCATTTGGCGTAAAATCGGCTCAGAGATTAGTTCTTACCTCTTGAAGCCATGATCTTTTCAGCGATGTTCTTAGGAACTTCACAGTAGCTGTGGGGCTCCATTGTGTACTGTCCACGACCCTGAGTATTTGAACGGAGGTCGCTTGTGTAGCCGAACATTTCTGAAAGGGGAACAAGAGCGTCTACCTGAACAGAACCTGTTCTTGACTCCTGACCCTGAATCTGTCCACGACGTGAGCTGAGGTCACCGATAACAGTACCTGTGTAATCGTCGGGAACGATAACAGCAACCTTCATGATAGGCTCCATGAGGATAGGTGTAGCCTGCTTGAGAGCTTCCTTGAAGGCGATAGAACCTGCGATCTTGAATGCCATTTCAGAGGAGTCAACCTCGTGGTAGGATCCGTCGTAGAGTTCAACCTTAACGTCAACAACTTCGTAGCCTGCGAGGATACCTGCCTTTGTAGCGCCCTGGATACCTGCGTCAACAGCAGGGATGTACTCCTTGGGAATTGAACCGCCGACAACGGAGTTCTTGAACTCATAGCCCTTACCTGATTCGTTGGGAGCAACACGGATCTTAACGTGACCGTACTGACCTGAACCACCGGACTGCTTCTTGTATTTGTAATCGATATCTGCGTTGCCCTTGATAGTTTCCTTGTAAGCAACCTGAGGTGCACCTACATTTGCTTCTACCTTGAACTCACGGAGGAGACGGTCAACGATGATGTCGAGGTGGAGCTCACCCATACCTGCGATGATAGTCTGACCTGTTTCTTCGTCAGTCCATGTCTTGAAAGTAGGATCCTCTTCAGCAAGCTTTGCGAGAGCGATACCCATCTTTTCCTGACCTGCCTTTGTCTTGGGCTCGATAGCGAGCTGGATAACAGGCTCAGGGAATTCCATGGATTCGAGGATAACGGGGTGCTTTTCATCACAGAGAGTATCACCGGTTGTAGTATTCTTGAGACCTACAGCAGCAGCGATATCACCTGCATAAACAGTAGTGAGGTCCTTTCTGTGGTTAGCGTGCATCTGAACGATACGGCCGAAACGCTCACGGTTGTCCTTAGTAGCATTGAGGACAGTGTCGCCCTGGTTAACGATACCTGAGTACACACGGAAGAAAGCAAGCTTACCAACGAAGGGGTCAGTTGCAATCTTGAATGCGAGAGCTGCGAACGGCTCTTCATCGGAAGAAGGTCTTTCAACCTCTTCGTCTGTATCGGGGTTAATACCCTTGATAGCGGGAACGTCGAGCGGAGAAGGCATGTAGTCGATGATAGCATCGAGGAGCTTCTGAACGCCCTTGTTCTTGTAGGAAGTACCGCAGACAACGGGAACCATTTCGTTAGCGATACAAGCCTTTCTGATACAAGCCTTGATCTCTTCGATGGAGAGTTCGCCTTCTTCGAAGTACTTCTCCATGAGAGCGTCATCCTGCTCAGCAACGTGCTCAACCATAGCCTCGTGGTATTCCTGTGCCTTGTCCTTCATATCCTCGGGGATTTCCTCAACGCGGATATCCTTTCCGAGGTCATCGTAATAGATGTAAGCCTTCATTTCAACGAGGTCGATGATACCCTTGAACTGATCCTCAGCACCGATGGGGAGCTGAATCGGAACGGCATTACACTTGAGTCTGTCCTTCATCATGTCAACAACACGATAGAAGTCGGCACCCATAATGTCCATCTTATTTACATAAGCCATACGGGGAACCTTATAGTTATCAGCCTGTCTCCAAACGGTTTCAGACTGAGGCTCAACGCCTCCCTTAGCACAGAGAACAGTTACTGAGCCGTCGAGTACACGGAGTGAACGCTCAACCTCAACAGTAAAGTCAACGTGTCCGGGGGTGTCGATGATATTGAGTCTGTGGCCTGCCCAGTAAGCAGTAGTAGCAGCGGAAGTGATAGTAATACCACGCTCCTGCTCCTGCTCCATCCAGTCCATAGTAGCGCTGCCCTCATGAGTTTCACCGATCTTGTGGTTAACACCGGTGTAGAAAAGGATACGCTCTGTAGTTGTAGTTTTTCCGGCGTCGATGTGAGCCATGATGCCGATATTTCTGGTATTTTCAAGTGAACAATCTCTTGCCATAATATCTTCCTTTCAAGGCTTCGATTACCAGCGGTAATGAGCAAACGCCTTGTTTGCCTCTGCCATCTTGTGTGTATCGTCACGCTTCTTGCAAGCGCCGCCTGTGCCGTTGAGAGCGTCGAGGATTTCACCTGCAAGTCTCTCTCTCATAGTCTTCTCGTTTCTCTCTCTGGAGTACTTTGTGATCCAGCGGAGACCGAGTGTCTGACGTCTTTCGGGTCTAACCTCCATAGGAACCTGGTAAGTAGCACCGCCGAGACGGCGAGCCTTTACCTCAAGCTCAGGCATGATATTCTCCATAGCCTGCTCGAACACCTCGAGGGCGTCCTTGCCTGTTTTTTCAGCTACGATCTCGAAAGCATCGTAAACGATTTTCTGCGCAACGCCCTTCTTACCGTCAAGCATAATATTGTTTATGAGACGTGTAACGAGCTTTGAATTGTATACAGGGTCCTGTAATACATCACGCTTTGCGATATTACCTCTTCTTGGCATTTTCGCTTCCCTCCTTCACATAGATTCATGAATTCATAGGTACTCGTGCCGGACGATTACTGCCGCTGCTGGAGCATTGGCGCACTTCACCATCCGGTAACGTCAAGACCAATGCAGAGGTATAGAAATTCTATATAAACTCCGCATCATCCTGCGATAGTAGTTATCCTATATTAATAGTATGCGGCAATTCAGCCTGCCGAAAGCTTGTGCAGAAAGATTAATTACTTCTGCTTAGGTCTCTTAGCACCGTACTTGGAACGAGCCTGACCTCTGTTGGCAACGCCCTGAGCGTCAAGAGTACCTCTGATGATGTGGTAACGCACACCGGGGAGATCCTTTACACGTCCGCCTCTGATGAGAACAACGCTGTGCTCCTGAAGGTTGTGGCCGATACCGGGGATGTAAGAAGTAACCTCATAGCCGTTTGTGAGCTTAACTCTGGCGATCTTTCTCATAGCTGAGTTAGGCTTCTTAGGTGTAGCTGTTCTTACAGCAGTACAAACGCCTCTCTTCTGAGGTGAGCTCTGATTGATCTGAGTCTTCTTCTTTGCATTGTAACCCTTCTGGAGAGCAGGAGCTGTGGACTTTGTTTCAAGGTCCTTTCTGCCCTTACGAACGAGCTGGTTAAATGTTGGCATATTCTTCCTCCTTTTCTGATGATATAGCATGCCCATATAAAGCATACTCATATATTATAAACGTAATATGGCGGCTTGTCAAGAGGGGAAATTGAAAAAAGCCGTATATTTCCGTTATTTTGTGCAAACTCCCATTGAAGGGGTGCAACAGACGGTGTTTGTTGGTGATTTTTCCTTTTTGCCTGCGGAAAGACTTTTTCTGACAAAAATCGTATATATGCACAAACAAAAGACTTGTAATTTGATTATTATGGCAATTGTGCAACAAGCTATTGACAATCGCTGGTGATTGGTCTATAATTAACATGAGTAGTTTTAACAAAAATCAACGGAGGCTCTATGGATATTATAATTGTAGGCTGCGGAAAGGTCGGCAGCGCCCTTGCGGAGGAACTCTGTGAGGAACACAACATTACTGTCATCGACAGGAACGAAGACCTTATCAGTTCTGTAATAAACGATTTTGACGTTATGGGAATCGTCGGAAACTGCATATGTACCGACATCCTTGAGGAAGCCAATATCGCCAAAACGAGCATTTTTATCGCCGTGACCGATTCGGACGAGGTCAATATTCTTTCGTGTATGATTGCAAGGAATATGGGAGCACGCCACTGCATCGCCCGTGTCCGCAATCCCGAATTTGACAGACAGCTTGTATTCATGCGTGACCGTCTCGGCATCAGCATGATGGTAAATCCCGATTACAATGCTGCCAACGAAATCGCAAAGGTGCTTCGTTACCCCGAAGCCATAAACATAGATTCATTTGCAAAGGGCAGGGTTGAGCTTGCCGAAATTCGCATAAACAGCGGAAGCATCCTTGAAAATGTGGTGCTGAGTCAGCTTTCGAAGAGACTTCGTCTTGATGTGCTTATCTGTGCGGTTCAGCGCGGCGACGAGCTTATTATTCCGAACGGAAACTTCATGCTCCGTGCCGATGACAAGATTCACGTAACGGCTTCACACAGCTCAATGGTGAAGTTCCTGAGGAGTATCAGTGCCGCATACCGTGAAAAGCGTGTAAAGTCGGCAGTTCTCATCGGAGGCGGAAGAATCGCATACCACCTTTCACAGCAGCTCATTGAAATGGGGGTAAAGGTCAAAATTATCGAGATTGACGAAGACCGCTGCATAGCCCTCAGCGAGAATCTGAACAAGGTCAGTATCTCTCATGCGGACGGAACAGACCACGATATTCTTGCGGAGGAGCGTGTTTTCGACGCAGACGCCGTTGTTACGCTTACGGGAATCGACGAGGAAAATATCCTGCTTTCACTTATTGCCAAGAAAAACGGCGTTGAAAAGGTCGTTACGAAGGTGAACAGGATGTCGCTTATCGAGCTTTCCGATACGCTTAACCTTGACAGCGTAATTTCTCCGAAAACAATCATGGTAGAGCAGATACTTCAATATGTCCGTGCGAAGCAGAATTCTCTCGGAAACAGAGTTACAACACTTTACCGTCTTGTCAACGACCGTCTTGAAGCGATTGAATTCGTAGTACGTGACAAGGCAGACTATGTGGATGTTCCGCTGAAGGAACTCAAGCTCAGAAGCGGAATCCTGATTGCAAGTATCGTCCGTGGAAACGACCTTATAATTCCACGAGGCGACGACTGTCTGAAGCAGGGAGACAGCGTTGTTGTTATAACAACAAATACCGGTTTCCACGACCTCAGCAATATCTTCGATTAAGGAGAAACGACGGCAGATGAATTATAGAATGATTTTATATATGATGGGACAGATTTTCAAGGTAGTGGGACTGTTTATGCTCCTACCGATTCTTGTCGGTTTCATCTACGGCGAGAGCCATGTCGTGACTTCCTTCGGCATACCGCTGCTGATACTGATTTTTACGGGATTTGCGTTTACGCTGAGGAAGCCCAAGGATAATTCGGTATACTCTGTTGAGGGCTTTGTCAGTGTTGCGTCATCGTGGATAGGCGTTTCAGCCATCGGTGCACTTCCATTTGTCATTTCGGGTGAAATCCCCAAGTATATAGACGCTTTGTTTGAGACCGTTTCCGGCTTTACAACAACCGGATCTACGATTTTAAGCGATATTGAATCCATGTCACGTTCATGCCTTTTCTGGAGGTCACTTACCCACTGGATGGGCGGTATGGGAATCCTTATGTTTGTGCTTGCGATAATGTCGAGCAACGATTCACGTACAATGCACATGATGAGGGCGGAATGTGCGGGACCTAACGTCGGCAGACTTGTTTCAAAATCGAAATTTTCCGCACGTATTCTCTATGCAATCTACATTGCGATAACGGCACTTGAAATTGTATTCCTGCTTTTCGGCGGACTGCCTTTCTATGACTGCGTGATTCACGCATTTTCATCGGCAGGTACAGGCGGATTCTCCATGTATTCCGCAAGCATAGGTCACTATAACAGCGTTTACATTGAAATGGTAATAGCAGTATTTATCCTGCTTTTCGGTGTCAATTTCAACCTTTACTATTATCTTATCATCAGGAAATTCTCGCTTGCCTTCAAGAATGAGGAAGTAAGAGTATATTTCGGACTTGTAATCGGTGCAACAGCGATTATCACACTTAATATCATGAAGCTCTACGACGGTTTTGCCGATGCTCTGAGACATTCCTTCTTTATGGTATCGTCAACTATAACGTCAACGGGATTTGCAACTGCCGATACTACCCAATGGCCTGTATTTTCACAGACGCTCCTGCTGCTGCTTATGTTTGTAGGTTCGTGTGCGGGTTCAACGGGCGGAGGAATGAAGGTTTCACGTATCCTTATCATATTCAAATCGGGATTCAAGGAACTTAAATATGTTATTAATCCCAGAGCCGTTGCAACAGTCAAAATGGACGGCAAACCCGTCGATAAGGATGTTATCAGAGGTGCGGTATCGTATGGAGTATTGTTCATGCTTCTCCTCTGCTGTTCACTTCTTATCGTATCGCTTGACAAGTACTCCATTGAGGAATCGGTTTCGGCAGTAATCACCTGTATGAACAATATTGGTTTCGGTGTAGGAGCTTTCGGACCAAACGGCGGTTTCGGAGGACTTTCAACGCTTTCGAAGTCTGTTCTTTGCGTTGATATGCTTCTGGGCAGACTTGAAATATATCCGCTTATCATGCTTTTTGCTTCAAAGAGACGCTGATGCGGAATCGGAATGACAGTGGGACGTTCCGTAAAATTTAAGGGAGGTATTATTATGAATTGTGTGAGAAAGAAAATTTTTTCATTTGTTATTGGAATAATGACGGCGATTATGTGCATAGTTTCGCCGTTTTCGCAAGGACTTATGAAGGCTGACGCAAGCAGCAGAATGAGACTTATACTTTCCGCTGCAACAGGAGCTCCCGGTTCAACCGTAACGCTTAAAGCAGTTGCATCGCAGGTTGTGCCGCTGAAGGCGATGGTGGGAGTATATGTAATGTTTGATGCACCGCTTCAGCCGGTTTCGATGTCGTCGAGAAGCGAAGCCATGAATGCAGACCTTGTGCATGAAGTTCAGGGAAATAATATTTATTTTACACTGAAAAACGGAAGCGGTACTGCAAAAACAGGAACTTTCTTCACTATTGACGTGAAGATTCCGGAAGGTACGCCTGAGGGTACATACAAGGTAAGATGGAATATTGCAAGCTACTCCACTGCCGACCAGAACGGAAATCACTACGACCCAAGATTTACAGACGGTTCAATAACTGTCAAGAACGGTGCGGCTCAGAATACCACAACGACCCCTAAAACGACAACAACTACCACAACAACTACGACTACAACAACAACCACAACCACTACTACAACCACTACTACCACTACAACAACACCCACTACCACAACAACCAAGAAAACCGAAGAAGTTGTTGTGTCGATGATTATGCCTGATTCAGATAAGCTTGTTGTCGGAAATGTATACACGCCCGAGTGTTCGGTATCAGGAGGATACACTCCTGATTCTCAGTGGATTGAGATTTCCAATACAGGCATTGCAGAAATTACAGGCGGAAATTCCGTAAAATTCAACAAGACAGGAATACTTACAATAACGCTTCATGTCTATGTGAACGGAAAAGAGTATAAACCTTCGGTTACTGTATCAGTCAGGGAGAAAAACACTGATCCGCCGGTTCAGATCGTCCCCGGAGATATTGATATGGACGGTAAGATAAGTGCGTATGACGCAGCACTTGTGCTTGCGGAGTATGCAGAAACGTCGTCGGGTGCGCCTTCTTCGTTAAACGGTATGCAGAGAGCTGCGGCAGATATTGACGGAGACGGAAAGATTACTGCGGGAGATGCAGGTGAAATTCTTACCATGTATGCAAATTCGCAGAATCAATAAAAGTCAGAAATATTACAGGGAGGTATTATTATGACTTGTTTGAAAAAGAGAGTTTTTTCTCTTTTTGTTGGAATAATTACGGCGATAATGTGCATAGTTTCGCCGTTTTCGGAAGGACTTATGAAGGCTGACGCCAGCACCAGAATGAGACTTATACTTTCCGCTGCAACAGGAGCACCCGGTTCTACGATTACGCTCAAGGCGGTATCGACACAGACCGTTGCACTGAAGGAGATGACGGGAGTTTATGTGATGTTTGATGCACCGCTTCAGCCGGTTTCGATGTCGTCGAGAAGCGAAGCAATGAACGCCGATCTTGTGCATGAAGTTCAGGGGAATAATATTTATTTTACGCTGAAAAACGGCGGCGGTGATGCAAAAACAGGAACTTTCTTTACAATAGACGTCAAGATTCCGGCAGGTACGCCTGAGGGTACATACAAAGTAAGATGGAATATCGCAAGCTACTCCACTGCCGACCAGAACGGAAATCACTACGACCCGAGATTTACCGATGGTTCAATAACTGTCAAGAACGGTGTAACTCAGACCACCACCAAAACTACAACCACTACCGCAACCACCACATCAAAGCCGACTACCACCACAACCACAACAACATCAAAACCAACTACTACCACTACAACTACAACTACCACAACCACCACAACCACTACGACCACCACTACTACCACAACAACCACAACAACGACAACAACAACTACTACAACAACGACAACAACCACAACTACTACCACAACTACTACCACAACGACCTCTAAACCGACCACGACGTCAACGACTACAACAAGACCGAATGTCGACGGACTTAAGTACATAATTGAGGATGACGGAACAGTCACGATAATCAATTATGTTGGAAATGCTTCAAATGTGGAGATTCCCCGTATAATTGAAGGCAGACCTGTAACGAGAATCGGCAGCTGTGCTTTTGAGGAGAACCAGATTATAAAGAATGTGGCTCTGCCGGATACAGTAACTGAGATCGGATACAAGGCGTTTTCACGCTGCAGGGAACTTGAAACAATTAATTTCCCTGACAGTCTTAAAATAATAGATGAGTATGCATTTACAACTTGTCACTCACTGAAATCTATCGACCTTAACAAGGTTGAAAGCATAGGTACATGTTCATTCCAGCTTTGTATTTCTCTTGAAGAGATTGTTGTTCCGGGTTCGATAAAGAAAGTTCCCGACCATGCATTTCATGGCTGTCACAGTGTCAAAGAACTCATTTTTGAAGAGGGAGTAGAAACAATTGAAAGCACTGCTGCATTAAATGCTTTCGATCTGAGTAAGATATACATTCCAAAATCTGTAACTTATATTGGCGAGCATGCACTTGGCTACTATTATTACCATCCCAATTATACACGTATAGACCTTACAATTCACGGATATACCGGTACAGCAGCCCAGAATTATGCAGAAACAAATGGCTTCGATTTCTATGCTATTGACGGAGTCACAACGACCACTACAACAACTACCACCACCACAACAACCACAACGACCACTACCACAACAACAACCACAACAACGACCACTACCACTACCACTACAACTACAACTACAACTACCACTACCGCCACTACTACCACCACAACAACTACAACAATGGGAGTAGTTAACTGGGCAATGCCTCACATAATTGTTGAAACAAAAAAGGACACGATAAAAGTACCTGTTAAGCTGTACGATTTTGATGAATGTAACCTTCCGGTTTCGGGAGCACAGTTCACTCTGAAGTTCGATTATAATGTGCTTGATCTTGTGGGAGTAACAAGAGAATCGGCGGCATATCGGGCAGAAATAGCCTGCAACGCTGCGATAAGCGAGTTTTCGTTTGCAAACGGCTTAGGAAACGCTGTTGCGGGAGAACATCTTTCGGATGTAATCGTATTTGAATTCAGAATAAAGGAGAACTGTCCCAACGGCGAATATTCTATAAAGATTGATAATCTTTACGCATCGGATGCGGACGGACGTGATATATCCGACCACATCCAGACGATAGACGGTTGTATTTACATTGAGGAGCATACCACTACAACTACAACAACTACTACCACGACGACGACTACTACTACAACCACAACGACGACTACTACTACAACTACAACAACTACTACCACAACAACCACAACAACTACAACAACCACCACAACGACGACTACTACTACAACTACAACAACTACTACCACAACAACCACAACAACTACAACAACCACCACAACGACGACTACTACTACAACTACAACAACTACTACCACAACAACTACAACAACTACAACTACCACTACAACAACTGAAACTACGCCAACTGATACTTCTACAACCACCACGACTACCACAACCACTACAACCACGACTACTACCACGACCACCACTACTACCACGACCACCACTACTACAACGACTACTACCACGACCACCACTACTACCACGACCACCACTACTACAACGACTACTACCACGACCACCACTACAACTACAACAACGACTACTACTACGACCACAACTACCACAACAACTACTACGACCACAACTACCACCACAACAAAGACTACGACTACAAGTTCAATAACCACATCCACAACCACAAAGCCTCCTCAGGGATTAACGGTCGCCATTGAGCAGCCTGACCCGGAGACGATTCTTGTGGGAACAACTTATAAGCCTGTTTACGTGGTTTCTGACGGCAGCAAGGTTTCGTCGCAGTGGATAGAGCTTTCAAACTGGAGTCTTGCACAGATAACAGGCGGAAACTCGGTAACGTTCACAGGAGAGGGAACTCTTACGATAAAAATTCACATGTACATAAACGGAAAGGAATATGTTCCGTCCGTTACCGTGAATATCAAGAAAAAGACCGTTGAGCCTCCGCCTTCGATAAAATACGGCGACGTTGACCTTGACGGAAAGATCAGTGCATATGACGCCGCACTTACTCTTGCCGAATATGCAGCAGGCTCAGCTCAGAAGCCGTCTGAACTGAAGGAAAATCAGCGTCTTGCCGCAGATGTTGACGGCGACGGAAAGATTACTGCCGGTGATGCCGGAGCGATCCTGTCGTTCTACACATATCTTGCTTCGGGCGGTAAGATACAGGACATCCGTGAATGGCTCGGATGAGATTGATAATGAAACAAGGAGGAAGTCGTGAAGGCTTCCTCTTTTGCTTGGTATTAGTCAAAATATACATTAAATTGAGTCTGTTTTAGTGCTTACCGACAAATATTTTACTTCAAGGAGATAAAGTCTTCACTTTTCAGGGATGATGTGTTATAATAAATGTGTCCGCAATAATTGCCGTAAGGCGGTTATTGCCCCGAACTTCGTTCGGGGGGCGCAAATTCTTTATAACATGAGGAATTTACGCATCACATTCATTGATGTCAAGCTCATTTTGTCCTATAGGGCAAAACAAAGTGCAAGAAAAATGTCAACCTCATTGTTTTTTTACACTTTGCCAACTTAAAATTGACTTTATAAAGCTATATTAAGCCGATTTTAAGTTGTTGAGCAGACATTGATAAAGTGATTACTTCCGGAGGTGCAAGACTATCAGACGATTATACATATCGGACCTTGACGGAACTCTGCTGAATTCACAGGCAGAGGTCACGGACCGCACAGCAGAAATAATCAACACTCTTACAGAGCAGGGAATGGAGTTTTCTGTCGCAACGGCACGATCAATCTATTCCGTGAAGCCGATTACGGCAAAGCTCGGCATCAATGCACCGTGTCTGCTTATGAACGGGGTGAGTATGTACGATCTCAGGGCTGACAGGTATATCTACAGCGAATCCATACCGACTGAAGCTCAGAGAAAAATCATAGACATCTTCCAGGAAAGCGGTGTGAGCTGTTTTATGTACAAGGTGCGTGAGGGACTTCTTGCGGCGTACTACGAGAAAATAACGACTCATGTGATGAACAGTTTTGCTGAGGCGAGAAAAAATAAGTACAACAAGCCATTTGTTCAGTGCGGCAATATGCTTGACGAGGCGGACTGCGGTACGATTTACTTCACGGCAGTTGACGAAAGGGAGATACTTCTTCCCGTCAAGGAGGCTGTTGCAGGGATTGAGGGTGCGGACTTCACATTCTATGAAGATACGTACACTCATAAATGGTATCTTGAGATCTTCTCGGACAGAGCATCGAAAGCCAACGGACTGAAGCGTCTGAGGAGCGATTTCGGCTATGACGAGATCATATGCTTCGGAGATAATCTCAATGACCTCTCCATGTTTGCGGAGGCAGACCTGAAAATTGCCGTGGAAAATGCACGTCCCGAGGTGAAGGCGGCTGCCGATACAGTCATCGGCTCCAATGATGAGGACGGCGTGGCTGAATGGCTTATGAAGAATGTTAAGGCAATACCGCACTGAGCTTGTGTGATGTTGCCTGAAATAATAACGCTCCCCACGCTTTTATGTGTGTTAATTGGCGGAGCATCAGAAAGGAAAATTATATATGAAGAAGCTTATGTTAGGAAATGAAGCCTTTGCAAGAGGCTTATACGAGGCAGGCTGCAAGGTAGTGTCAAGCTATCCGGGTACTCCCTCAACTGAAATTACCGAGGAGGTCGCAAAGTACGACGAAATCTATGCAGAGTGGGCTCCCAATGAAAAGGTAGCCATGGAGGCTGCTCTCGGAGCATCAATCGCAGGTGCAAGAGCTTTCTGCGGAATGAAGCACGTAGGACTCAATGTTGCGGCAGATCCGCTCTATACAGCTGCTTATACGGGCGTGAACGGCGGCCTTGTAATTGCCGTTGCCGACGACCAGGGCATGCATTCTTCCCAGAATGAACAGGACAGCCGTCATCATGCGATTGCGGCAAAGGTTCCCATGCTTGAACCGTCGGATTCGGGCGAGTGTAAGGACTTTGTAAAGCTTGCATTTGAGCTTTCCGAGGAATTTGACGCTCCCGTTATCGTAAGAATGTCAACCCGTGTTGCGCACTCACAGAGCATTGTCGAGGCTCTTGACCGTGAGGAGCGTGAGCTTAAAGAATATACAAAGAATCCCCAGAAATACGTTATGATGCCTGCTTATGCAAGAGGCAGACACGTTTTCGTTGAGGAGCGTACAAAGAAGCTTATCGAGTACGCAGAGACTTCTCCCCTCAATCGTGTTGAAATCTCGGACAACGCTGAATTAGGTGTAATTACAAACGGTGCAGCATACCAGTACGTCAAGGAGGCTCTCGGAGAAAAGGCTTCCGTACTGAAGCTCGGCATGGTAAATCCTCTGCCTGAGAAGCTCATCCGTGATTTTGCCGCAAAGTACGACCGCATCATCGTTGTGGAGGAGCTTGATGGAATTATTGAGTCACACTGCCGCAATATCGGTGTAACCAATGTTGAAGGCAAGGAGATTTTCGGCTGTATCGGTGAAATCAATCAGTCTGTAATTGCGGAGAAGCTTCTCGGGGAGAAGAAGGAGTTTGTAGCGCTTGACGACGCAATTCCTGTACGTCCTCCAGTAATGTGTGCAGGCTGTCCTCATCGTGGACTGTTCTACTGTCTCAAGAAGCTCGGCGTGACTGTTTCGGGCGACATCGGATGCTATACGCTTGGTGCTGTGGCTCCGCTTAACGCTATTGACACAACAATCTGCATGGGAGCTTCAATTTCCGGACTCCACGGCTTTAACAAGGCAAGAGGTGCAGAGAGCGAGCACAAGAGTGTTGCCGTTATCGGCGATTCTACCTTCATGCACAGCGGTATGACAGGTCTTGTGAACATCGCATACAACAATTCAAATTCAACCGTTATCATTCTTGATAACTCTATCACAGGCATGACAGGTCACCAGCAGAACCCCACAACAGGTAAGAATCTCAAGGGAGATCCTGCCGCTGCCGTTAATCTTGAGGAGCTCTGCAAGGCTATCGGAATCAAGCGTGTACGTGTTGTAGACCCATACAAGCTTGCCGAGACAGAGGCTGCTATCAAGGAGGAACTTGCAGCAGACGAGGCTTCTGTTATCATTTCACGCAGACCTTGTGCACTTCTCAAATACGTCAAGCACAACGCTCCCGTCAAGGTGGACGCTGACAAGTGCGTTGGCTGTAAGATGTGCATGAAGCTTGGCTGTCCCGCAATTTCCATGAAGGACGGAAAGGCTGTTATCGACCATACACAGTGCGTTGGCTGCGGAATCTGTCAGGAGCAGTGCAAGATAGGTGCTATTCTGTAAGCGGTAATAAAATGGGGTGAAATTATGAAAATCAGAAAAATAACCTGTCCTTACTGCAACATTTTAATGAGATATATGGGGACGAAAAGAACTCAGCTTGGACGTACAGGCTGGATAACAGGCGATTGGGATAACTTGCTTTCGGGTTCGCTTACCACAAGTATTTATGAGTGCCCCGAGTGCGGAAAGCTTGAACTTTTCAGATTTAAGAAAACAAAGAGGGAAAAGGAATGATACAGGTAGAAATATATGATGCTTTTGCCAACTGGCTTGACAATCTGCTTGAAAATAACGATATGCCCGACGAAACGCTGGCATACTGCTTCAACCTCTATGAGGAGTCTGTCGAGGACAGCGTCTATGGTGTTCAGCTTGTAGCGTGCGAGGCTTTTGACGCTGCCGCCCCTGACTGGGCGTGCGAGGAGTGCTGGTCATCAGAAGAAGACATATTCTGCGTTGAGCTTTCCGACGAGGAAGATAAGGACTGGAAAGCCGCACAGAAGCTCATTACAGGCTGGGCAGAGGATTATCTTGAAAACGGAAAATATTCCTCGGTAATCGGCTCAAAGCCTGTCGGAATCGGATTTGTTGACGGTGACCTCGAGCTTATTCGTGGCATATGACAATGAAAAAGGACTTTAAACTAAGCGGAGCAGGCGTTATGCTCTGCGGATATGTGATATACAGACTCATCGAAAGCTTCAGGCATAAGTCCGAAGTACGGAAAATCGCACGTGAGGCTCTTGATGAGATGAATAAATTTCTGTCTGACTGCAATCGGACAGGGAATAACGATAAGGAGTAAATTTGGTATGGATACAAAATCAATAATGATAGTAGGCGTCGGCGGACAGGGTTCACTGCTTGCTTCAAGACTTCTCGGAAGCGTGCTTCTTGCACAGGGCTATGACGTAAAGGTGAGCGAGGTTCACGGAATGAGCCAGAGAGGCGGTTCCGTTGTTACATATGTAAAATACGGCGAGAAGGTGTACTCTCCCGTAATCGAAAAGGGCGAGGCTGACGCTGTTATCGCATTCGAGCTTCTTGAAGCTGCAAGATGTCTTCCCTACCTCAAAAAGGGCGGAACTCTCATCACATCAACTCAGCAGATAGACCCTATGCCTGTCATCACAGGTGCTGCGGAGTATCCTGAGGGACTTGTTGAGAAGCTCAGGGAGAAGTGCGGAGAAATCGTCGCTGTTGACGCTCTCAGTCTTGCCGAGGAGGCAGGTACCGCAAAGGCTTCAAACGTAGTGCTTATGGGAGCATTCTCAAAGCGTACCGAATTTTCAGAGGAAGTGTGGAACAAGGCAGTAGAGCAGTGTGTTCCTCCGAAGTTCCTTGAACTGAATAAGAAGGCTTTTGAGCTTGGCAGAAATGCAGGCTGAACTCTATAATCAATGCACATACGGAGCGAACTGAAAAACGCTTCTGTAATCCGATGAATTATGTTCATCTATATAACAAGGAGTTGAAAAACCAATGGAAAACTATTGGAATCAAGAAATTGAGTGTATGTCCCGTGAGGACATGAAGAAGCTTCAGGACGAGCGTCTTGTGGCACAGGTAAAGCACGTGTACGAAAACGTGAAGTATTACCGTGACCTTATGGACGAAAAGGGGGTTACTCCCGATGACATCAGGTCCACAGACGACCTTCACAAGCTTCCTTTCCTTACAAAAGCTGATCTTCGTGACGCTTATCCCTACGGACTTCTTGCAAAGCCGCTTTCTGAGTGTACTGAGATCCACTCTACAAGCGGAACAACAGGCAAGCGTGTTGTGGCATTCTACACAAAGAACGATATCGACCTCTGGCACGACTGCTGTGCAAGAGCCATTACTGCTGTCGGCGGCACAAAGGACGATGTATGTCAGGTATGCTACGGTTACGGACTCTTTACGGGCGGTCCCGGACTTGACGGCGGTTCACACAAGGTAGGCTGTCTTACACTTCCCATGTCTTCGGGCAATACAGAGCGTCAGATTCAGTTTATGCGTGATATGGGTGCAACGATTATCTGCTGTACTCCTTCATATGCGGCTTACATCGGTGAAACTCTCCACGATATGGGTCTCACAACGGATGATATAAAGCTTAAGGCAGGTATTTTCGGTGCAGAGCCGTGGACAGAGGAAATGAGACGTTCTATTGAGAAATCACTCGGAATCAAGGCTTATGATATATACGGTCTTACCGAAACAAGCGGTCCCGGCGTGTCGTTTGAGTGCTCGGAGCAGACCGGCATGCATATCAATGAGGACCACTTCATCCCTGAGATTATCGACCCTGATACAGGTGAGGTGCTTCCTGAGGGTTCAGTAGGAGAGCTTGTTTTCACAAGTATTACAAAGGAAGCGTTCCCGCTTCTCAGATACAGAACAAGAGACCTCTGCGTACTGAGCAGAAAGAAGTGCTCATGCGGAAGAACGCTCATCAAAATGGCAAAGCCTATGGGCAGAAGCGACGATATGATGATTATCCGTGGCGTAAACGTGTTCCCGTCACAGATCGAGGCAGTGCTCATTGAGCAGGGCTATTCTCCGAACTATCTCATCGAGGTTGACCGTGTTAACAACAACGACACTATTGACGTAAGTGTTGAGATGAATCCCGACCAGCTCTCCGATAAGGTAAAGGATATGCAGAAGCAGGAGAGACTCCTTGCTGAAGCAATGAAGGCGATGATAGGTATCAACCCGAAGGTTCATCTTGTAACTCCCAAGTCGATTACAAGAAGCGAGGGCAAGGCTGTACGTGTTATCGACAGACGTAAGCTCCACGATTAATGTTCAACGGCCGCAGAAAAAGCGGTTGAAAATAAAAAAGAATTAATGAGGTGTTATTATGAAGGTTAAAATTTTCTCCACAAACTCAATGCCTGAGCAGGACAGCTACACAAGATTCGTTACATTTGAGAACGAGCTTAACCAGTTTATTTCCACAGTCAAGGTCATCAACATAAAGTACAGCACTTCATCCGCTATGTGCCACGATGCACAGACCCACGCAAACGAGTACAGAGACAACTTTTCTGCCCTTGTTATGTATGAGGAATAATTAATGTCTGCTCATTAACTTAAGGCAACACCGCACAAAGCCCGCCTGACGGCGGTTATTGAGGACACATTAATTACATTTCATAATTGATTATTGAAGGAGGTATATCTATGTCAAACGTAAAACAGATTTCAGTATTTGTGGATAATAAGCCGAACAATCTTGCAGGAGTATTGAATACCCTCAGAGAAAACAGGATTAACCTCAGAGCACTCAGTCTTGCAGATACAAGTGACTTCGGTATTGTAAGAATGATTGCCAATGACACCGAAAAGACCGTTGATGTTCTGAGAGGTGCGTCATATGCCGTAACGGTTACCGAGGTTGTAGCAATCTCTATTCCCGATTCTCCGGGACAGCTCAGCCGTGTTCTCAATATTCTCGGTGAGGAAAATGTAAATGTAGAGTACCTCTATGCGTTTCTCGGAACATCCGACAAGGCAGTGTCATTTGTTATAAGAGTTGACGATAACGCTCATGCCGAATCAGTTCTCACAAATGCAGGTGTTATTCAGCTTACCGAAAATGATATTGCGGAAATGTGATAATTGCACAAAAAAGTTGTCTGATGACTTTTTTGTTTTGAAAACACTTGACAACTTTTCATGAAATGATGTATAATAGAATTCAGAGCTAACGAGAAAATTGTACGGCAGGAGTGATATGAAATGAGTATTCTCGGAAAATTCAGCGACGCAAGCAGAGGCGTTTCTGAAAAGGCTAAAAATATGTCAGAGGCTAATAACCTCAAAAGAAAGATCCTTTATGAGGAGGAAAGAATTGTAGAAATTTTTACCGATATCGGTAAGAAATACTATAAGAACCCCAATGAGGATCCCGCTTCACTCAAGGTTCTCTGTGACGACATCGATACAAGACGCAGAAGAATCAAGAAGATGAGATTTGAGCTTAACGGAATCAGAGGCTATAAGATCTGCCCTAAATGTGATGCAGAGGTTAATGAACGCTTCCAGTTCTGCGGACGCTGCGGTGCAAGACTTCCCGATGTTGAGGATGACGATTTCATGTCTCTTGAACCCAACGACTACTATACAGAAAGCAGCAATAATTTCTTCAACGCAGATTCCAACAAGAACTATTAATTCCAAAAAGAAAAGGCTGTTCTTCATAAGGAACAGCCTTTTTTGTCTGATTGGAAGCTATGCGGCGTGAGAATCTTCATGGGAGTGGCTGCTGCTGAAGCGGCAGCGGATGAACCGGCAGAGGAAGTATGCAGGTATGCACAGTGCAAACCACAGTCCCGTGAACGGAAGGCATATCTGTCCGAGAAGATTCAGCGGCATATCAGAGTAATCCCATACATTCCAGTCCATAATAAGGTTGTCGAAAACTCCTACGGCAAATTCGAGTGCCGTAATGATAAGAGAGCCTGCAAAACAGCTCCTTATCAGAGTTATGGTGCGTCGGCTGTTGACGGCGTAGAGCAGTGCGAGAACAAGACCGCCTGTAAGTGACATCGTCCAGTGAGTAAAGCCACGACAGACAATTTCAATCAGACTGTAAATAAAAAAGCCCATAAGAAAGGCGAATGTGAATTGTGAAAGTTTCATTTTCATGACCTCGTTTCTTAGTGGTTTCAGACGTCCGTGACAAGGCGTCTTTCAGCAGGTAATTATGCGGCTGAATTGTATTTCCCGCTTATTATCTGCATATATTTCCGGAATATGCACGTTCCGCCGTCTATGCGGAAAACATTCCAACAGAGGTGTATAAAATGAGAAAAAGCTGCATATTAATGCATATTTCAAGTCTGCCGTCGGAGTACGGTATCGGAAAAATGGGAAAGCATGCCTTTGCTTTTGTGGACTTTCTCAAAAGTGCAGGCGTAAAATGCTGGCAGATACTGCCGCTTTCCCCGACAAGCTACGGAGATTCACCGTATCAGTCGTTTTCGGTATACGCAGGGAATCCCTATTTTATCGACTTCGAAATCCTTGAAGGCGACGGTCTCCTTGAACGTGAGGACTATGCTTCGCTTACGTGGGAGAGCGTTCCCGATAAGGTGGACTATGCCCTGATTTACGAACTTTGCTTCGGTGTTCTCGGCAAGGCGTATGAACGCTTCAGACCTGCGAAATTCCCCGCATACAGAAGCTTCTGCGACAAAAACAAGGCGTGGCTTGACGAGTATGCGCTGTTCATGGCGCTCAAGGCTCAGAACGACGGAAAACCGTGGTATGAGTGGGAGAGTGACCTTGCCATGCATCGTCCAAAGGCGCTTTCAGCCGCAAAAAGGACTCTGAAAAATGAAATCGGATTCTATAAGTTCATACAGTTCCAGTTCAGCCGTCAGTGGACCGTCCTCAAAGCATATGCAAACGAAAACGGAATCGAAATAATCGGCGATATTCCGATATATTGTGCACTCGACAGCGTGGAGGCGTGGGCGACTCCGAAGCTTTTCCGTTTTGACAGAAAACGCCGTCCCATAGCTGTTGCAGGCTGTCCTCCCGACGAGTTTTCTCCTACGGGACAGCTCTGGGGCAATCCTCTGTACGACTGGGAGTACCATAAAAAGACAGGCTACAGCTGGTGGATTGAGCGAATCAGAGCGTCGGCGGAGCTTTACGACATAGTCCGCATAGACCATTTCAGAGGCTTTGAGAGCTATTATGCAATCCCTTACGGCAACGAGGACGCTACAGTGGGCGAGTGGTGCAAGGGACCCGATTACGAGCTTTTCCGCATAGCTGAGGAGAAGCTGGGAAGACTTAATGTAATAGCGGAAGACCTCGGATTCATTACGCCTGAGGTTCGGGAGATGCTGAATAACTGTGGATATCCGGGCATGAAGGTGCTTCAGTTCGGATTTGATAATGGTGAAAACGAGCATCTTCCGCATAATTTCACAACGACAAACTGCTTTGCCTACACAGGTACCCACGACAACGAAACTCTTGTTGGCTGGGTAGGCTCAATGTCTCCGAAGTCGCTGAAATTCGCAAAAAAATACCTTAATGTACGCAAGAAGGGTGAAATTCCGATGGCGGTAGTACGTGCGGCATGGGCGAGTGTTGCTGAGGTTGCCTCGGCACAGATTCAGGACTTTCTCGGAAGCGATGCTTCGGGACGTATGAACAAGCCGTCAACCCTCGGCTGCAACTGGCAGTTCAGAACGCAGGAGAGCGACTTCACACCTGAGCTTGCAAAGAAAATACGCAGGCTGAATAAACTGTACAACAGATAAAATTTGATTCGGAGGATATGAAAATGGATAAAGAATTGTTCAGGGCGAAATTAGCAGAAAAGCTGAAAAAATGGCGTGGTGACTCCGAAAACGAGGTTCACAATGCGGTCGGAGAGGCTGTAATGGAGATGTACGCCGAACAGTGGGACGAAAGCCGTGAAAAGCATCTTTCGGGCAGACGTGCCGCATATCTTTCCATGGAATTTCTCGTGGGAAGAGCCATTCAGAACAACCTGCTGTGTCTTGGAATCTACGACGAGGTTGCCGATGTTCTGAAAAAGGATTTCAGTTTTGATATGTCGGAGTTTGAGGAGATTGAGGACGCTGCGCTCGGAAACGGTGGTCTCGGACGACTTGCGGCGTGCTTCCTTGACAGTGCGGCTACTCTCGGTCTGCCGCTTGACGGCTACGGAATCCGCTATAAATACGGACTTTTCAAGCAGACCATTGTTGACGGTTTCCAGCATGAGGAGGCTGATGATTGGTCAAGGGCAGGCGATCCGTGGTCGGTTCGCAGAGATGAGGCGGTTCTTGTGAAATTCAACGGACAGACTGTTTTTGCAGTTCCGTATGATATGCCGGTTTTCGGCTGCAAGACCGACAATATCGGTACTCTGCGACTCTGGCAGGCTGAACCGTTAAAGGAATTTGACTTCGAGACTTTCAATAATCAGAATTATCTTGAAGCTTCAAAGGATAAGATTCTTGCAGAGGATATTTCACGTGTGCTTTATCCCAACGACGATACAAACGAGGGAAAAAAGCTTCGTCTGAAACAGCAGTACTTCTTCAGCTGTGCGTCGCTGACGGACATTCTCAGAAAGCATAAGTCACGCTTCGGAACGCTCGACAATCTTGCCGATTACGTGACAATTCAGCTTAACGACACTCACCCTGTAATTTCAATTCCCGAGCTTATACGTCAGCTTGTGGACGACGAGGGTTACAGCTTCGGAAAAGCTCTTGAAATTGCGAAGAAAGTGTTCAACTACACGAACCATACCGTTATGCAGGAGGCTCTTGAGAAGTGGTGGACGGGACTTGTTGAGGAGCTTCTCCCGAGAATCTACGAAATCATCATTCAGATCAATGAGGAGCTTATTGCAGAGCTGTACGTCAAGGGCGAACAGCGTGAGAAGATCGACCGCATGAAGATTATCAAGGGAGAACTTATCCACATGGCAGACATGGCGTGCTATGCGTCAAGCCACATCAACGGAGTTGCGGAGATTCACACGCAGATTCTCAGGGACACGGTTCTTGCCGACTGGTACAGCGTTTATCCGGAGCGTTTCCGCAACGAAACAAACGGCATCACACAGCGTCGCTGGCTTGCGCTGTGCAACAGGGAGCTTTCCGATATGATTACGGAGCTTCTCGGAAATGACGACTGGGTTGTGAAGCTTGATAATCTCAGGGAGCTTGAAAAATACTCTGACAGCAGCGATGTCCTCGGACGTTTCATGGATATAAAAAGGACGAAGAAAATTCAGCTTTCACGGTTTATTGCCGAAAGAGAAGGCGTTGACGTCAATCCCGACCACGTTTTCGACATTCAGATAAAGCGTCTTCACGAGTACAAGCGTCAGCTTCTGAATGCGTTTTCGATTCTGTGGATTTACTACGGAATCAAGGACGGCAGCATTACGGATTTCACTCCCACGACATTTATTTTCGGAGCGAAGTCCGCACCCGGTTACAAGCGTGCAAAGGCGATTATCAAGTATATCAACGAAATCGGAAGACTTGTTTCGTCCGACCCTGACACCAAGGATATTCTGAAGGTTGTTTTTGTCCAGAACTACAATGTTTCCTATGCCGAGAAGCTTGTGGCAGCGGCAGACGTTTCCGAACAGATTTCAACGGCAGGAACCGAGGCTTCGGGTACGGGCAATATGAAGCTCATGCTCAATGGTGCTGTAACTCTGGGAACATATGACGGTGCGAATATTGAGATCGTTCAGGAGGCAGGCGAGGAGAACAACTACATTTTCGGTGCAAGAGTCGAGGACCTTGAAAAAATCGTCCCCGAGTACGACAGCCGCAAGCTCTTTGCGGAGGATCCCATGATCAAGAGAGTTGTAAGTTCGCTTATCGACGGAACTGTTTCCGACGGCGGAAGCGGTGCATTCCGTGAGCTTTATTCGTCGCTTCTTGACGGAGCGAGCTGGCATGCTCCCGACCATTATTATCTGCTGGGTGACCTCAGAAGCTACGTTGAAAAGAAGCTTGAATGTCTGGGGGATTACGGTTCGGACAGACTTGGTTTTGCACGTAAGCAGTGGCTTAACATGTGCAATGCGGGCAAGTTCAGTTCTGACCGTACAATAGCTGATTATGCGGAAAATATCTGGAAAATCGGATAAATTGCAGCAGCATGCAGAATGTGAGGAAGCCTGAAAGGGCTTCCTTCAGTTTGCTGATAAATATGACCATTTGCGGACGACCAATGGTCGTCCCTACACTTATATACGCAGAACATCCCGATTGTAGGGATGCCCATTGGGCATCCGCATACATTATTCCTGAAATCTGACTTTTTTGACTGTCTTGCGGAAGCCTGAAAGGGCTTCCTCTTTTTGAATATTTTGTGGATTCTTTGAAAAATAAGTGAAATTTCTTGCAATAATCGACGGAATGTGGTACAATAAAATAAGATATATGCGCCGTCTTGCAGGCGGCAGAACGGAGAATAATATGAAAATACATAAAAAAACCGCCGCATTTATTGCTGCGATGGCGATATGTGCGTCATCCATGCCCTGGAGCACTGTCCATGCGGATAACGAGGAAAATACCGTAACAGCCTCAACCGAAGCAACTGAGGCAGAAACACAGGCTCAGGATGAGCTTGTTACTTCGGGTGATTATAAATATCAGGTACTGAGCGATGGAAAAATTTCAATCGAGGACTGCACCTCCGCCGATAAGGAACTCACAGTTCCTTCGTCAATCGACGGCTACACGGTTTCCGAGCTTGGAAAGACTGCCTTCGGAAAGGATTACGAAAATAATAATTTTGAGACAATTACTCTTCCCGCAACACTTGAATATATTTCGGTAGAAAACCCGTTTTTATACTGTGAAAAGCTTACCGCTGTAAATATCGACGGCACTTGTAAAGACTTTGTTTCCGAGGACGGAATCCTCTACTCAAAGGATAAAAAGAAGCTCATATGCTATCCGATGGCAAAGAACGGAGACAGCTTCACTCTGCCCGAGGGAGTAGAGTCGATAGGCTCGGTAGCACTTTACAACACGAAGCTTCGTGAAATAAAGTTCCCGACAACACTTGTGTCAATGGGAAACCACGCACTCAGCTTCAATGAGAATATCGAATCATATGATTTCAGCAAGACAAAGCTTGTAGGCATAGGAATGATGGCTTTTGCGGACTGCAAGAATCTCTCCGAGGTTCTTCTGCCCGAAACCCTTTATGAAATCAGCGGCGGAGCTTTTATAAACTGTAAGCGTCTTACTGACATAAAACTTCCGTCCAAGCTTGAAGTTGTCGGACAGAGTGCGTTCACATCAACGGGACTTAAAAAGATTATTGTTCCGCCGAGCGTTACAGACATAGGCTACTGTGCATTCGGTTACTATCTCAATACGGCAGGAGAAGAAGTTGCCGACGATGATTTCGTAATTATCGGAACTTACGGTTCGGCTGTCCAAGCATACTGCACCGACTCGGACGCAGAATACGATTATCAGAATAATTTTACTTTCAAGACGGAAGATGAGGCAGAAGAGGAAGAGGAACTTCTTAATCTCGAACAGGTGAGAGAGGGCGAATACAGCTATGCCGTTGTCAACGGGGAGGCTGTAATCATGCTTTGTGCCGCTGAGGATAAGGTGCTGACAGTTCCCGAAAAGCTTGGCGGACTCAATGTTACGGCAATATATCCTGCAGCTTTCCAGTCGTGCAAATCTGAGGAGATTATTCTCCCTGAGACAGTAAAGCTCATCCGTGAAATGGCATTTTATAAGTGTGAAAATCTGAAAAAGATTGTCCTGCCGCAGAGTGTTCAGGTTATCGGAAACTATTCATTCGACAGCTGTACGGCTCTTGAGGAATTCAATGCAGGCGGAGCAAAAGCCATCGGCGGTCATGCTTTTGACAGCTGTCCCAATCTGAAAAAAGTTACTCTTTCCGGAAACTGCACTGATTTTGAACCGAATCTTTTTGTGGACTGTCTTACTCTTGAGGAGATAAATGTTACGGACGGAAACGGAAATTATTCGTCTGTTGACGGTGTACTCTTCAACAAGGACAAGACGGAGCTTGTTGTGTATCCTTCTTCACGTCCCGACAAGGTGTATAAAATGCCTGATTCCGTAAAAAAGGTTCAGGTTGACGCTTTCATCAACTGTTCTGCAATCGAGGATATGGTGCTTTCGAAGAACCTTACAGAGCTTGAAAAGTATGCGGTGTACAACTGTCCGAGTCTTAAGTCGATCAGAGCTTTCAAGAAGCTTAAAACTATCGGGGATTACGCTTTCGGTTTCAGATACAATGAACAGTCTACTGACGGAGAGAATGTGGACGTGCTGAGTGAAGGAATAAAGCTTTATGCACCGAAGAATTCCGCTGCATATGATTTTGCAAAGGAAAAAGGAATAGAGGTCATTTCGGGCACGGTACGCATAGGCGATAAAAATGTACGAATCGTAATGCTGGGAATACTCGGCGGTGCGATAGGCGCAGCTGTTCTTGCGGTTCTGGGACTGCTTATCGGCAAGAAAATACGCAAAAAGAAGGAAGCTGATGAGCTTAGCGGTAAGGCTGAGGAAAAACGCCGCAAAAAGGCTGAAAAAGAACCAAAGCTTGATGCCGGAGATAAGATTGTCGGAGATGATTCCGACGAGGTGGAGGATAAAGAAAATGAAGCTTAAAAAAATAACCGCAGCGGTTCTGGGTGCATTTATGACGATTCCGTCGTTGACGGCGTTTGTATCAAATGCCGACGACCTTGCAGGTCCGACAGACGTAATTGCTGACGGTTCGTTTCAATACAGCAAGGTCGATGAAGGACTCATAATCACAAAATGCATTGCCGACCTCATTACAGAGATTCCCGATGTTCAGAACGGAGTACGCATTGTAGGTATCGGAGATGAAGCATTTGCAGGGTGTGACGGTATCGCAGAAATCATCATCCCCGATACTGTAAAAAGCATCGGAAACAATGCATTCCTTGGCTGTACGGGAGCTAAAAAAATCAAGCTTTCGAAGAATCTTGAGACTCTCGGCGAAAACGCTTTTGCAGGCTGTTCGAAAGTGGAAAGTGTTGAGATTTCAGCGAGTATCGGTGAGATTCCTGCAGGAACATTCAGAAAGTGCGACCGTCTGAAGGAAGTGGTGATTCCCGACAATATCACCAAGATAGGGGACTATGCATTCTATCAGTGTACAAGTCTCAGCGAAGTAAAGCTTCCGGATTCTCTTGTTTCGATAGGCGACATGGCGTTTGGCGAAATGCTTTCGATAAATTCCTTTGACGCAGAGGGGTGCGGAGCGTTTGTCTGTGAAGACAATATGCTTATGGACGCTCATAAGTCCGAGGTTATATGCGGCGTATCAAAGCTTGAGGGAGCAATTGCAATTCCTTCAACGGTTACGCTTGTAAGAGCCGGAGCGTTTTCGGCTTGTCCGGGAATTACCGAGCTTACGATTCCCGGTTCGGTTAAAAAAATCGAATACGGAGCATTTGCTTCGCAGACGCTTGGTGCAGCAGGAATCGGTTCTTCGCTGGCAAAGATAAATTTTTCCGAGGGAATTGAGTACATCGGAGAGGGAGCATTCAGTTTTTCGTCGGTAGAATCACTTCTGCTTCCGTCCACATTGAATGAAATCGCTGCAGGAGCATTTTCGGCAAACTATAAGCTTAACAGAATCGTTATTCCGGAGGGCGTGGAGATTATCGGAGAAAGTGCATTCATGTACTGTCCCGAGCTTAAAAACGTAAGTATTCCGAAAAGCGTGAAGACTATCGGTGCAAATGCATTCGGATTCACAGCGTCGGAGGGACAGCTTGTAAAGGTTGAGGACTTTTCTATGAGTGTCGTTTCGGGTACGGCAGGCGAGAAATATGCGAAGTCTTCCTCGCTCGATTACACGATTTCCGATAAGAATATCAAAAGAATAGCATTTATCGTTATTTCTGTAGGACTTATCGCCGCAGCTGTTGTTTTTGGAATCGTCCTTATGGCAAGAGCCAAGAAAAGAGCTTCGTCAGGTGCGAAGAAGGCAAATGCGCTTGCAAAAGAACAGGAAGAAGAAGCAAATTACGAAAAAATCGTCGGCGACGACTGATAAAATCAGCCTTTGACTGTAGTGCTTTTACAGTCAAAGGCTGATTCCGGTTTATTTTGTTTTCGGGGACTGTTTTTTCTTTATAAGAAGGAGCATGACTGCGGTGCCTGCACAGAGGACGAGCGTAGTGAAGATACTGCCTTCGATTCCGAAGTTTCCGCCGTTGAGAACAGCCGAATCTGATTTGTTGACGGTACGGAACACGGATTCGGCGTTGACAGAACCGCTTACGCTGATTCCGAAGATATTTCCCTGAGAGAAATTCCATATACTGTGGATGGCACAGACACCCCAGATGTCGTCGAAATATATCATGTATACCGCCGCAAAGACTCCGAAAAGGGTGAGGTTTATCATTGCGAGGACGGAGATTCCGGGGTTTGCGAGGTGAGCTGCCGCAAATGCAACAGAGCTTATAGCGATTGCGAGATAAGGGGAGTGCTTTCCGCCGACAGAGTTCATGAGGCAGCCACGGAAAATGAATTCCTCGCTCATTCCCTGAAAGAAGAATCCGAGAAGAAACAGGAGAATGATTTTCACGTTTATGTCTGAGCATAGCTTTATGCTGTTTGCACCTGAGAGGACGGTCAGCATGGTGATAGTGGTCATCATGAGGAGTCCGACTCCGATTCCGATAAAGTAGTTCGGAACAAGACGACGTTTCCGTACTCCCATTGAGCTGACGGTACGCATTTCGATGAAACGGCAGTAGAATATACTCAGAAGCGTTCCTGCGACGGTGCTTATAAGCATAGAAATCATAATTCTGGGTGATTCGGTTAATTTTGCGGAATACTCGATAGCTTCACTGATTGAAAGCTTCTGACCTTCGTCAAGCTTTCCCTGTTCCGTGAGGATGTCCATAAGGGGCTGGTATGAGAGGATTGCGGGGACTATGGATTCCGCAAGATATATGACAAGAAAAAGTACAACAAATGAAATAAGCTGAACGGCAAGGTTCGGAGAAGCATGTGATTTTGAAGCTTCATCAAACATTTTCGGTTTAAGATTTATCATAGGATGCTCCTTTTAAGATATGATATAATTATTTTACATCCCGTGCAATGGTTTGTCAAGTGCATTACGTAAATGGCGGGGATGAGGGACTTCAAAATATTTGGAAAAATTTCAAAAAGTGCTTGACAAAAGAAAAAAGTCGTGATATAATATAAAAGCTGTGATTTTCACAGTACATATCGTATTCTAAAGACAGCTGGCAGGATTTATCCGTAAGACCCGCCGAGGAATCACAATTGATAGGAATTATCAATGTCTTTCCGTGCTGTCGGGAAGACATTTTTTGTTGTTTCGGATACGGTAGATCAACTATTCGGAGGTGAATACACAATGCCAAGCAATGCTGTACTTGAAGCTAAGAAGGCTAAGGTTGAAAAGCTTACAGACCTTATCAAGGCTTCCGTTTCCGGTGTTCTCGTTGATTACAAGGGTATCACCGTTGAGGAGGATACAAAGCTCAGACGTGAGCTTCGTGAGGCAGGCGTTAACTACTTCGTAGAAAAGAACACTCTGCTCCTCCGTGCATTCCAGAACTGCGGTATTGAAGGTTTTGAAGAGGCTCTGAACGGTACAACCGCTCTCGCTGTTTCAAACGACGATCAGACTGCTCCTGCAAGAGTTCTCGGTAAGTTTGCTGAGAAGGCAGGCGAAGAAAAGTTCAATCTCAAGGCAGGTTACGTTGAGGGTGAGGTTTATGACGCTAACGGCGTTATTGCTCTTTCCAAGATTCCTTCAAAGGACGTACTCCTTGCTCAGCTCGTTGGCTCACTGCAGGGTCCTATGCAGAAGCTCGCAGCTACACTCAAGGCTGTTGCAGACAAGAAATCAGAAGAAGCTGCCTGATTATCTGCATAACGACGCAATGGACAATGTGTCCGCAGCTTGAATCCGTAAAATACGGGAAAAATCAGCCGTAAAAACGGCAAATAATTATAAAGGAGATTATTATCATGGCTTCAGAGAAGATCACAAAATTCGTTGAAGATATCAAGACACTTTCAGTTCTCGAGCTTGCAGAGCTTGTAGACGCTATTCAGGAAGAATTCGGTGTAACAGCAATGGTTGCTGCTGCTCCTGCTGCAGGCGGCGCTGCTGCAGGCGGCGAGGCTGTTAAGACAGAGTTCGACGTAGTTCTTGCTTCCTTCGGTGATGCTAAGATGGGCGTTATCAAGGTTGCTAAGGAAGTTCTCGGTCTCGGCCTTAAGGAAGCTAAGGAAGTTGTTGAGGCAGCTCCTAAAACAATCAAGGAAGGCGTTTCTGAGGCAGAGGCTAACGAGCTCAAGGAGAAGTTCGAGGCTGCCGGCGCTACAATCGAGATCAAGTAATTTCGTCTCACCAACGGGTGAGGTCACTACTTATGATTTCAGGAGAGCCGTTCCCTTGGGGCGGCTCTCTTTCAATTCATAATGCATAGCACATAATGCATAAGCTTTGTTGAGAAGGTCAATTGTGGGCTGTGCATTGTGAATTTTAATGAAAAAAGGGGTTTTTATGGACAGTTCGGACATAAGTAAAATTATTCTTGTCATCGTGATGATGGTTTTTTCGGCACTTTTTTCCGGTACGGAAACCGCATATTCAAGCGTTAACAAGCTGCGACTCAAAAATTACGAGGCTCAGGGAAATAAAAAAGCTGCTAAAGCTCTGAAGCTTGCAAATCGCTTTGACGATGTGCTTACAGCGGTGCTGATTGGTAATAATATCGTTAATATTGCAACATCTTCAGTGAGCACGCTCATTTTTATCGACCTTATAGGCAGCAGCGGTGCGGCTATCTCAACTGTTGTTGTAACGATTCTCGTTCTTGTTTTCTGCGAGGTTCTCCCGAAGAGCTACGCTAAGAGAAATGCCGAAAAGCTCGCACTTTTATTTGCAGCACCTCTTTCGGTTCTTGTTGTTGTTTTCAAGCCGTTTGTGTGGGCGCTCAATAAGCTTTCAACGTCGATTTTCAAGGGCGATGAGTCTCCGACAGTTACCGAAGATGAGCTGAAATACATGATCGACGAGATCGAAAAGGAAGGCGTTATCGAAGAACAGGAAAGTGAGCTTGTAAAGAGTGCACTTGAATTCGATGAAATTACCGTCAACGAGATACTTATCCCCAGAACAAAAATCACAGGTATTGAAATCAATTCCACCATTGACGAAATCAAGGAAATTTTCGGCAGTGAGATGTATTCCCGACTGCCTGTATACGAAAAAAGCCTTGATAATATCGTCGGAATCATCACGAGCAAGTCGTTCTTCAAGCTTCTTATGAGCGGCGGAGATGATATAAGTTCGATTATACAGGACGTTTCGCATATTGCCGACAGTAAGCGGATAAGCTCTGCGCTTCGTGATATGCAGCGTTCAAAGGTGCATCTCGCAGTTGTTATCGACCAGTACGGCGGTACAAAGGGTATTGTCACGCTTGAGGACATTATCGAGGAGCTTGTCGGTGAAATCTACGACGAGGACGACGAAATTATTGCAAATGTGGTTCGCCTTGCTCCCGATAAATACGAGGTTGCCGGCGATTTCAGCATAAGTGATATGCTTGATTTCATCGGGCTCGACGAGGATATGGTGAAAACTGACTATACAACCGTAGGAGGCTGGCTCACGGATGTTCTCGAAAATCTTCCGGAAGAGGGCGAAACTGCGGAAACAGGAGTGTTCCGTCTTACGGCGTCCAAGGTCACGGAGCAGACTGTCGAAAAGGTTATAGTCGAAATACTCCGTACCGACGGGAAAGATGATGAGTCGGACGAATAAAAGTTGAATAATGGTCTGTCAAGGGAACCTCAGGGTTCCCTTTTCGTTTTTTGTCAAAAATGTATTTGTGTTCGGAAATTGCTGAAATACTGAAAAATTATTGACAGCTATTGACAGGTTGACGTAAATCGTATATAATAGTATTTGAGGAACGAGTGCTTCTTGCAGGTTCCGCACATTTTTCAGGAGGTATACTACAATGTCACTGACAAACAATGCAAATGTTAATGCCTGGGTAGAAGAGATGATTGCTCTCTGTAAGCCTGACAAGGTTGTATGGATCGACGGTTCACAGGAACAGCTCGATGAACTTACAAAAGAGGTAACTTCGCTCCCCGACGGCGATCCCAATAAGATGTACTGGCTCAATCAGGAGAAGCTTCCCGGCTGTCTCTATCACAGAACTGCTGAGAACGACGTTGCTCGTGTTGAGGACAGAACATTCATCTGCTCAAAGACAAAAGAGGGCGCAGGTCCTACAAATAACTGGTGCGATCCCGAGGAGATGTACGCGAAGCTCCGTCCCATGTACGATGGCGTAATGAAGGGACAGACAATGTATATCATTCCCTATTCAATGGGTCCCGTTACATCACCTATCTCCAAGGTTGGTGTTGAGATTACTGACTCTATCTACGTTGTTCTCAATATGAACATCATGACAAGAATGGGTAAGGCAGCTTTCGATAAGCTCGGCGATTCCAACGATTTCGTAAGATGTCTCCACTCCAAGGCTGACGTTGATCCCGAAAAGAGATACATCGTTCAGTTCCCCGAGGACAACACAATCTGGTCGATCAACTCTGCATACGGCGGAAACGTAATTCTTTCCAAGAAGTGCTTTGCACTCCGTATCGCTTCATATCAGGGTAAGAACGAGGGCTGGATGGCTGAACACATGCTCATCCTCGGCGTTCAGAAGCCCGACGGCGAGACAAAGTATGTCTGCGCTGCATTCCCTTCCGCTTGCGGAAAGACAAACCTCGCTATGCTCATTCCGCCCGAGGGATACCTCAAGGACGGCTACAAGGTGTTCACTGTAGGTGACGACATCGCTTGGCTCAAGCCCGGCAAGGACGGCAGACTCTATGCTATCAACCCCGAGAACGGCTTCTTCGGCGTTGCTCCCGGAACAAATGCAAAGTCCAACCACAACGCTCTTGCTTCCACAATGAAGAACTCCATCTTCACAAACGTTGCTCTCAACAACACAGAGAACACTGTTTGGTGGGAAGGTCTTGACAAGAATCCTCCCGAGGACGCTACTGAGTGGACAGGTATCAAGACAAACGGTAAGGAGTGGACTGCTGAGGGCAAGAAGCTTGCTCATCCCAACTCACGTTTCACATCTCCCGCTATAAACTGTCCCTGCATTTCACCTGAGTTCGATAATCCCGAGGGAGTTCCGATTTCTGCTATCGTATTCGGCGGACGTCGTGCTTCAACAACTCCCCTTGTATATCAGTCATTCGACTGGACACACGGTACATACGTTGGTTCTGCTGTTTCTTCCGAGACTACAGCAGCTGCTGCAGGTGCAGTAGGCGTACTCCGTCACGATCCTATGGCTATGAAGCCTTTCATCGGCTACAACGTAGGCGATTACTGGGCACACTGGCTCGAAATGGGCGAGAAGCTCGGCGACAAGGCTCCCAAGATCTTCAACGTAAACTGGTTCAAGAAGGACGAAGAGGGTAACTTCCTCTGGCCCGGCTTCGGTGACAACATGCGTGTTCTCGACTGGATCATCAAGAGATGTGAGGGCGCTGTTGAGGCTGAGGAGACAGCAATCGGCTTTATCCCCAAGAAGGGCGACATCAATGTTAACGGTATTGAGGACGAGGTAACTCCTGCTGTTATGGATAAGCTCCTCGACGTTGATTCCGACCTCTGGAAGGCTGAAATCGCTGAGATGAGAAGATACTACAACGACGATATCGCAGCTAAGGGCGGCAATATTCCTGCTGAGCTCTATGCTGTACTCGATAAGATTGAGGCTAACCTCAACAAGTAATCAACGCTTATGCGTCGTGCCCGAAGTAGTCTGTACTTTGGTAAACGAAAAGAAAAGCCACTTCCGATTTAAGGGGCGGTCGATAAAGAAGTTTTATCGTATGTACGAAAGGTTGCGTAGGAAAATCCTACGCAGCCTTTCTCTTTTTGTCGTAAACCATACTGTCAGCGACCGCAACATTGAAACGGAAGCAAATGTCAATCTGCTGTGTTCTGTGTCAGCTTTTTTCTGCTCACTTGCTTCAATAAACAGAGATAGTTCAGGAATAATCTATCGAAGTTCCTTCTGCTCGGCTTCATAATTCTTCGACATCATCTCAAAACGTTCATCAGAAATTTTACCGGAAACATTGTCCTCATAAAGCCTTGTAATAGGTTGGTGCTATACTAAAAAAACAGACAAAAAAGAAGGACAAGGTATAATAGAATAAAACGCCGGGCGGAGTATGTGCATTGACACAGCTCCGCTTTTTATGATAAAATTTTCTTGTAACGCTCAAACGCAAACAAAACTTTAACATTTCTGTGTTAATATAAAAGAAAAATCATCGGAGGTAAAGCGATGTTTAAGATATTAGTGGTTGAGGACGACCGTGAAATGAATAAAACTGTATGCACTTTTCTTAATAACAGTGGCTACAAAGCAACAGGCTGTCTATCGGCAAACGAAGCCTACGACGCTATGTATGAAACTGTGTTTGACCTTATCGTTTCGGATATTATGATGCCCGAAATTGACGGCTTTGAGTTTGCAAAAACAGTACGCTCGCTGAATAACGAAATCCCGATTTTGTTTATGACAGCAAGAGACGATTTTGCCTCAAAACAGCGTGGCTACCGTGTGGGAATTGACGATTATATGGTGAAGCCTATCGACCTTGACGAGTTGTTTCTGCGTATCGGTGCACTTCTCCGTCGTGCAAAAATTGTATCAAGCAGAAAACTTGAAATAGGAAGCTTTGTTATGGACGCCGACGAGCACACGGCTTATCTCGGTGACGAGGAGATACCTATGACGACAAGAGAATTTTCCATTCTCTACAAGCTTCTGTCATATCCGAAAAAGACTTTCACACGCACTCAGCTTATGGATGAATTCTGGGACGCTGATACAGAGTCAGGGCCTCGGACAGTTGACGTATATATGACTAAACTCCGCAGTAAGCTTTCAGAGTGTAAAGACTTTGAAATTGTAACAGTGCACGGACTTGGATACAAGGCGGTGCTGAAATGAAGAAACTGAATATAAGAAAGATTCTTCATGGCATTAACAACTGGTTTGTATTTTTTCTCCTTGCGGCATTTGTTGTAACTTGCTGTATGACGCTGTTTATATCGGTAATGGCTGATACTCTTGACCTGACTTTTACTGAAGAGAATATTTCAGCGGCAGCAAAGCTTACCTTCGGAAATGTGCTGCTTATAAGCCTGCTTTTCACGGTTATTGACGCAGTACGTCGCAGGCTTATGGTTGAACGTCCCACAAAGCGTATTATTTCCGCAGGCGAAAAAATCACAAGCGGAGATTTTTCCGTGCGTATAGAGTCTTTCGGGGATAATTATGCATACGAAAGCTTCAACAGCATCATTGACTGCTTCAACAAAATGGCAGAGGAATTAGGAAGTGTTGAAACTCTGCGTACTGACTTTATTGCCAATGTTTCCCACGAACTTAAAACTCCGCTTGCTGTAATGCAGAACTACGGAACAATGCTTCAATCTCCTGATTTGTCCGATGAAAAGCGTATTGAATACGCAAAGGGAATTACTGATAATTCACGCAGACTTGCAAGTCTTATCACCAATATTCTGAAGCTCAACAAGCTGGAAAATCAGCAGATTTTTCCTGTATCGAAAAGATTTGATTTAAGCGAACAGCTTTGTCAGTCGCTATTGCAGTTTGAGGAAATCTGGGAGCAGAAAGATATTGATATTGAAACGGACATTGAGGACGAAATCAACATCAATTCCGACCCGGAACTGCTTTCCCTTGTGTGGAACAATCTTCTCTCCAACGCGTTCAAGTTCACTGAAAACGGCGGAACTGTTTCGGTACAGCTCACTGCTGATAATGATTTTGCAACCGTAAAAATCTCAGATACAGGCTGTGGAATTTCTCCCGAAACAGGTGCACACATCTTTGAAAAATTCTATCAAGGCGATACCTCTCATACTATGCAGGGCAACGGACTGGGACTTGCCCTTGTAAAGCGTGTGGTTGATATTATGAACGGAGAAATTGCCGTTGAAAGCGAGGTCGGAAAAGGCAGTACATTTACCGTAAGGCTCAGAAGGGGTGACATAAATGGAATGGAAAAAACTGATTAAGCTCTTATATCCGCCTGTGTGGATAATCGCCTTGCTTTCGGCCATATGTACAGTGGCTCTTGTTTACACATTTATCGGCGGTTATGAAGCACACCCTGTCGCTTACTTCACCTATGTGCTTTCTTTCTACACACTGACTACTGTTGTTATGCGGTGTATAAAGGTGATACCAAAACATTACCGTACCGCAAAGGAAAAAGTTTATTCAAATCCCGTAGGCGAAAAATTTATGACCGATATGAAATTCAGAACTCACGTTTCACTGTATGGCTCTCTGGCAGTTAATCTCCTGTACGTTGTATTTAATGTTGTTTCTGGTTTTCTCTATCATACGGCCTGGTTTTTCGTTCTTGCTTTTTACTATACGATTTTAGCGATAATGCGGTTTCTGCTTCTGCGTTTTGTAAACCGTGTCGGTATCGGCGAAAACCGCTTCAAGGAGCTTCGCCGTTCACGGCTTTGCGGATACATTCTGCTGACGGTAAATCTTGCTCTGTCGGGAGCGGTGCTGATGATTCTTTATCAGAACAAGGGATATGAATATCACGGCATACTTATTTATGTAATGGCGGCATACACATTTTACATTACAACCCTCGCAATTATCAATCTTATAAAATACAGAAAGCTCGGAAGTCCCGTTATGTCAATGGCGAAAATCATCAATATGGCGGCGGCACTTGTTTCGATGCTGTCGCTGGAAACGGCAATGTTTTCACAGTTCGGCAAGGATATGTCAGACGAAAATAAGCAGATTTTTATTATGCTGACAGGTGCAGGCGTGAGCATAGTTATAGTAACAATGTCAGTTTACAGCATAGTAAAAAACTCGAAAGAAATAAAGAAAATTATGGAGAATAATACCAATGGAGAATAAGGAAACTTTCAGCTATACCTACTCTGCCAAAGAGCAGGAGGAAATAAAGAAAATCCGAAAAAAATATGTGCCGAAAGAGGCGGATAAAATGGAACAGCTTCGCCGTCTTGACGCAGGCGTAACGCAAAAAGGCACGGTGATTTCTCTTGTTGTCGGAATTATCGGTGCGCTTATTCTCGGAACAGGAATGTCTATGTGTATGGTATGGACAGAGCTGTTCGTGTTGGGAATAATCGTGGGTATTGTCGGA
This sequence comes from Ruminococcus sp., assembly GCA_015066935.1. Lineage (GTDB taxonomy): Bacteria > Bacillota > Clostridia > Oscillospirales > Ruminococcaceae > Ruminococcus. The sequence goes on along the minus strand of SVNK01000005.1, from coordinate 75,597 downwards.
ATTGTTATGGTATCTGCCGCATATCCGCTTTACAGCTATGTAACAAAAAAGGAGCGAGAAAAAATCGTTCCCGAAATCATACGGCTTACAGATGAGCTTATGAAATGAATGTCAATATAAAATACGGAATTTTTGGTTAAAATTGCCTTTGACAAAACTGAACAAAAAAGGTAAAATAAAACTATGATGTGGAGTTATTACTGTAAACATCACATTTATATTTTCAGCGTTATGATTTTGCAATCCGTAACCGCTTGAGGGAGGTGAGCAGATGAAACGTATCAAATCAGCTTGTATATGCCAGACCATTCATTTTATGCTCAAGGATGGCATATCCAATGATTTCAACAAGCGTCAGGTTCTTGCTGAGGTTGAAAATTACAAGAATTCTCTTGAAAAAAACAAGACTCAGCACAAAATTGTAGAGGAAACCGTTCAGGATGACGGCTCTGTTATAATCAAGATTATCAAGCAGTATAATACAAGTCCTGTGGGTGATTATCTTAACTAAGAAAAATGCGTGCATATTTGATTTTGCACGCATTATCTTTTTTACTAATCCTTATATCTCTGATATTGAAAACTTTCATAAACTTTGCGAATTGCAATTAATCCGATTTTCTGATATAATTATATAAAAAGAATATGGCTATAAACGACACACGTTGCACCTTCGGGTGCGTAAATCTGATTACGGTACAGATTTACTATGCGTGTGTTTTTTATTGCCCGAAAAGGAGTTTTACTATGCCAAGAAATCAATTCCAAAGAATGATATTCGCACTTATCACAGTTGTGATTACCGTTCACGCTTACGTCTTTTACAGTCTGTATGTAATCCACGGCGGAATGTTTATGACGCTTACGGGAGAAAGCAGTGTGCTTGCCGCAATAAATAAAATGGGCGGTGTTCCCGTGTTTGGTAAGCACGTTCCGATATGGGCAGTTGTGCTTATCGAATTTGTGCTTGCATACACACTTGAAAACCTTTTAGGCTCGCCTCTTTCCTTTAAGCTGGCAAGCAAGGTTTTCGACCCTCGCAAAACTCACCCCGTACTTTTTGAAACAGCTATTATATGTGCAACTGTAGGAATTATGTGCCCTGCGATGAGTCTTATAGCTGCATTTCTTTATTATGATTATCAGAGCGGCTTCAATATATTCACACTTCTTGCCGAATGGCTCAAGCTGGTATGCTTCAACTTCCCGTTTGCGTTCTTTACACAGCTTTTCTTCATTCAGCCTGCTGTAAGGACAATATTCAAGCTAATTTTTGCAAAGGATATAAAAAGCCGCATCGAAAATAAAGAAAGCCATAAAATTACCGTATAAATTCTGTACAGGATACAAGCAATTGTAAAAGTGCACCTGAAAGATGAACTTGTGAAATGAGAAAACCGTGCTGATTTGATTTTCAGCACGGTTGATTTTATTTCTTCGATATTTCAATGCGTTCCTGTGCTTCAGCAATTCTTTTATTTGCGTCAGCAATCTGTTTATCACGCTCAGCCTGCATCATAGCTTTACGCTTATTTGGGTTGCTCATAGCTTTAGCTTCTTCCCACTGTGCCTTTGATTCTGCCTTAGCTGCGGCGAAATTAGCCTTGTCAACCTCGTGCTGTGCCTTTGCACTTTCCTTCATATCCTCGAATGCACCCTTGAAAAACTCTTTAACTTTACTCATTTTCACTTCTCCTCATTCATAATTCTTTCGCTGAGTTCAAGAATTCTGTCAGCGTATTTTTCTTTTCTTGAAGCAAGAATATTCTTATATATCGGGTATGTTGCAATAGCCATAAGCATGCCGACAACACCAATTACAATACCCAGAGGCATTGTGTTTGAAATGCCAAGCTGCTGACCGATGTCTGTCATAACAAGGCTCATTCCTGAACCCATAATAATTGCGGAAATACTGCCGAAACCGTAACCAAATACATTTGCAGGGTGTTTTACTTCCGCATCAAGTTCACGAAGCAAATCAAGATTTTTCTCACTGCTGTCCTTTTCCATATACTGTGTGCGGATTTTCTGCACCATAAATTCTGTATCATTTCTGTTCATAATAAAGTCCTCCTGGATTTGTTGTTTTGGATTATGGCTTTATTATACAGGCACTATGTTTATGAGATGTTTTTGAAATGTTTGAGAATTGTTAAAATTGAAAATATGCCGAAAAAGACTCTGCTATGCCAGTAAGATACTAGATTATCATAAAAAAAGGCGTATGCAGATGCATACGCCTTTAAATCTGTATCAGCAGCAATTATGCTTCTTCGCTGAACATATCCTTGCCGACACCGCACAGAGGACATTCGAAATCCTCGGGGAGATCCTCAAATTTTGTTCCGGGAGCGATTCCCAGTTCGGGAGCACCTGCCTCCTCGTCGTAAACCCAACCGCAGGCGTCGCATACATACTTTTTCATAGTGTTTTCCTCCTTGAATTATTTTATAGGTTCAAAATCAGCGGCACCGTGCTTGCAGAGAGGGCAGACGATATCCTCGGGGAGTTCGTCACCTTCGTAGACATAGCCGCATATTTTGCAGACATAGCCCTTTTTGCCGTCTGTTTCTGGCTTGGGCTTGACGTTATCGAGATAATAGCTGTAGGTCATTGTTTCGGCGTTTGAGATAACTCTCGACTCGGTAATTTCGCAGATGAACATACCGTGAGTGTCGAGGTCAACATACTGAACGACCTTGAGAGACATGAATGAATTGATGTGTCTTGGCAGGAAGACGAGTCCGTTTTCGGAACGGAGAGGCTCACAGTCCTCAAATTTATTTATATTGCGTCCACTCCGGAAGCCGAACTTCTCAAACACAGCATATGGAGCGTCAACGGTAAGGCAGTTCACGTTCATTTTACCGGACTGCTTTATTATGTGGTGAGAATAATTCTCCTTATTTATGGTAACGGCGATTCTGTTGGGAGTGTTTGTAACCTGAGAAACGGTGTTTACGATAAGACCGTTATCATTTCTGCTGTCGTTTGATGTTACAACGTAGAGACCGTATCCGATATTGAAAAGTGCGGAGAGGTCGTTTTTATTTGCGGTAGAGTCCTGCTGAGCGAGATACTCCATACAAAGCTCATCAGCGAGAGTGTTAAGCTGTGCTGAACTTTCCTCGTTGAGGGCGGAGAGAATTTTCACTGTGGTGTCAGCGAAAGTAAGATTCTTTGATTTCTCGAACATACCCTTCATTACCTTGGCGGCAAGAGGAGCCCAGCTTCCGTTTTCGATGAAAGCGACGGTGCGGTTGCTGTAATTACGCTCGGTGAGGTGAGTGATGAATTCTCTCATAAAAGGGAAGATTTCGGCGTTATAGGTCGTGGTAGCGAGCACGAGTTTGCTGTATCTGAAAGCGTCCTCAACAGCCTCAGCCATGTCACAGCGGGCGAGGTCGTTCACGACAACCTTGGGACAGCCGTTTGCCTTGAGTTTTTCAGCGAGCTGCATAACTGCCTTTTTAGTATTCCCGTAAACGGAAGTATATGCAATGACAATTCCGTCTTCCTCGGGCTGATAGCTTGACCATGTGTTGTAGAGACCGATGTAATAGCCGAGATTTTCTGTAAGAATCGGTCCGTGAAGAGGGCAGATAGTCTGTATATCAAGTCCCGACGCTTTTTTCAGGAGAGCCTGTACCTGTGCACCGTATTTTCCTACGATACCGATATAGTAGCGTCTTGCTTCACAAGCCCAGTCCTCGTCAGCGTCAAGAGCGCCGAATTTTCCGAATCCGTCGGCAGAGAAAAGCACCTTGTCAAGGCTGTCGTAGGTAACGATGACCTCAGGCCAGTGAACCATCGGAGCTGTAACGAACGTCAGTGTATGTCTGCCGAGAGAGAGGGTATCGCCCTCGCCGACAACAATCTGCTTATCAGCGAAATCAGTGCCGAAGAAGTTCTTCATCATGACAAAAGCCTTTGCGGAAGACACAATCTTCGCATCGGGGTAAGCTTTTACAAAGTTCATGATATTGGCGGAGTGGTCTGGTTCCATATGCTGGACGATGAGGTAATCGGGTTTTCTCTCACCGATTGCGTCACGTACATTATCCAGCCACTGATGAGAGAAGTTGGCATCTACGGTGTCCATAACGGCGATTTTCTCGTCGAGGATTACATATGAATTGTAAGCCATGCCGTTGGGGACAATATACTGTCCTTCAAAAAGGTCGATTGTGCGGTCGTTTACGCCGACGTATCTTATGTCATTTGTTATCTGCATTATATCCTCCTTACTGCCATGCAGAAGCACTGCGGCATCTGTGATTTCCGACTTTATTTATTATTGCGGATATGAAAATTATAACACTTCTGACGGCAGATTGTCAACCACTGAATAAAAAATCAACGCACAGCAAATGCTGTGCGTTTCAGACTGTAGAAAAAGCCGATTTACAAATACGATTATATGCGGATGCCCATTGGGCATCCCTACAGATTGGCTGTATTGCGTGTATGATTGTAGGGACGACCATTGGTCGTCCGCAAATAGCAATGTTTATCGACAATCTCCAACGCACAGCAAATGCTGTGCGTTTTTTTAATTATAGGCAAATGGTCAAAAAGGGGAGAAAATTGCGTAGTATGAAGTATATTGTCATAGATGAAAGCAGAATAGCGATGAAGCTGTATTTTCTGGGAATTATATGCAGTCTTATACCGAATGTTCCTGCGGTTGTTTCAATACAGAATATCACTGTCAGGGATAGTAAGACAAAGGGCGTGATATTGTACCCAAGCGATTCGGCGATATTTCCGTTAAGAAGAGCGGTGATGCTTCTTGTGTTGCCGCAGGCAGGGCACAGATAGCCTGTACTTTCATAGAAAAAGCATGAGGGAAGATATTTTTTCAGAGCAATTATATTATCGCTTAGAAAAAATATCAGCAAAACCGACGATGTTAAAATTATCGTCAGTCCTGCTGAGACTTTTCTTGACATATTCATCAGCCGAATGCTTCCGTAAGTGCAGCACCGGTTACAATTACGATAATAGCCGGAACAAGGCTTACGATACTGCATACAAGTCCTGCAATACCCATACCCTTGCCGCCTTTTCCGCTTTTCATTCCTACAGCAGCAAGAATAATTCCGAGAATTGCACATGGGATTGAAACATAGTACAGACAGCAGCCTGTAAGAAGTGCGACGATACCAAGAATCATTGATGCAATGCAGGCACCGCTTACAGGCGGCTTTGACTGATTGTTGGGATTGTAATTGATTTGATTATCCATTCTATAAACCTCCTTGATTATTGATAAGTTTCGTGTCGGATTTGCACGATATTTATCTTGCAAAAATATTATAACACACTCGCACTATAATTGCAAGATTAAAATAATATAAAAATACTATTTAATTATTGTATATTTTCACATAAATATGAGTCATAATTAATATAAAGGAGCGTGTAAATATGTTTAAACTGCAAAAGGGATACGATGAATATGTAACAAAGACATTCCGATTGCCCAAGGAATTTGTGGAACAGCTTGAAAAGCTTGCGTTTGACAACAGTTTGTCGCTGAACCAGCTTGTGATACAGTGCCTGAAGTATGCAATTGACAATCTTGACGAAAACGACAGCGAAAAGTGATATCTGACGGGAGAACATAAAAGCTCCCGTTATTTTTTTGTGAATAATCCATTAAAACTATTGCAAAATGAGTCGTAAACTGTTATTATATTAATGCATGCATTTTTTGGAAAGGAACGATTATATGAAAAAATTTATAGAAGCCTGTGTTTCGATACTGCCGAAGCCGCTTCGGGACATATACTACAAGTATGAGGAGAAGTGGCTGTATCTGTTTTTCGGATTATTAACAACAGCTGTAAGCTTCATCACGGCAGGAGTTTCGAAAAGTCTGCTTGAATCGGCAGGTATGGGCAGCGGAGCAGTCGGAACAGTCAGCACAACGATTTCTTGGGTCTGTTCTGTTACATTTGCTTTTATCACGAATCGTATCTGGGTATTTGATTCGAAGGCAAAAGGTGCAAAGGCTGTGTTCAGGGAGGGAGTCTCCTTTTACGGCGGAAGAGTTTTCACATTTTTTGTGGAGCTTATCATGATGGGCGTAGGCTATTCGTGGCTTGGATTCAATTACTGGGTTGTAAAGATTGCCGCAAACGTCGTGGTACTGATTCTTAATTACGTCATCAGTAAGATTTTTGTTTTCAGGAATAAGGATGCGGCTGCGGTAAAGAATGATAATGAGTGAGACAGTCAATATAGGAAAAATCCAGATTGAACGGACAGCAGCTGTAGCTCCGATGGCAGGTGTTGCTGACAGAGCATACCGTGTTATGTGCAAGCGGTACGGAGCAGCTTATGTAGTCAGTGAAATGGTGTCTGCGAAGGGCATCTGCTACAGCGACCGCAAGACAGCACAGCTTTGTACAGTCACCGATGAGGAGCGTCCGATGGCGGTTCAGCTTTTCGGAAGCGAACCTGACTTCATGGCGAGGGCTGTTGAAATTGTCCTTGGTTTCAATCCTGATATAATCGACATAAATATGGGGTGTCCTGTTCCGAAGGTTATCGGAACCGGAGCCGGTTCGGCGCTTATGAGGGATATTCCTCTTGCGGCGTCTGTTATAGAAGCGGCAGTCAAAGCGGCAGGCGAGACGCCTGTTACCGTCAAAATCAGAAGCGGCTGGGACAGTGGAAGCATCAATGCCGTTGAACTTGCAAAGGCTGCGGAAGAATCAGGAGCAGCGGCTGTTGCAGTCCACGGACGTACAAGGGATATGTTCTACAGTGGCGAGGCGGATATGAACGTCATCAGAGCCGTAAAGTCAGCGGTCAGCATTCCCGTTATTGGAAACGGTGATGTCACAAATGCGGCGGAATGTCTTAAAATGTATGAGGAGACAGGCTGTGACCTTGTCATGATTGGCAGAGGCAGCTATGGAAATCCTTTTGTTTTCGGTGAGATTAAGGCTGCACTCAACGGAGAGGATTATACCCCTCCCACAGTTGAGAAACGCATGAGAATCATGCTTGAGCATATACGCATTATGCTTGAGCTGAGTGAAAAATCCGAGGAAATGGCAATGCACGAAGCCCGTAAGCACGCTGCATGGTATATGAACGGCTTCTACGGTTCGGCTAAATTCAGGGGACGCTGTTTTCAGCTTTCCTCGTTCTCGGAAGCTGAACGGCTTGCAGAGGAATTCGTCGAATTACAGCATTCCAGAGGCGTTTTCTGATGTGTTGTCAGATTGCACAATAAATCTGTTAAAAATTTGTATAAACGCACAAAAGCAAAAAATGAGTATCCGAAAACTACGGAAAATGGCTGAAAATCGGCTTTTTTGGAAATAATGGGAAGTGCGGAATAAAAAAACAGACGGTAATTATAGCACAAATTGATACGATTTGTAATTGCAAAACAAAAAATTATGTGATATAATAAAAAAACAGACCCGTTTTTATGACGGCGTTCAAAAGGAGAAAACAAAATGAGATCAGAGAGAATAAGAGCAGTTTCAGCTCTTGCGGTTATGGTCACTGCTGCATTTGCGTCTGTGGGATGCGGCAATTTCGGAACAATTGACACACACAGAGAAGTTCCGGCTTCCGAAACGACGTCTACGGTTACACAGACTACCACAGAACCCACTGAGGCAACTACAGTTCCCGAAGATAAAAGGGTTCACGTTGTTGCGGCAGGAGATAACCTCATCCACTATTCGGTATATAAAAACGCCGAACAGTATGCAGGAGGCTACGGCTACGATTTTAAGCCGATTTACAAGAATGTAAAGAATATTATCGAAAGTGCGGACCTTGCTATACTCAATCAGGAAACGATAATTTCGGAAAGCAATGAAGTGCGCGGTGCAAACGGCGGAGCTCTTCTTTTCAACTCGCCGCCCGAGGTTGCCGACGCTGTAATCGACCTTGGTTTTGATGTGTTCACAATGGCGAACAACCATCTGCTTGATTACGGTACTCAGGGGCTTACCGAGTCCATTAATTTCTGGAGAGCAAGAGAGCAGGAGAGTAAAATTACTACTCTCGGTGCATATCTGAATGAAGACGATGCCAACAAAATCCGTGTTCGTGAGGTCAATGGTGTCAAGATAGCGTTTCTTGCGTATGCCGAGCATCTCAACGGTTTCAGTATCCCTTCCGATTCGCCTTTGAGAGTCGTTATGAACCATGAAGAGGACGTTATCGAGAGACAGATCAAAGAAGCTTCACAGATTGCCGATGCGGTTATTGTTTCCGCACACTGGGGCGTTGAGGATACAATAATCGTTTCCGATGACAGAAAAGAGCTTGCAAAGAAAATGGTGGACTGGGGTGCCGATGTTATTCTCGGATGTCACACTCATACAGCAGAAACAATGGAGTGGATTCAGCGTGATGACGGCACAAAAGGCTTTGTCTACTATTCTATGGGAAACTTCGTCTGCGCCCAGACAGATAACTTCAATCTTGTGGGAGAGCTTGCGGATTTCGACATAGTGATCGACGGCGAAACAAATGAGCTTACATTGGAGAATGTGGGTGCAATACCGACGATCGTCCACTATGACGACGGCAATTTCTCAAACATGAGACTTTACTCATACAGCCAGTATACACCCGAGCTTGCAGCCGGTCACGGAGTACCCTATGCGATACCTCAGGGTACCTACAGAGACTTCGGCTGGGACGTTGTAAACCGTATTATCAATGACGCTATTCCGGAAGAGTTCAGAAAGCTGGACAAATAATTCGCCGTGTTCATTTTTTGTTCATAAACAGGCTGACAACAGGGATTTGCAACAAAAAATCAATTGTGCAAAGCGTTCAAAAAAGTGTCGGACGGTTTATATAAAATACCAAAAACAACATAAACCTATTTACATTTCTAATTAGCTGATATATAATAAATTCAAGAGTAAATATGGATTTGGGATATAAGTATCTCATCACGGCAGTGTGATCGTCTTACGCCTGAACAGCTTGAACAAATGCTTGCTGAGCGTATTCCGGTTTGCAGTGTGTCCGTTGTCACAAAACGGACGATTGCGGTGATTCTTGAACTTATTAAAAAAGAACCGATTCACTACAGGAAATACTCCTGAGCGGCAAGACCGTGCAGACGGTCGGTTCAAAAGGCATGAGCAATCTGTGCTCATTTAAGACAAGATATAATTAAAGGGGCGTCCCTGTTCCTTTGTTATATACATTAAATTAAGAAGGAGGAAAAAAATGAAGACAAAAAAGGTAATCATCGGAGCAATCGCAGCGTCGATGCTTTCACTTTCCGTTTGTTCAGTTGCACCGGTTTCTTTTGCTGCCGGCGAAACAGTGCAGATATCCGTCGGTAAGGATTCCGCAGAGGCAGGAGAACAGTTTGAAGTGGAGGTAGCCCTGGCAGATATTCCTTCAACAGGAATACAGGCTCTGGAATTCGTTGTTAATTACGATGACAGCATTATTTCGATTGAATCAATTGAGGCAGGTCCCATCGCTGACACAGGTGCTGTAGGTTCAGATCCGACAGCGTCAGTACTTCCCGTTTTCGATGTATTAATCACTGATGATTATGCAAGCATTGCATGGTCAACTTCACTTTCTGATTCATCATACTGGCTCAAGAAAGACGGCGTTCTTTGTACAATCAAGGGCAAAGTTTCTTCAACTGCCAAGGATGGCGATGTTGCAAAGCTTGAGGTTGCTGCTAACGATCGTCTTTTAAACCCCGATGCAAGTGAAAAGAATGATGAGATTCTCTGCGGATATTCCAAGGAAGATAATACACCTGTCAACTATGATGTTTCTGTTTCACACGGAAGCGTAACAGTTGGTGGTGAGGTAAAGCAGACTCTTGCAGGCGATTCAAATGTCGATGGTAAGGTAAATCTTGCAGATGCAGTATTTATCATGCAGTACAAGGCTAATCCGAGCAAGTATGCAATTACTGAACAGGGTGCAGCAAACGGTGACGTTGATGATCCCGGAAGCGGTATCACAAACAAGGATGCTCTTCTGATTCAGCAGTATCTGCTTGGTATCGTATCAAAACTCTGAGTAGAGATTATCTGATTTGTCCCCCCTTACAAAGGAATAAGACCCCACTTTTTAATTTTACTAATAGGTGAAAACCTAAAGAAAGGAATTATTACAGATGAAAAAGTTTATTTCTGCAATCACATCACTGTGTATGGTTGCATCAATGACAAGTGCTGTTGTACCTGCTTCTATCAATGCAGCTGATGCAACTAAGGGCTTCATCATGAAGACTTTTGATCAGGCTGATTCGAAGTATGCAACAGGTGAGTCAAAGGTTACTGTATCTGCTACAGATATCGCTGCAGGCGAAGTAACAATCCCCTGTGCAATGTACCTTGACGAAGCAACACCTGATTCACAGGCAGCTAACGTATGTATCACAGTTAAGGATACATCAGACGCTGCAGGAGACATTGTTCTGAAGTCATATAACCCCCTTACAGATGCATATTTCTCTTCAAACAAGTCTTATAAAACAGCAGACGGCACTTCATTCTCAACAAATCGTGCAGTATCTTTCGCTTCAAGCGTTGACGATTTCGGCGATTACATGGCTCATGGTAGCTGGCAGGTAATGACAGAGCCTGAGCAGATTCCTTACGGAACAGAAAACTACTACGTAGGTTGTGCTTGGACAAACGGTGGTAAAGACTACAAATGGACAGGTGCAAAGTCTACAGACTATCCTATGTTTGCTTTCGACGTAATTCTTCCTAAGGGACTTGAGGCAGGTACATATACAATTGAGTATTGTAACGTAGACTCTGATCCTTCCGATCGTGTAAACCCTGTATGTATAATCGAAACAGATTCAAGATACGCAAATTACGGTGACCTCAGCAACCTCAAGCTCACAGAGCTCGAGATCGTTGTTGAAGGCAGTGGCAATACAACAACTACAAGCAAGACAACTACAACAACTACTACAACATCTTCCAAGACAACAACATCCACATCTACAACACAGCCTGTAGGCGATGAAAACCTCATTATCGACTTCGGCAGCTACACAGCTAACGCTGGCGATAAGGTTGTAGTTAAGCCTACAATCAAGAACAATGGCGGTTCATTCCCCATTGCTGGTATCGACGTTGATTTCTCAATCGACGATCCTCTTACAATCACAGCAATCGGCGGTGCATCCGCAGCATTCGGCGGTGCATCCGTAACTTCAAACCTTGACCAGTACAAGGCTTCCATCACACCTCTTGACGGCAGCGGTGATCCTACAGCTGCTGCAGACGGTGAGGCACTCTTCCAGCTCATGGTTCAGATTCCTGCAAATTGTCCCGACGGTACATACGAGATCGGCTTCGGCACAAAGGTAGACATCTTCAAGGAAGGTAAATCTTCTGACGAGTGGACATACAAGGAAATCACAGGTATCATCACAGTTGGTGAGGGCGGTACAACTCCCGGCACAACAACTACAACAACTACATCACAGCCTGTAGGCGATGCAAACCTCATCATCGACTTCGGCAGCTACACAGCTGAGGCTGGCGAAAAGGTAGTAGTTAAGCCCACAATCAAGAACAATGGCGGTACATTCCCCATTGCAGGTATCGATGTAGAGTTCGCAATCGATGATCCTCTTGCAATCACAGCAATCGGCGGTGCATCCGCAGCATTCGGCGGTGCATCCGTAACTTCAAACCTTGACCAGTACAAGGCTTCCATCACACCTCTCGACGGCAGCGGTGATCCTACAGCTGCTGCAGACGGTGAGGCACTCTTCCAGCTCATGGTTCAGATTCCTGCAAATTGTCCCGACGGTACATACGAGATCGGCTTCGGCAGCAAGGTAGACATCTTCAAGGAAGGTAAATCTTCTGACGAGTGGACATATCAGGAAATCAAGGGTATCATCACAGTTGGTAATGGCGGTACAACTCCCGGCTCATCATCAACAACTACAACAACTACAACATCAACTCCTGTAGGCGATGCAAACCTCATCATTGACTTCGGCAGCTACACAGCTGAGGCTGGCGATAAGGTAGTAGTTAAGCCCACAATCAAGAACAATGGCGGTACATTCCCCATTGCAGGTATCGATGTAGAGTTCGCAATCGATGATCCTCTTGCAATCACAGCAATCGGCGGTGCATCTGCAGCATTCGGCGGTGCATCCGTAACTTCAAACCTTGACCAGTACAAGGCTTCCATCACACCTCTCGACGGCAGTGGTGATCCTACAGCTGCTGCAGACGGTGAGGCACTCTTCCAGCTCATGGTTCAGATTCCTGCAAATTGTCCTGCCGGCACATACGAGATCGGCTTCGGCGATAAGGTAGACATCTTCAAGGAAGGTAAATCTTCTGACGAGTGGTCATACAAGGAAATCAAGGGTACCATCACAGTTGGTACTCCCGTTTCCGATACAACAACTACAACTACAACAACAACAACTTCTACAACAACTACATCTACAACAACTCAGCCTCCTGTTCTTACACCTGTTTACGGTGACTCCAACTGCGACGGCGTTGTAAACGTAGCAGACGTTGTAGTACTCAACAAGTGGCTCAACAACAATGCTGATTACAACCTTACAGAGCAGGGCAAGCTCAATGCTGACTGCTACGATCCTAAGGACGGTAAGGAGCTCACAGCAGCTGACTCTGATGCTATCATCAAGTCAATTGTTTCTCTCGTTACACTTCCTGTATCAAAGGGTTAATCAGAAAACAGCTAAATAAGAGCGAAATGCTCGGAAAGGAAATGCACTGATGAAGAAACTGCTTTCTGCGGTTACATCCTTTGTCATGAGCGCAACGCTCATGACAAGTGCATTTGCTTCGCCAGTTAGTGCTGCCGGTGGTATATCCACTGTGCAGCCTACTGTTAGTTTAGGCGAAGTATCGGATGTTTCAGCAAATAAAAATGCATCTAATGCAAATCTTATCATCGATTTTGGCGAGTATACTGCCAAGCCCGGTGATAAGGTAGTAGTTAAGCCTACAATCAAGAACAACGGCGGCGAGTATCCTCTTGCAGGCGTTGACGTAGAGTTTGCAATTGACAGCCCGCTTAAAATCACAGCAATCGGCGGTTCATCCGCAGCATTCGGCGGTGCAGCCGTAAGTGCAAACCTTGACCAGTACAAGGCTTCCATCACACCTCTCAACAGCAACGGTGATCCTACAGTTGCTACAGACGGTGAGGCACTCTTCCAGCTCATGGTACAGATTCCCGAAAGTGCTGCAGGCGGTACATACGATATCGGTTTCGGCAATAAGGTGGATCTCTTCAAAGAGGGTGCAAGCTCTGACGAGTGGTCATTCAAGGAAATCACAGGTAAAATCACTGTTGAAGGTTCCGGAAATATCACAACTACACCTCCTTCCGACGGAAATGCTAACCTCATTATCGACTTCGGTAACTATGAGGCTAATGCCGGCGATAAGGTTGTAGTAAAGCCTACAATCAAGAACAACGGCGGCGAGTATCCTCTCGCAGGCGTTGACGTAGAATTTAAACTTGACGATCCGCTTACAATCACAGCGATCGGCGGTTCATCCGCAGCATTCGGCGGTGCAGCCGTAAGCACAAACCTTGACCAGTACAAGGCTTCAATCACTCCTCTCGACGGCAACGGCGACCCCACAGTTGCAGCTGACGGTGAGGCTCTCTTCCAGCTCATGGTACAGATTCCTGCAAATTGTCCCGACGGTACATATGAGATCGGCTTCGGCAATAAGGTAGACCTCTTCAAGGAAGGCGCAAGCTCCGACGAGTGGTCATATCAGGAAATCACAGGTACTATTACAGTTGGCGAAGGTGGTTCTGTAACCACAACAACAACTACAACAAAGCAGCCTACAGGTGATGCAAATCTCATCATCGACTTCGGTAACTACGAGTCAGAGGCAGGTGAAAAGGTTGTAGTTAAGCCTACAATCAAGAACAACGGCGGCAAGTATCCTCTTGCAGGCGTTGACGTAGAATTTGCAATCGACGATCCGCTTACAATCACAGCAATCGGCGGTTCATCCGCAGCATTCGGCGGTGCAGCTGTAAGCACAAACCTTGAGCAGTACAAGGCATCTATCACTCCTCTCGACGGCAACGGTGATCCCACAGTTGCAACAGACGGTGAGGCTCTCTTCCAGCTCATGGTTCAGATTCCTGCAGATTGTCCCGACGGTACATATGAGATCGGTTTCGGTGACAAGGTAGACCTCTTCAAGGAGGGCGCAAGCTCTGACGAGTGGTCATATCAGGAAATCACAGGTACTATTACAGTTGGCAAGCCTTCTACTCCCAGCAACGGAAGTCTTGTAATTGACTTCGGTAAGTATTCAGCTAAGGCTGGTGAGACAATTGAGGTTGCTCCCACAATCAAGTCTGTTGATGACGAATGTGCAATCGGCGGAATTGATGTACAGCTTGCAATCGACAATCCTCTTGAAATCACAGCAATCGGCGGCACTTCTCCCGCATTCGGTGGTGCAAGTGTTAATTCAAATATCCTTGATCTCTATGCATCAGTAATCACTCTTGATGCAACCGGTGAGCCTTCTGTTCCTACTGACGGAGAAGCTCTCTTCAAGATCATGGTAGACATCCCCGCAGGCACACCTGCCGGTACATATGAGATCGGCTTCGGCAACAGAGTTGAAATCTTCAAGCAGGGTAAGAACTCTGACATGTGGCCTTATGAGGAAATCAAGGGTACTATCACTGTTTACGGTGACAGCACAACATCTACAACAACTACAACTACAACTACAACTACAACAACTGTTCCTCCTGTTGCAGGAAGCGTTGAGTGGGTAATTCCTACTGTAAATGCTCTTCCCGGCGAGACAGTTACAATGGACGTAGTTGTTAAGAATTCCGATATCGAAGTAGCAGGTGCTCAGTTCGATATCAATGCTAAGTCTCCCATCGACTACAGTGCATCTTCAGGATCAACTGCTTATGATTCAACACTCGTTGCAAACGGTGCTACAAAGCAGTTCGCATTCGGTCAGGGCATTGGTAAGGGAATCAAGGCAGAGAACGGTTCAACAGTTCTCACACTTACTTATAAAGTTCCCGCAGATTGTGCTGCAGGTTCTTATCCCGTTGAGTGGTCCAACGCTTTCATCAGCGACACTAACGGAAACGACATCACAAACAAGGTTACTCTCACTGACGGCGCTATCATCGTAGGCGTTACAGGTGAGGTATCATGGGTACTTGATAATGTGACAGCTAAGCCCGGCGACGAAGTTACTCTCAAGGCAGTAATTTCTGATCCTAAGGCTACAAAGCTTCCTATCGCAGGTGCTCAGTTCAACATTAACGCTAAGGCTCCTATCGTTTACAGTGCAATCGCAGGCTCTGACGCTTACGGTGCAACAATCGTAAACAACGACGCTATCAAGGCATTTGCATTTGCTGAGGGCGTTGGTGCAGGCGTTGCTTCTGAGGACGGCAAGGTTGTTCTCACAATTACTTATATTGTTCCCACAGATTGTCCCGCAGGCGTATATCCTGTTGAGTGGTCCAATGCATTCATCAGTGATACAAACGGCGGTTCACTCACAGATAAGGTTTCACTCATCGACGGTTCAATCACTGTTGTTGATAATGAGACTTTAGGCGATGTAACATGGAATATCCCTGAGGTTGAGGCTATGCCCGGCCAGACTGTTACAATGAATGTTCTCGTTGAGGGAAGCTCTGATCCTGCTCTTGAAGTTGCAGGCGCTCAGTTCAGCATCAACGCAGATTCACCTATCATCTATGAGGCTATCACAGGTTCTGATGCTTACGGTGCTAACATCGTAGCAAACGACAAGGATAAGAAGTTTGCATTTGCTCAGCCTATCGGAAGCGGTGTTGCAGCTGCTGACGGTGCAGTAGTTCTCGTTCTTACTTACACAGTTCCCGAGGACTGCGCAGAAGGTGAGTATCCTGTTAAGTGGTCCAACGCTTTCATCAGCGACACTAACGGCAAGGATATCACAGGCAAGGTAAATCTCGACGACGGTGCTATCATCGTTAAGAAGACTACCACAACAACTACAACTGATGTTACTACAACAACATCATATATAGGAAGCACAACATGCACTTCAACAACATCTACTTCCACTTCCACTTCCACAACTACACTCCCTGAGGGTGCTGTACTCTGGAAGATTGATACAGTAGAGGCTAAGCCCGGCGAGACAGTTACACTCAACATGGTTGTACTCGATCCCAACGGCACAAAGCTTCCTATTGCAGGTGCACAGTTCGACATCAATGCTGACGCTCCTATCGTATATGGCGGCGTAACAGAGAAGTCTGACGCATATGGTGCTGCAATCGTAGTTAATCCCGCAACTAAGGAGTTCGCATTTGCTGACGGCGTAGGTGCAGGCGTTCCTTCAGAGGACGGTAAGTATGTTCTTACACTTACTTATACAGTTCCTGAGGATTGTGCAGCAGGAACATATCCTGTAAAGATTTCTGAACTCTTTGCTTCTTCAACTGATGGAGCAGATATCACAAATTTCGTACTTACAGAGAACGGTGCAATCATCGTTAAGGTTCCTACAACAACAACTACAACAAGTGGTTCAACAACAACTACAACAAGTGGTTCAACAACAACCACAACAAGTGGTTCAACAACAACTACAACAAGTGGTTCAACAACAACTACAACAAGTGGTTCAACAACAACCACAACAAGTGGTTCAACAACAACCACAACAAGTGGTTCAACAACAACCACAACAAGTGGTTCAACAACAACCACAACAAGTGGTTCGACAACAACCACAACAAGTGGTTCAACAACAACCACAACAAGTGGTTCAACAACAACCACAACAAGTGGTTCGACAACAACCACAACAAGTGGTTCAACAACAACCACAACAAGTGGTTCAACAACAACCACAACAAGTGGTTCAACAACAACCACAACAAGTGGTTCAACAACAACCACAACAAGTGGTTCAACAACAACCACAACAAG
>SVNK01000005.1:0-58507 GCA_015066935.1 Ruminococcus sp. | reverse complement strand
CAACAAGTGGTTCAACAACAACCACAACAAGTGGTTCAACAACAACCACAACAAGTGGTTCAACAACAACCACAACAAGTGGTTCAACAACAACCACAACAAGTGGTTCAACAACAACCACAACAAGCACTACAACATCAACAACATCTACTACATCTACAACACTCCCTGAGGGAGCAATCCTCTGGAAGATTGATACAGTAGAGGCTAAGCCCGGCGAGACAGTTACACTCAACATGGTAGTAGTTGACTCCAACGGCACAAAGCTTCCTATCTCAGCTGCTCAGTTCAACATCAACGCTGATTCACCTATCAAGTATGTAGGCGTATCTGAGATTTCTGATGCATACGGTGCTGCAATCGTAGCTAATGCTGCTACAAATGAATTCGCATTTGCTGACAAGGATGGTAATGCTATTCCTTCAGAGAACGGCAAGTATGTTCTTACACTTACTTACACAGTTCCCGAGGATTGTGCAGCAGGAACATATCCTGTAAAGATTTCTGAGCTCTTCGCTTCAACAGTTGACGGCGCTGAGATTACTGACAGAGTTCTTACAGAGAACGGTGCAATCATCGTTAAGGTTCCTACAACAACATCTACAGTTACAACATCAACTGTAACTACAACAAGCGAAGGTTCAACAACAACCACAACAAGTGGTTCAACAACAACTACAACAAGTGGTTCAACAACAACCACAACAAGTGGTTCAACAACAACCACAACAAGCGGAAGCACAACTTCCACAACAAGTGGTTCAACAACAACCACAACAAGCGGAAGCACAACTTCCACAACAAGTGGTTCAACAACAACTACAACAAGTGGTTCAACAACAACCACAACAAGTGGTTCAACAACAACCACAACAAGTGGTTCAACAACAACCACAACAAGCGGAAGCACAACTTCCACAACAAGTGGTTCAACAACAACCACAACAAGTGGTTCAACAACAACCACAACAAGTGGTTCAACAACAACCACAACAAGCGGAAGCACAACTTCCACAACAAGCAGCTCAACATCAACAACTTCAACTACATCATCCTCTACAACTTCTACAACTACAACAACAATTCCTGTTAATGCAGTAATCTGGCAGGTTGAAAGTGTAACAGCTAAGCAGGGTGATACAGTTAAGGTTCCTGTTAAGCTCCTCGACTTCTATAACAGTAAGCTTCCTGTTTCAGGTGCACAGTTCACAATTGACTTCGACACTGACAAGTTTGAGCTTGTAGGTGCATCCGATAAGTCCGGTGCATACATTGCAGACATCGTATACAATCCTGCTACAGGTCAGTATGCGTTTGCAAACGGAACAGGTAACGCAGTAATCGGTACAGACGGTGCAGATGTAATCGTACTTGAGTTCAAGGTTAAGGATACTTGTCCTAACGGAAAGTATAATATTGCAATTGAGGATCTCTTCGTATCCGATGCAAACGGCGGTGACATCACAGCTCTCGTAGTAACTGTTCCCGGTAAGATAACAGTTGACGGTTCAGGCGAAGGACCGGAATGGATCGATACATTTGCTGTTGTTGAAAAGACTCACGGATTCTACTTCAGCCACGATAACGGCACACGTAATAATGGCGAAAAGGGTGGATTCAATCCCGGTCAGATCACTAGCCTCAAGATCTTCAACAAGATTACTCAGGACGGAATAACCGTTGATTCCGAATGGGCAGCTGAAGACGTGGATATGAGCAAGATCAACTTCGGTGATGCAGTTCCTTCAACAGTATATGATGAGGCTAATACTACATTCAAGTATGAAGTTCCTGTATACTACGGATATAATCCGTTGGTTGACAGAGACGGCAATCAGATCACAGTAACTGTATACATCGGCGTTAAGGGCGATATCGACCTCAATAACAAGGTTCTCGCTAACGACGCAGCTCAGGCACTTGCATTCTACACAGCTTCACAGGCAATCGGTGCAGATCCTGCAAAGATTCAGCTCTCTGAAAGCCCGTATGTAACAGGTGCAGACGATGTACTCGAAGACTTCTGTGCATTCCTTGGTGACGTTGACGTTAACGAGTGGTCAGAGGATAACTGGAAGCTTAAAAAGGCTGACAGAAAGATACTTGCTAACGACGCAGGTGCAATCCTTACATTCTACTCAGAGTCACAGACTCCCGGTGCAGAAGCACAGGCTCTTTGGGACGAAATCGTTCCTGAGAGATACGGCGAAATCGCATAATTTCAAAAAGCAGACCTTCGGGTCTGCTTTTTTTACGGGTGAGTATACAAATGGTATATGACAAGAGAAATATTACACGATTATGAATATAAATACGAAATATAGTTTGTGAAATAGCTACAAAAAAGCAAATAATTAATTGTAGATAATTTTTTGAAAAAATTCGCCGATTATATTGACTTATTGCAATTAATATGATAAAATGTAATTATGAATTTTTGGGCGTATTGTACCTTGTGGAATGTATTGCCCAAAAAAATAACCTTGAATGCGGGTGCGTAGACATAGGGCGGCTGCATAAAGGTAAATAAAGAGTTAGAGAGGTAATAGAACAATGAAGAATTCATTATTCAAAAGAGTCGTTGCCGCAGCAGCTGCTGTTCCGATGGCTCTTACACAGTGTCTGACTGTAAACACCTTTGCTGTAGAAGATGCAGATATCGCTTCCGCAGCAGTTGCAGCAGACGAAACACTTACACTTAACGACCTTCTTTACATTGCTGCAGATGATGAGGATCAGAAAAGCAACTGGGACCTTCTTGCTTCAGCTGCTATCGACAACGCTATTGATAATGGCGGTCTCAGCGGTGTGATTGAGACAGAAAGTCTCTACAAGAAGCTTATCGCACTTTCAGGTAAGTATGCAAAGCTTACAGAGAACATCACAAACGGTCTCGGTGATATTGAGTACAAGCTTGCTGATTCCAAAGAGATCGTATTAACACTCAAGGCAACAAGCGTTGTAGATGCTTTTGAGGGTGATGCTCAGGATAAGATCAACAAGGAAGTTGACAAGCTTAAGTCCAAGTACGCAGGAATTCCTCAGTTCGACGCTCTTGTTGAGGATCTTGATAACCTCGTTGTTTTTGACGGCGTAAAGATTGAGGGTGTGTTCACTGCAACAATCGATCTTCATGAACTTGAAGCTGGCAGATTTAGAGCTGAACTCGTTTTTGAGGATACAGCAGACGGCGGTAAGCTCTACAATGATATCGATATTGCAGATTATGCATTGAATAAGCTTGATGAGCTTAAAATAGTTGCAGAACGCAACCTTAACGAGCTTGCTGAAAAGTATAACATAGATACAGCTGCTGTTCTCGATGAAATTAACGAGGCTGAAGATTACTATGCATCACTTATCAAAAGAGCTGTAAAGAAAGTTTCCGGAGTCGTTATAGGTTCCTCTTTCAATCCTTTTAGTGGCGATTTTGCAGATTATTCTGTTCTTGCACAGGCATTGAATGCTAAGCTTGAAGCAGAAGGCGTTTTCGAAAAGCTTGAGAATCACAATATTGATAAGAAGATTCCTGCATCTGGTGCTGCATTCGCTTCAGACGCTACAGTAGTTGAGTATTTTGAAAAGGCTATCAACAAGTTTAACGAAATTTCACCTATAGCTGTTGACATTGACGCAGCTGAAATTGGCGAGTTTATGGACGAGCTTTATGGTATTTCCGTTTCTTATGACGGTCGCACAGCAACCTTCACTGCAAGCTACCCCGATGATGAGATTGATGAAGTAAGAGAGTACCTTGCTTCACAGGGCAAGCAGTTTAAGACAGGTGAAGATGGAAAGGAAATTCTCCCTTGTAAGAATATTAGCATTACTGTAAGTTATATTCCTTCAAGTGTAACTGTTTCTGCTGGTGTAGTGAGAGTAATGGAAACAGAACCCGTCCAGACAACAACAACAACTACAACTTCAACAACAACTACAACATCTTCTACAACAACATCTTCTGAGACTACAACATCTGACACAACAACATCTTCAACAACAACATCATCTTCAACAACAACTTCTACTGATACAACAACATCATCTTCAACAACAACTTCTACTGATACAACAACGTCTTCTTCGACAACAACTTCTACTGATACAACAACATCAACAACTACAACAACATATGTTGCTGTTGCAGGTGTATACGTAGACATCGAAGCTGAGGACGGCTTCTACACAAATATTGACGACAGCTTTGCTAAGGAGCAGGTTTCAAACCTTTCACTCTTTGTAAAGTACAACACAATTTCTGTAGATGAAAACGGCATTGAAACAATCGTTGATGAGTCTGTTTCTTCTGCTTATGACATCACAGGTTCATTCAAGTTCAGCACAACACCCGGTGCAGCTTACGATTCATCAAAGACTTCATTCCTCTACGATATCGGACTCCTCTACAACGGAATGGATATTGTTGACCAGTATGGCAATACTGTAATTACAGATGGTGCTATTCTCAGAACATCTACTGACGGTATAGTTACTGTTCCTGCATATATCGGTCTTAAGGGCGACGCTGACCTTGATAACAAGATTACATCAAGAGACGCAGCTATGGTTCTTGATTACTATGCAAATCTCTCAAGCGGTGCAGATGCAGCAACAATTGAGTTCTCTGTAGACTCTGACCTCGTATCAGGTCCTGACAGCATCTACGATGATTTCGCTGCATTCCTCGCAGACGTTGATACAGCAATTGATCCTTCCGTAGCTTGGAAGACAGGCAAGTCTGGCAGACGTCTCCTCGCAAGTGATGCAGGTGCAATCCTCACATACTATGCTTATATCCAGAACGCTGAGCCCGGCAAGGCTGCATGGGCAGCAGTTCTCGGCAACACACAGGCATAATCAAATTTTAAAGCTATGTAATTCCTGCCGTCATAACGGCGGCAGGTGCATATAACTCAATCAATTATTAAGGTATTAAAATTGAAAGGAACGATTTATAATGAAGACTTCTATTAAAAGACTTTGTGCTGCTTTAGCAGTATCTGCAGTAGCTGCTTCTGCAACTTCTGTTCTTGCATCTGCAGTTGATGCAAATTACTCATGCCCTAACTTCCCTTATGACCAGTACGGTATCACAGCTGATCAGGTTGCTGGTTCTGCTGTACAGCCTACAATTTCTATCGAGAAGAAGACAATCAAGCTTGCTGATGCTAAGAATCCTCAGACTCTCGACATCACAATCGAAGGTGCAGACAGAAAGTACAATGCTTTCGGTTTCCACGTTGCTTACGATTCAAGACTCACTGTTAACAAGATGGACGGCGACGTTATTGACGAAGAATACGGCGTAATCTTCAACCAGGGTCAGGCTGTAAGCAAGTTCCTCGTTCAGGAGAATGACATCAGAAAGTCTGACGCAGCAAACGGTACAGACGGTCTTGCATTCTTTGCAGGTGCTGCTTCAGGTAATGCTGGTCGTGACGGCGTTATGACAACAATGAACTTCTCACTTCCTTCTGACGCTAAGGCTGGCGACATCTACTATGTAGGTTTTGAGTATCACAACTCTGCTTCCACAGAGGATCAGTTCGTTGCTTCACCTAACAACACAGACTCCAAGATCATGCAGGGCTGGGTATTCACAAAGGGTCTCCAGAACGGCTACATCCAGATCGAGGCTGAGCAGACAACAACTACAACAACTACTACTACAACTACAACAACTACTACAACTACAACTACAACATCCACAACAACTGAGTCAGAGACATCTGCAACAGACACAGCTACTACAACAGCTGAGTCCACAACATCTGCAGCTACAACAACAGCTCCTTCTTCACCTCCTACAGGCGTTAAGGGCGTAGGCGTTGCTGCTGCTGGTCTTGCAGCTGCTCTCGGAACAGCATTTGTTCTCAGAAAGAAGGAAGACTAATTAATTAGTCCGAATTTACTGAATAATAAAAGCCTCTCCAAGTGAGAGGCTTTTTTATATTTGTCAGTCTTTTTTAACAGGTGGGACGTAGTTAATACCGCCCCAGCCGTCGATGTTGGCACGCTTCATTGCACCGAAAATTCTGTCTTTGAAACCATGGTCAAGACGCTCCTGTTCGGCAATGAAGTTTTTTGTCTTTTCACGGTTAGTATGACCGTCGGCAGGACACTTTGATTTGACGATGGGAAGTTCATTTTTGACGGCAGCTCTTCGTATTTCTTTTTCGGGAGCAAAAACGAGTGGTCGAATGAGATGTAAATTTTTTCTTGAAAGGTAGGAAATTGGCGAGAAACAACCGATTCTGCCCTCGGTAAAGAGGTTCATGATAAAAGTTTCGACGGCGTCGTCGTAATTATGACCGAGAGCAATCTTGTTGCAGCCGTATGCAAGTGTAGCGTCATGGAGTGCCCCACGTCTCATTCTTGCACAAAGACTGCACGGATTTGTTTCCTTGCGTACATCAAATACGATTTCGCCGATATGTGTCGGGATGACGTGATACTCAATGCCGCAGGAATCGCAGAGTTCAGCGATTGACGAGTAGTCGCCCTGTTCGCCGTTGAAGCCGGGGTCGAGTGTGACAGCGACGATTTCGTAGTCGATACCGATAAAACGTCTGAGCATTATCATGCCTTTGAGAAGTACGACGCTGTCCTTGCCGCCGGAAACACCGACGCAGATTCGGTCGCCGTCGTGAATAAGGTCGTACTCCTGAATAGCTTTGCGCATATATCCGAGAATTTTCTGCATAAAAACCTCCGTAGCAGTTTCTGATTGTCTGAAAGGATAAATATACAATAATCAATGTCAGCTCATCAACTTAAAATTGGCTTAATATAGCTTTATAAAGCCAATTTTAAGTTGACAAAGTGCAAGAAAAATAATGTAATTGATGATTTTTCTTGCACTTTGTTTTGCCCTTTAGGGCAAAATGAGCTTGACATCAATGAATGTGATGCACAAATTCCTCATATTATAAAGAATTTGCGCTCCCCGAACGAAGTTCGGGGCAATAACTGCCTGACGGCAGTTATTGAGGACACAGTAATTATAGCATAAATCAGGAAAATTTGCAAATTTATCTTGCAAAAAACAAAAAAATATATTATAATATTAATATATAACATTTTAGGAGAGTACTATGGGAAAGATTCTTGTTACAGGCGGTACGGGTTTTATCGGAAGCCATACATGTGTTGAATTGCTTGAAAACGGTTATGAAATAGTAATTGTCGATAATCTTCGCAATTCAAAGGAGACTGCTGTTTCACGCATTGAAAAGATTAGCGGAAAGAACGTTATCTTCTGCAAGGTTGACATATGTGATTATGACGCACTTTCCGACGTTTTCAGACAGTACGATATAGATGCGGTAATTCATTTTGCCGGACTCAAAGCTGTCGGAGAGTCGGTACAGATTCCCGTTGAATATTATAGAAACAATATAAACGGCACACTTGTGCTATTACGTGTTATGCAGGAAAACGGCTGCGGCAGAATAGTTTTCTCGTCGTCTGCGACTGTTTACGGAATGAACAACAAGGCACCGTATACAGAGGATATGCCTACCTCGGCGACGAATCCCTACGGATACACAAAGGTCATGATAGAGCAGATTCTGAGAGACGTCTGTGTAGCTGACAGCGGATTCAGTGCAGTTGCACTCCGTTATTTCAACCCGATAGGAGCACACGGAAGCGGACTTATCGGTGAGGACCCCAACGGTATCCCGAATAATCTTGTCCCTTATATCGCACAGGTCGCTGCGGGACGTCTTAAACAGCTGAGCGTCTACGGTGACGATTACGACACTCCCGACGGTACAGGCGTAAGAGATTATATTCATGTTGTAGACCTTGCTAAAGGTCATGTATGTGCGATTGATTACGCAATGAAAAATAAAGGTTTTACCGCAGTAAATCTCGGCACAGGCAAGGGTTCGAGTGTACTTGAGGTTGTTGCAGCTTATGAAAAGGCGTGCGGAAAGCCCATTGCAAAGAGAATGGCTCCACGTCGTGCAGGAGACATTGCAACCTGTTATGCTGATGCTTCAAAGGCAAAGGAGATTTTCGGCTGGGAGGCAAAGCTCGGTATTGACGAAATGTGTGCCGACAGCTGGAACTTCACAAAGCTGAATCCGAATGGAATTGTCTGAGAGAACAGAGACTTCACCGAAAATATACGGACAAAATAAACCGAAAGGACGTTACAAATGTCAGAACAGCTCAAAAACTTATTGATACTTCTTGGCGGAATTGCCGTCGCATTGATAGTAATAATCTTATTGTTCAGCAGTAAGAGCCGCTTCAGACGGATATTGTCGGTTTTTCTTGAGGAAACAGGAGAGACTGGGAATGATGTTCAGCGCAGAGTGTACCCTGACGGCGGACGTGAGAAGGCTGCTGCTCCTGAATTTGTTCAGAAAAGCACCAATGAGCCGATTGTTGTCATGGCGACTCTCGTCAGAAAGAGTGATGACCGACTTCGTATAATTGAAAGTACGGGACAGGTTCGTCTTGAGGATGAATACTACGAGCTGATATTTGTCACAAGAAAGGGCAATAAGCTTAAAATAGAGTGTTCCGCAGAGGCATATGACAAGATTCCCTTTAATCAGCAGGGTTCTCTGACATACAGGAGAAACACTCTGGTCAAGTTCAAATATTATGAGGATACTGTTCTTAATTGATAGGGCGATTATTCGCCCTATTTTCGTAAATGGAGATTATTATGGTTGAATTCAATAATGAGTGGGATGAGCTTCTGAAGGACGAATTCACAAAGGATTACTACCTTAAACTTCGTCAGATACTCATCAGTGAGTACCGTACTCAGCGGATTTTCCCCGGAATGTACGACATTTTTAACGCTTTGAAGCTCACGTCCTACAATGATGTGAAATGCGTTATAATCGGTCAGGACCCCTATCATGGAGAGGGTCAGGCTCATGGACTCAGCTTTTCCGTGCGGAAAGGGATTGCACCACCGCCGTCGCTTGTCAATATCTTCAAGGAGATTCGGGACGACCTCGGAATCGACAACCTCGGCAAGCATGGTGAGCTTACTCAGTGGGCGAAAAGCGGAGTTCTTCTGCTTAATTCAGTTCTGACGGTAAGAGCAAATCAGGCACGAAGCCATCGTGGACTCGGTTGGGAGGAGTTCACCACAGATGTGATAAAGCTGCTGAATATGCGTGAAAAGCCGATGGTGTTCATGCTCTGGGGAGCTGATGCCAAGGCGAAACAGCAGTTTATTACAAATCCGAATCATCTTGTGCTGAAATCGGCTCATCCGAGTCCGCTTTCGGCGTATAACGGATTTTTCGGATGCAGACACTTTTCACAGGCGAATGAATTCCTGCGTTCAAACGGAATGAGCGAAATCGACTGGTCAATCGAATGAGAGACAGCGTGAATCGGAGGTTATTATGAAGATAAATGAAATATTCAAGAAAAAAACGGTCTTTTCCTTTGAGGTTTTTCCTCCTAAGCAGACAAGTTCAATAGACACAATCTACAGGACTCTTGACGAGCTTCGTGACCTTGAGCCTGATTTTATCAGCGTTACATTCAGTGCAGGCGGAAGCGGAAACGGAGCGCTTGCCTGTGAGATTGCTTCTAAAATCAAGGAAAATGGCGTGACACCAATGGTTCATCTGCCATGCATCAACTATACTAAGGCTGAGATAGACAGCGTCCTCAGCGAGTTCAAGGCACGTGACATAAAGAATATACTTGCACTCAGAGGCGATGTAAATCCGAATATTGAGCCGAAAAAGGAGTTTCTCCACGCAAGTGACCTTGTAACGTATATCCGTTCACAGGGAGACTTCCACATTGCCGGAGCCTGCTATCCCGAGTGTCACCCCGACGCTCATTCCCTTGAGGAGGACATCAGAAATCTTTGCATAAAGGTTGACGCCGGCGTTGACCACCTGATTTCACAGCTTTTCTTTGATAATGAGTCTTTTTATGAATTCAGATACAGAGCAGCCTCGGCAGGCATAAATGTCCCGATTGAAGCGGGAATCATGCCTGTAGTCAACAAGAATCAGATTGAGCGTATGGTGACTACCTGCGGAGCGAGTCTCCCACGTAAATTCGTGCGTATAATGCAGAAGTACGAGCATAATCCCGAAGCTCTGCGTGATGCGGGAATTGCTTATGCGGTAAACCAGATTGTGGACCTTGTTGCAAGCGGAGTTGACGGAATCCACCTCTATACCATGAATAATGCCTACGTAGCCAGAAAGATAAGCGACGCCGTTTCGGGGATTATAAACGCATGATTCATCCCGAAAGCATCCCAAAGCATGAGGCAGCCAGATATATGGGCGTAAAAGGTGAGCCGTCCGCATCGGTTGCTGAGCTTCTCGACCGTCTTGAACCTGTTGTCAGAGCCGTAATCAGACCATGCTACGTGTTCCGTGAGACTACTGTGGAGCATGATGAGCAGGGAGTGCATCTTGGATGCATGAGCGTTCCGCTGACGGGAAAGTCAGTTGCAGAGCATCTTAAAGACTGCGGCAAAGCTGTGATTCTTGCGGCGACCTTGTCGTCTGAAGCGGATAAGCTTATAAGAAGACTTGCGGTTACCGATATGGCAGAGTCACTTGCGGCTGACAGTCTTTGCAGTGCGGCGATAGAGACTGTATGCGACCTTGCTGAGGAGGAGATTTTCTCACGTATCAATGCACCGTACAGGACATGGCGTTTCAGTCCCGGCTACGGAGATCTTCCGCTTGAACTTCAGGCAGACTTGCTTGACGCATTGAATGCTCAGCGGAGAATCGGACTTACAGTGACGGAAAACAGTCTCCTTGTTCCGACAAAATCCGTCACGGCAATAATCGGCATATCGGAGTCACCTGTTGCAGGAAGCGGCGTGGGATGTCAGAATTGCTGTATGCGTGAGAGCTGTGCGTTCAGACGCAGTGGAATAAAGTGCGTAAAGTGACGGCATATGTGCGGTATTGCCTATAAAACGGGTTTATTTCTATGAAAAATGGATATTGACATTAAGCTTCGTAAAATGATATAATTACATTAGGGGATACACGAGATTTGTTTGTGTAAAATGATAACATTTAGTTATCCAGGGAATGGAAAAGCCTTGCAGATGTGCAGATTTGCAGGGGTACTTTTGCAAAGGAGTCGGACTCTGATGAAAAGAACAAAAGCAGTTTTCTCAGCTGCATTGATGACATGCGTATTTGCTGCGACAGTTTCGTGCAGTTCTTCGGATTCATCAACAGCTGATACAAAAAAATTCGATAAAGAAAAAACTGAGCAGCTTGCTGCAATTTCCGAAAAAAGCGGACTTCTTGGCGGTGAACTTGAAAACAAGAAGATTAAATGGCTTTGCGACTGGGATATAAATGCCGACCCTCATGCCGACCTTGCTCTCTTTCAGGAGGTCTATGGCGGAGAAATAGAGTACATTCAGTGTACTTATGATGAACGCTATGAGAAGCTTGCCCAGTGTATAAGTGCAGATGAAGGAATCGACTTCTTCTATGCAGGCAACAGGGATTCGTTCCCGAAATGCGTTTCAAACGAGCTTTTTTCGCCGTACGATGAGTATATCGACCTCGATTCAGAGCTGTGGAAGGACGTCAGAAACGCCAACGATATGCTTGAATGGAACGGGAACCACTATATCGCCATTACGCAGACCAAAGGCGATGACGTTGCCATGCTCTACAACAGGAAAACCGTTGCAGAGGCAGGTCTGACCGACCCTGCGGTTCTGTATAAGAACGGCGAATGGACGTGGGATGCCTGTCAGGATATGCTTGAAAAATTTGTGGATACGAAGAATAACAAATTCGGCATTGATGGCTGGTGGTTTGAATTCGGGTTCATAAATACCATAGGTGTTCCGCCCGTAGGTTATGAAAACGGCAAGCTTACGAATAATATCAGCAGTCCCGATATGGAGCGTGTCCAGAATCTGATTTATGATTTTTATCAGAAGGACTATATCGCAATCGGAGTAGGAGACTATGGCTGGGAAGCTAAGCCGCAGTACATCGGTGAAGGCAAACTGCTGTTCTATCCTGTTGGCTTGTATGAGCTTTACAAGTCGAAAGATTCGTGGTCGAAGGTTTACGGAGAGGACGTTGGCTTTGTTCCGATGCCAAAGGACCCCAAAGCTGATGCACATTACATAAGCACCGGCATTGAAGCGTATGCAATAGTCAGCGGAGCCCATAATCCTGAGGGTGTGGCGAAGTTCCTTGACTGCAAGCGTTTCTGCATCGTAAATGAGGAAGCAAAGGCGATAGGCGAATCAATTTTCAGTGACGACTACGGCTGGATAGCAGAAATGGTAGAAATGCGTGAGGAGATGCAGCGTCTTTCCGCTGAAAACCCTGTCCTTGATCTGTCACTCGGAGTGTCGGCAGACTGCGGTACAATACTCGATAAAAGTCTTAGAGAGACTGCACGTGGAGTAGCGTGGAGTGAGACCTATGATTCTGTTGAGCCTGTTGTCAGAGGATATATAGACGACGTTAATAAAGAGCTTTCTAAGTAATAATAGACTTATGTCCGCATTAAATATTGTGCAAAGTTACAGATAATCGCAGAGCAGGTGGAATTTTATGAAAATCCCTTGCAAATACTGTGAATTTATGCTATAATAATGTGTGCTGTAAACAGATTAATAATATGTATGACACCCGCTTTGTTTCGTAGGCGGATGCAATGTTCTTAGAATTGGAATTGATTCGGAAAGGCGGCGAAAAATATGGAAACAGTTCTTGTAACAGGCGGCTGCGGTCTTATTGGTCAGCATATCTGCTCGGGTCTTCTTAAAAAGAGGTACTCCGTAATTGCTGTTGACAGTAAGCCGGGAAATTACAACGAGGGAAAGCTCAACTACAGATTCATTGAGGCTGACCCCACCGATAAGAATGCATATGCAGAAATTTTCGAAAATAACCAGATTGATATTCTGATTCACGCTGCTTGCACGGTAGATAATGATCTTGGTCCTATTGTAACTGAGAAGGAAATTGAAGCTTCAAGACAGTGCGACAAGTTCATATATCGCTATGCGATGACGGGAACGGTCAAAAAGGTCATTCTCCTCAGTACGGAGCAGGTTTATGAGTTCCCCAAGTCCCGTGAGCCTATCCGTGAAGACGGCGAGCTTAAACCGGACACAAATTATGCTGCATTGAAGTTCGCTTCTGAAAAAGCGATGTTCACTGAAATGACTCATCATAAGGATGATGAAGGTGAATATAAGGTTCTTTGCTGTATCACAAGATTTTCACCGGTTTATACATTCGATTT
The DNA here is from genome assembly GCA_015066935.1 of Ruminococcus sp. GTDB lineage: Bacteria > Bacillota > Clostridia > Oscillospirales > Ruminococcaceae > Ruminococcus. The sequence continues at coordinate 45,253 of SVNK01000005.1, read as the reverse complement.
TACCGACAATCTTATGGCTAAGATTACTGACCCCAAGGACGGTACAAAATTCGTATCAGGAAAGGGACAGTATGGATTCCAGTTCTGCTGCGTGCATAATCTTGTTGACTTCATATTGTGCTACGTAAAGAACGCCGAGGATATATCGTATGCGGGAACTTACAATGTAAGTGATAAGCTCCTTACAACAGCTGCGGACATAATCTCGTTCATGAGAGAACACCACAGTCTTGGTCCTGTTGTTCAGAAAAACCCTGTGGCTTCACTTTCAAAGCTTAAAGGTATTTTTGGCGGAAATAAGGAAGAAAAGACGAATTACCGTTACCTTAATCTTACCAAGCTTGAGTACAATAACATGCTTGATAATACGAAGGCAGCGAAGCTCTGCAGTCCGCGATGGAATCTTAATAATACCAAATAAACGTGAACGCCCCTGCAATTTGCAGGGGCGTTTTTTGCGTAAAACGATTTATTCTATAACAGTATAATTATCTGCGGCATTTTCCTTAGTGGCGTGTTCTGTAACGCTGAGAACCTTCACCTTGAGGGGACGTGTACCCATATTGATTTCGATAATGTCGCCGACCTTAACGTCGTAGGAGGCACGGGCTACCTTACCGTTTACGACGATTTTTTCTGCGTCACAGGCTTCATTAGCGACAGTTCTGCGTTTGATAAGACGTGTTACCTTGAGGTATTTGTCGAGTCTCATAATAACTCCTTTCAAATGAAAAGGGGACAGAAGCCATAAAGCCTGTCCCCGGATATGTCAGATTACTTGTTTACAGCATCCTTGAGGTTTCTGCCAGCCTTGAAAGCAGGAGCCTTGCTGGGAGGGCAAACCATCTTTTCCTTAGTTCTGGGATTGATGCAAGTCTTTTCGCCTCTCTCACGGATTTCGAATGTACCGAAGCCTGTGATAGAAACCTTGTCGCCCTTCTCAAGAGCTTCCTGAATAGAAGCGATAGTAGCCTCTAATGCACATGCAGCATCCTTCTTTGTGCAGTTTGCTTTATCAGCGATAGAATTGATAAGTTCTGTTTTTGTCATTTTAAAATTCCTCCGAATCAATAATTTTTTTAGCCTTATCCCAATAAATGTCGAGTTCCTTTATGGGCAGTTCTTTCATGTCGATATTATCGGCAACAGTAAGTTCCTCGGTAAGAGCGAAACGTTTGATGAACTTGTCCGTAGAAGCTTTAAGAGCAAGTTCTGCGTCAACTCCGAGGTGACGTGCAGCATTTACGCACGAAAAAAGCAGATCGCCGATTTCTTCCTCAATATTGACGGTATCGTTGTTTGCAACAGCACGGTCGAGTTCGGCCTTTTCAGCTGTAATACAGGCGATAGCGTCCTCTTTGCAGGAGAAGTCCATACCTGCACGCATAGCACGTTTACCGACCTTCTGAGCTCTCATAAGAGCGGGAAGTGTAGCGGCAACGCTTCTGAGCGTATCGGTATAAGTATTCTGTCCTTTTGTTTCCATTTTGATGGCGTCCCAGTTTTTAAGCACCTGATCGGTGTTTTCTGCAACGACATCGCCGAAAACGTGGGGATGTCGGATGATGAGCTTTTTGCAGATTTCATCGCAGACTTCATCAAAAGTGAACGATTTGTTCTCCTCCTCAATACGGCAGTGGAAGACCACTTGAAGGAGGACATCGCCGAGTTCCTCACGGAGAAGCTCGGTATTTTCGCAGTCGATGGCTTCGAGCACCTCACAGGTTTCCTCAAGGAAATCGTTCCTGATAGATTTATGAGTCTGTTCTCTGTCCCAAGGACAGCCGCCCTCGCTGCGGAGAAGTCTGACAATAGTTAAAAGGTCGTCAATGGAATAATTATTTTTCTGCTGAAAATCAACCAATGAGAAACACTCCCTAAAGATAGGCTAAGTAATATAATACCCTAAATTTCGGTAAATTGCAAGCGTTTTTTACAATTTTGTAAATATAGTAGAATATAATGCAGGGAAACTGTGCTGTTTGTATGTTTTTGCTTAATACAGAGGCAAAAACGCCTTATCTGTCAACAAAACCCACCTTACGGTACACTTTTGAAATCACACGCTGAGAGTATCTGAGAGCCTTTTCTGCACCCTCTGTGTAGCATTTCTTGAGGTACTCCTTATCCTTTACAAGGCGGTCGAACTCTGTACGGACAGGCTGGAGATGGTCGGCAACCGTTTCGCCTACAGCGAGTTTGAAGTCACCGTAACCCTTGCCTGCGAACTCGGATTCGATATCGGCGAAGCTTTTGCCTGTAACAGATGAATAGATAGTCATGAGGTTATTGATGCCGTCCTTACCGTCACGGTAGCAGACCTCAGCTTCGCTGTCGGTAACAGCACGCTTGAACTTACGGATAATTGTATCCTTATCGTCGAGGATGAGGATAACAGCATTGGGATTTTCGTCTGATTTTGACATTTTCTTAGTAGGGTCCTGAAGGGACATTACTCTTGCACCGAGCTTAGGGATATACGGTTCGGGCAGTGTAAAGAAGTCGCCGTAGCGCTGGTTGAAGCGCTGAGCGATATTTCTTGCGAGTTCGAGATGCTGTTTCTGGTCGCCGCCGACGGGTACGAGGTCAGCGTTATATGCAAGAATATCGGCAGCCATGAGTACGGGATATGTAAACAGACCGGAATTGACGTCGTCGGCGTGTTTCTGGCTCTTATCCTTGAACTGTGTCATACGGGAGAGCTCGCCGAACTGGGTATTGCAGCCGAGAATCCAGCTGAGTTCTGCATGAGTTTTAACGTGGCTCTGGATAAAGAGGATAGATTTCTCGGTATCAATACCGCAGGCCATCAGAAGTGCATATGAATCAAGCGTATTTCTGCGGAGCTTGGCAGGGTCTTGTTTCACTGTAATTGCGTGCATATCGACAACGCAGTAGATGCAGTTATACTCATCCTGAAGCGGTCCCCAGTTTCTTACCGCACCGATATAGTTACCCAGAGTGAAAGTACCTGTGGGCTGAATACCGCTGAAAATCAGCTTTTTATTTTCCATTTTGAATAATCTCCTTACTTGTTGCCTGAACGCTCTGCATCGTCCTTGAGCTGACAGTTTCTGAGTTCATTCAGAACTCTCTGGTAGAGCATATAGATAGTACGCTTTTCAGGCTCACTTTCGGGGATAAGACCGGATGGAATCTCGGTTTTGTAGACGCCTTTTCTTGTGAGAAGGAAAACATTGTGGGTTCTGTCTCTGGGAATATCGAACTGCTTTGCCCTTTCGCACTTAGGAAGAAGCATGGGAGCATTGGAAACGAGTGCATGTGAAGACTGAACGAGGTTGCGGTACTTCTGTGAAGCGCCTGTGTACTCGCCGCCGTTATTGAAGTAGAGGTTAGCCGCACCGTTGATGAAGCACACCATTGTTGTAAGAAGCTGAGGAGTCATGGGGATATCTATAACGACACCGTAAACTTCACGGTCCTTGTAGTCATCGTCGAAGAACTTTGAGGGGAAGCTGATAGCCTGTCCTCTTGTCATAAGGTACTTGGGGGTAACGAGGTATCTGCCTGTAGAATTGTTTGCCATAATAAAAATCCTTTCTTAATCGAATAATTCTTTAGTCATTTTTGAGAGAATCTCCATACCCTGTTTAATCTGGTCATCGGAAGGGGTGGAGAAATTGAGTCTGAAGGAGTGACTTGCTTCATCGGTGTTGATACTGAACGAGTTTCCGGGAACAACGGCAACCTTGTAATCACGCACAGCCTGAGTACAGAAAGCGTTCATATTGCAGTCGTCGGGGAGAGTACACCAGATAAAGAGGCCGCCTTCGGGTTTTACGTAGGTAATTTTCTTTGAGAACTCGTTGTCGATATAGCCGAGCATAAGCTCACATTTTTTTCTGTAGATTTCACGGAGCTTTCCGAAATGTTCCTCACGGTTGATGGAGGTCATGAAGCGGTGGGAAATAACCTGAGCCCAGACATTTGAATGAACGTCGGAAACCTGCTTGCAGACAACCATCTTCTGGATAATCGGAGAAGGTGCGGAAACGAAACCTGTTCTGAATCCGGGAGAAATGATTTTGGAGAATGTGCTTGAGTAGATTACTCTGCCTTCTTTATCGAAGCTCTTGATGGCAGGGAGAAATTCGCCTGCAAAACGGAGCTCGCCGTATGGGTCGTCCTCGAGGATAATGAAGTCATATCTGCACGCAAGCTCGTAGACAGCCTTACGTTTTTCGAGGGACATGGTTCTTCCTGTGGGGTTCTGGAAGTTGGGGATGAGGTAGAGAATCTTCACATTTTTTTCTGTTTTAAGGGCATTTTCAAGCTTTTCGAGGTTGATGCCGTCGTCGTCCATTTCAACGCCCACGAGGTTTACATTGTATGAACGGAAAGCGTTGAGAGAACCGATAAACGAAGGTGACTCACAAAGGAGTGTGTCGCCCTCGTTAAGGAGGACCTTACATGAAAGCTCATTAGCCTGCTGACCGCCCGAAGTAACGATGAGGTCGTCGAATTCGGAATGGAAGCAATTCTTGGAGGTCATCCAGTCCTTGAGGAAGTCACGCAGGGGAGTATATCCCTCGGTGATGCTGTACTGGAGAGCAAGAATCGGGTCGTCATTAAGAAGCTCTGCTGAAAGCTGAGCGATTTTTTCCTTTGGGAAAGCTTCGGGACTGGGATTTCCGGCTGCAAAAGAGATAACTCCGGGTTCTGAAGTGAACTTGAGGATTTCTCTGATAGCGGAAGCCTGAAGCTTGCTGACCTTATCGGAAAATTTATAATCCATTGTTAAAACCAGCCTTTCGGTTTGAGATACTGCATTTAATTTTTGCATTATAATATTATACCACATAATCCTGAAATCTGCAACATATAATTTATATAGCGGGATGCTTTTTGTGCAATTTCAATCAATAGTTAAAAGATAGTAATGCAGAATGCATAATTCGTGATTTATATTACGGAATATTTCCCGTACTGAGAACGGATGGTGTATGATGAAAAAACAGACATATTTAAAGGGTTCGATAATACTTATGGTTTCGGTTGTGGGAGCGAAGCTTCTGGGAGCACTTTTCAAAATACCGCTTACGAACATACTCGGCGGTGTGGGGATGAGTTATTTCAGTTGTGCATACAGTATTTTCATGCCTGTATATGCACTTGTAGTCACGGGAATTTCTTCGGCAGTTGCAGCGATGACGGCGAAAAGTGCCGCACTCGGACTATACCGCAACGCTAAGAGAATACGCAGTACAGCCATTGTTGTGTTTTCAGCCGCAGGCATACCGGGAAGTCTGCTGATGATTGTGTTTGCGAAACCGTTCAGTATATATTCGGCAGGCAGTCCCGACGGAGCACTTGCTGTTGCGATGATAGCACCTGCCGTACTTTTCGGGTGCATTACAGCAGTCCTGAGAGGCTACTACGAGGGCATGAGCAATATGTACCCGACTGCTGTTTCACAGATAATAGAGGGGATAGTCAAGATTTTTTCGGGACTTTTTCTCTGCGGATACGTAAGCAGCAACAGTGGAAAAATCATGGCATATTTCCCTGAAATCACCGATATAAGAGCTGTTTCCGCCGCAGCAGGAATTCTCGGAGTGACACTTTCCTCGGTTGGTGCGGTTATTTATCTCGGACTGACGCAGTTATTTGTCCGATGCGACAGCGGAAGCGATATGACGGTCATGAGCCGACGCTCAATAGCAAAGGAGCTTGTACGTACAGCACTTCCCGTAGGAGCAAGTGCCGTTGTGACAAATCTTACTTCACTGATTGATATGTGGACGGTTATAGGTTGTCTGGGAGTCGTTTCGGCAGTCCCCGACGGCATATCAGCTGATGAGGTACCGCAGTTTATCTACGGTTCATTTGCAGGAATAGCACTTACGGTATTCAATCTTGTACCATCGGTTACGAACATGCTTGGAAAAGGTGCATTGACATGTACGGCTGCGGCGATGGAGCAGCGTAATGCCGAGGCACTGAAGAGAAGCACAATGGAAGCACTTCTGACAGCGGCAGTTATTTCCGTACCGTCAGCATTCGGAATTGCGGTACTTTCTCCTGAAATACTGGGAATACTTTTTCCGAGGCAGTCTGATGAGGTATCAGTCTGTGTAAACGCACTTCGTCTGCTGATGCCGGGAATGGCGTGTCTGTGTCTGTCGTTTCCGCTGTTCAGCATGATACAGGCGGTAGGCAAGCCGACGGTTCCGCTTAAAATAATGCTTATCGGAACTGCGGTGAAGCTTCTGGGAAATCTCACACTGATACCTGTTATGGGAGTTGACGGTGCAGCGGTATCAACGTCGCTGTGTTATATTCTGATACTTATTCTCTCCCTTGGTGCATATCGCAGAGCTTCTGACGTCACACCTGACAGTCTGCCGTTTCTGAAAGTACTGTATGCGGGAGCAATGTGCGGAGGAACAGCATATCTTACAGCTTCGGCAATGGGCAGGGCAGGTATAACAGGACTTACAAAAACAGCCGCAGGAGTTATCTGCGGCGGAGCGATGTATCTTATTGTGCTTGTACTGACTATGGGGAATCTTCGTAAAAAGGAATGCAGCAAGCTGTCTGCTGTAAAGACAGAATAATAAAAACAGGGACAATGCCTCTGTATGAACGGCATAGTCCCTGTAATTCTTGAAACAGAATCAGTTTTTGATAAGGTCGGCAGGAGGAGACACAATTTTGCTTGCGTCAACCTTTACACGGACAACGTCCTCCTTATCGAGTTCATTTTCTTTTGTCGGGAAGAAGTCAACAGTAAAATCCTTCTGGTCTGCCTTAACGACGAAACCGCCAACAATTCCTCTGAATTCGCCGTTAGCAGGGATGTCAAAGGGACTTCCGAAATACTTATCGGTGAAGTTATTGGTAGCATAGAGCTGTGTACGTACATGACCGTAGACTTCGGATTCATCAGGCATGATAAGACGGAAATTATTGAGAGTGCTGAGTGTATAAGCAGAATCCGTATTATTTTTGATAGTAATATCGAGGTAGATGTAATGCTCGCCGTTTTCAGTCTGAGCGCCGGCGTCGATGACGGAATTGAGAGCGAAAATGGTTTCGTTGGCATTTACTTCCTGAGACATTTCGGCTTCATGCTTGTTTACACCGATTTTGTATTCTGTTACAGTATTGTTTGATGTTTCCGAGCTTTTAATTTTATGCTTACAGCCGACAGCTCCGAACACAAGTACAGCTGCGGATAAAACTGCTATTGATTTTTTGAAAATACTCATTATTCAACCTCCGAAATAAATCTATACACAGTATACCATAAAGGAAGGAAAGTGTCAAGAGGTATGATTATTTTCCATTATTCGTCATCGTTGACGAATTCAAGAATATCTCCGGGCTGACAATCGAGAGCCTTGCAAATAGCGTTGAGAGTTGAAAAGCGGATAGCGCTGACCTTGCCTGTTTTAAGCTTAGAGAGGTTGACGTTGGTCACGCCGACCTTTTCGCTCAGTTCATTGAGACTTATTTTCCTGTCGGCCATAACACGGTCGAGTCTGAGAATAATCGACATTTTCAGCCTCCTTAAAGTGTCTCGTCGGATTCCTGCTGAAGTTCTGCACCGTATCTGAAAATCCAGATGAACATGAGCACAACAACAACGGGGACAGCAGTTCCGATGAAGCTTAATCCGCCCATAAGAAGCTTTGATACCGCATAGGGAATGAGTGAGTAGCCGAATTTCTTCATTGCATCGAGTACGGCAGGTTCAAACGGCGAATTGCAGTTTTCGAGTGAGGAGGCGAGCTTTTTTGCAAAGACAAGAACAACAAATATCAATGCAAGGATTATCACTCCTGTGGCAAGTGTGGCAAGGAAGATGAATTTGATTTTTCCGCCGTTGAGATTGTCTATGGCAGCGTCTATGGTGTAGATACGGTTACCGTCGATTACACCGTTGTCCTTGATCATTAGTTTTAGAGTGGTATTGAAAATTTTCTCGTCCAGAGAAGTTTCGCTGACTTCGACAACTTCATCAAGCAGACTTCCATCCTCGACGACAATCTGTGCGTCGGCGTTTCCCGATACAGTGAGTTCACCGGTGGGAAGCGGGATGGCAGCAATTCCGACGATGATGCAGACGATTATTCCGATTATTGTGAAAACCTGCGTAATTGTAATAAGGATGCGGCACACCTTGCCGAGAGTATTGATTTTTCTGATGTTCTGATTTTTTTCCATAATAATTTCTCCTTTATCATTTATGCGGAACATTTCGTGTTCCTGTAATTGCAGTATAGCACACCTGTTTATGTTTGTCAACGAAAATTTATCGAAAAACGATAAATTTGTAATACTGCACATCAGATAAAAGGTTGCAGAACGATTCTATTGTTTAAAATTAACAATAAAAAATTAATGATAAACGATAAATAATTGTTGTTTTAGTGACATCTCTTGAAATTGTGTTCCGGATGAGTTATAATAAATACTGCGGAAGTCAATCCGTACCGATACAGAATCAGAAAGGATGTACATAGAATGAATAAAAAGGAAACAGCTGAAATAAAGAAGAATTTTTCCGATAAAAGCGGATTTTTTATTATGGAGAGAATACTCACAGCTTTTGTGGATGCGGAAAAGAATCTCCGCTATCATCAGGTGAACTCATGTCTGACAATGCCTGCTGCGGAGCATGATGTATATAACGAAACATTGAAGCGTGTTCTCAACACAAACGTCGGCAAGTCCTTTGTCGAGTATGAATTCCCCAACGAGGCATACGATGAGGGCAAGCCGCAGAATATTCTCTACAAACTCCTTACTTCAGAGCTGAAGGACGAGACGGTCTGCGAGGAGTTCCTCAATCATATAGCAAACAACATTGCCTGTGAGGGACCGTTTGCCGTTGTTACGGCGTACTGCTGCTATACAGTCCGCAAAAAGGACAAGAACGACGAATTCGCCGATGGTGAGGACGAGATTTACCGTTATCTGCTTACAGCGTTCTGTCCCGTAAATACGGCAACCGATGGATTTGTTTTCGATTCGTTCAACAATGAAATCACGAAGAAGGTCAATACAGAGCTTATTATCAGCAAGGCTCCGTCGGACGGATTCCTCTATCCCGTGTTCAGCAACAGAAGCTCCGATGTGAATCATGTGATGTACTACACAAAATCAGCAGGAAAGCCCAATATTTCGATAATTGAGGACGTCCTCGGATGTACCTTTGTGATGACTGCTCCCAACGAAAAGGCGAGCTTCCAGAATATTCTCAAATCTGTTGTCGGGGACGACCTCGACTACACGCTCATTAATACGGTCAACGAGAAAATCCGTGAGGTCGTAGAGGACAACAAGGAAGATACCGACAGAACCGTCATTGACAACATAAAGCTCCGTGACATTCTCAGTGATGTGGGAGTTCCTGAGGAGCGTGTGAAAATGGTCGAGCCTGTCTACGAGAAGGTCTGCGGAACGGCACCGCTTACGGCTTCAAATCTTGTCGAGACAAAAACGGTGCTGACCTCTCCCGGAATAACCGTGAATATCAAGGCATCTGCCGCAGACAAGGTTCGCACAAGTGTAATCGACGGCAGACGCTGTCTCCTCATTGATATTGACGACCCGACTATCGAAATCAACGGTCTGCCCGTTACCCTTAACTGATAAAAATCCCCTGCTTATATAAGCAGGGGATTTTCATATAACGGATATAGCAATAGCAGTGATATTGTCCTTTGAACCGGCTTCGAGAGCCTTATCAACCAGAAGTCTTAATCTTTTGGGTAGACTTTTCGGGAGTTCCATAATTTCCTCCATATCAAGCTGAGTAACGTAGTCAGAGAGACCGTCCGTACAGAGAAAAAGGACGTCGCCGTAATCCATACCGCCTTCAACCGGGGTAATGTCGATTTGCGGAGGTGTACTGACGTTGCCGAAAACGGGAAAAATGACGTTTCTGTGGACGTGAGTTCTTTTCTGCTCAAGAGTAATGGAGCCTTCGTCGTAGAGCATCTGCACGAGAGACTGGTCACGTGAAAGCTGTTCGGCTCTTCCGCGGCGGAACCTGTAGAGTCTGGAGTCGCCGACATTGAATGAAATGATATTATTTCTGCTGTCGGCAGCAATACCGCAGAGAGTGGCCTGCATATTATGATTTTCGGGGTCCTGATTACTGTATTCGGCGAGGTTTCTGTGGATTTCCATAAGACGCTGCCGGAGATTCATGCGGCTGTTGTAGTTTATTTCGCTGACGAGTCCGAGGCACATTGCGGAAGCAACTTCTCCCGAGCGTTCTCCCGACACACCGTCGGAGACTGCCGCAATGAACGGCGAGCTGATTTTCTGTTCCCACACGCCTGATGTAAGGACATTTCTGTGAATGAGCAGAGCATCTTCATTGTGAGCTGGCTTTCCTTGTTCTGTAATTCCGCAGCAGTAAAACATTATTCGTCCTCCAGTCCGTAGAGAGCCATACCGTTGCGGCAGGTGATTTCAAGAAGTTCTTCAGTGGAGATTCCTTTAAGCTCAGCGGCTTTTGCGGCTGTATATGCAATCATTGAGCTGTCGCAGCGTTTTCCTCTCATTGGGACGGGTGCCATATAGGGACAGTCCGTTTCCATAACAAGTCTGTCGAGCGGGACGGCTTCGAGAGCACGTCTTGCTTTTTTTGCATTGTCGAAAGTGAGGACGCCTGTAAAGCCTATATACATGCCGAGCTTTATGATTTCTGCGGCAATTTCCGCAGAACCGCTGAAGCAGTGTACCACACCGCAGGGACGGTATTTTTTCAGAAGTGAGAGGGTATCCTCAAAAGCGTCACGGCTGTGGACGATAACGGGCAGACCTGCATCCTTTGCGAGTTCGAGCTGTTCGGAGAAGAGTTTTATCTGTTTTTCACGGTCATAGCCGTCGTAGTGGTAATCGAGACCGATTTCTCCCACTGCTCTGACTTTCGGGTTTTCGCTTATGGTCTTTTTCAGAAGTTCGGAGTAGTTATCAGGCGTATCCTGAGCGAATTCGGGGTGAATGCCTGCGGATGTGTAGATGTAGCTGTATTTTCGGGATATTTCCGAATTTGTGACTACATCCTCGGTGCAGGACGAAGCGAGGGTAACGTATCTTACGCCTTTATCGGGGAGTTCGTCGAGAAGACGGAATCTGTCCTCGTCGAAGGCACTGTCGGCATAGTGAGCATGGGTATCGAAAATGTTATACATCAGGCGTCGTCCTCCGTTTCTTCCTCGAAGTATTCAGAGGGGAGGTGCTTGATATAATCCCTGTCGGGGATGAAGTCGTTTCCTGAAACGTCGCCGTCGATGAAAATCGGAACAGCGAAGTTCTCGCCGTAATTGAACATATATTTTATTGCGTCCTTGCGTTTATCGTAGTCAACGGCAGTGATGTCGGAAGTTGTTTTATTGATGATTTCGTCGAAGTAACGGTCGAGACTTTCGGCTATTCGCTCACCGGTAGTACCGTTCACGAGGTAACTGAGGATATTTGCGGCGTTGATTGCACGGTCGTATTCACCTCTTTTGAAGAGTGAATATGTTACGTATGTTTCTATCTGATCTGCCGACATATTCTGGAGCGAACCGTCACCTTTGAAATTAGCGATTTCGGCGTCAACGGGGTAAGCTCTGACGTTTCCGAAAATATCGCATACTCTGCGGAAGGCGTCGGACTTGAAAACGATATACTTGTCAATTTCCAGATCGAGGGTATTTGCGACGAAATCCTTGGCAGCAACTGCGCCGCCTCTGTCGTAAGCGTCATTGAGACGCTGCTGCTGACCGTTGATAAAGGAGATTGAATTTGAGGGAATACCGATGAAAAGCAGGGATTTTTTGTGCGGAACGGAACGCATAAGGACGTACGTTGTAGAACATTTCCGTTCAACGCTGCTGTTGTCACGTTCATCAAGGATAAGAAGAATGGTGTGGTTATCGTCGGGAGTTGCAGTGACAATGCCTGTACGGGGAGGCGGCGTATCGAGTCCCTCCTCTTTACTGAAAAAGGTTTTGTATACATAGAACATTGCACCGCCGATTATAATCAGTCCGATAAAGATTGTAATAAGGAACGGCACGGCTATACTGCCTGTTTTTCTGCTTTTTTTTGTTTCTGACATGGTTTTATCTCCTTTTTTGTATAAAAAATCAGATGGTTAACTTTTTGTATATCAACCGTTTGTAATATTATTCATAAACGGATGAATTAAAAGACTTTTTCAAAAGCGGGTGTTAAAAAGGTTTGGCGAAATCAGGGTTATCAACAGAGTTTTCCACATTTTCCACAGTGAATAAAATCGGGAAATGTTTAAACACACAATTCAACAGTCTGTTGAAAAACGAACAGACATTCACTAAACAGTACGTTGAATTTTTTTCGGTGCAGAAATTCTGTGCTGCAAAAAACGTGATAAATTACATGAATTGTATTGCAAATTTCTGCATATATGGTATAATAGAAGCTGTGAGGAGCTATGCAAGGATTCTGTATAATTCCTCGATAATGGCTGTATTTCGCCAGATATCGTCTGTATTGGTGCTTGCTGATTTCATGAGTGAGTAGACATCATCAAGTCCGAAGCGGCAGATTTTTTTATTCTGCTTCCGGGCGTAATTCAGCGTCTGAGCAGTACCCGAAAAGTTCTCGCCGCTGTTGAAAAATGCAATAACAGCCGAAGCGTTATCGACCATGAAGTAGTTACGGTCACGATAAAGCTCACTGCCCTTGCCTTTTCTTGAGAAGATTATATCGGGGTTGCTGTTGACGCAGATGAGAAGGTCGGCACCAAGCTCGGTTTTTCTGAGAAGCTCACGGTAAGATGACGGAAAGAGTTCTGCGTGCCGCAGATAAGGCATTGCACCTGTGAGACTGATTGAGCTGTCGGACTTCTTTTTGCGAAGTATGTAATCCGCTGCCCAGAGGTCGGTACCCACGGCAAGACCGCTTATGAAGTGGTTGTACCCGCATTCCACGGCAACATCTATGAACTTGTAAAGCAGAAGCTTTACTGCGTTTACGGTAGCGTCTTTGAAATCCGGATTATTCATGAACGGGACAATGCTTTTTTCACGATGTCCCGAAATGCATATGGTTTTTCGGATATCGGGGGTGAATTCCGACGGAGAGCAAACATCGGCTCCCGAAATGAGGGATTTAAACGTAAAAAGCACCTCCTGCTGAACTACTGAATAAAATTATAACACATATCAAAGCGTAATTCAAGGATTTTGATAAATAAATTTGAGGCAATACCGCACAGAGCTTGTGCGAAAGATGCGAAGTCAGATTTTTCGTCAGATTGTACAGAAATTCCGAAGGCATACTGACGTATGTCAAGGAATTTTTGTGCGGAATGGCGAAAAATATGCAAGCAGATTTCGTGCAAAGCCGTCAGGCGGGCTTTGTGCGGTGTTGCCTTGAGTATGAACAGAATAATTTCACCCCAGGAAAGGAAAGACATACATGAAACCGTATCTTAAAAGAGCATGGGCAGAGGTTTCTCTGGAACAGCTCAGGAAGAATATCAGGATAATAAAGGAACTTAACAGTCCGTCTACGGAGATTATGGCGGTAGTCAAGGCAGACGCCTACGGTCACGGCTATGAAAGCGTGTGCCGTTGTCTTCAGGAGGAATGTGGTATAAAGTACTTTGCCGTATCGAATCTTGACGAAGCCATTGCCGTAAGAGGACTCTGTCCGAAGGCTGAGATTCTTATTCTGGGCTATACTCCGCCTGAATATGCTCACGAGATTTCACATTACAATATTATACAGGGCGTTGTTTCGGCAGAGTACGCAAAGGCACTCTGTCGTGGAAGCAGAGGCGGAATCCGCTGCCATGTAAAGGTTGACACGGGCATGGGACGTATCGGACTCAGGTATGCTTCTCCTCGTGAATGTGCGGAGGAAGTTTCGGAAATATGCGGTATTCAGGGACTTTCCGTTGAGGGTATATATACGCACTTTGCGGTTGCGGACAGTGATTCTCCTGAAAACATCGCCTATACCGACGCTCAGGAGAAGTTCATTACCGACACCTATGATGAGCTTTCGGAAATGGGGATAAAGCTCCAGCATCTTCATTTCATGAACAGTGCGGCAACCTGTTACAGAAACTCGTCCAGAAGCACTCTTTCCCGTGCAGGAATCATAATATACGGACTCCACCCTGATATTTCCCTTGAAATTCCGCAGGGACTTGAGCCTGTCATGGCACTTAAAGCTGTTATTTCGCAGGTCAAGACGGTGGAAGCGGGACAGTGCATAAGCTACGGAAGGACTTTCGTGACAGACCGTGAAATGCGTATAGCAACCGTTACCATAGGCTATGCCGACGGTTATTCACGTCTTCTTTCGTCAAAGGGAGAGATTCTTGTCCATGGGAAGCGGTGCCGTATTGTCGGCAGAATCTGCATGGACCAGCTGATGATCGACGTTTCACACGTCCCCGAAGCTGAATCGGGGGACATTGTGACTCTTATCGGCCGTGACGGCGACGAAATTATAACAGCCGATGAGCTTGCGTCTGTTTACGGAACTATCGGATACGAAGTGGTATGCGGAATTTCGAAGCGTGTGCCGAGAATTTATATAGACTGAGGAGAAATAAAATGAAAGCAATGACAATATCATATGAAGTTGGAACCAACCTTTATCTGAATTTAACAAATCAGTGTCCGTGTGCCTGTACATTCTGCATAAGGAACAACGGCGACGGTGCATATGGTTCGGACCCTTTGTGGCTTGAACATGAACCGACAATGGACGAAATCAGAGCCGACCTCTCAAAGCGTGACATTCCCGCATACAGCGAGATTATTTTCTGTGGGTTCGGTGAACCGACCTGCCGGCTTGACGCTCTTGTTGAGACGGCGGAGTGGCTTAAGAATACTTACGGCGAACAGGTGAAGCTGCGTCTGAATACAAATGGTCTGGGAGACCTCGTGAACGGCAGACCCGTTGCGGAGGAGCTTTGCAGCGTAATCGACACAATTTCGGTGAGTCTAAATGCAGGTACTGAGGACGAATATATGCGAGTTACCCGTCCGAGGTTTGAGAATGCATGGGATGCGATGCGTAAGTTTGCGGCGGACTGCGTGAAAACAGGGAAATCTCAGGTAGTGATGTCGGTGGTGGACGTGATTCCGCCCGAACAGATTGAAGCATCCCGACAGGTAGCGGAAAGTCTCGGAGCCGTTCTCAGAGTCCGCACCTATGACGAGTAATTGTTGAAACTGCACAAATTCAACAGATGATATTTGTGTATCAAGCTATGGAAATTTTTCTTAAAATCTGTTATAATTATATTGGTCTGTAAAATCGGATCAATTCTCAAAAAAGGAGTTATCGTATGAAGAAGAAAACGATTATAATTGCTGCTGCTTCGGCTGCAGTGTGTGCGGCAGGCTTTACAGCGGCTGTTATTGTATGCAGAAAACTTTTTGAGAAAAATTATTTTTCGGTAAACTCCGGTAATTTTAATTAAAGAAGGATGAAGATTATGGAAATCAAATTCACAAAAGCAGAAACTCTGAAAAATAAGCCGCAGCCCGGCGATAAGCTCGGTTTCGGTCACATCTTTACCGATTATATGTTTGTTATGCCTTATGACGCAGGTCAGGGCTGGCATGATCCCGAGATCAGACCCTATGCTCCTATCGAGCTTTCTCCCGCTGCTATGTGTCTCCACTACGGACAGACAGTTTTTGAGGGACTCAAGGCATACCGTACAGCTGAAGGCAAGATCCAGCTTTTCCGTCCCGAGGAAAACTTCAAGAGACTCAACCAGTCAAACGAGAGACTCGTTATTCCTGAGCTTCCCATTGATATGGCTATGGAAGGACTTATGGAGCTTCTCAAGATTGAAAAGGACTGGGTTCCCTCAAAGGACGGCGAATCCCTCTATATCAGACCTTTTATCTTTGCTGTTGACCCGTTCCTCGGTGTTAAGCCCGGCGACCAGTATCTTTTCGTTATCATTCTTTCACCTTCGGGTGCATACTATGAAAGCGGACTCAACCCTGTAAATATCTATGTTGAAAGCAAGTATGTCCGTGCTGTAAGAGGCGGTATGGGTTACGCAAAGACAGGCGGAAACTACGCTGCATCACTCATCGGTCAGGACGAAGCTCACAAGCAGAATTATGCACAGGTTCTCTGGCTTGACGGCGTTGAGCAGAAGTACATAGAAGAAGTAGGTGCTATGAACATTTTCTTCGTTATCGACGGCGAAGTTGTAACACCTATGCTTCAGGGTTCGATTCTCCCCGGAATCACAAGAAAGTCTGCAATTGACGTCTGCAAGAGCAAGGGAATCAAGGTATCCGAAAGACGTATCAGTATTCAGGAAATCTCTGATGCTTACGACGCAGGCAAACTTGAGGAAGT
This sequence comes from Ruminococcus sp., assembly GCA_015066935.1. Classification (GTDB taxonomy): domain Bacteria; phylum Bacillota; class Clostridia; order Oscillospirales; family Ruminococcaceae; genus Ruminococcus. The sequence goes on along the minus strand of SVNK01000005.1, from coordinate 28,897 downwards.
TTTCGGCACAGGTACAGCAGCTGTTATTTCTCCCGTAGGTCATCTCAAGTGGGGCGACAAGGTAATGGAAATCAACGGCAATAAAATCGGAAATATCTCACAGATGCTCTATGACACAATGACAGGCATCCAGTGGGGTAAGATTGAAGATACTTTCGGCTGGACTGTTGAGGTCAAGTAATAAATGTATGAGGCGGACAGAAATGTCCGCCTTTTTGCTGTTGTACGGATGAAAATATTTCCACTTGACATATTTGTAAAAAAAGTATATAATCTTATTATGTAAAGTTGTACCCGAATTTAAGGAGGAAAACGATGAAAAAAGCATTTTCAGTGCTGCTTTCCGCAGCTATGGGAATAAATCTGCTTGGTGGAACTGCACCTTCTGTAGTTGCTGAAAAGCAGCAGAACATGAATATGGTAATCTTCGGAGACAGTATAGCTTCAGGCTATGGTCTTGGCGAGGGTGAATACAATTACGGAGAAATCTGTGCCGATTACTATGGTTCAAAGGTGAATAACTACGCTTCGTCGGGAGATGACACAGAGGACCTTCTCAAAGTAATCAGCGGACTTGATGCTGCAAAGAAGAAGGCGGTTTCCGAAGCGGGCGTTGTTGTTATCTCAATCGGAGGCAATGATCTTTTCGGATATGCTGCGAGATACCTTGTTGAATATGCGGCAAGGAAAGGCTTCCTCAAAGACGGTGTTACGCTTGAGGAAATTCCGCAGGAGCTTGGTATTTCCGATTTTTTGAAATATGTGAAGCTTCGTGGCGACGGAAGTCTTATGGAGTACGCTTCGTCAAGCGTGACTGCCTCACTTGAGCTTGTAAGCGAGCTGAAGATTCTTTGTGCGAATCTCAGAGTGAAAAGTGATAAATATGAAGGGGTGATCCAGAGTAAGACCATTCCGAATATCGAAAAGGCAGTGGCAGAAATCAGAGAGCTTAATCCTGATGCGAGAATACTGGTTCAGACCATTTATCAGCCGTTCCAGCTTGAAAAAAGCTTTATTGACGAAAATTTCGGAAGCAATGCTTCAAACTTCAATACCTTCATGGGACAGCTCAGAATGAATTTCCGTGATGTTATGGATGCATTCAGAACCGAGCTCAAGACCGTTGAGGGTATCGAAATTGCTGATGTTTATTACGAATTCACGTCTGTAGCGGACGGAGTTTCACAGAATGCGAATAATCCGGGTCATGCGTGCTATTTTGTAAATACTCAGACAGCCGACATGGACGAAATGGATATTCATCCAAATCAGAAGGGTCATCTTGCTATCGCTTCCGAGATTATCACAACTCTCGGCGTGACAAATGACGATGACGGTCTGCTTTCCGACATTTATAAGACGCTTACCGACAAGTATGATTATCCGCTTATTGCGCTTGACACATACAAGACAGCGGCAGGAAACATCATGCTCGGCGATGTGAACTTCGACGAAAAAATTGACGCAAGAGATGCTGCTGTTGTTCTCAGTGAATATGCCGGAATTGCAACCGGTACCGACACAAGTCTTTCCGAAATACAGGCAAGCTGTGCAGATGTGGATGGCGACGGCAAGGTTATGGCAACGGACGCTTCGAGAATTCTGGAATATTATGCCTATATTTCGTCGGGAAAAAATGAATCGTTAGAGGATTTCCTCGCAAAGTAATGTAAATCGACTCCCCGTTAAGCCACTGCTTTTCGGGGAGATTTTTTGAAAGAGGGTGCGGGAGTGGAATTTATACAGAATATGGATTTTGCTGTTCTTGAATTTATACAGGAAAAGCTGAGGTGCGGCTTTCTTGACACGTTAATGCCGATTATAACTCACCTTGGCGACAAGGGAATTATATGGATTCTGACAGCGGTTGTGCTGTTGTTTTTCAAAGAATACCGCAGATGTGGTGCGATTCTGCTGTTCGGACTGCTGGCGGGACTGATTGTCGGAAACCTTATTATGAAGAATATTTTTGACCGTTCACGTCCGTGCTGGCTGGAACCGATAGCAAATATGCTTATTGCAGTTCCGGAGGACTACTCGTTTCCATCGGGACATACGATGTCGAGTGCGATTGCAGCTGCGGTGCTGGTGCTCAGGGACCGAAGAATAGGCGTCCCTGCTGTGATAATCGCACTGTCTATAGCGTTTTCAAGACTGTATCTGTATGTGCATTTCCCGACGGACGTGCTTGTCGGTGCGGCAGTGGGAGTACTTATCGGAATCGTGGCTTACCGTTTCGGAGACGGACTCATGACGGGAAAGACGTCCTGTGCTTCGGACAAGGAAGAGATTCAGGCAAAAAATACAGAAAAATCATGAAAAATATTGCTCAGGTACTTGAAAAATCTTTTGAAATGGTGTAAAATAGAAATAAGGTTGTTAAACAAATGACAACCATCAAAATGTATACGAAAGGATGTCATACCAATGGCAGGATTAAACAAGGTTACTGTAGAAGACATTAACGTAAAAGGCAGAAAGGTACTCGTAAGAGTAGACTTCAATGTACCACTTAAGGACGGCGTTATCACAAACGATAACAGAATCCAGGCTGCACTTCCCACTATAAATAAGCTCGTTGAAAAAGGAGCAAAGGTTGTTCTCTGCTCACATCTCGGCAAGCCCAAGAACGGTCCCGAGGCTAAGTTCTCACTTGCTCCCGCTGCTGCAAGACTTGCAGAGCTCGTAAATACAAAGGTTGTATTCGCTGCTGACGACACAGTTGTAGGCGACAACGCTAAGAAGGCTGTTGCTGAAATGGCTGACGGCGAAATCGTTGTTCTTGAGAACACAAGATTCCGTGGCGCAGAGGAAACAAAGAACGGCGAAGATTTCTCCAAAGAGCTTGCTGAGCTCGTTGACGGAGAGGCATTCGTTATGGACGCTTTCGGAAGCGCACACCGTGCTCATGCTTCAACAGCAGGCGTTACAAAGTTCGTTAAGGATACAGCAGTAGGCTACCTCATGCAGAAGGAAATCAAGTACCTCGGAAACGCTGTTGAGGTTCCTGAGAGACCTTTCGTTGCTATCCTCGGCGGAGCTAAGGTTGCAGATAAGCTCAACGTAATTTCAAACCTCCTCGAAAAGTGTGATACACTCATCATCGGCGGCGGTATGGCATACACATTCATCAAGGCTAACGGCGGTTCAATCGGAACTTCACTCGTTGACGACGAGAAGCTCGATTACTGCAAGGAGATGCTCGCTAAGGCTGAGAGCCTCGGCAAGAAGATTCTCCTTCCCGTTGATACAACAATCGCTGCTGAGTTCCCCAATCCTATCGACGCTGAAATCGCTGTTGAGGTTGTTGATTCCAACGCAATTCCTGCTGACAAGATGGGTCTTGACATCGGTATAAAGACTCAGGAGCTCTTCGCTGAGGCAGTTAAGACAGCTAAGACAGTTGTTTGGAACGGACCTATGGGCGTTTTCGAGAACCCCACACTTGCTAAGGGTACAATCGCTGTAGCAAAGGCTCTTGCTGAGACAGACGCTACAACAATCATCGGCGGCGGTGACTCAGCAGCAGCAGTTATTCAGCTCGGTTTTGCTGACAAGATGAGCCACATCTCCACAGGCGGCGGTGCTTCTCTCGAATACCTTGAGGGCAAAGTTCTTCCCGGCGTTGCAGCTATCGCTGAAAAGTAATCATACAGACAATAGGGCGGACAGCAATATCCGCCCTTGTTGCAATAATTGACGTATGGATAACGAAATAAAATGAGGAATTCCAAATGACTGATTATATTGATGTTATGGTAATGTTCTTGCTGATGCTGTTTGCAGGCTTTATTTCGTATATTTTTCTTAAAGACGTCATAATTACCGTTGCGGCTGTAATCAGGAAAGACAAAAATACCACAAAGCTTACGCCTTGGCAGATGATATATCATATTTTTATCGGCATAGCTGCCGGTGTATCGGCAATACTGCTGATGCTCGGAATAATAATGTATTTTGATGTAAAGAACAAGCACTGTTAATAGTTTCAACGATAAGTTCAGGAGAAAATCTATATGGGTATAATCAAAAAACTGCTTAATAAAATGGCAGGCGTAACTGAAGAAATGCAGTCAATATATGCAGAAAAGGGTATGTGCAGTGAGTATGTTGACGCATATATTGCCGCACATAAGAATCCGAAGCCGTATGACAGACTGCTTATTGCTGATCAGCTTATCAGTGTAAAGCGTTATGAAGAAGCTGAGGAAATGCTCGACAGTGTTAAGATTTCGGCACTTTCCGATGACGATACAAAGGGTACGGGGAATTTTGTAAGGATTAATCTTTATCTGCGGACAGGACGTACAGATGAAGCTTTTGAAATATTCTGCAAGAATAAAAAGTTCCTTGATATTTATTTTGGTTCTCCGGTAAGGGAGAGAATGGCAGGCTCATACTATGACGCTGCAGCCGATGTTTTGTCGCTTAAAGGCGATGAACAGGGAGCTATGCAGTATATTGCCTGTATAAGAAAGTGGTCTCAGAAGTATGAAGCTGCTTTTCCGGTTATGTCGGGAATATCGTATGTAAGAGTTCTTAGGAATCTCGGAGATACACAGTGGCAGGATGAGTACGCTTCTCTTAAGAATCAGATTGAAAATTACGGCGGCTATCAGATGAAATGGCAGAAAGAAAGTACGCTGAATCTTCTTGAAGATGCCGTAAAATAGGAGGACATCATGAACGATAATATGGAAAACACACAGCAGTGCACAGCTGTTGCGGTACTTATGGCAATTATCGGATTTCTTGCAGGACTTGTGGCAGGAATGCTTCTTTCTCCTGTAAGGGGAGGAATTTCCCTGAACGGCTTCAATGTTTCACTCGGAAGCCATAACGGAAACACAAATGTAAAGAAATCAGACTGTGATTGCGATTGCGACTGTGACTGCGACTGCGACTGTGATTGCGATTGCGGCTGTGAATGCGAATAATTAATATTTATATAATTAAAATAAGGAGTAAATTAACATGAACAAGTCAACAAGAAAGGCAATTATTGCCGGAAACTGGAAAATGAACAAGACAAGACCCGAGGCTAAGGAGCTTCTCGAAGCTATCAAGCCTCTCGTAGCAAATGCAGAGGGCAACGTTGAAGTTATTGCCTGCGTACCTTTCACAAACCTTGAGACTGCTATCAACACAACAGCAGGTTCAAACGTAAAGATTGGTGCAGAGAACGTTCACTTTGAGAAGAGCGGCGCATTCACAGGTGAGATTTCCGCAGATATGCTCGTTGAGCTTGGCGTTGACTACGTTGTAATCGGTCACTCCGAGAGAAGACAGTACTTCGGTGAGACAGACGAGACAGTAAACAAGAGAACTCTTGCTGCACTCAATGCAGGTCTCAAGCCTATCGTATGTGTTGGCGAGCTCAAGTGGGAGCGTGAGTGCAACATCACTGAGGAAGTTATCGCACGTCAGATCAAGCTTGACCTCTGGAGCGTAACTGCTGAGCAGGTTAAGAATGTTGTTATCGCTTATGAGCCTGTATGGGCTATCGGAACAGGTCTTACAGCAACTCCCGAGCAGGCTGAGGAAGTATGCGGATTCATCCGTGCACAGCTTGCAAAGCTCTACGATCAGGCAACTGCTGACGCTGTTACAATTCAGTACGGCGGTTCAATGAACGCTGCAAACGCTGCTGAGCTTCTTGCCAAGCCCAACATCGACGGCGGACTTATCGGCGGTGCTTCACTCAAGGCTGCTGACTTCAACACAATCGTTCAGGCTGCTGTTGAGGGCTGATTATCAGGATATAAGCGGGCGGAGAATATCCGCCCCTACATATGTTCTCAATGAAATAAATACGAAAGGGTTTGTATTATGTCAAAAAAACCTGTAGCACTTATCATTATGGACGGCTTCGGCTATAATGCCTCTGATTACGGCAACGCAATCGCAGCCGCAAACACACCTAATATCGACAAATATATGCAGGGTCCGAACACACTTATCGGTGCAAGCGGACTCGATGTAGGTCTCCCCGACGGACAGATGGGCAACTCTGAGGTAGGTCACACAAATATCGGTGCAGGACGTATCGTCTACCAGATGCTCGTCAAGATTTCCAAGGACATCAAGGACGGCACTTTCTTCGATAATAAGGCAATCAAGGCTGCAATGGACAACTGTAAGGAGAAGGGTTCCGCACTCCACCTTATGGGACTTCTCTCACCCGGCGGCGTTCACAGTCATATGGAGCATCTCTACGGTATTGTTGAGATGGCAAAGAAGAACGGTCTTGACAAGGTTTACATCCATGCATTCCTTGACGGACGTGACGTTCCTCCGTCGTCAGCAGCAGACTACATGGCAGAGGCTGTTGCAGAGCTTGACAAAATTGGTCTCGGAAAAATCGCAACAATCAGCGGACGTTTCTACGCAATGGACAGAGACAACGCATGGGACCGTGTTGAAAAAGCTTATTCCGCACTCGTTTACGGCGAGGGCGTTAAGGAGTCCGACCCTGTTCAGGCTATAAAGAATTCTTACGCAAACGAAGTTACCGACGAATTCATGCTTCCTACAGTAATTGAGGGCGGTTCGGCTATCAAAGCTGACGACAGTGTGATTTTCTTCAATTTCCGTCCCGACCGTGCAAGACAGATTACAAGAGCCTTTGTTGACCCTGAGTTCACAGGCTTCACAAGAAAGAACGGCTTCTTCCCTGTTAATTTCGTGTGCATGGCTCAGTACGACGCAACTATGCCCAATGTTTCAGTGGCATATCCTCCCGAGCAGCTCACAATGACAATGGGTGAGTACCTTTCAAAAATCGGCAAGACTCAGCTTCGTATTGCTGAAACCCAGAAGTACGCTCACGTAACATTCTTCTTCAATGGCGGCGAGGAGATGCAGTTTGAGGGCGAGGACAGAATTCTTATCAAGTCTCCCGATGTTGAGACATTTGATATGAAGCCTGAGATGAGTGCATATGAGGTTTGCGACGCTGTTGTGGACGCAATCAATGCCGATAAGTACGACGTTATTATCCTCAACTACGCTAACTGCGACATGGTAGGACACACAGGTATTTTCGACGCTGCTGTCAAGGCTGTTGAAGCAGTTGACGAGTGCGTTGGACGTATGGTTGACGCTATCCTTGCAAAGGACGGTGCAGCTCTTATTACTGCCGACCACGGTAATGCCGACAAGATGTATGAGCCTGACGGAAGTCCGTTCACAGCACATACAACAAATCCCGTTCCGCTTATTGCAGTCGGTGTTGACGGCAAGCTTGCAGACGGCGGTGTTCTTGCTGACCTTGCACCTACAATGCTTGATATTATGGGAGTTCCTCAGCCCGAGGAAATGACAGGAAAGTCACTTCTCATTAAGTAAAGATAATGAAAAGAACGGTTTACATTACCGTGTAATATGAAAAAGCTTTGAATCAATAATAAAGGGATTCCAAAGGGATGTAATTCCTTTGGTCAGGTCAAGGGCTGAAAGCCCTTGTGGGGTATGGGGCAACGCCCCATAAATGCCTTTGGGCGCTCCGCAAGGGGTGAATTAAAAAACAGTCCGGTGGACTGTTTTTTAAGAGGGGACGCCCTGCAAGTGAGGGCGTCCCTTTAATTGATTTCGGATTTATTGACAATTAGAAAAGGCTGGTTTATATCAGCCTTTTCTTAAGGCAACACCGCACAAAGCATGCCTTACGGCTTTGCACGAAATCTGCGTTCATATTTCCCGTCATCTTGCACAGAAATTCCTTGACATACGTCAGTATGCCTACGGAATTTCTATACAATCTGACGAAAAATCTGTCTTCGCATCTTTCGTACAATCTCTGTGCGGTGCTGCCTTAAATTTCTGAAAGGAGCAGACGCTGTGACGACGCGAAAATTTTTTGTAACATCAGTTTTGCTGGTAATGATGTCACTTGTCGGCTGTTCCGATAAAGAAAAGGAAACTGTCCGCCGCAGAGGGACATTCGCTATGGATACATATATGGAGCTTACCGCTTACGGAGATAATGCCGAAGCTGCTCTGACGGCTGCCGAGGAACGTATTCATGAGCTTGAAGACAAGTTCTCGGTGAATATTGAAAACAGCGATATATGGCGGGTTAATCATAGCGGAGGAGAAAGTGTTTTTGTCGGAGAGGATACGCAAAAGCTTGTGGAGACTGCACTTGAGCTTGGTCGTGAGACAAACGGGACGCTGGATATAACTTTGTATCCCGTTACAGCTGCATGGGGCTTCACAACGGAGAATTATCGTATTCCGTCCGATGAGGAACTTAATCGTCTGCTTGAAGGTGTCGGATGGCAGAATGTGTCCGCTGGCGGAGGACAAATAATCGTCCCCGATGGTGCAATGATTGACCTCGGAGCAGTCGCAAAAGGGTATACAAGCGACGAGCTTATGGAGGAGTTTCGTGAAAACGGCGTGGAATCGGCAATTGTAAGTCTTGGAGGCAACGTTCATGCACTCGGCAGAAAGCCTGACGGTTCATGCTGGCGAGTTGCTGTACGGAATCCGTTTGCTCCAGAAGCCGATATGTGTTCAGTTGAAATCGAGGACTGCGCAGTTGTCACCTCGGGCAGCTATGAACGCTGTTTTACGGGTGACGACGGGATTTCCTACTGTCATATCATTGACCCCGAAACAGGCAGACCTGTCAGAAATGGGCTGGTATCTGTAACGGTTATCGGTAAAAGCGGAGTCCGCTGCGATGGACTTTCGACGGCTCTTTTTGTTATGGGAGCTGAAAAAGCACTTGATTTCTGGCGGAAAAACGAGGGATTTGAGCTTATTCTCGTGAATGATGAGCGTGAAATTCTCTATACGGATGGGCTTTCGGAGAGTTTTGCAAACCTCAGCGACATGACTGCGGAGGTGGTAAGCCGTGCCTAAGAGTGTGAAAATCTGTCTGGCAGCCGTGATTGTTGTTTTTGTTATTTCAGTTATAGCAACGCTTGTCATATTATCTCCGAAGGACGAAAAATCTGCGGTATATGTGGAAATTCTCCGTGACAACGAAGTCGTCTGCACACTGGATCCCGCCGTGGAAACCGACAGGACTTTCCGAATTGAATGTGAAAACGGCTGGAATGAAATTACCGTGAAAGACGGAAAAATCTGTGTTTCCGATGCAGACTGCCCTGACAGAACATGTGTGAAATCGGGTTATCTGAGACATGAGCATCTTCCTGTAGTATGTCTGCCTCACAGACTTGTGATAAGGTTTGCGGAGGATGATGAATCATGAAAACAAAACGTCTTACGCAGCTTTCACTGCTCACAGCAGCAGCGCTGATAATATTTGTCGTAGAGCTGAGATTCCCCGATATATTGCCGATTCCGGGAGTCAAGGCAGGTCTTGCAAACATAATAACCGTTTATGCGGTTTATCGTTTTTCGGCAGGGGAGACGTCACTCATGCTTACATCGAGAGTCCTGCTGGGAGCTTTTTTTGCTTCGAATCTTTCCGCACTGATTTACAGTGCGTCGGGAGCAGCACTGTGCCTGACGGGAATGCTGTTTCTGCGGAAAGTCATTCCTGTACGTTATATATGGCTGTGCAGCGTCATTGGTGGAATTCTGCACAACACGGGACAGGTTGCCGCAGCGGTTGCAGTTACGGGTACAATGGCGGTGATTGCATACTATCCGATTCTTGTTGTTTCGGGGGGGATTGCGGGACTTTTTACGGGAATCTGTGCATCACTTATTATCAACAGAAAAGACATTAAAAAGGAGCAGTAAAAATGAATCCACTTGCAGCGTTGAAAATAAAAAATGTGCTTATGTCACTCAATGAAAATCACCCTAAGGTACTGCCTTTTTTCAAGGCGGCAGCAAATGTGATTGATGAGGGCAGTGTCATTGAGATGACCGTTACAACGTCTCAGGGACAGCGTATAGTTTCGAATATAAGGCTTACAGCGGACGATATTGAGAAATTTGCCGAGCTTAAGGGAATGATTTAAGGAGTGCATATGAAAACGATATTTTTTGATATTGACGGAACTCTTGTGACAGACGATGAAAAGATGGAAATCTCCGAAAGCACACGTACTGCAATTGCTGAACTGCGGAAGAACGGTCATCTGACATTCATCAACACAGGCAGACCCGTGTTTATTATTTCGGACGCAATCCGTGAACTTGGCTTTGACGGTTATGTGTGCGGTTGTGGAACGTACGTCGAATATGGCGGAGAGGTCGTATTTTCCAATGAACTCGATAAAGGTCTGTGTCAGAAAACTGCGGAAATATGCAGGGAGTGCCGTGTTGCACCGGTTTATGAGTACAGAAACCGATATTATTTTGATAGTCTTACCGAGAATACAAAGGGGATTGAATTCTTCAAGAATATTTTCACTGAAGGCGTCAGAAACAGCGGAAGAGTAGGCGATGACGACTTTATTTTCGATAAATTTGTAGCTTTTTCAGACGAAAATTCAGATATGGAGCTTTTCCGCCGTGAAATCGGAAAGAACTTTGAGATAATCGACCGTGGCAGCGGTTTTTACGAAATGGTTCCGCATGGCTGCACAAAAGGCACTGGAATCGACATGATACTCAAAAGACTCGGAACCCGTTATGAGGATGCATATGCGGTTGGAGACAGTATGAACGACCTTCCCATGCTTCTGGCTGTGCCGAACAGCATTGCAATGGGCGGAGCTGAGAATATCTATCCTTATGTATCCTACGTTACAACGTCTGTTTCCGAGGACGGAATCTATAATGCCATGAAGCATTTTACCCTTATTTAAATAAATATTTTAGGTGTGAGGCAGCTTTTATAGTGCCTCACGTTGTTTTATACGACGATAAATATAGCAATATTTGGTCAAAATTGCCGAATTTTAAGAAAATCGCAATTTATGGTTGAAATTTATCTTCGTGTATGTTATAATAAAGATGACCTCAATAACCGCCGTCAGGCGGTTATTGCCCCGAACTTCGTTCGGGGAGCTCAGATTCTATATAATATAAGGAATTTGAGCAGACATTAATAAGGACAAGAAATGGTGAAAGTATTCGGGAGAGAGTTTCTCCCGATGTATAATAATGAAAGGAAAAGGCTGAACAGACTTGCTGCTTCGGGGGATGAACGGAGGTCGGGGAGAGTATGCTCCCCGACTGTACCGCAGCAAAGGTTACGGCTGTGAAATGACTATGAATATTGCAGTTGCACAATCGGGAGGTCCAACCTGTGCCATAAACGCTTCACTTGCGGGAGTATACAAGGCAGGTGCCAATTCCGAAAAAATCGACAGAATACTCGGCTCATTCAACGGTATCGAAGGCATTATCGAAGAGCGGTTTACAGACCTTTCCGAAAAGCTTTGTGACAGTGTGAATTACGAGCTTCTCAAGAGAACTCCGTCAGCAGTTCTTGGTTCATGCAGAAGAAAGCTTCCCGATTATCATGAGAATCCCGAAATGTATGAGCAGATTACGGCTTCTCTCCGCCGCAACGACATCGGGATGTTCTTTTATATCGGCGGAAACGATTCTATGGACACTGTTGCGAAATATTCAGCTTACCTCAGAGAGAAGAATATTTCCGATATAAAGATTATCGGTATTCCTAAGACTATCGACAACGACCTGTGTGAAACAGACCACTCGCCCGGATTCGGTTCTGCGGCGAAATATGTCTGCTCTACCATTCAGGAGATTACACGTGACAGTAATGTCTACAGTATACCGTCGGTAACGATTGTGGAGGCAATGGGACGTCATGCAGGCTGGCTTGCAGCGTCATCGTGCTGTATCAGATATAACGGTGAGAGTGCTCCGCATCTTATTTATCTGCCGGAGACGACGTTCAGCATTGAGAAGTTCCTTGCGGATGTCAAGAAGCAGATGAAGCTTCACAAGGCAGTTATAGTGGTTGTTTCCGAGGGAGTCAAGACTGCCGAGGGAAAATTTGCTGCTGAGGAATTTCAGTCGGGACAGATTGATTCGTTTGGACATGCATATCTTTCAGGTATAGGAAAGTTCCTTGAAAAGCTTGTTGCAGCGGAAATCGGCTGTAAAGTACGTTCAATAGAGCTTAATGTAATGCAGAGATGCAGTTCGCATATTGCTTCTCAGGAGGACATAAATTCAGCTGAGGCTATCGGTGAGGCGGCAGTAGACGCAGCACTTGAAGGCAAAAGCGGATGTATGATGACATTTGTGCGTGACGGCAGCCGTCCTTATTCCTATCATATCGGAACTGCTGATGCGGCAAAGGCTGCAAACAGCGAGAAGATGTTCCCCATTGAGTGGATCAATGCCGAGGGCAATGACGTTTCCGATGAGGCACTTTATTACTTCCTGCCTCTTATTCAGGGTGAGGTAATGCCGATTATGAATAACGGTATGCCTACACATCTTGTTATTGAATAATATAAGCTTTTTTCACAGCCGGTGGGGGGACCGGTTTTAAATCGGGGGAGCATATTTAGTGCAGAGCTTCCCCTGATATTTGTCACTTGCAAGGCGGACGAGTTAATTCGTCCGTTTTTGTTTTTCTACAGAATGAGGGACGACCAATGGTCGTCCGCAGATAATCATATTATCAAAAAAGGAGAAGAATAAGATTCTTCTCCTTTTTATATGTGCTGTTTAATTAATGTCAGCTCATCAACTTAAAATTGGCTTAATATAGCTTTATAAAGCCAATTTTAAGTTGACAAAGTGCAAGAAAAAATAAAGGAATTGATAATTTTTCTTGCACTTTGTTTTGCCCTATAGGGCAAAATGAGCTTGACATCAATGAATGCGATGCACAAATTCCTCATATTATAATGAATTTGCGCTCCCCGAACGAAGTTCGGGGCAATAACCGCCTGACGGCGGTTATTGAGGACACATTAATTACATTTCGGTGATAATTTCTTCGGCAAGTTCATCGGAAAAACCGATTTTCTTAAGGAGCTCCTTAACGAAGTCAACGAGTTCTTCTTCACTTACGTATGAGAAGAAGTCGTCGCTTTCAAAAGTTTCGTTGATTTCAAATGCATCGTCCATTGAAGGAACGTCAGCCTCGAAACCGTCCTTAGTGCTTGTGATGAGGGAAATTGTACCGAAGTCTGTATCGTCGATAACGATATTGTAATTGATTGTCTGTGACTTGCCGTCTGACTCAAGGTTGAGTTCAATCGGGTCAGTATCGGGAATTACGAGTGTAATGTCGCCCTCAACGTAGCACTTCTCTTCGTCAACAATCTTGAAGTCCTCGAATTCTACTGAGATATTTGTAGTTTCGTCGTCGGAAACAACCAATTCATCGTCGTCGTTGAAGTCGTAGTCATAATCGTGAACAGTGATGTCGATGCTTCCGTCATACGAGCCCTTTGATTCATCTGCTGTAAGGATAGCTGAGAACTGCTCATTGCCTTCTGTGATTGCAACGAATTCTCCACGGACATCCTTGCCGTCCTTACCGATAATGAAGCGGATATCATTCTTTTCGTCTGAGTTATCTGAAAGTGAGAAACCACGGATTACGCCCTTAGCGTCGATGTAAGTGCTGAAAGAAACGATCTGTTCTTTTTCATCCTTATCATCCTCGTCTTCTTCGTCGAGATCGAAATCCTCGTCCTCATCAATGTCGATGTCCTCTTCTTCGTCCTCTTCAAAGGTCTTCTCATACTCTTCCTCGTCAACGATACCGAGCTTTTCAACAACGATTTCCTTGATGATTTCGTCGTCTTTCAGAGCTTCCATGAAGTTTTCACCGATTTTTTCGCCGGTCTTCTCGTCGATTTTCACGGTAGCAACAGTGTACTTTACGTCAATATCGCCGATTCCGATTTCTTCCTTCTTTTCAATCTTAACCTTGCTTACTGACTTATTCCATACGCTGACATATCTGTTGATTTCCTTTTCAAGTTCTGAAGGCGAGAGGTATGAAGCAGGATCGTTAAGAACATCCATTATGGTTTCGAGGGTTGTTTGATCATCAATTTCCTCTTCAAGAAGCTCCTTGAAGGAGAAGCCGATATACTGTTCAGAGAGCTGGGGAATACGTGCAAAGAGAGCCATCTGGTCGAAATCGCCTGCGAAATCAAGTGAAACAAGTTCTTCGTTGTTGAGTTCACCGTAAAGGTTAAGAGCCATGAGGTTCTTCTTTGTTGAGCCGTCGATGCCTATCTTGAGCTGTTCGATATTATTTACTATATCAAGGAGCTGCTGAGTATCCTCGTCAACCTCGTCTTTGTAGTCCGAGCCGAGGACTTCAGTAAGGAAAGCTTCCTTTGCGCCGTCTGAAACCTTGTATTCTACTGCGAATTTCTCGGTTGTGCCTTTTTCGTACTTGTCAAGAGCCTCGCTGTAGCTGTCGGCAATTGACTTTGCAAGGTCGCCTGCGTTTTCTTCGTTAACCCATGCGTAGTAATTCTTCGCACTTGAAGTGTGGAGCTTTACCTGATTCTTCACCAGCGGAGATACGTTATATGCAATAGCACCGCCGCCTGCAAGAGCAGCGACAGAAATACCTGATATAATTGCAATTTTCTTTCCGCGTTTTTTCTTTGTAATTGTTTCAACGCCCGAAACGGAGTCAGTGAAACCGTCGGGATTAAAACCGTTCTGATTGTTGTACTCATTCATAATAATTATCCTCCATATCATAAGAAAAAAGATGTTACTTCTTGTATTGTTAATGTTATCACAGAAATTGCGGTATGTCAATAAAGAAACGCAAAAATTTACTGAATTGTATCTTTTCTTACATCAGTTTATCACATTAGCACGTCAATATGAACAAATTGTAAACAATGATGCAATACCCTTGACTTTGTCTATAAAAAAGTTATATACTTATTTTAGCACTCGATTATGTAGAGTGCTAAAATTACTGAACTACTATTATAACGGAGATGTTTAAATGGAAACAAAACAGTTTAAGGCAGAGTCAAAACGACTCATGGAAATGATGATTCATTCTATTTATACACATAAGGAAATATTCCTGCGTGAGCTTATTTCAAATGCAAGTGACGCCATAGATAAGCTTTATTTCAAATCGCTTACAGATAACGGCGTAGGACTCAGCAGAGACGATTTTGCAATCTGGATTGTTGCCGATAAAGACAGCCGTACCCTTAAAATAATGGATAACGGTATAGGAATGACTGCCGAAGAGCTTGAAGCACACCTCGGTACAATTGCTGAAAGCGGTTCACTCAAATTCAAGACCGAAAACAAGCTTGAGGAAGATAATCAGATTATCGGACAGTTCGGCGTAGGCTTCTACTCAGCATTTATGGTAGCGAAGAAGGTTACCGTAATTTCAAAGGCTTACGGAAGCGATAAGGCTTATCAGTGGGAGTCTGAAGGAGTAGAGGGATACACGATTTCTGAGGCTGACAAGGATAATGCCGGTACTGAAATCATTATCGAGCTTCTTGATGATACGGACGATGAAAAGTATTCAGACTACCTTGAACAGTATCGTCTCAAATCGCTTATAAAGAAGTATTCCGATTACATCCGCTTCCCCATTAAGATGGAGGTTACTCACAGCCGTCCCAAGGAGCAGACAGAGGAGGAAAAGGCTGAAAACAAGGCTCCCGAATACGAGGAGTATATCGAAATCGAGACGCTCAACAGCATGGTTCCTCTCTGGAAAAAGAATAAGACAGAGCTTAAAGATGAGGATTACAAGCATTTCTACGTTGAGAAGTTCTATGACTACAACGAGCCTCTGAGATACGCTCATGTAAAAAACGAGGGCAATGCAAATTACAATGCACTTCTTTATATTCCGTCAAAGGCTCCGTATGATTATTATTCAAAGGAGTACGAAAAGGGCTTGCAGCTCTATTCAAACGGAGTACTTATCATGGATAAGTGTTCTGACCTTTTACCGGATTATTTCAGTTTTGTAAAGGGTCTTGTTGACAGTGAGGACCTTTCTCTGAACATTTCACGTGAGATGCTCCAGCACGACAGACAGCTCAAGGTCATTGCAAAGAGCATCGAAAAGACCATCAGCAGCGAACTGAAAAAGATGCTCAAGAACGACCGTGAAAAGTATGAGGAATTCTGGAATGCATTCGGACGTCAGCTCAAATACGGAATCTACAGCGATTACGGCATGAGCAAGGAGAAGCTTCAGGACCTTCTGATGTTCACTTCTTCCAAGGAGAATAAGCTTGTTACTCTTGATGAATACGTAACAGGAATGCGTGAGGAGCAGAAGTATATTTACTATGCAACAGGCGAGAGTACTGCACGTATTGAGCAGCTCCCCCAGACAGAGCTTGTAAAGGACAACGGCTTCGAGATTCTTTATCTCACTGACCCTGTTGACGAATTTGCAGTAAAGATGCTCCACACTTATAAGGAGAAGGAGTTCAAGTCTGTATCAGCAGACGATCTCGGACTCGAAAACACCGAGAAGCAGGAGCAGATCAAGGCTGAGGAGGAGAAAAGCTCCGATATGCTCAAGGCAATCGCAGAATCTCTCGGCGGAGAAGTTGCAAAGGTAACACTTTCACAGCGTCTCAAGTCTCATCCCGTATGTCTTACAAGCGAGGGTGAAATCACACTTGAAATGGAGAAGGTACTGAATTCCATGCCATCCGACCAGAAGGTGAAGGCACAGCGAGTTCTGGAAATCAATCCCGACCACGAAATCTACGGAAAGCTCAAGGCAGTCAGCGAATCGGGAGATACCGAAAAACTCGGCAAGTACGCCAAGCTCCTTTATACTCAGGCACTCATTATTGAGGGCATGAGCATTGAGAATCCTGTGGAATTCTCCAATCTTATCTGCGAACTTATGTAAAATCAAAAGGAGGCATTGCTGCCTCCTTTTTGTTTGGTGATAAGCCATGTTTTAAGCCAAAAGCCAAACGGACGACCATTGGTCGTCCCTACAATCTGGCTATTCTTCGTGTTATAATGAAGGGGCGAACTTACGCAAAAAACATAATCTCTGATTTTGCCCTTTTACGTATACCATTAGTAGTGTTCGCTCGCTTTTATGATGTTGTATTTTCGTGGAGGTGCATCCGCTTACTTTAAAACGGGAATTATGGGTTAATCAAATTAAGTCAATAAAAAAGTAAGTCAGAAAATAGAAATATAGTATTAAATATACACATAATGATTGCTATTGCAAGATAAATACCTCCTGAGCGAAATTTGCTTTTACATATATTAATAATACCCATAATAATGCCAACCAGCGGAATAATAAGTGAAAGTATAACGATCGCTGCAGAAATTTTGTCCTCAGTTAACGGTTCTTTCTTTTCAACAGAACATCCGCAATGAACACATACAACTGCCTCATTTCTTATTTCCTGTCCACAATTTTTACAATACATAATATACCTCCTTAAACTCTACTTCAGAAGTAGAGTTTTTTGTTTTTTCTTATTATAACACAGAAAATTCTGTTTGTCAAGTGGAAATACTACTTGATAAATAGTTTTTATTTTTCTGATTAACTGTTATTATGTATTTGAGGTGACATAAAATGAGTATTGATTATAAAGAAATTGGGCAAAGAATTGCTAAAAGACGCAAAGAACTTGGTTTTAAACAATATCAGGTATGTGAAATGATTGATGTAAACTATAAATATATATCAAACCTTGAGACGGGTCGTTCTGCACCAAGTCTTGAACTTATAATGAATTTAAGTGATGCTTTACGGACAACGCCTGATTATTTTCTTGTTGGTACAGAGAAAAGACGTTCTATTGATAAAAATATGACAGATAAAATCTGTAATCTGAGTCAAGAAAATAAAATTCTACTTGATGGAATAATTGATGTAATGCTTGATAAACAAAAATAAAATCATTGTATACTTTATTTGGTGGGACGTCGAGGACGCCGTCCCCTACAATTTGGCTATTCTGCATATATAAGCGTAGGGACGACCATTGGTCGTCCGCTTGATTTTTGATTAAAATAAGGTTTATTGACAAACAAAGGAGACCCTTAGTGCAATGACCATATAGAAGTATTCCAAAATACTAACGGTTATTGACTAAACGGCGGCTGATGTAAAAACAAACAGAGCAGTATCGCTTAATTGCGGTACTGCTCTTAATCTTTATATGTTTGTTACAGCTTCTTTCATCTTTTTAACATACTCACCAACAAGTTCAACAGAGCTTTTGCCGTGCTTCTCAATCAGCTTGATAATTGCCGAACCGACGATTGCGCCATCTGAAACTGCCGCCATTTTTTTTGCTTGTTCGGGAGTGGAAATTCCGAAGCCGATTGCACAGGGAATATCTGTATTTTCACGGACTACCTTTATAATCGAAGCAAGGTCAGTTGTAATCTCACTTCTCGTTCCCGTTACGCCAAGGCTTGAAACAATGTAGAGAAAGCCTTCCGCTTCTCTTGCAATCATTGCAATACGTTCTTTTGATGTAGGTGCAATAAGTGAAATAAGGTCTACGCTATATTTACTGCAAATTGGCTGAAATTCTGCCTTTTCCTCAAAGGGCAGGTCTGGAAGAATAATTCCGTCAATTCCGATTTCGGCACAAGTAGAAATGAAATTTTCCGCACCGTAGGAAAATACCACATTCGCGTATGTCATAAATACAAGCGGAATAGTTATATTCCTTCTCAAATCACGCACAAAATCAAATATTTTATCTGTTGTTACACCGCCTGCAAGGGCGCGGATATTCGCTCCTTGAATAACAGGACCTTCCGCTGTCGGGTCTGAAAACGGGATTCCTAGTTCAATTAAATCCGCACCGTTTTTCACAGCTTCACGGACTATTTTTCCTGTTGTTTTAAGGTCAGGGTCTCCGCAGGTTATAAACGGAATGAACGCCTTACCGTTTTCAAATGCCTTTCTGATGTTACTCATAAATATCCTCCCCTCTGTAACGTGCAATCGCTGCACAGTCCTTATCACCTCTGCCTGAGACAGTGATTACTATAATTTTATCCTTATCCATTGTGGGTGCAAGCTTCATTGCATAAGCAACAGCATGAGCCGACTCAATTGCGGGGATAATGCCTTCGGTTTTTGAAAGAAATTCAAAAGCCTCAACCGCTTCTTCATCGGTTACAGGAACATACTCCGCTCTGCCTATGTCGTGAAGATGAGCGTGCTCAGGACCGATACCCGGGTAGTCAAGTCCTGCTGAAATAGAATAAACAGGTGCTATCTGACCGTATTTATCCTGACAGAAATACGACTTCATTCCGTGGAAAATTCCAAGCCTACCCGTGTTAATTGTTGCCGCAGTTTCAAAGGTGTCAATGCCACGTCCTGCCGCTTCACAGCCGATAAGACGGACGCTTTCATCTTCAATAAAATGATAAAAGCTGCCCATTGCATTTGAGCCGCCGCCTACACAGGCAATTACCGTGTCGGGAAGTCTGCCTTCCTTTTCAATAATCTGCGACTTAATTTCCTTAGAGATAACCGCCTGAAAATCGCGGACAATGGTAGGAAACGGGTGCGGACCCATAACTGAGCCTAAACAATAATGTGTATCATCAATTCTTGAAGTCCACTCACGCATTGCCTCAGAAACAGCGTCTTTAAGTGTAGCTGTGCCGCTTGTCACAGGGATAACTTCAGCACCGAGAAGCTTCATTCTGTATACATTCAAAGCTTGTCGCTTGGTGTCCTCCTCGCCCATAAAAACAACACATTCCATATTCATAAGTGCGGCGGCGGTGGCTGTTGCAACACCGTGCTGGCCTGCACCCGTTTCAGCAATAAGTCTTGTCTTGCCCATTTTCTTTGCAAGAAGAGCCTGACCGAGAACGTTGTTTATCTTATGGGAGCCTGTGTGGTTCAAGTCCTCACGTTTCAGATAAATTTTTGCACCTCCAAGTGCCTTCGTCAGCTTCTCCGCATAGTAAAGCCGTGAGGGGCGGTTAGCATATTCGTTAAATAAATCGGTAAGCTCACGATTGAACTCAGGGTCGTTTTTATAGTGATTATATGCCTTTTCAAGCTCAATTACCGCATTCATAAGTGTTTCGGGGATATATTGTCCACCGTGAACACCAAATCTACCGTTAGTCATAATTCAGTCCTTTCTGACAGCATTAACAAAGGCTGTCATTTTTATTTTATCTTTAAATCCATCTGTTTCAAGGGAGGAGCTTACATCAACAGCAAATGATTTAAGCTGTTTTACTGCTGTTTCCACGTTTTCGGGGGTAAGTCCCCCTGCAAGAAAATACGGTCTTGCAATATCTTTCAAAAGCAAGTGGTCAAAAACTTTTCCCGTACCGCCGCCCGAATCAAGCAGAATATAATCTGCGGAGGAATTGTTTGCGCTGACAATATCAGCCTCACTTTCAATCCGAAAAGCTTTGATTACAGGGCAGTCAATTACCCTCCGCAAACCGGTGATATATTTTTCACTCTCATTACCGTGAAGCTGAACAATGTCAATGATTTTACGTTTTATCAAATCTGCAATTACCTCAATTTTTTCGTCAACGAAAACTCCCACAGGTGTAATTCTGTCATCAAGATGTTCTCTCAGAACTTCAGCCTTTTCGGGAGAAATATACCGTCTGCTTTTCGGTGCAAAAACAAAACCGATATATTCAGGCAACAGCTCGTTTACACATTCAATATCACAGGGACGGGTAAGTCCGCAAAGCTTGATTTTTGTCATACACCACGAAGCTCCGAAAGCTTTGCTTTCTTATTTTCCGCACGCATAAGCGTTTCTCCGACAAGCACAGCATCCGCTCCGATTTCATGGAGTTTCTGCACATCCGCTGCTGTCTGTACACCGCTTTCCGACACAAAGATTATATTCTTCGGCACGAGCTCTCTCATACGTCTGCTGTTATCCGTATCAACGGAAAAATCCTTTAGATTTCGGTTATTTACTCCGATAATCCTTGCACCCGAATTTACTGCAAGCTTAACCTCGCTTTCGTCGTGTGCTTCAACAAGTGCAGAAATCCCGAGCCTGTCGCATATTCCGATATATTCCCTGATTTGCTCTGCCGAAAGAATGGAGCAAATCAGAAGTACAGCCTTTGCTCCGAGTAATATTGCCTCGTAAATCTGATAATCGCTGACAGTAAAATCTTTTCGCAGACAAGGAACTGAAACAGCCGCCGCAATCTCTTTCAGATAACTGTCACTGCCGAGAAACCATTTCGGCTCGGTTAACACGGAAATGCAGTCTGCACCTGCCTTTTTGTATTCCTTTGCAATTTCAAGATAGGGAAAATCCTCTGCAATAATACCCTTTGAGGGAGAAGCCTTTTTGCACTCGCAGATAAAGGAAATATCAGGCTTGCGGAGTGCTTTTTCAAACTCAAAGTCACCTTTCGGGAAAGTAAATGCACAGCTTTTTATTTCATCAAGCGAAACGCTCTTTTTTGCCGCTTTTACACGTTCAAAAGCGTGTTCGGCAAGCTTATCAAGTATTGTCATAATTCACCTCACGAATTTGAAAGCTCTATCAGTATTTCAAGAGTTTCCATTGCCTTTCCGCTGTCGATAATCTCTTCGGCAAGCTTTATTCCGTCAGCAATCGTTTCAGCCTTTTCGCCTATGCAAAGTGCCGCACCTGCATTCAGCAGAACAGCATTTCTTCTGTGCCTCTTTTCGCCACTGAGTATACTGCGTGTGATTTCCGCATTTTCAGCAGGCTTGCCGCCCTGTAAATCCTCACGGGTACAGCGTTCAAAGCCGAACTGTTCGGGAGTGATTTCATAAGTCCTGAACCAGCCGTCCTTGAACTCGGAAACAGTTGTGGGGGCGCAAAGCGAGATTTCATCAAGCTTATCCTGACCGTAAACAACCATACCTTTTTTCACGCCAAGCTTCATAAGTACCTGTGCAAGCGGCTCAACAAGCGACGGGTCATAAACTCCAAGAAGCTGTCTTTGAGGACTTGCAGGGTTTGTAAGGGGACCTAAAATGTTGAACACCGTGCGGATACCAAGTTCTTTTCTGATACCGCCCACATACTTCATTGAGGTGTGGTATTTCTGTGCAAAAAAGAAGCAGAAACCTACCTTTTCAAGCAATTCAAGACACTTTTCAGGCTCAAGGTTTATGTTGACCCCAAGCGCTTCAAGGCAATCCGCTGTTCCGCAGTCGGAGGAAGCCGCACGATTGCCATGCTTTGCAATTCTAAGTCCTGCCGCCGCACAGACAATAGCTGTTGTGGTGGAAATATTGAAGCTGTGTGCGTTGTCGCCGCCTGTGCCTACAATTTCCATAACATCAAGGTTGTGCGTGAGCTTTGTCGCCTTGTCACGCATAGCCGCCGCACAGCCTGTTATTTCTTCGATAGTTTCGGCTTTGGTGCTTTTGGTGGAAAGTGCTGCAAGAAATGCCGCATTCTGTGTTGGTGTTGTTTCGCCGCTCATAATTTCGGTAATTACCGTGTATGCCTCATCGTATGTCAAGTCCTGCTTATCTACAATTTTTACTATTGCTTCCTTAATTATATCAGAAATCTCCTTTCACGAAGTTCAAAAGCATTTGTCTGCCGTATTCCGTCATTATTGATTCGGGGTGAAACTGCACGCCGAAAATGGGATAATCCTTGTGCTGTACTGCCATAATTTCGCCATCATCGGTTACAGCTGTAACTTTAAGGCAGTCAGGCAGGGCTTTGGGATTTGCCGCAAGAGAATGGTATCTTGCCACCTTTATTCTTTCGGGAATGCCGTCGAACAACATACATTCCGTATCAAGCTTTATTTCCGATTGTTTGCCGTGCATAAGCTGTTTTGCGTAAGTTACCTCGCCACCGTATGCCGCACATATCGCCTGATGTCCAAGACAAACGCCCAATGTCGGCACGCTTCTTGCAAGCGTTTTCGCAATGGTAAGAGTTACTCCTGCATCATCAGGTCTGCCGGGGCCCGGAGAGAGAATTACTTTTTCGGGGTGAAGTCCCCGTATTTCATCTGTGCGAAGCTCATCGTTTCTTATCACCTTTATATCTGGCGTAATTTCTCCGATAAGCTGATAAAGGTTATATGAAAAGCTGTCATAATTATCAATGAGAAGTATCATAAATCCGCCTCCTCTGCTATTTTTAGAGCATTCACTACTGCCGCCGCTTTGTTTATGCATTCCTGATATTCATTTTCGGGAACAGAGTCCGCCACGATACCTGCACCGCTTCTGATGAACACCTTTCCGTTTTTCTTGTAGGCAATCCGTATTGCAATACAAACGTCGAGATTTCCCGTAAAGTCAATGTATCCGATTGCTCCGCCGTAAATTCCACGCTTGTTGTTTTCAAGCTCTCCGATTAGCTGACAGGCTCTTATTTTCGGTGCACCCGAAAGCGTTCCTGCGGGGAGCACGGCGCTTACTGCGTCAAGTGCGTCACAGTCCTCACGGATTTCTCCTCTTACGGTTGAGCCGATGTGCATAACGTGGGAATAACGCTCTATACTGCGGAGCTTCTCAACCTCAACCGTACCGAATTTGCTGATTTTGCCCAAATCGTTTCTGCCTAAATCCACAAGCATATTATGCTCTGCAAGTTCCTTTTCGTCAGCAAGCAGTTCCGCTTCAAGCGCTTTGTCCTCAGTTTCGGTTTTACCTCTCGGACGCGTTCCTGCAAGGGGAAAGGTGTGGAGTACGCCGTTTTCCAGCTTGACAAGTGTTTCGGGAGAAGCACCTGCAACCTCCACGTCAGTCCCTGAAAGATAGAACATATACGGTGACGGATTGAGTGTCCGCAGTACACGGTAGGTATTCAACAGGCTCCCCTCAAAGGGTGCAGAAAGACGGTTTGACAGGACAATCTGGAAAATATCACCCTCATGAATGTGATGCTTTGCCTTTACAACCATATTGCAGAACTGTTCCTTATCAAAAAGCGGTTTAATCTCTCCTGTTAAATGTCCGCACTCGATTTTCTTATCGCCTGTGCGGATAAGCTCAATAAGCTTTTTCAATTCATAAACCGCTTTATTGTAGTTTGTTTCAATATCATTAAGCGGCATATTCACAATGAGAATAATTTTCTGACTGACATTGTCAAAGGCAATAACCTTATCAAAAAGCATAAGGTCAACGTCCTTGAAATTCTCGGTATCCTCTGCACTGTTTCGTACAGTCGGCTCGGAATATCCGAGATAATCGTATGAAAAATAGCCGACAAGTCCGCCTGTAAAAGAAGGGAGATAATCGAATTTCGGACTTTTATATTCCGACATAAGCTGTCTGATATGTTCATCGGGATTATCAGATTTAAGCCTTACATCACCGATTTTCATATCCTCGCCCTTGCAGGTGATTTCAAGCTTCGGGTCGAAACCAAGAAACGTGTAGCGTCCCCACTTTTCATTTGCCGCTGCCGATTCAAGCATATAGCAATGAGATGATATATTTTTCAGTTTCTGCATAGCTTCAATGGGCGTACAGATATCTGAAAGTATTTCACAGCTTACGGGAATGATATTGTATTTTCCGCTTGCTGCAACATTTTTTATTTCTTCAATATCGGGTAAAAATTTCATAATGCACCTCCGTGTAAAACAAAAAGCTCCTCTGATTCTGTCAGAAGAGCTTTCGCTGTGCACAAACAAAAACGCCCCTGACAGAATTTCATAAAAATACAATTCTGCCAAGGACGAATAGCTGCAAATATATATAACTTGCCCGTATCCGCGGTGCCACCTTGATTCACAGGAACGACCCTGTGCGCTTAGCAGAGTGCCAACACACTCCCGACAACTGACGTATGCCAACACGTCGCAGAATACTCTGTGCATCAGCAGTTTACTGCCTCACATTTGACTGCGCCCTCAACGGTCCATTTGACAACTTGTTTCTTACCTGACTCTCAGCACCACAGGTTCTCTGTAAAGGCATCATTGCCGTTATCTCCGTCTCAACGGTTTCGAATATTTATTTTTTTACAGTATAGCACTTCCAACCTACTTTGTCAATAGGTTTGGAAACTTTTTCTTGATTTTATTTTATGCGGTGGGTAATAAAATGTGCATTATCTTACCATCTCCAACCCTACACACAGGTGGAGACAACTCTAACGCAGTTCGTTACGCACTTGTCCTATTTTTCAAAAATCAGAGCCATACCTCAATTTTAAATGTGAAATTTTTGTGAAAATTTTGGAGTTATCTCCACCCACTACCTGTTTCAAAAATGATACAGCATATTTATTTTTCTCAGAAATTATGCAGAAAATTAAAACCAATCCCTATTACTCCACCGCTATATCACAGCTTGGAAATGGCTTGGTTACGCAATTTTCTTGGAATTTTAGGGTTGACAAAAATCGAATAATGTTGTAAAATAGGAAACGTAGCAGAACGAGTGTTCTTGCATTTTGCACTCTATCAAGAGTAGCGTATATATTGTGCCGAGCAATTTTGCTCAGGCGGTCGGCTGTAATTTTTTAGCCGAATGATAACGGAGATTTAAAGCCGTTACACTAACATAACAATCGAATAAGTCTGGCTCATCAGAAAAACTGTTGGGTCTGGCTTGTTGTAGTTGTGTGAGTGTAACGGCTTTTTGTTTTGCTTGAAATAGCTGATGTATCATTTAAGCAAATCGGCTATTCTATGAAAAATATCAGCGTGATTATTTCAAAGGACGCCCTATTTTAGGGCGTCCTCGGTGTGCCTCGTTTCAGGGTATACCTACGGTGAACGAAATGTTTACCGTTCAGACCACCTCCCTAAATCAGGGCGGTGGTTGCAGAGAAAACACACGCCCCGTTTCAGGGCGAGTGCTGAAAATGACTTTTTATGCCGTCGTGATTTGCGACTCCATAGCAAGTCAAGATTTTCACATTTGATACCATCGTGAAATGCGACGTTAGGTGGGTAGTGTTTCACGCCTTACAATCGGCACAGAGCCATTCATACCACCGTCGCAAACTGCGACAGTGGTTTATGATAAAGGGAACGGTGTTTTACAGCGTGCTTTGAAAGTTGTAGACAAATTATCCGCACTTTGATATGCAAAACGAATTTCCGATGGGAGTCCAAATTGGACCCCCATCTCCGAAACAAAAGAGGTTTAAAGGAGTCATCATTTCGATGCCCCCCGAAATCCAAAGGTAGTGAAATCCGACCTTAGAAATAATGATGAGGTGGTAATTTGCCACCCCACAAGGGGTGAACGAAACGGTGCTGTTGACAAAGTCGGTTTTCAGAAAAAATATGCCTTGCAAACGACGTAATTACGTTGCCGATTTTATAAAAATATGGGTTTGTCAACAGCTCCGAAACGTTCACTCCTTGGCACATTCCAAAAATAGGAATATGCTGTACAACTCCGAAATTTTATTATTAAAATAGTGCAAAGGATGTAACCATTCGTTACTCCCTTACTATAAACACTCCTCCGTCTTTACATAACGCAAAAGCGTATGCCGGCAGAAATCTGCTGAAATTTATTTTAGGAGGACACCACAATGAATGAAGAAAAAACACTTATCCGTATCGACTCTGAATACGAAAAAGCTCTCGCCGAGCGTGATAAGCTTCAAGCGGAACTTGACCGTTTGACGAAAAAGGAAGCACAGGACAAGCACAAGCTTGATATGCTGAAAAATCGCTATAAGGAAGAAAAACGTCGCAGCCGCAATCATCGCCTTATTGAGCGTGGCGCAATTCTGGAGAGTCTTATTCCCGACGCCGAGAGCTACACCAACGAGCAGATAAAACACATCATAAAAATAGCTTTCGGAAATCTTCCCGGCGGATTACAGGGCATACATTTTCCCGAAAGTCTGCGTGATAATTCTTGAAAAAGCTGTTTTGCAATCTCAGCAATACTGCTTCCCTTGGTACAAGGGCGCACTTATATACCACAAATGTGGTATGTGCGGTTTCTGCGGAAACGGAGAAATCGGCAATACTGCCGAAAGGAGGTTTTGACAATCGCAATCTATCATTGCTCCATCAAAATTATCAGCCGTGGCAAGGGTAAGTCTGCCGTTGCCGCCGCTGCTTATCGTTCGGGCGAAAAGCTCACGAACGACTATGACGGAACTACTCACGATTTCACACGAAAGGGCGGCGTAGTTTACACAGAAATTCTCCTGCCCGACAATGCGCCGAGAGAATATGCAGACCGTTCTATGCTCTGGAACGCTGTCGAAGCTGTTGAGAAATCCAAGGACGCACAGCTTTCACGGGAGATTGAAATTGCGCTGCCGAATGAACTTTCCGAAACGGAGTGTATCTCTCTTGCAAAAGAATTTGCACAACAGACTTTCGTTGATAAAGGTATGTGTGCTGATGTCTGTATTCACAATCCAAACCGTGAGCAGAAAAATATCCACGCTCATATTATGCTGACAATGCGTCCATTCAATGAGGACGGGACGTGGGGTGACAAGCAGAAGAAAGAATATCTGCTTGATAAGAACGGTAACAAAATTTATGATAAACGCAAGCGAACTTACAAGTGCCGCACCGTTCAGACTACCGATTGGAACAGTCGGGAAAAGGCTGAGGAGTGGCGAACTGAATGGGAAAATTTCATAAATTCCGCACTTGCTGAAAAAGGCATTATCGAAAAAGTAGACCACCGTTCTTTTGAAAGGCAGGGCAAAATTGAAAAGCCAACAGTCCATATGGGAGTAGCCGCAACGCAGATGGAGCGTAAAGGCATACGCACCGTCAAGGGCGATACCAACCGTGAAATCAAGTCCATAAACGCAAAAATTTCTGCTCTGCTCAAACGTATTGATGTGCTTGATAATGAGCTTGCCAAGATGAAAGAAATTCCGAAAGAGGACAGCCTCGTTGAAATGCTTATGCGCTTTCACGATAACGGAATTAAGTTCAATGAAGTGCGTGGAGTCAGCGTTTCCAATCTGAAAAAGATTGCAAAGTTCAAGGATTTGACTTACCTTATAGCTTTCGTGCAGGGGCATAAAATCGGAACACTCTCGGAGCTTGCGGAGAAGAATTCTGAAACAAAATCAGAACTAAAAAATCATAAATCCAAGCTTATCGGCACACAGAAGCGTATCAAGGAACTGACAGAACTGCTTGACAATTATCCTCGTTACAAGGAAAACAAGGCGGCTTATCTGGAGTGGCAGTCTATTACAAATCCGAAGAAAAAGGAGAAATTTTATGACAAGCACTATGGAGAAATTGCGCTCTTTAAGACGGCGAAAACTTTTTATGATAATAAGCTCAGCAGAACAAAAATTACTCCGAAAGCGTGGCAGAGAGAACTGGACGAACTGAAAAAATCCGCCGAGGTTGAGCGTGCGAAAGTGGAAAAGTTGGGCGATGATGTTGCCGTTATGGAAACGCTGATTTACAATGTTCAGCGACTTACGAATTATGAGGAAAATGATAAGGAAATTCAGCGCAGGCGGTCTGCTGAATTGGAATAACGAGGGAAAGGATGGGATAAAATTATGATTTTCATATTTTTAAAAGGAAGGAGGCTCAACTTTATGCAAAAGGATATCACATCTGCAACCGAATACAAAATCGGTAATACGACATATATCGTGAACGTAAAGTTCGCACCCAATTGTAAAGAAAATATTTCCGACGTAGTGCGTCGATTGATAGAGCGTGATATTAAGAAACAAGCGGCATAACCGTTTAACGACTTTATGAAAAAACAGGATTTCACCACTTTAAAGTATTGATATTTTATGACGATTATGGTATAATGTAATCACATTAGCCGCCGTAATTGTCGGAAAGGAATGGTTATGTTTACAGACAAGATTACGGCTCTTTATTGTCGCTTGAGCAACGACGATGATTTACAGGGTGAAAGTAATTCAATCACCAATCAGAAAGCAATTTTAAAGAAATATGCTGATGAAAACGGACTCGAAAACACAGCTTTTTATGTTGACGATGGTTTCAGTGGAACGAATTTCAATCGACCTGATTTTATGAGAATGATGGAAGATGTGAAGTCGGGCAAAATCTCCACCATCATTACAAAGGACTTGTCCCGTTTCGGCAGAGATTA
>SVNK01000012.1 GCA_015066935.1 Ruminococcus sp. | reverse complement strand
CATTGAAATCATCCTGCTTCATAACGCTTGCGTTATTACTGCTTCGATTTTTTAGTCTTTTCTGACTTTTCTCAAATTTCTGTTACACATCTCTGCATAACCAGAATCTCAAGGGTCGTTACTTTTTCAAGCATTGTTCAATTTTCAAGATGCCTGCCGTCTCTCAGACAGCTTTAATATTATATCACTTGTCAGAGCGTTTGTCAAGTACTTTTTGAAAGTTTTTTCATTTTTCTTTTTCGTACCATACTCTCGTCCGACAGCTTTATTATTATATCACACCTTTTTGCGTTTGTCAAGCCAAAAAGAATCAACGCATCATCATTATAATTTGTCGCAAATGAACAACACAAATAAAAAGCGGCTCCCATACAGGAACCGCATTGTTTTCTGAGTTAATATTATAAGTTAGCAACTGTAACAGTCGTCAGATCAAAATCAAGAACGGTTTCATCTTCGCTTCTGTCATCCTGAATTACAGGATAAGAGCCGATAACATCATCGTCCTCATATCTTGATGAGCATACGCTCTGAACTTCATAGTTCTTCACATAAATCTTATATGCTGTATTGTTCGCTTCGCCAAAAACCTTATTTACAGCTTTTGCAAAATCAATAGCAGGTCCGGGATCAGCAGAAAGCAAAGAACCATCAAGAGCATAGTGCTGAACGCTGTCGCCGTCCCAGTAAATGACATACTCAAAATTGCCTTTGTCATCCATTATACTTTTATCGCCCATCCAGAGTCGATCCCTGGCATCATCATCGCCGTCAACAGCGATAGAGTAATCACGCTTTTCACGGGCTTCAAGTCTTGTCACCTGAGTCTGCGCAGCGTTAAAAATAACCTTCGAATAATTATTCTGTGTTCTGAGATTCGCCTTCATTATAAAATAGCCCCATGTGGGAACGAGCACAGCAAGAAGAATACCGATAATTGCAATTACTACAATCAATTCAATCAGGGTAAAACCCTTTTGCTTCTTCATAACAAGCACCTCCGTGTTCAGCATTATCTTTTCTATTATATTATAGCAGAGTATTCACAATTTGTCAATAAAAGCAGAGAAAATTATACGCCAAATTTATGTTGTTTTTATTGTGCAAATAACCAATAAACCGCACATCTTCCGTTATTAATTTTACTGCGGAAATTATTTCTTAAAAAAAGTCTCTCTCCGAAGAGAGAGACTTAAAAATCCTTAATAATCTAATTCGATTACTGGGGCACGTTCTGAGAAGCCTTAGCAGCAGGAATACCGATCTCAGCAGCGTCAGTAACCATCTTACCAGCTACAGAAACTGTAGTAGGAGTTGTTGCGCCAGCCTTGTAATCCTTAGCCTCAACGTATCCACCGGGATATGTACCGATGTAGTTACCATCTGTAGAAGCAATTACAGCAATGCAAGAAGTTCTGTTGATGTAGCATGCGCCCTCAGCCTTTGTAAACTTCTCAAAATAGTTGCTTGTGCCTTCACCGAGCATTGCATCTGCCTCTGTACCAGCAGCATCAGTATCATCAAATGTCTTGTCAGCAAGTGAAGTAGCATGTGCAGCAGCGCCACCAAAGAATCCATCTTTAAATGTAACCCATGACTGAAGTGTGCACTTAACACCCTTAGCGTCAAGATCAACAAGTGTAGCTTCAATGCCCTTCTGGATATTGGAAGCAGCTGTGTTAGCGGATGAGATCTTGGACTTTCTTACGTAGCCAAGCATTGAGGGTACGAGGATTGCTGCGAGAACACCGATGATAGCGATAACAACGATGAGCTCAATAAGTGTAAAACCTTTCTTTGTAGTTTTCATGATTGAAAACCTCCTTAATTAAAATATTTTTTGCAGTTCATATAAACTGCCAACGTTTTCGGTTCGGGGATGAGAGGATTTCTGTTTTCCTCTGTTTTGTCTCCCTTTCCCTTCCCTGTGATTATAGTATACCACTCTATTCACAAAATGTCAACAGTTTTCTAAAAAAAAATTGATAGAAACGCCATTTTTTACACACAAACGGTAAATCGGGGTTTTTTTAAAGGTCTTTTCGTCAATCTGCACAACGTTCTATGAATTGATTTGTTGTTTTAATTATCAGCCTGTAATGTTCACACTTTGTTATACTATCTGTATTTTTAGCGTCAGACTGTTTCTGAACAGCGATTTTATAAAAACAAACGGTATATATCCGTTAACATTTTAGTCATAACTATGCTTTTTCTTTCCATTTCAACATGGTAACGCACCTGCTTTTAAAGTCGCTCTTTGCATTTTGTTTTTCAAAAATGTCTGATTTGTGAACTCGCACAGGTTAAGTTAAATGAAACCTTTTATTATTGTGATTTTCTGAACTTATTCACTCCTATATCCGTCGCTGCACCGTAATTTCAATTCGCTTCATCAGAAATATAATTGTCCCACGGTTTATAAATGTTTTCATTATAAACCTTTATTCCTGTTCTATCATATAAATAGTAAGGGACTGCCTGAATGCAGTCCCTGTGATTTTAGCCAAGCTGTGCAAGATAACGGTAGAACTCCTGCTTATCCTGACACTTGTCGATAGCGTCAACCTCACCGATGACATTAGCCTTAACAAGCTTTGCAAGCTCCATATCAAGGCTCATCATGCCCTGCTGCTTACCTGTCTGGATTGTTGACTGGATAAGGTGAATCTTGTTATCACGAATCTGAGCAGCAACTGCGTCTGTACAGTTGAGGATTTCCATTGCAGCGATACGTCCGCTGTTATCCTTCTTGGGGATAAGGGTCTGAGCGATTACGCCGACAAGGTTGTTAGCGAGCTGTGTACGGATCTGCTGCTGCTGGTGCTCAGGGTAAACGTCGATGATACGGTTGATTGTATCAGCGGCGGATGTTGTATGAAGTGTGGACATTACAAGGTGTCCTGTTTCGGCAGCTGTTACGGCAGCCTGAATTGTTTCGAAGTCACGCATTTCTCCTACGAGGATTACATCGGGGTCTTCACGGAGTGCTGCACGGAGAGCGAGTGCGAATGAACTTACGTCATCGCCGATTTCTCTCTGGTTTACCATACAGCGCTTATGCTCGTGAACGTACTCGATGGGGTCCTCAACAGTGATGATATGGGCACTCTTATTGAGGTTTACGTAGTCGATCATAGCTGCAAGAGTTGTTGACTTACCCGAACCTGTAGGACCTGTTACAAGCACAAGTCCACGGGGACGCATTGCGAAGTCCTGAAGAATCGGAGGAAGTCCGAGGTCCTCAAGTGTAGGAATGTCGTTTCTCAGAAGACGGATAGCGATTGCAGGCTTACCCTTCTGGAAGTACACGTTAACACGGTGACGGTAGCCGCTTCTTGTCTGGAAGGAGAAGTCGGTATCACGGTGATTATTGATGCTGGTCTGCTGAGCATCTGTAGTCATCTGGTGAACGATGTTGAGGATTTCCTCCTCGTCCATCTCGGTATACTGTGAACGCATTGTTCTGAGAGTACCGTTGAGACGTACAACAGGAGCGATTCCATTTGTAAAGTGAAGGTCCGAACATCCGAGGAGTCTTACTTCATCAAGGATTCTGTTAATTTCAATTGCCATTTTAATTACCTCCAAAAAATGTAACTTGCTATTATACTGAGAACGTAGCTCTTACCAGCTCGTCGATCGAGGTCTGGCCTGCCTGAACAAGCTCGGAAGCATTTTCACGGAGGAGCTTTGTGCCGTTAGCCTTTGCAGCGGCTTCAATCTGCTCCTTAGTACCGTTTCCGGCAATGATAGATGAAACCTTTGATGTACAGTGAATAATCTCATGGATAGCAGTTCTTCCTCTGTAGCCTGTGTTGTTGCATGAAGGACATCCGCAGGGCTCATAGATCTGGATTGAACCGGGGATACCCATGAGGTCATTTTCCTCAGGAGTTGACATTCTGGGCTTTTTACACTCAGGACAAAGAACCTTGATGAGTCGCTGAGCAATAACGCCGATAAGTGATGTAGCAACCATGTATGCTGCAACGCCCATATCTACGAGACGGACAACTGTTGAAGCAGCGTCGTTTGTATGGAGTGTTGAAAGAACAAGGTGTCCTGTGATAGCGGCACGGATACCGATATCTGCGGTTTCCGTATCACGCATCTCACCGATCATAACGATATCGGGGTCCTGACGGAGGATTGAACGAAGGGCAGCGGCGAATGTCATGCCTGCCTTTGTATTTACCTGACACTGGTTGATACCGTCGATAGCTTTTTCGACAGGGTCCTCAACAGTGATTACGTTTACGTTAGGTCTTGCAAGCTCACCGAGAGCAGCGTAAAGGGTTGTTGTTTTACCTGAACCTGTAGGTCCTGTTACGAGGATAACGCCGTGAGGTACACGGAGCATTGACTCGAAGAGGTTGTAGTTGTATTCCGACATACCGAGGTCGGTAATCTTACGGAGAGCGATCTGTCCTGTTGAAAGGATACGGATAACGATCTTTTCGCCGTTTACTGTAGGAAGTGAAGACACACGGACGTCGAGTGTACAGCCGTCAACTACCTGGGTGAAACGTCCGTCCTGAGGAATTCTCTTTTCAGCGATGTTCATGCCGCTTACAAGCTTGAAACGTGTTGTAAGGGCGCTGTGAACAGCACTTGAAATGTTCATAAGCTCTACGAGGTCGCCGTTTACACGGATTCTGATACGTGTATATGTTTTGAAAGGCTCGATATGAATATCGGTAGCGTCGGCTCTGTATGAGTTTTCAACGATAGTTGTAGCGAGCTTAACGATAGGAGCACTCTCTACACGGTCCTTTGAATCAGCCTCTTCCTGAGACATATCACCGAGGTCGCCGCCCATTGAGTTAACGCTGTCAAGCACGCTGTCAACGTTCTGCATTGAGTAGCTCTTACCGATAGCCTTATTGATAGCTGTTGTTGTTGCAAGAACAGGAACGGTGTCCATACCTGTAGAAACCTTGATGTCCTCAAGAACGATAAAGTTTACAGGGTCGTTTGTAGCAACGGTGAGACGCTTACCCTGAATATTGATAGCGATAACCGTATGCTTTCTTGCAAGTGCCTCGGGAACCTTCTGAACTGCCTCTGTATTGATCTCGGTATTATCGAGGTCAACATAGGATACTCTCAGTTTTCCGGCGAGTGCTTTTGTGAAGTTGACTTCGGACATAAATCCGAGTTCAACAACAATATCACCGAATTTTTTGGTTCCGTTTGATTCCTTCTGGGCTGCAAGAACCTGCTGAAGCTGGTCCTCGTTGATCAGACCCTGGCTGACTAAGTAGTCGCCGATTCTCTCGTTTCTCATAATTAACCTCCGCTTATTTTAAATTTCACTTGAAATTCCTGTGATTTATGATATAATAGGATTATGAACTTTTATAAGGAGGAAAATCCTATGGGCGAATTCAAAAGCATACTTCACCACGTGGGCGAATTTCAGAATATGCTTCACCACGAACACACCTCACCTGTATTCATAATCTCATTTCTGACGGTTGTTTTCCTTTTCGGAATCTGCGTCGGCAGCTTTCTGAATGTTGTAATCATCAGACTGCCTCGTCATGAATCGCTTATCAAGCGTTCATCACACTGTATGACATGCGGTGCAAAAATCAGGGCATGCGATCTTGTTCCTGTTTTCAGCTGGCTTTTTCTCAGAGGAAAATGTCACAGCTGCGGAGAAAAGATTTCACCGAGATACCCCATTGTTGAGAGTCTCAACGGAATAATGTACGTTCTGACCTTTGCTGTGCTTGACATTAATGCTGACTCCATAATAACCTGCGTTCTTTTATCTCTTCTGATTGTTGTGGGATTCATGGACTGGGACACAATGGAGATCGACCTTATTATTGTTGGACTGATCCTCCTGCTTGCGGTTCCGTCTGCAATCCTTACCGAGCGTTCTTCAGTTGCTCACCGCATTATCGGAGCACTTGCAATAAGCGTTCCATTCTTCATAATCGGTGAAGTAAGCCGTGGATTCATCAGGAAGAAAACCGGCGAGGACTATCGTGCAATAGAGCTTGGCGACACAGTTCTGATGTTTGCCGCAGGAGCTCTTCTCGGAACAAAGGCTATTATCGTTTCAGCATTGCTTGGAATTGTTATTGCCGCTGTATGCGGACTTATCTACAAACGTGTTACGGGTGATTCAAAATTTGCATTTGGTCCGTATCTTTCGATCGGCATCGCAATCGGTGCATTATGGGGAAACGGACTTGCCGACTGGTACTTAAAACTTCTTACCGCACCGGCTGTTCAGTAAAAAGCTGAAAAATATTACAGGCAGCAGCATTAAGTCTGCTGCCTGTATTTTTTTATTCAGTTGAGTTTATTTATACTCGGGAAGAGTGTAGATGATATAGATACACTCATCATTCAGTGATGCTTCAAGCTTACCGTGATTACAAAGTCTGCTATTAAGAAGGGGGGCATCGGAAACTTCTATTTTTCTAAATACAGTTTTTGAACCCTTCTTGACAACATTTCCTGCAGAATATGTCTCACCTGCAACAGGAGCTCCGTCTTCACCGTCGCCCTCAACTGCACTGCCATGATATCTTACAGCTCCGAACATATCATTTGTGTTCTGCTGACTGAAAACAGAGTTGATATTTACCAGTGACATATTGATGTTTGAAAGTGCAAAAGGTGACTTAAACACAGGAATGAGCGATTCATCCGCTGTAGTAGTGGTATCATCCTTAAGATTCATACGATTAATGGGATTACCTGAAGCGTCCGTCTCGTTCTTATAAGACATAACACTGAGCGAGAACATTTCGGGAGTAAATTCAGGATATACATTTCCTGTTGGAGTCTTTGCGGTCTCAACTGATGCATAATAATCCTCAGGATTATCATCAGTGAAAGCTGAAGGATCCCTATCAATAACAGTAGTATCAAACTGAGTTATTGTCTCGTTATATCCGGGAACAAAATAGAATGAATAGTCTTCATAATAAACGGGGTTGAATACATTCTTGCTTCCAACCTTAGATTTAGTAATCGATGTGTTCACTCTTTTCTGAACATCAATTGGATTACCATCTTCATCTTTGTCACCGCCAAAGTGAGTATATGTATATCCGGCAGTGAAATCATATTCATACTCAGTAACTATACCGCCGTTTGCGTTATCAATTTTGAGCATTCTTACTTTGCCCGAAAGCCTTTCGTCAGTTCCGGGATTGAGTCTGTTCGTGTAATGGTTATCAATAAACTGAACAACAGCCGCTTCCTCTGATTCAAGGTGAATCGGTGAACCGTTAGGCGTAATCTGTCCAAAATACTTTGCCGTGGTGTCTTTAGACATGGAATTTCCTGAATCTAACGCTGCATTAAGCAGCTTTCCGTCGTTGGAGGTAAGACCTCCGTTGAATACTTCAATACAGTCGGCATATCTGAGTGTACCCTCAAGGTATGTCTTCATATTGTCAACTACTGCAGCGTTAGCCTCCTGAATGGACGCACGCTTTGAAAGCTTGTTGAGCGGTGTGATTACCTGCATAACAGCTGTCATCAGTATACCGAAAATCGCCATTACGATTATAAGCTCTATAAGGGTGAAGCCTTTAAGATTTTTACGTTTTTTCATACTTCGCCCTCCTTATGTTGTTGATTCAGCCTCAGGCATTGTAACTGAGATATACTTGAAAGTAAAGTCGCCGGGGTCTACAGTAGGATCGGGAATTACATATGTATTTCCATCCTCATCTGTAGCTGTAGCGTTTGTGCCAAGCTCAGGATTAACGTAGCAGAGTGTACCCTCGATAGATACGAGGTCCTTTGTGGAGATTACAATATGCTCGTTACCCTCGTCGTCTTTTTCCTTGACGCCGAGTCCGACTTTGATTACATACTTATCATCAACAAGATATGCTTCCTTATCATTCTGAGCTTCGGCAATCGGTCCCTCAACAACCACACGGCTGTTGAGGTCACGAGCGCTCTTTGAATGTTTTTCAACGGTACTTCCCATTGTTACAAGTACAAGTGACATTACTGCAAATACAGCGAGTGCCACAATAATTTCAACCAGAGTCATTCCGCTGAGTTTTTTCATTGTTTTTTTCATGCGTTATTCCTCCTTAGTTGACATATGCGTAGTATTCTACAGAGGCGTATGTGTGAAGTCCGAGTGCGTCAGGAATAGGCTTCGGCTTTGCTCCTGAATTGTCCACATAGAGCATAACCCAAGGGTTCTTACCTGTGATTGAACGAACGTCAAACATTCCGATAACACCTATCTGGCTTACATGAGGATCAGTATCGCTTGCTTCAAGTGGATGGCCGTCATATATAATCTTGTCAATTATATTTTCTCCTGCTGCATTCTTCAGCGGCATACCTGATGCAAAGTTCTTTACGTTGAGGTTGATTGCATGAACGTATGCTGTAAAGAAGCACTGCTCCTCAAGCTCAAGTGTTGTATACACAGGTTCCTTCTTTATACCGACGCCTGAATGTATTTCCTTATCCTTTTCAGAATAAATCTTAATCTTCGGCGCAGTATAAATACGATCCTCCGGTATATTTTCACAATCCATCTGATCCATATAGTTTGAGTTACTGAACATATAGATATTTCCGGGAGTTTCAGCAAGATCAAGGAACGACTGCTCTGCAATCATATTCTTACCGGAAAGCTTGACATGCCCCTTAAGGTAGAACTTGACTGTACCACCATCGGGTTCATCAAGAACAATAATGTTACGACCGTTGTCAAGACTGAAATCTTCAAGAACAACCCAAAGCTCTCCGCCCTTTGCAGGTCCCTTGATATAAATGGATTTATTCCAGTTTCCTTTAAGCTTGATGTCCTTACCATCTGCAGCATAGGGAGCATCCTTTGTAGACTGAACTATGCCAGGATCACCGCCATCTAATGTCTGTGCAGGACCAGGCTCTGGAGTCGGGAATTCTGCCTTATCTTCAAGGCTGAACTGCGACATCCAGTCATAAACTGTTTTCAGAAGCTTTGTGCTTGATGTTTCTGTTTTGTAGTCATAGTTACTTGTTACGTATTCACCGTCAAGAACGAAGAATACCTTACCGCCGTTGCTTTCATCAACAACAATCTTAGCCTCATTTGTTGACTGCTCTACACCGTCAGCGTCCTTCAGCTTCGGGCTGTTGAACTCAACATTATAAAGACGAATATAAATTGTTGAATCAGCGTCGGGCTTTACTGTAACTGTCTTTGTAAATTCACCTGTAAGTGTGCAGGTTGTACGGATTATATTGTTTCCAAGACCGGCATCTGAATCGTATATTGCATGAGCATTAAAATCAACTGACTCAGGTGCATCGATTACACGGTGTTCAATACCCTTTACAGGCCATGAAACGCCCATGAGAACTTCTCTTTCAGCTCTTACAGGATAAATCGGATTGGAGTTGTCATCCTTTGTGAAATCCTTTATATCCTTTGCTGTCTGTCCACCGATTGACATACCTGCTGCTGAGATGCTTTCGCACGCTTCTGAAGCAGGAACTTCCACTCCATCGGGGTTTACATAATAACTGCGTTTCTGTGAAGCGTTATTTGTGAACTTGGGGAAGATTTTGTTCCATTCTTCTTCGGGAATTGTATTACCGCTGTATGTAGCACTTCCGTCCTCAACAGTGATCTTACCGCTGATACCGGGCACAAGCTTTCCAAGCTCCTCAATCTCACTTTCATAGATGAAGATATTGTTGGGAGTTTCAGTCCAGTGAATATGATCTACAGTGAATCCGCTTATCGGAATAACAGTTTCTGTTTTTTCCTCATATCCTGCCTTAAGACCGCCTGCCACGTTTCCGCAGTAAACATCGCCATTTACAGTAAGATTATGAGTTCCGACATCAATCTTTCCGCCGACAACGAGGTCGCCGTCTACTGTAAGGTTGCCCTTAAGAATAACGTCGCCTTCTACTCTTACATCACCCTGAATACGGTGATTGTTCTGGAAGATTACATTACCCTTTGAGTAAACGTTACCACCATTTGAACTGTATCCGCTTGTTCCGTTTGTAACAGAA
This sequence comes from Ruminococcus sp., assembly GCA_015066935.1. GTDB lineage: Bacteria > Bacillota > Clostridia > Oscillospirales > Ruminococcaceae > Ruminococcus. Next base: position 45,448 of record SVNK01000012.1, on the reverse strand, counting down.
TATGCCCAATCATAAAGTGCTGAATCGCCGTTCTTATTGATGGTTGAATCCTTGCCGGCGTCCATGAGATAGAGATCAGCGAGCATGTTAAAGCCCGAACCGCCGCCAACAAGGCTCATCGAGCCTGCAAAAATATTGAACGGGATTTTATCAGATGCGTTTACACTGGGCTGTCCTGTAGATCTTGAAAAACCGATCGTACCCTGTGTTCCGAGGGTCATATGTCCATCAACATAAAGATATGGTATAGAAAGGAAGTCATTGATCTTTGCTATATCATCCTTAAGATGGTCAGACATACGGATAGCGAAATCAGGACCGTTTGTTAAATCAAGGTTACCCCAGAACTGTACGCCGGGGTTATTAATACCTGATGCAAAATAAGTATAATAAATACTCAGTTTTGTTTTTAATGTGAAATCACCGTTTACTACAAACGGAGCTTCAACAGCGTTGATATCCTTATAGATATATTCTCTGTTGGTCCAGTACTCCTTGTTTGCAAGCGTTACAAACTTATCGGTAGGGTTGTAATCATAATACTGAAGCTGGTTATTCCACTTATCGGCATGCTCATCGCCTTCCTTGGTCCACTCACCCATTCCGTAGTATGTACCACCCCATGAGCTTACGAAGTTACCGAGGTTAAGGTCGCCGCCGTAAGTAAGGAATGCAGCACCGCCGCCGCCTTCACTCGGAGGCTGCGGAGGATCCTGAATGATACTGCTCTTGATGGTGGTTGTCTCACTGCCGATTGTTACGTCAGCAGTGATTTCAAGAATATTTCTGTTAGTCCAATCCTTAGCATCGGGGTCATAGAAGGTTTTGGGACCTTTATTTGTAACCTTTACGTTGTCAACAGAACCCATTGATGGGTTATTGATTTCAACAACGAGGTCAATCGATTTTCCTTCGCTCAGATTATGGATAGCACTTGAAAAAGTTGTATCCTTTGCTACTGAAGCAAGCACACTGTCGATAACAGTTCTTGCTGTGTAGCTTGACTGAGACGTGGAATATGTCTTTCGTGCACGCTTATTTGCAGCAGCAGCCATTGCCAGAGTACATGTCATGAAAATGATAAGTATCGCCAGCACTGAAACTACTGTAAACAGAACCGCACCTTTGAGATTTTTTCTCTCAGTTTTCATAATATTACCGCCTTTCCAGTTATTTTTTAATAACTACAGCGTTTACATTTAATTATTCTGCTTTGTCGTATCCAGGCTCTTTCAAATCGTATACTGAATATAATGCAATGCTCATGCTAACCTCGACTTCGTCGTCCTCTGCAATATTGAGCTCTTCAAAAGTCATCTCTTCCTCAGGCTTCTCTTCATCTTCTTCGTATATTTTCTTATAAGATACGTTTGTGATGAGAATTGCGTCATCGTAGCTTTCAATAACGTCCATCAGCTTCCAGAGGTTTTCCTTTGTACACTCAGCCTTAAATACATACTCTGTCTTAAGAAGTGCAGGCTTCTCTCTGTCGTTGAGCTGATTCTGCTCGGCAAGCTCTTCGTCTGTCTCCTTCTGATACTCACCTGTGAAGTCAGCAAGATCTCTGAGACCTGAGCCGATATCCTTCTGTGTAATGTAGTAGTAATTGAGTGTTGCTTCCTGCATATCACCTACTGCAAGGTTTGTGATTCTGATTTCATTCTCATTAGCAAAGTGCATCATGAATTCATCAAGAAGAACAGTATTCTTAACCTCGTCCTTATCAACGAAGTTCTTTGTGATTTTATTTGTATCATTTACATACTGTGTGATAGTATCTTCAAGAGTGCTGATCTGACTGATTTTTGTTTTGATTTCTTTTTCCTTCTTTTCTTCAGCAGCAAGGGTTTTATTCTCAGCCTTAATGTCCTCATTCTTAGGCTTGATAATCAGGAAGAAAGTAAGTAAAACTCCCATCACTGCAAAGACTATTCCAAGAATTACTTTTTCTCTGTAACTTAAATTTGTACTCATTGTTAGTCATCCTCCCTTAGTTATTCTCGGCAGACTCTTCTGTTTCAGGTGCAACATAAGCACTTTCTCTGCCGTTAAGCTGAAGAGTAATGTTATATTTCAGAACATCTTCATCCTCGGGACGAGCTGTCTGACCTTCCTTGAGCTTAGGTTCTTCAACTGTATAGCCAGCATATGTTGCTGCTCCGAAGATCGGTGTTGTGCCCTTCTCAGTTTTTGCCTTAAGGAGAGCTCTTACAGCGTAAGTAGGATATTCCTGTGCCATTGACTCAGAAGCTTCGCACTGGATTTCAAGTGAAATGATACCGTTATCGTATGTCAAGCCCTTATCAGGGAAGTTCTTCTCTTTAAGCTTTACATCCTTTTTCTTTGTTTCTTCAACGCCGGCCTTATTGAGTGTCTCGCGGAGAACATCAAACTTCTCGCCGGTAATAACAGGCTGTGAACGGTATGCTGCATAAGCATTATTCATGCTGTTGTAGTAAGCTTCAACCTTTGCCTTCTCATCAAGAAGCTCTGCATGGTGAGTGAGCTTATTCTTTGTATCAGTGCTGTTGATAAACTCCTGAACTTCCTTGACCTGCTTCTGAACGCCCGATAATCTTGCCTTCTGAACGATGAAACTACCTGCAGCAAACGCACCTGCTAAAACAAGAAGTCCGACGAGGATAAGATTTCCTGAACTGTCGTTCTTGATCTTGTTCTTAACGGCAGTTCCGAGGTCTGTTTCGAGGAGGTTGATCTTCTCAATCTCCTTATTTCTCTTGAACATTGCACCGATTGCATTTGCATACAGTGAGAACTCAAGATTTTCGTGACCGTGAATCTGCGGAGGAACGTTGATAAGACTTGTCTTGAGGTCGAGCTTTTCAAGCTCGTCAGTAAGTCTTACATAATCCTTTGTATCGCCGTAGAAGATTACGTTTTCGATAACTTCACCTGTATTACGGCTTCTGTGGAACTGGAGCATACGGAAGATATTCTCGTTTACAGCCTCGAAAACGTAGTCAGGCGAATAGCCGTAGTCTGCGGAGTCGATTGAAGCAAAACGTGAGAATGAGAGCTGTCCGCGCTCATAGAGGTTGAGTGAGATGAAGTTGTTATCGATCTGAACTGCGAGAAGAGGCATCTTGGATCTGATCTTTGTATCAGCAAGAAGAACCTTTGTAATACAGTTACATCCGATCATCAGTGACTTCAGCGGAATACCGAGAAGCTTGAACACATCTCTGTAGCTGTTGATGATTTCGTTGGGACACGCAGTAGCAAGGATTCTGTAGCCGGGCTCACTGTTTTCATCAGTACGCTCTGCATCGCCCACGATGATGTAGGAAACAGAATATGTATCGTCGAGATTAAGCTCTGCCTGCATCTGCTGCTTAACGACCTTCTGAAGCTCCTGATTCTTAACCTTGGCAACGGTCATTTCCTTAAAGATTGTAAGGTTTGAGGAAATTGATACGATAGCCTCTTTATCAGGCATCTTATGCATCTTGATTGCACTGTTGATTGCTGTTGCAACAGCGGGAGCATCCTTAACGTGACCGTTAACGATGAGGTTTTCATCAATATTAAGAGTTGCAGCGGAGCTGATCTTGATCTTTCCGTTGCTTTCAACACCCTTAACAAAACGTATATTTCTATCGGTAATATCAAATGAAAGCATTTATCTTTCCACCTTTCCGTATTATTCGTTCTCGATTGCTTCGAATGAGCCATAGAGTGCGGGGTAAATACCCATAACAACCATTGCGATGATTACACCCATGAAAATGATAAGAATCGGCTCGAGCATACTTACAAGACGCTGAACAGCTGAATCTGATTCTTCCTCATAGTACTCTGAAGTCTTTTCAAGGATCGAATCGAGAGCACCCGACTCTTCACCTACGTATATAACAGAGCAGAACATCGGTTCAAATATTTCTGTTCTTGTTATTGCGGAAGAAAGGGTTTCACCCTGTTTAACCTCATCAATTACGTCAACGAATCTTTCGTCAACGTATGAGTTTCCGAGAATTCTCGAAGCTCTTTCGAGGCATTCTACCATCGGAATACCGCTGGAGTAGAGGGAAGAAAGTGTACGTGCAAAGCGGCCGGTGTAGATTTTTGTAATAAGGGGACCGAAGCCGGGTCCTTTAATAAGCATCTTATCGAATGCAAGTCTTGTTTTGGGTGTCTTGAGCAAGTATTTGATAAGCACAAACAGACCCAGAACAATAGCGATAAGAAGTATGTATTTTTCTCTGATGAAATCGGAAATTGCCGCAAGCATTTTTGTGAGGGCCGGCATTTTCGATTTATCCTCAAACATGTCAATAAACGTAGGCATGATGAATGTAAAGAGGAAGATTACAACGACAATACAGAGTACAAGAAGGATGATAGGGTAAATCATAGCACTCTTGATTGTGTTTTTCAGTTTATTTTCCTTATTGTAGTGGTCAGCCATACGCTGCATGATGATATCGAGCGAACCACTCGTTTCACCGGCGCCTACCATTGAAATAAGGAAGTCAGGGAATGTACCCGCATGCATTTCGAGGGTTGCGGAGAAGGATTCACCCTTCTGAACGTTTTCGTAGATATCCTGCCAGATTCCTCTTGCTTTTTCATTTTCCTGTTCTTTAACAAGAATGTCGATTGACTTTACAAGCGTCAGACCGGAAGTAAGCATCGCACTGAGCTGTCTGCAGCAGAATGCAAGCTCCTTGGTTGAAAACTTGTACATTGTTTTTGAATCATTTGAATCGCTTTCCCTGTAATCCTTGACATACAGACCTTTTTCCTTTGCCTTTTTAAGGAATTCCTGCTCGGTTTCGGCATTGATAATTCCTTTGACCTGTTTGTTCTTGGCATCCTGAGCAACGTAGGAAAAACTCTTCATGAAACCACCTCCATAAAATATTGCTTAATAACCTCTTGCATCCCTTGAACGGGGTTATGTAAAGAGCACAGCACACCGCTTTTGCACCGCACTCTGAAAACAACTGCGAGACTGCTTTAAGCTTATTGGGTTCTCGCTGCCTTAATAATAACAATTATAACATTTTAACGGTTATTTTTCAATCGTTTTTTTGACATAAATAATCGGTCGTTTTTTATTAATATTCACCAAGCAATATACCATTTGTAATATTTCACGGTGCAAACAACGACTATTTCTACAAAAACTCAAATTCAAGACAGCACAATATGCAGTATCTGCTTCATAATACTGCACGTTGTTAAACTTACACAAATATTATACCACACTTATCCAGAAAATGCAACATTAACGTATATGTTTTCTTATTTTTTCACAAAATTGTGAACTTCGGCAAATCGCTTAACTTAAATTTAGGCATTTTGACCGCAAAATCCTCTGAATGTGACGAAAATTCGCCGTCCTGCGAGCTTTTCCAACTGTTTTTCACCTCAGATAATTATATTTTTTGCACCATTTCTGTAATTTTCTTACGTATACTATTATATTGTGCCTTTTTCTGTACTATGATAAAATGCGGAGGTTACCCTCCGCATTTCTTATTTTAACGTAATATTGTATCTTCTGAGCCAGTGGTCAAGCTGAATGAAATACGCAATCGTCTGCGGGAGGTTCATAAGCTGTCCGTACCACTGAACACTCTCCTCGTGTCGGAGAAGTTTCTCAAGCTCCTCACGCTTCACAAGCTCTGTAAGCAGACTTCCGCTGTCGTTCATACGTTCACGCAGACGTACCGTAACAGCCTCAAGAAACGCAGGATTGTGCGTTTTGGGATAGGGACTCTTCTTCCTCCTGAGAACCTTTTCAGGAAGCCACTCCTTCATCGCTTCACGCAGGAGTCCCTTTTCACGTCCCATATAGTCCTTGTACTCCCACTTCACATTGTACATATACTCCGCAATACGGTAATCACAGAACGGCACTCTCACTTCAAGTCCGCTGTACATACTCATTCTGTCCTTGCGGTCGAGGAGAGTCTGCATGAACCACGAGAAATTGAGCTGAGTCATTTCCTTCATCCTGCCTTCAAGAGCGTCGTCGGACGTCAGCTTCTCCGCATCCTGCGCAGTTCTGAGATACGCACTGTAGACATAATCTTCGGCACTGATTTCTGCGGCATACTCATCACGGAGAAAACGCTTGCGGTAGGCGGTACTCTGTGCCCACGGAAAACCGTCGGTCATGCGGATGTCCTCGTCCCTGTACCACGGGTATCCCCCGAAAAGCTCGTCGGCGCACTCTCCCGAAAGTGCAACCGTTCCGTATTTCTTTATCTCACGGCAGAACAGCAGCAGTGAAGCGTCAACGTCAGCCATTCCGGGAAGACCTCTTGCCTCAGCCGCCTCGTCGAGAGCGTCCACAAGTTCGGGAGTATCAACAACAAAACGATGATGCTCGGTTCCGAGGTATTCCGTCATCGCACGGATATATTCATTGTCGCTGTCGGGCTGAAAATGACTGCTCTGAAAGTACTTGTCGTTGTCCCGATAATCGACGGAAAATGTTTTAAGTACCCTGCCGTTTTTCTTCATTTCCGACGCCGCAACCGATGATATAAGACTTGAATCGAGTCCGCCCGAAAGGAAAGTACATATCGGCACATCGGAGACAAGCTGTCTGCGTATCGAATCGAGCACAAGCTCACGTGTATGCTCAACCGTCTGTTCAAACGTCTCATCAAGCTCCCTTGCGTGGAGTCTCCAGTATTCCCTCAGCTTCAGTCCGTCCTGAGAGTATGTTCCGCACCAGCCGGGTCTGATTTCCTTTATTCCTCTGATAACTCCGCAGCCGGGAGTTCTTCCGGGAGCCATCAGAATAAGCTCCGCCGCACCCTGTCTGTCGATTTCATGGGGAATATCGGTATGCTCAAGAAGTGTGGGAATCTCCGACGCAAAAATGAATTTATCGCCTGTGTCACTGTAAAACAACGGCTTTACGCCTATTCTGTCACGGGCAATGAACGCCTGTCTTTTACGCTCATCATAAATCACGAATGCGAAAATTCCGTTGAGTCTTTCAAGACATTTCTCGCCCCATACAATGTAGCTTTTCAGAACGACCTCCGTGTCCGAACGTGTCTCAAAACCTATCTCCGATTCAAGTTCACGTCTCAGATCCTCAGTATTGTAAAGCTCGCCGTTGTAGACTATGGTTACGCTTTTTCCGTTCACGCTGAAACTCATAGGCTGACGTCCTCCCGAAATGTCGATAACGGCAAGACGTGTATGAATGAGAGCCGCATTCTCCATAAGCATAATCCCCTTCTGGTCGGGACCACGTCTCTGCATTGCCCTCTGCATTTTCTCATAGACCTTCATATCACCGCGCATATCTTCCCTGAAGCTTATAGCACCTGCAATACCACACATAATATCCTCCATCTGCCGTCATAAGCGGCTTTATAACTGAGTTGCCGTCTGCACGGAACAGTACACTTTATTATATGCAATCCGCCCCGAAATGATACAGTTCCGCACACGCTTCACATCTTTTTGGACATCAGGACGATTCTTCTTTACATTTAACAAAAGAAGTGGTATAATGATTATTATCAACAGATATTGGAGAGTATTTTATGCTGTACAATAATAAACTTGCCGCAAAACCGGACCACTCTCATTATCCCGTGTGTCTGGGCAGACTGACTACAATCAACGATTCTTGTCATAAATTATTCCGTGACACAATCGTTGTAAACGGAGGTCTTCTGATTCTTACGCTTTTCGGACAGTATATCCCCGTAATTTCACTCATTTCAACGCTTTTCGGCGAACCTACCGAAGTCATTGTAATGTTCATACAAGTGCTGTTAATTACGGGAATCTCTGTTATGACCGCACTTGGATGCGGTAAAAATAAGTTTTTCAACGCCATTGCACTGCTCATATATGTGATGATAGCAATAGGAGGACTCATCCACAAAGACAGTGTCGGCGGTGCTGCCTCTTTCCTGATATGCACGGCAGTTGTTATCATGAACCTGAAAATGTTTGTGTATTGGCTGGAGTACAGACAGCTGAGCAATACGGAGGGCTTTCCGCTTTTCAGTGAACGTCTGACAGAGTACGATGAGAACAGGTATAATCAGAATCCCCGCACAACTCCGTCTGCTCCGACGTCTGCTCCTCCGACTATCCCGACAGCTGCTCCGACTATTTCCACAGCAGCACCTGCTCCTGCTCCTGCTGCCGATAACAGCAGTATTCCGCCTGTAATGCCGGAAATGCCGACATTGGGTGCTGTACCGGTCATGGCTGCCACAAATACGCATCACAGCGAGGAAATATGGACGAAGTTCTTTGCTCCGCACACAAAAAAGGAATCACGTATTTCCGAAAGTCCCATAAAAACTATGTAACAGGAGGAATCTGAATGTTTGCGAAAGTATCAAGTCTCGGACTTTTCGGGCTTAACGCCTTCAACGTCGATGTAGAAACAGACATCAGCCGTGGAGCTCCGCAGTTCGACATCGTCGGACTTCCCGACGCAGTTGTCCGTGAAAGCCGTGAACGCATACGTTCAGCAATGAGAGCCTGCGGAATAAGCTTTCCCGTAGCTGCCGTAATGGTGAATCTCGCTCCGGCAGACACAAAGAAAAGCGGCTCTGTGCATGATATGGCAATATTCATGGCTCTGCTGAAGGGAATGAACCTCCTCGACGAACCCGACGACGGCTGCGCATTTATAGGCGAACTCTCGCTCAACGGCGATGTAAGACGCATAAACGGTGTGCTCCCCATGGTAATGCTTGCAAAGGAAAAGGGAATCTCAACTGTTTTCGTTCCTGCCGAAAACGCCTCGGAGGCTGCCGTAATCGACGGAATCAGAATATGCGGAGTCCGTAATGCCGCCGAGCTTATCAGACACTTCAGAGGCGATGAATATATCAAGCCTGCCGAACACTACACTCCGCCCGAAGCCGCTTACAACGAAATCCTCGATTTCGCAGACGTCAGAGGACAGCGTTCCGCTAAAAAAGCACTCGAAATTGCTGCGGCAGGCGGTCACAACGCACTCCTTATCGGCTCGCCCGGAAGCGGAAAGAGCATGCTCGCAAAACGTATGCCCTCGATACTGCCTCCGCTGACATTCGACGAAGCACTCGAAACAACGAAAATCCATTCAATTTCGGGTATGCTGACCCCAGAAATGCCTATAATAACAAAAAGACCGTTCCGTTCTCCTCACCACACTATCTCGTCCGCAGGTCTTGCAGGAGGCGGAAGCGTCCCTCACCCGGGTGAAGTCTCGCTCGCCCACAACGGTCTCCTTTTTCTGGACGAGCTTGCCGAATTCGACCGCAGAACACTCGAAATCCTCCGCCAGCCGCTTGAGGACAGAAAGGTCACTATCGCCCGTGCTTCGGGAACGGTCACCTATCCCTGCACACTCATGCTCATTGGTGCGATGAATCCGTGTCCGTGCGGATACTACGGTCATCCGAGACGCAAATGCATCTGCTCGTCAAAGAAGGTTTCGGGCTATCTTTCAAAAATTTCAGGACCGCTTCTCGACCGCTTCGACCTTCATGTGGAGGTCGCTCCCGTAGAGTTCAGCGACCTTTCCTCCAAAGCAAACGAGGAGCCTTCATCTGAAATCAGAAAACGTGTAATGGCGGCAAGAGCCGTTCAGAATGAACGCTTTTCGGGTACTTCAATCACCTGCAATGCACTCATAACACCCGATAAGCTGCAGGAAATGTGTCCCATGGACGATGCGGCGGAAAAGCTCATGCAGAGCGTCTTTGACCGCCTCGGACTCAGTGCACGTGCATACGACAGAATCCTCAAGGTCGCCCGTACCATCGCCGACCTCGACAGCTCGGAAATCATCCGCAAACAACATATTGCAGCAGCGGCTCAGTTCCGTACCCTCGACCGTAAATACTGGTCTGAATAACAAAAATATAAAGGAGTTACAATGAAATCGGCATTCAAACAACTTTCCGTAAACAAGCACAATATCGACGCAGGTCTGATTTTTTCGGTTATTCTGTGCTCTGTAATCGGAATACTTCTCATCTACTCTATCAGCACAAGCGGAATCAGTTCCGATGAGGGAATCGGCTCAGGTGACTGGAAGGTTCAGCTTGTTTCCATGGTGCTCGGACTCGGCGTTGCGATATTTATTTCAATTATCGACTACCGCAAACTCGCCAAACTGTGGTTCATCTTCGCACCTGCCGCACTGTTCCTTGTCGCACTCACCTTCACGGGACTCGGCTATCAGCGTGAGGGTGCCGACGACCAGGCATGGCTCCAGATCGGTCCCATAAACTTCCAGCCCTCCGAAATACTGAAGCTCGCATTCATCCTGACCTTCGCTCACCACCTGTCACGTGACGAGGAGGATATGAACAAGCCTGTCCACATGATTCTGCTGTGTCTGCACGGTGCAATTCCCATAGGTATCGTCGGACTTCAGGGCGACTACGGTACAGCAATCATCTTTGCGGCTATCTTTATGTGTATGCTGCTTTCTGCGAAAATCTCGTGGAAATATATTGCGGCAATTCCCATTGTTATCGGAGCCGCCGTTTCATTCATGTGGTTTTTCGTCCTCAGCGACTTCCACAAAAAACGTATCACTATCCTCTTCAACCCCGGTTCGGACCCCGATTATATCGAGTACCAGCAGGACCTCGGACTCGCTGCCCTCAAGCACGGCGGCGTCTTCGGCAGAGGTCTGTTCAAGAACGCCGAAGAATATATCTACGTCCCCGAAATCCACAACGACTTCATTTTTTCATATGCGGGACAGGTTTTCGGTTTCCTCGGTTCTGTGGGAATACTGATTATCCTCGTCTACATCTGCCTGAAAATCTTCGCCGACAGCCGTGTTACACGTGACAGGCTCGGACGTTTCATCTGTATGGGGGCTTTCGGTCTTTTCCTTTCACACTATATCATGAACATCGGCATGGTACTGAAAGTTGCTCCCGTTATCGGTGTACCTCTGCCGTTCATGAGTGCAGGCGGTACGGCTATGGTGAGTATGTACGCAATTATCGGACTCGTCCTCAGTACCTACAGCCACAGAGCCGTAACATACAATGTTTTCTACGACGAGGACGACGATTAATCCCATCAATCCTATTGTGCAAATTGACGTTTTTTCCCGTTTATCGGGAAAGCCCCTTGCATTGTCCTGTCGGATGTGCTATAATGTTACTTGTATTTTTAGTTAGTCTATACAGACAGAATGGAGATAATTATGAATTTCAAAAAATTTGCAGGTCTATTCACAGCAGCTGTTTCCGCATTTTCGGCTATGTCGATTTCCGCTATGACTGCTTTCGCAGAGGACGCTACCGAAGCTGCAAGCGGTTCAGCATCTACAGCAAGCACAAGCAGCGCATTTATGTCGCTCTTCCTTCCGCTTATCATCATGTTCGTGCTTCTTTACTTCCTCGCAATCAAGCCGCAGAAGAAGCGTGAAAAGGAACTCAAAATGATGCAGGAAAACCTTATGGTAGGTGACGAGGTTGTCACAGGCGGCGGAATCGTCGGCATTGTAGTTCGTACAGGCGGCGATACTGTTGTAATCGAAACAGGCGGCGAGCGTCATAAGCTCAGAATCAAGACCTGGGCAATTTCCGAGAACGTTACTGCTACAGAGCGCTACAAGGAGGCAAAGGCTGCAAAATCAAATGCAAGCGCACCTGTTGAGTCCGCAATGCTCGTTGACGACGCTGATGACAACAACAAGAAAAATAAGAAGAACAAGAAGGATTCCGAAGAGGAATAATTTTCCGAAACGCCCCATAGAATGTACAGAATATGGCGGCAGGTGAAAATATTGAACAGAAAAGGCTCTGCCGTTCCGAAACCGTCAATCGGGTGGAACAGCGGAGCCTTTTGATTATGATATAAATGTTTAGGGAGAGAATTATGCGGAAATACAGAAAAAGTCTGTGGGAAAGAACAGCAGTCTCGATAGCAGTGTCATCGTTTTTCGGAAGTCTGTGCGGAATGGTGCTTGCAATGTTATTCTCGGTGTTCGTGTACCTGTTCATGGACAACACTCAGTTCATCACTGCACTCGCTCTCGGGACACTGGTCATCTCCGGTTTTTCGGGAGCTTTCCTGTGCGGAAAGTACCGGAGAAAACACGGTCTGGCAGAGGGACTGGTCTGCGGAACCGTAATATTTGCCGTTCTTGCAGTCTTTTCGCTTATTTTCACAGGGAGTCTCCCCGATACGGGAAAGCTGATTATTCTCGGACTAAGCGGAGCTGTCGGCGGTATTTCGGGAGTCAACTCAAAAAGGCCCGAAAAACTTATGAACTGACGCTACCCTGTATTCACTTCCCCTCAAACATCAGCACAGGATAACCTTCGCAGTATGGCTTGACAATTTCAGGGTGAGACTCTGCATATGTGAAAATCTTTTCAGCAAGACCGTCTTTAAGCAGTCCCACAAGCTGAGACAGCGGACGATTATATAACTCATCGCAGACAGAAGCAATGGTGATTGCACGTCTGCCGCCGATTTCCATGATTCTATATGGCCATATACGGCAGTCGAAGGGCTTGTCGCCGCCGAGCATGCAGCCGTTTTCAGTGAGTGCGGGACATGAGAAGAGTTCGTCCTCACCAAGCTCCTCAGCCTTGAAGATAAAGCCGCCGTCCTTGGTGATAAACTCCGCAGCCGGATTTGCTTCGAGGATTTTCCTGCGGATTTCGTCGGTAAACACGGGAGTCTCCCATATATCATATCTGTCGAAAACGCAGCAGAGTCTGCACTGTGCACAGCTATCGCCGCTTAATATCTTTTTAAGCATTCGTACACCTCCTGTTCAATGAAAAAATTCAGAATATCAAATAAAAACGACCGTCCTCACAGACGGTCATTGATTTATTCTATTGTAACAGAAACCTTAAGGTCCTTCTTTGCGGCACCTGCACGCATAATGGTGCGGAGAGCCTTTGCAATTCTGCCCTGCTTACCGATAACACGTCCCATATCGTTGGGAGCAACGGTAAGGTGGAAAACGATTACGCCTTCCTCATCGGGAGCGTCCTCTGTTATCTGAATAGCGGACTTGTCTTCAACAAGACCTGCTGCAATAGCGTAAAGTAATTCTTTCATGATAACCTCCGTATAGCCTTCGGAACAGAGGCTGAGACTATTTGTCTCACCTCCTCCTCAGCTGTGCGATTAAAGGATTCCCTCTTTCTTGAGGATAACCTTTACAGTGTCTGTAGGCTGTGCACCCTTAGCGATCCATTCCTTAGCCTTATCAGCGTCGATCTTGATCACAGAAGGCTCCTTTGTGGGATCGTAGTATCCGATCTCCTCAACGAATCTGCCGTCTCTGGGGTATCTTGAATCAGCAACTACTACACGATAGAAAGGAGCCTTCTTAGCACCCATTCTTCTGAGTCTGATTTTTACTGCCATTTTAAATTCACCTCCGTAATGGAAATTAATGTATATTCAAGCGGCGGGAGACGTCGCATTGAAAGCTTTAAAACCGAAAAAGAATGACAAACGTTATTCCGACAATAATAAGAAACACACCTCGGATTACATAAGAAACTCTTGCACCGTTTCTGCCGAATATCCTCACATATCGTCGTGCCTTATAATTATCCATGAACCGGTCACGGTTGCGGACCGCACCGATGATTGAAAAAATACCGCCTGCTATAATAATCAGAGCAATAACAATATCCATGCATCGGCCCTCCTGCTTATCAGAACTTAGGGATATTTCCTCCGCCCTTGCCTGTAAGCTTATCGAAGTTCATACCTGCGAGATTCTTTCTTGCCTTTCTGAGAGACATTTTGCTGTTTCCGCCTGTAAACTTCTTCATCATCTGCTGCATCTGGTCGAACTGCTTGAGGAGACGGTTAACGTCCTCCACCTTAGAGCCTGAACCTGCGGCGATACGCTTTTTACGTGAAGGGTTGATTATCGAGGGCTTTGCACGTTCAGCCTTTGTCATTGAAGTGATGATTGCCTCAATGCGACCGAACTGACTCTCGTCGATGTCGGCGTCCTTGATTTTTCCGCTTACTCCGGGGAGCATTCCGAGGATTGACTTCATGGAACCGAGCTTCTTTATCTGTCTCATCTGGTCGAGGAGGTCGTCCATATCGAACTTATTCTCCTTGAACTTCTTGGTGAGCTTTTCGGCTTCCTTCTGGGACATCACGTTCTCTGCCTTTTCGATGAGAGTGAGAACGTCGCCCATTCCGAGGATTCTTGAAGCCATTCTTTCGGGGTGGAACTGCTCAAAATCGTCGAGCTTTTCGCCCATTCCGACAAACTTGATAGGCTTACCCGTAACGGCAAGTACGGAGAGTGCCGCACCGCCTCTTGTATCGGAGTCGAGCTTCGACATGAGAACGCTTGTGATGCCGACGGAATCGTCGAACGATTTGGCAACATTAACGGCGTCCTGACCTGTCATGGCGTCAACAACGAGCATAATCTCGTCGGGCTGGGTAATTTCCTTGATATTGACAAGCTCCTGCATAAGGGCCTCGTCTATATGGAGACGGCCTGCGGTATCAATGATGAGGACATCGTGGCCGTAGTCCTTAGCGTGGGCAAGAGCCTGCTTAGCGATAACAACGGGGTCTATCTGACCCATTTCAAAGACCTTTACGTCGGCTTTCTGACCAACAACCTGAAGCTGATTGATAGCAGCCGGACGGTAAATGTCACAGGCAGCAAGAAGCGGACGATGTCCCTCTTTCTTCAGGAGCTTAGCGAGCTTTGCGGCGTGGGTAGTCTTACCCGAACCCTGAAGTCCGCACATCATGATAACCGTAGGCGGCTTTGAAGCGAAATTTATACGGGCATTGCTGTTGCCCATGAGGGAGCAGAGCTCCTCGTTAACGATTTTGATAACCTGCTGTGCAGGAGTAAGGCTTGAAAGCACATCCTCGCCGACAGCACGTTCTGTAACGCTTTTTACGAAGTCCTTAACGACCTTGTAGCTTACATCGGCTTCAAGCAGAGCGAGGCGGACCTCACGCATAGCCTCCTTAACGTCGCTTTCAGAGAGCTTTCCACGTGATTTGAGTTTTTTAAAGACGTTATTGAGCTTTTCCGAGAGTCCTTCGAATGCCATACCTTTCACCCTTTCCTGTGTATGTGTTTTATCGGACGCAGCGGAATCTTCTACAGAAGTTCCGTTGCGGTGTTTATCTGTTCTGCAAGTTTGGTTCTGAGTTTTTCGTCGGGAACCATTGCGGTTAATTTCTCCAGTTCCTCAAAGCACTCACGCATTTTTGCGAGACGCCGTGCGAATCCGAGCTTCTCCTCATAATTAAGCAGGAGACCCTCGGTACGTTTTATGAGGCTCAGCACAGCCTGTCGTGTAATCCCCATGGGACTGCCGATTTCCGCAAGCGACAGGTCTTCGCAGTAGTACATTTCCATGACGCTGCGCTGGTGCTCGGTAAGAAGGTCACCGTAGCAATCAAGGAGCATAACAAATTTAAGTTCTTTAGCCATAATACGACCTCGTGTAAGGTGTAATCCAAAACTACTTTACACATTATATCACAAGCTGCACCGTCTGTCAAGTACCGCAGACGCTTTTTTTCTTGTCTTTTTGCACAAATTTGCAGTCCTGCCGTCTTCGTAATATCGTGAAGGCACTTGAGAAAATATGAATTCAAAAAATTACTTGACAAAGGCTGTGAAGTGTGGTATAATAATTTGCAGAACATTTGTCAGATGAAATTCCGAAATATAGATGTGCGGGCCCTGTGCAACAAGACCCCGTGAACCATGTCAGGCGGGAGACCGAGCAGCATTAAGCGGATCGTTTTGTGTGCCGCAGCCAGCCTGCACATCTATGTTCCGGAATTTTTCTTTAGGAGAATTTGCCATGGAGTTCTTTTCAATTCTGAAACGGCGTGCAAAACGAGTAATAATATGTATCGGACGTGCACTTAAAGAAGCTCTTGCGGTTCAGTCAGTCCTGATGATGATACTGATTGTTTTTTCGTATTTTTATTTCGGCGGACAGGTCAGATACATTGATATTATTGCGGTTATGACAGCTTTTCTCGCCTTTACGTGGACGGTCTTCACCTTCACAGAACTTTCAAAGTATGGCATGAAAATATTCCACCGCTATGACGATGACATTATAGGTGAGGCATTTGCCGACATGAGCAGAAAATCCTTCCTTTTCGAAAAAGGACTCGAAGCCTTCTGCAACGGCGAAATAAGATACGCACTCAATCTGTTCACCGAACTCGATACAGGTTCGTACGAAAAAACAGACAGGGAAAAAGGTATCCTTGCCTTGTACAGGGGACGCTGCTATCATATAATGGGCATTTATCCCAATGCTGTTCTGTCTTACGAAAAAGCAGAGAAAAGCGGTGTGGTATCCGAACCTGTCCGTCTGTTCATGGCTTCCTGCTGCGGCAAAAACGGAAATATCAGACAAGCCCTCGAAATATACAACAGCTTTCTCGACTCTGACAGCATTTACGCCGGAGTAATCAGAACGGAAACAGGTCATATGTACCTGAATATGGGCGACACCGAAAACGCAGCAAAATGGTTCCATGAAGCTGTGGAGCGTCACGAGAATTATGCAGAGGCTCTCGGCGGACTCGCTCTTACATACGTTATGCTCGGAAAATACGAGGAAAGCGAAAAATACTTCTGTGAAGCTGTGCTTAACCGTATCAGCAATGCAGACGATTTCATAAAACACTATAAGGAACTCCGCACCGCTGCGGAGCTTTCCGATACACAAAGCAGCAAAGGTGGTGAGAGCAATGTATAAGGCTCTTTACAGAAAATGGCGTCCCATGACCTTTGACGACGTCATCTCGCAGCAGCATATTACCGATACCCTTAAAAATCAGATTACAGGCAATAAAACTGCCCACGCCTATCTTTTCACAGGCTCAAGAGGTACCGGTAAGACAACCTGTGCCAGAATCCTCGCCAAGGCTGTAAACTGTAAAAATATGAAGGACGGCAATCCCTGCCTTGAATGTGACGTCTGCCGTGACGCCGACAGCGGTGCTCTTACTGACATCGTGGAAATCGACGCTGCCTCCAACAACGGCGTCGATGACATCCGTGACCTCCGTGACGGTGCGGTTTACACTCCTGAACGTGGAGCGTTCAAGATTTATATTATCGACGAGGTCCATATGCTCTCGGCAAGTGCATTCAATGCACTGCTCAAAATTATGGAGGAGCCTCCGCCGTATGTGAAGTTCATCCTCGCAACGACGGAAATCCACAAGGTTCCCGCAACAATTTCTTCTCGCTGTCAGCGGTACGACTTCCGAAGAATCAAAGCAGAGGACATCGCTTCAAGACTGAAATTCATCGCCTCCGAGGAGCAGATAAACCTCACCGACGATGGCGCTGCAATGATCGCAAAGCTTGCCGACGGCGGTATGCGTGACGCTGTATCACTCCTTGACCAGTGCTCAGTCTGTGCAGAAATCATCAATGCGGAAACGGTCTCCGAAGCCGCAGGAATCACGGGCAGAGAATACCTCTACGATATGCTGGAGGCTGTTGCCGATTCAGATACCGCAAAAGCTCTGGCTATTACGGGAAATCTTTATGATATGTCGAAGGACCTCACAAGACTGTGCGAGGAGCTTATAACTCAGCTCCGCAACATCATGCTGATTAAGGTTTCTCCCCAGACGGCAGGAAGTCTCATTGTATGCATGCCCGAGGAATTGAAGCGTCTTGAAGCACTGGCGGAAAAATGTGAGCTTGAAGCCGTTATGAGCCGTCTTTCGATACTTCAGGAGTGCCGTGAACGCATGATGAAGGTCATGAACCGCCGTGTTGAATTCGAAATGGCACTCATAAAACTGTGCGGAAATGTAAATATTACCGCAAAACCTATTGACAATTCTGAAATTTATGATAAAATAAAACAGTTGGAGCATAAAATCAGCACAGCTTCATTCGCTCCCGTCGGAGATAATCCGCCGACACGTAAAAATGAGATGCTTACGGCAACAAGTCCTGCCTCGGAAGCCGAACCCGTTCCCAATGTTGACGCTTCCAAGGTCAGACCCGAAGACTTCGTCCCATGTGAAAAATGGGAGGAGGTTCTGGAGGAGTTCAGAAAGCTCAATCCTGCAGTCGCAGGAAGTCTCGAAGGCTCCGAAGCGGCTACGGCAGGCAATGTCATCATGATTACATCGAAGAACCGCTTCTTCATCACGCTCCTCAAAAGCAGTAAGGAGAACGCAGTCTCGCTCGGACGGGCTATTTTCAACGTGCTCGGTCAGCGCTACGCAATAAGGGCAAAGTGCACCACTACCGAGGCGGAGCAGAAAAGTATGGCTGAACAGCTCATAAACAAGGCAAAAGCCAACAGCATCGAAACAGCTGTTGATAATGAATAATGTATATTTAAAGGAGAATTTGAAATGAAAGCAAGAATCCCCAAGAACATGGGCGGCGGCGCTCAGAACATGAATTCAATGATCAAGCAGGCTCAGAAAATGCAGGATCAGATTACTGTACTTCAGGAAGATATTGAGGCAAGAGAGTTTTCAGCTACTGCAGGCGGCGGAGCTGTTGAGGTAGTTATCACAGGTAAGAAGACAATCAAGTCTCTCAGCATCAAGCCCGAGGTCGTTGACCCCGAGGACATTGATATGCTTCAGGACCTCATCATCAGTGCTGTTAATGAAGCTGTAAACAATGTTGAGGCTACAACTGAAACTGAGATGAGCAAAATCACAGGCGGCGTTGCTATCCCCGGTCTTTTCTAAGAAATGCCGGACCATAACGCTCTCCCGCTTGTAATACTTGCGGAAAAATTCGCATCTCTTCCGGGAATCGGCATGAAATCCGCACAGCGTCTCGCTTACCACGTAATGTCTATGGACGACGACGCTGTCAGAGAATTCGCCGACGCCCTTATAAATGCCAAAAGCAACGTCAGAAGCTGCAATTGCTGTCAGAATCTTACCGAAAAGGAAATCTGTCCGATTTGCAGCGACGACGAAAGAGACAGAAGCGTTATATGTGTTGTTGAAAGTCCCAAGGACGTCACCGCATTTGAACGTACCCGTGAATATAACGGCGTCTATCACGTGCTTCACGGTCTGCTCTCCCCCATGGACGGCATTACTCCCGACAAACTCCGCATAAAGGAGCTTCTTGCGAGAATTGCAAAGGGCGGCGTCGAGGAGGTAATCATGGCGACCAACCCCACTGTCGAGGGCGACGCAACGGCTATGTACGCTGCAAATCTGCTCAAACCGCTGGGAATTAAGGTCACTCGTCTTGCATTCGGACTCCCCGTTGGCGGAATCCTTGAATATGCCGACGAGGTTACACTCTTCAAGGCGCTCGAAAACAGAAACGATATGTGAATACAAAAATAACGGAGAAAGCTTTCATGTGAAGGCTTTCTCCGTTTTCTGTTTTGTGCAGTAAAAAGCAGACGACCAATTATCTGCCCGTAACAAACATGAAACAGACTGCAAACGATACATTTCGGGATACGGGAGCAAAACAAAAAGGCATCTCCGAAAAACGGAAATGCCCTTGACAGTCATATATGATTCCACTGAAATGCGGAATGCTTCAAATAAGATTAGCCTGCAGCGTTGAGCTTCTTAGCGAGCTGTGACTTCTTTCTTGCAGCCTTATTCTTGTGCATAAGACCCTTTGCGCAAGCCTGGTCAACTCTCTTGATAGCAGTCTTGATAGCCTCTTCCTTATCAGCAGCACCTGTTGTGCAAGCGAGATCAGCCTTCTTGAGGATGGTCTTGAGGTTTGACTTTCTTGACTTATTAGCAGCAGCCTTAGTTGCATTAACCTTTACTCTCTTCTTAGCAGATTTAATGTTTGGCATTTTGTTACACCTCCTTGATGTTTCGCAGACCGTATAAATGTCCGCAATATGAAGATAATAAGCTCTGGGAAAGAGCTGCGGCAGGTGCAACGCACACCTTACCTACTGAGACAATAATAATTATACCATTTTGCATTATTTTTTTCAATAGGCAAAATCTAAATATTCCCATACGTTTTTGCCGCAGATTTAAAGCAATATGCACAATACGGAGGATTTATGAACATCAGAACCGACCTTGCTGTTGAAAGCTTCCCCGAGGAGAGACTGCCCGATGCAGTCCACAGGAAAACAAGAGGGAAAGCCTTCGGAATTACCGAAATAATTATCGACGACGACAGCTGTCTTGAGTCGCTCGGAAAAGGAAAAGGACGCTATATCACGCTTGAAGGAGGAAGTCTCAGCCGCTTCTCGGATGACTACGAATCCATGATTTCAGAGCTTTCGGACGAGCTGAAACAGCTTGTCCCCGAAGGCGAAATACTTGTGGCAGGTCTGGGAAACAACGATATCACTCCCGATGCTCTCGGACCTCAGGTTGCGGCAAAGGTGCTTGCAACACGCCATCTGCGTGACGAACTCGATGCCGACGAGGAGCAGTTTCTCACTTCACTCCGACGTGTCAGCGTATTTGCGGGAGGAGTGCTCGGTCAGACAGGAATTGAAACGGCCGAGATTGTACGTGCAATCGTCAGGGAGCTTCAGCCGAAAGCCGTTATTGCCGTGGACGCACTCGCCTGTTCGGATATAAGCCGTCTCGGAACGACGATTCAGCTCTCCGACACCGGTATCTCGCCCGGAAGCGGAGTCTCCAACGCCAGAAAGGAGCTTTCCGAAAAGAATCTGGGAGTTCCCGTAATCTCCGTCGGAGTGCCGACTGTAGTCGATATGCACACCATTGTGAGAAGTCTCACGGGACGCTCGCCAAACAAGGAACTTCCGAACATCATGGTTACTCCCCGAGACATCGACCGTCTTACTGAACGTGCCTCACAGCTTATCGCCTTCGGAATCAATCTCGCACTCCACCCCGAACTGACCGCCGACGACGTAAGAGGTCTTTTCTGAGAATTCCGGCCGCCGCAGACCTTTTTCCGCTATTGACATCCTCCGTTTTTTGTTATATAATATGATTAGCTGACAAAGAATACGGCTCGACATAGTCTTACCGTATCCGAATGACGTAGGCTGCCTGAATCATTTCAGCAGCCGACAAAACAGTTCTCCAAAAAATATTCAGGAGGTTTTTATTATGAAATGTAAATTCTGCGGCTACGAACTTTACGACGACGCTGTTTTCTGTACAAACTGCGGCGCAAAACAGCCCGAAGAAACCGAAACAACCTCTCCCGACGAGGATATATCCGCAGCTGCTCCCGACACCTCTGCCGACGACAGTACCCTGTCCTTCTTTGATAACGACAAACAGGACGAAACTCCCGATGAAATCACCCCCGCAGCAGATGAGGCGGCTATAGAGATTCCTCCGACCGAGGAGCTTACTCTTCCGACTCCCGATCCCGTTCCTGTCCCAGAGCCTGTGCCCGCTGAGGAACCCGATCCGATTCCTGAACCTGCATACGTTCCTCCTGTGAGCGAACCTGCATATGTTCCGCCTGTGAGCGAGCCTGCATATGTTCCGCCCGTGAGCGAGCCTGCATATGTTCCTCCTGTGAGCGAGCCTGCATATGTTCCTCCCGTGAGCGAGCCTGCATATGTTCCGCCTGTTCCGCCCGTATCGGAAAACGCAGCAGTTACAGCTGACGACAATGCAAAAAAAGTCAAGAAAGTCGGTGCAGGAAAGCTCATTCTTGCGGCTATAATCACAATACTTGCAATCTGCTTCCTTCTCATCGGAAACATGCTTCTTTGCGTAAAGTTCGGTGTTACGGGAGATATTCTCAGCAACCGTATAAAGAAGCTCGAGCTTAACACAATCCTCAGTCATGAATATGAAAACGCTGAAATCTCTACCGATATTTACACAACTCTCGGTATCCGTTCAATAACTGAGGGCGGTGCTTCAGAAAGCAGCTTCAAGTCATATCTTATACAGTCGGACGCTCTTGATTTCATCGCCGAAAACGTAAAGAACTACGCCGACTACATCCTCGAAGGCAAGGGTGATGACCCGACTATCGACTCCGATTACATAGCCAAGAACTTCTTCGGCAGCCGTCATAACAATAAAATCGCCCAGCAGGAATTCGATTACTCCTTCAATTCAACCGATTTGAACAATATCGCCAAGAACCTCCGCAAAAACGACGTTGACGAGGCTCTCTCAATATCGGAATGGAACGAAGAAGCAGGCTTCAATCTCAAGAACTGCCGTCATGTAAACTCTTACGTTTCCATTGCAATTGTTTTCGGAATCGTGCTTGTATTAATTATCTGCATCATTCTCATTGTAGATAAAAAAGGCAGACACGCAGCAGGCTTCCTCGGCAATATCTTCTCGATTGCCGGTGTACTTACATTCATTGTCGGATTCGCAATCACAGCAGCTCTTCCCATCGTTTACACATTCAGCGGAAACGTCGCATTCTATGCTGCATCAAATCTTCTCAGCACATTCGGTATCGTAGCACTCTGCACAGGCTTTGTTGAAATGCTTGGCGGATGTATTTTCCACTTCATAAAAAAAGCCCTCAAGAAAAAGGAAAAGGCTGCAAAGGCTGAATAATTCCATTATACATAATCATAAGCCGCATCACGCAACGATGCGGCTTTGTTATTCTCTGTGAAAACATCATGCAGTTGAATATTTTTCACAATAATTTTACTATATGAAATTATAAATTCTCCTTGCATTTTATGGAATTATGTGTTATTATATAAGGTAAGAATGTATGCCATGACAGCGTTGAACCCCTCAATGCCTTCCATGGTAAATATAATATCGTGCATTGAGAAATGTACGGGTTGGGAGATCAATATGCCAAAAAGACAGGACATTAATAAGATCATGATCATCGGTTCGGGACCTATTATTATCGGTCAGGCGTGTGAGTTCGATTACTCCGGTACACAGGCCTGCAAGGCACTCAGAAGCCTTGGCTACGAGATCGTTCTTGTAAACTCTAACCCTGCTACAATCATGACAGACCCCGATGTAGCCGATATAACCTACATTGAGCCTCTGAACCTTGCAAGACTTACTCAGATTATCGAAAAAGAACGCCCCGACGCTCTTCTGCCTAACCTCGGCGGACAGTCCGGTCTTAACCTCTGCTCAGAGCTTGACGAGGCAGGCGTCCTCAAAAAGTATAATGTGCAGGTAATCGGAGTTCAGGTTGACGCTATCGAGCGTGGTGAAGACAGAATCGAGTTCAAGCATGCTATGGATAAGCTCGGCATTGATATGGCTCGCAGCGAAGTCGCCTACACCGTTGATGAGGCTGTTAAAATTGCAGAAAAGCTCAAGTATCCTGTTGTTCTCCGTCCCGCTTATACAATGGGCGGCGCAGGCGGCGGTCTCGTTTATAATATTGATGAGCTGAAGGTTGTATGCGCAAGAGGACTTCAGGCTTCACTCGTCGGACAGGTTCTCGTTGAGGAGTGCGTAAGCGGCTGGGAAGAGCTTGAGCTTGAGGTTGTTCGTGACGCAGAAAACAACAAGATTACTGTCTGCTTTATCGAAAATATCGACCCCATCGGCGTTCATACAGGTGATTCCTTCTGTTCTGCTCCCATGCTCACAATCCCCGAGGACATCCAGAAGGAGCTTCAGCGTCAGGCTTATGCCATTATCGAGGCTATCGAGGTTATCGGCGGCTGTAACTGTCAGTTTGCTCGTGACCCCGAAACAGGACGCATCATCATCATCGAAATCAACCCCAGAACTTCACGTTCTTCCGCACTCGCTTCAAAGGCTACAGGCTTCCCGATTGCTCTCGTTTCCGCAATGCTCGCCTGCGGTCTCACCCTGAAGGACATCCCCTGCGGAAAGTACGGTACTCTTGAT
Source organism: Ruminococcus sp. (assembly GCA_015066935.1). Lineage (GTDB taxonomy): Bacteria > Bacillota > Clostridia > Oscillospirales > Ruminococcaceae > Ruminococcus. Next base: position 21,691 of record SVNK01000012.1, on the reverse strand, counting down.
AAATATACTCCCGACGGCGATTACATCGTTATCAAGTTCGCTCGCTGGGCATTCGAAAAGTTCAAGGGCTCAGAAGACAAGCTCGGCACTCAGATGAGAGCTGTCGGCGAAGTTATGAGCATCGGCAAGACCTATAAGGAAGCTTTCCAGAAGGCTATCAGAAGTCTTGAAACAGGCAGATACGGTCTCGGATTCGCTAAGAACTTCCACGAACAGACCAAGGAAGAGCTCCTCTCTCAGCTCAGATTCCCCACAAGCGAAAGACAGTTCATTATATATGAAGCTCTCCGTAAGGGTGCGACAGTAGACGAAATCTTCGAGCTTACAAAAATCAAGCACTGGTTCCTCAATCAGATGCTCGAACTCGTTCAGGAAGAGGAAAATCTCATCTCCATGAAGGGCAGCGTTCCCGCAGAGGACGTCCTCAGACAGGCTAAGCTCGACGGCTTCTCAGACCGCTACCTCAGCTCTCTCCTCGAAGTTACAGAGGAGGAAGTCAGAAATGCCCGCATCGGCTTCGGCATCAAGCAGGCATGGGAGGGCGTTCACGTAAGCGGTACAGAAAATGCGGCTTACTACTACTCAACATACCACCTCGACGAGGATAAGAGTCCTTCTTCCGAGAATCCCAAGATTATGATTCTCGGCGGCGGTCCCAACAGAATCGGTCAGGGTATCGAATTCGACTACTGCTGCGTTCACGCTGCTCTTGCACTCAAGAAGCTCGGCTTCGAGTCAATCATCGTAAACTGCAACCCCGAAACCGTTTCAACAGACTACGATACATCAGATAAGCTCTACTTCGAACCCCTCACCCTTGAGGACGTTCTCAGTATCCACGATAAGGAAAAGCCCGTCGGCGTTATTGCTCAGTTCGGCGGACAGACTCCCCTTAACCTCGCTAACGACCTCAAGAAATACGGCGTAAATATCCTCGGTACAACTCCCGAAACCATCGACCTCGCTGAGGACAGAGACCACTTCCGTGCAATGATGGATAAGCTCGAAATCCCCATGCCTGAGGCAGGAATGGCTGTAAATGTTGACGAGGCTCTCGAAATCGCAAACCGTATCGGCTATCCCGTTATGGTACGTCCCTCATACGTTCTCGGCGGACGTGGAATGGAAATCGTTCACGACGACGAAATGATGAGAGTTTATATGTCAGCAGCAGTCGGCGTAACTCCCGACAGACCTATCCTCATCGACCGCTTCCTTAACCACGCTACAGAGTGCGAGGCCGACGCTATCTCAGACGGTACAAACTGCTTCGTTCCCACTGTTATGGAGCATATCGAGCTTGCAGGCGTTCATTCGGGCGACTCAGCTTGTATCCTCCCATCAAAGAACCTCACAGAGGCTCAGATTGCAACAATCAAGGACTACACCAAGAGAATTGCCGTTGAAATGAATGTATGCGGTCTTATGAATATGCAGTACGCTATCGAAGGCGATACAGTATACGTTCTCGAGGCTAATCCACGTGCTTCCAGAACAGTTCCCCTTGTTTCCAAGGTGTGCAACATCAACATGGTAAAGATTGCCACAGAGATCATCACTTCTTCTCTCACCGGCAAGCCTTCTCCCGTACCCGAACTCAAGGACAAGGTTATCAGCCACTACGGCGTAAAGGAAGCTGTCTTCCCATTCAATATGTTCCAGGAGGTTGACCCCGTTCTCGGACCCGAAATGCGTTCTACAGGTGAGGTTCTCGGAATTTCACACTCATTCGGCGAGGCTTACTACAAGGCACAGGAGGCTACTCAGACAAAGCTTCCCGAGGAAGGTACAGTTCTCCTCTCAATCTGCGACAGAGATAAGCCGGAGCTTCTCGACATCGCCAAGGCATTCCACGAACTCGGCTTCCGCATTATTGCAACTCACAAGTGCTATAAGCTCATCGTTGAGGCAGGTATTCCCTGCGAGCGTATCTTCAAGATTTATGAAGGTCGTCCCAATATTGCTGACGAGATTGCAAACGGCGAAATCCAGCTTATCATCAACACTCCCGCAGGCAAAACAAGTGCCCACGACGACAGCTACATCCGTAAGACTGCTATCAAGCACCGTATCCCCTACATTACAACAATGGCTGCTGCAAAGGCAAGCACAGAGGGTATCCGTGCTATCAAGGAGAGCAGAAAGGAAAGCAAAACATTCGGCGTCAAGTCACTTCAGGCTCACCACGCTGACATCAAGTAAATAACTTTCAAAGGCGGAGTTTTTTGCTCCGCCTTTAATTAATGTCTGCTCATCAACTTAAAATTGGCTTAGTATAGCTTTTTAAAGCCAATTTTAAGTTGACAAAGTGCAAGAAAAAATAAAGGAATTGATAATTTTTCCTGCACTTTGTTTTGCCCTATAGGGCAAAATGAGCAGGACATCAATGAATGTGATGCGCAAATTCCTTATATTATAAAGAATTTGCGCTCCCCGAACTAAGTTCGGGGCAATAACCGCCTGACGGCGGTTATTGAGGACACATTAATTATCGGTTAAGACGATTGTTTTCGGGCGACCAATGGTCGTCCGTTTTTTATTCGACAAATTTATTTAATTAAAAATAAAACAAATGTTCCCACCCTCTTGACAATGCAGAAAATATGTTCTATAATAGTTTTTACAAGGAAAAGAACATAAGTTCTGTCGCTATCGAAAACACATCAATACGAAGGGAGTGGAACTGATGCAGCAGCTGATAAACGGCTATACGGAAAGCTGTGCTCTGGTAAAGGCTCGGATATGCGAGCTGACACAGCTGAAAAATAAACTGAAAAAGCAGGGCAGAGAGGATACCATCGGCGAGCTTGACCTTGAACGTCGGATACGTCTTTTATACGTCGAGAACAGTCAGATGGAGGAAATTATCGAACATCTTGAGTCCTGCGTAAGGAGGACGGTACAGCGTGGCAAGACGTGAAAGCTACTCGGATACATTCACAGGCGAGGCAGATAAAGGGATAAGAGCTATCCTCGACGGTGACGAGGGCGAAGATAATGCACTCCGTCTGAGGAAAATATTGTTAAAAGTAATAAATAACGAGCTTACCCCAAGACAAAAACAAATAATTATGTTATACTATTTTAAAAAGAAAGATACAGTCCGCATAGGCGAGGAGCTTGGAATTACGCCGCAGGCAGTTTCGGCAGCAATGGCACGTGCGAGACTCAGATTATACAGAATACTGCAATATTACATTTAGGAGAGATTGCTATGAAAAGACCGATATTCGATTTTATCACGGAGTACAATAAATCAGGAACGCTGAGATGTCATATGCCCGGACATAAGGGACGTGCCGTTCCACGTGAGCTTGCGGAAATCACTCAGCTTGACATAACCGAAATAAGCGGTGCCGACAGTCTCTTTGAAGCCTCGGGGATAATTGCGGAAAGCGAAAAAAATATGTCGGAGCTTTACAGGACGACGGCAACCGTTTACTCTGCGGCAGGCTCAACGCTCTGCATACAAGCCATGCTCGCAGTCATGAAGCAGGAAAACCGACGCATTTTTGCGGTCCGCAACGTCCACAGAGCCTTTCTGAATGCAGCGGCACTCCTCGGAATCGGCGTTGAATGGATAATCCCCGTATACAACGGCGGAATCCTGTCGGGAGAGATTGTCCCCGAACAGGTTGAAGAACTTCTGAAAAGCTGCAGCGAACCTTCGTGTCTGTATGTAACCTCCCCCGATTATACGGGAAAAACAGCAGATATAGCGGCTCTTGCGGAAATCTGCCGCAGATATGATTCAAGACTTATTGTTGACAACGCTCACGGTGCTCACCTCGCCTTCATGCCGGAAAATCAGCACCCGATTGCTCTCGGAGCCGACCTCTGCTGCGATTCGGCACACAAAATGCTGCCTGCACTCACGGGAACCGCTATGCTCCACAGTTCAAGGGAGGAGTATTCTGCTGCAAGACTGAAACAGACAATGGGTCTCTTTGCTTCGACGAGTCCCTCGTATCCGATAATGGCGTCGCTCGACCTCTGCACGGAGTATATACGTGAAAATATCCGTGCCGATATTGCGGAGAATCTCCCCCTTCTCAGAGAACTTCGCACGGAGTTCTCAGGGACGCTGAAATTCGCTGAGGGAGAGCCTTTCCATGTGACGATAATGGCTGAGGAAAGCGGATTCTGCGGAACGGAGCTTGCTCAGCTTCTGCGTGAAAACGGCTGTGAATGTGAGTACGCCGACGACTCCCTTGTGATACTGCTGATGTCTCCTGTCTGTCGTTGGGAGGACTATATCCGCCTTAAAGGTGCGATGTGGAAGGCTCTTGAAAAAGCGGAACGCCACGAACCGAAGTCCGTCATTTTTGAGCTTTATCCTGCGGAAAGGGCGATGTCGGTAAGGGACGCCGTATTTGCTCCGTGCGAGGAGATTTCCGTGGACGAAGCCTTGGGAAGAATCTGCGGTGCGGTAAATGTTCCGTGTCCGCCTGCGGTACCGATTGCCGTAAGCGGAGAAATTATCAGCGAAAACTGTATAAATATTTTAAAAAGGTATGGCATTTCAACGGTAAATGTGGTAAAATAATAATTGATGACTTTTCACGGCGTCAGAACCGTGATTTACAGAACGGATTATATTATGAAAATTATCAAAGGAAACAAATATCTGCTTTCTACTCTCGAAAGCATGACTATACGGAAAAAGCCTGCGCATACGGTCCTTTTCTGGGGCGAAAAGGGCAGCGGACGCAAGCTTATGGCAAAGTATTACACAAAACAGCTTCTCTGCGAATCTCCCGATAACGGCAGACCCTGCGGTCAATGTACAAGCTGCCGCAATGTTGATATGGGCTATCACCCCGACGTTATGTACGTCCCCAGAAGCGGCAAGCTCGGAGGCTATTCCGTCGAGACCGCAAGAAGCGTTATAAGCAGCGCTTTCGTGCGTCCGAACAACAGCAGCGGCAGAAAGGTCTACATCTTCGCCGACTGCCATAATATGGACCCCAGAACTCAGAATGCTCTGCTCAAGCTCGTCGAAGAACCGCCCGATTACGCCTACTTCATATTTACGGCGGAATCGAAGTCAGACTTCCTCCCGACCATAATCTCACGCTGCGTATCATTCAGAGTTTCGGTGTGTACAGAGGAGGAGGCAAGGGAGGCTCTTGCCGACGAGGGAAGAACTCCCGAGGAAATCGACCGTGCCGTTGAGTGCTTTCACGGGAACATCGGTATGGGTATCCGCTATCTTATCGACGACGAACTGAAAAAACAGGTCGATTTGACAAAATCCATTGCGGATAGTATAATAAGAAAAGATGAATACGCAATGAATACGGTGTTCTTTTCGCTTGGCAAGGAAAGAAATGATGTTAGATGCGTACTTTCCATGCTGGATATGCTCATCAGGGATGCGGCTGTTCTCTCCGAGGACGCTGCAAGCCGTCTTGTGGGCTGTTACAGAAGCGGTGCGGAAAGTCTTTCAAGGCAGCTTACATCATCGCAGGCGGCTAAGATTCACCGCCGTATCGAACACGCATGGAGAGCCGTTGAGGCAAATGTCGGAATACCGCTTGTGCTTGCGGCATTATGTGCAGAGATTACGGAAATAATTTAAGGAGCTTTATATGAAGGAAATTGTTGGTGTACGCTTTAAAAGCGTGGGAAAAATATATTACTTTTCACCTGAGGGTATCAAGGCGAATGTCGGCGATAAGGCGATAGTCGAGACCGTCCGTGGCGTTGAGTGCGGAGAAATCGTCATCGCAAACAGGGAAATTCAGGATAACGAGATAAATTCTCCCCTGAAGCCGATTATCAGACTTGCAACTCCCGCAGACCTGAAAATCCTTGAAAAAAATAAACAGAAGGAAGCCGAGGCTTTTAAAATCTGTGAGGAGAAAATCGCTTTCCGCAAACTTAAAATGTGTCTTGTGGACGTTGAATGTACATTCGATAACAACAAGCTGCTTTTCTATTTCACTGCGGAAAACCGTGTTGACTTCCGTGACCTTGTAAAAGACCTCGCCGCTGTTTTCAGAACACGTATCGAACTCAGACAAATCGGTGTCCGTGACGAAGCAAAGATTCTCGGCGGACTCGGAATCTGCGGACGTGAATTCTGCTGCAAGGGCTATATGGGCGACTTCCAGCCCGTATCCATAAAAATGGCAAAGGAACAGGGTCTCTCCCTCAATCCGACAAAGATTTCAGGTACATGCGGACGTCTTATGTGCTGTCTTAAAAACGAACAGAACGTCTATGAAGAACTGCTGAAAATCACTCCCAAGGCAGGAGCTATCGTTGTAACTCCCGAAGGCGATAAGGGCAGAGTCGAAGAAGTCAACCTCATCACAGGCAAGCTTCGTGTAAAAACCGAAAAATCAGAGGTTCCCGTTACCCTCGACAGAAACGATGTCAAGCTTCTCAAGGACGCTGAAATCAGAGTCAACCGTGAGGAACTGAAGGCTCTTAAAAACCTCGAGGACAAGTAATGGCAGGTACAAACTACGGCAGAATGCTGGATATGAAGCTTTGCGAGCTTGAAAAAAACGGATGCCGTCCGAAGCTTCTGCTTCACGCCTGCTGTGCACCGTGCAGCAGTCACGTTCTGGAGTACCTTTCGGGAAAATTCCGCATAACACTCTATTTCTGCAACCCGAATATCTCTCCGCAAAGCGAGTACGATTTCAGACTTGCAGAGCTGAAAAGACTCGTCACCGAAATGAAGCTCGATATTGAGATTATTGAGGAGGACTACGCTCCCGATGAGTTTTACCGTCTTGCAAAGGGTCTTGAGGACCTCCCCGAAAGAGGTGAACGCTGCCGCAGATGTATCGGCTATCGTCTTGAGCTTGCAGGCAAAAAGGCAGCGGAACTCGGCTCCGATTACTTCACGACTACCCTTACTATCAGTCCCCATAAGGACTGCACTTTCATAAACGAATACGGAGCTGCTGTCTCGGAAAGATGCGGCATTGCGTACCTGTTTTCGGATTTCAAGAAGCATGAGGGCTATAAGAGGTCGATTGAGCTTTCAAAGCAGTATAACCTCTACAGACAGAATTACTGCGGCTGCATCTACAGTAAAAAGGCTGCCGAAAATCAACGGAAGGAGTCTTCACAAAATGGCGAAGGAGCTTAAAACAAATGCTATGCGCTTTCTTGACAGGTGCAGAATCAGCTACTCAGTAAGAACATATGAGTGCGGCGAGTTCGTTGACGGCATTACTGTTGCGGAAAAACTCGGACAACCTCCCGAACTTACCTTCAAGACTCTTATCGCCAAAGGAAAAACAGGAAACTATTACTGCTTCCTGCTTCCTGTCGCACTTGAACTTGATATGAAAAAAGCTGCAAGAAGTGTCGGTGAAAAGTCGGTGGAGCTTCTTCATGTCAAGGATATTACGTCTGTTACGGGATACGTGAGAGGCGGCTGTACTCCCATCGGAATGAAAAAACAGTTCATGACCGTAGTCCATAATTCTGCGGCGGAACTCGATTCGTTCTACATAAGCGGCGGAAGAATCGGCACACAGATCGAACTCTCTCCCGTTAAGCTCGTTGAAGCAATACACGGAAAATTTGAGGATGTTGTCCTTGAAATGAACACTCTGTAAGCCTGCACAAAATTACATACTTAAAAAATCATCCCCCTTGAAATCAAGGGGGATTTTCAGTGAATCTGATTATTTGCGGACGACCAATGGTCGTCCCTACGTTTATATACGTAAAACGATAATCCAATTATGAATTGATTACGGCGTATTATTCGTCGGACGAGTCCTCGTCGTCATCATTGAAAGCATTGACGGTATTGATAAAAGACGCAGGGTCAAGGCACACATTGAGATAACGGACCTCAAGGTGGCAATGCGCACCGTTGGAGTAACCCGTATTTCCGACGGCTCCGATAAGCTGACCACGTTTTACGGTCTGTCCCTCCGAGGCAAAAACCGTACTCATATGAGCATAAACGGTCTGATAGCCGTTGAGGTGGTCTATTTCGACGAAGTACCCGTATCCACCGGGATTCCAGCCTGCTGCGACTACAATTCCGTCGCCTGCCGCATAGATATTCGTACCCTCGGGAGCAGCGATATCAAGTCCTTTATGGTTACGGTTACTGATAAACGGGTCGCTGACATAGCCGCCGTCAACAGGCCATCCGAACTCTCCCGAACCTGTAAGAATCGTATCGGGACTATCGGGACGCGCAGAATAGGTTCCGATGCCTATCTGTTCTACAACAGGCTCACGTGTAATCTCGGAGTGGACAGTTCTGCGTGAATGTTCAACGCCGTCCACGTAGGTTATTTCTATATCCGAGGTCTTTTCGCCCTTGATTCCCTTCACAAGAACTGCTCTTGAACCGACGTTCAATGACGCTGTTTCATATTCAATGGTTTCGTAATCAAGGAACGTAACTGCGGTCGCCCTCAGCACATACTGAATGGGAAGGAAGCTTTCTGTTTCGGTAACATTGATCATCTGACCCGGAGTTACACCCTCAGAAATATCGGGGTTAAGCTCGTAAAGCTCATCAAGCTTCATGTTGTATTTCTGTGAAATGGTAACAGCCGAGTCTCCCGTAAGAGCGACGTAAATTTTACGTTTTTTCTCGGACGAGGTCAGTTTGCTTACAGCCGCATCCTGCTCCATGATACTGCTTACAAGGTAAAGACCCTTGGTATACTCGATTTTATTTCTGTAGGATATATTGCTGACGTCGCCCTCGGCATGAAAATCAAGAAGACGGTTATCGAGAGCGTCCTGAATCGGATTCTTATCCATTACAGCACCTATGAATTCGCCGTCGATATAGATTCCGTAAGCCTCGGCAAGCTCCTCGTCGGAGCTTTCAAGCATTACGTTTGCAAGCTGTTCTGCATTCAGGAACTTATCTTCGCCTGAAACTATTTTCAGTGAAAGTTCCGCAGAATTCCTTTGTGTACCGTTATCCGCAAGATGAGCCATTCTCTGACTGACCTCACGCTCAGCTGTTTCATAATCGGCTTCCGAGGCAATCATTCCGATTTCCTTGCCGTTGTAATTGACGCTGATTCCGTATTCAAGTCCCGAACCGAACTTCACAATTCCGATGAGGAAGGCTGCCGAAACAATCGGTGCGATGTAATTGAGAGCAGTCGGAATAATTCCGTCCTCTCCGAAAAGATACGAAGCCGTAAACCTTGCAACAGCACTCATATACTCACGTTTTCCCTCGCTTTTTGCTTTGACGACAGACCTCTGAAGCTCCTTGTTCTTCGCATGACGTCTGCGGATTGAAGCGGTAGTCTGCCTCAGAAGCCACATTCCGACCCTTTTCAGCAGTCTGAGAAAATCTGCAGCCTCGTCACGGATAAAACAGGCGGTCTTTACAACTCCCAGCAGTATCAGTGCCAGAAACTTCACAACGCAGAGTCCCGCACGTACAAGCAGACCCGATATTCCGCCAAAGTCCGCCTTTGAAGCTTCTTCAGCGTTTTCTGTAAGATTTTCCTGTTCCAATGCTTCAGCTCCTTTCTTACAAATTGGTTACACTGTAATATTATAGCAACTTTTTCGTTTAATACAACGCATTTACTCAATAATATCGGTCAAACCGCACATTTTCGTATACCTGCACAAAAACGCAGTAAAAATCACTTGTCGAAGTGGTAAGAATACTCAAGCATTTCGGGAGTATATCCGTCAAGCTTCTCAACAAGCGGCAGAACATCCTTTTTAGCGGATACGATGTCGTGTTCGAGGTAGTTTCCGCACTCTATTTCGGTACAGCCCGGAATTTCCCCGTCAAAGCCTGCGATAAATGCGTAAGAGTCCCTTACAAGACTGATGGCATCCTCGTGGGGAAGACCTCTTGTGAGAAGATAGAATCCCGTGCGGCAACCCATGGGTCCAACGTATACAACCTTGTCGCTGTACTGTGAATTTCTTGCATATGTAGCGAAAAGATGCTCAATGGTGTGCAGCGAGGGATTCGAAATATATACGCCGCCGTTTGGCTTTACCATGCGGACGTCATATGTCACGATGTCTCCGTCGATGCGTGAAATGTACATTCCGACGCCGAATTTTGTGTGGTCAACCTGAAAGCTTGCAATTTTTTCCATAGTATCTGACTCCTTGATTTTATTTGTGAACAGCGACTCCATATCATGCGGAATCGGTGATTTTACAGTGATTTTTTCACCCGATGAAGGCTCGGTAAAGGTCAGCTCACCGCAATGGAGAGCCTGTCTGCCGATTTCAAGGCGGCTTCCGCCGTACATATCGTCGCCTGCGAGAGGGTGACCGATATGCGAAAAATGAACACGTATCTGATGAGTTCTGCCTGTTTCGGGACGAACCTCCATAAGCGAATACTTTCCCGTACTTTCAAGCCGTCTGTAGACTGTAACGGAAGGCTGTCCGTCCTCACGGACACAGCGGACGATTATGGATTCACGTTCTCTTGCGATGGGAGCGTCGATTCTGCCCGATTCGCCGGGAGTTCCGTGAACCGCCGCAAAATAGACCTTTGTACAGCTTCCCTGCAGGAGATTTGCGGCGTGGGCGTCCTTTGCGACTATGCACAGTCCCGAGGTGTCCCTGTCAAGACGATTTACGGGACGGAAAGTGAGATTCGGATAACGGTATGCGAAGAAATTTCCGAGGGTGTCTCCCTGATGCTTTACGGACGGGTGAACGGGCATACCTGCGGGCTTATCGAACACCACAAGACTCTCGTTTTCAAAAGCTACGGGGACATTTCTGCTTCCGTCGGGTTCAAGAAAGCTTGAATCGTTAAGACGGAGGATAATTTCGTCGCCGCAGTAAACCGTATCAATACTGCGTATCGGCTCGCCGTTGCGTGTAATGCCGCCCTCAGTACGTTTGAGCTTTGTCAGAAGTCTTCGGGAAACGCCTTTTCGTCCGAGGAGAAAGTTCTGAAGCGTCTGAGGATTTTCGTCCTCTGCCAAAAAAACTATTTCCTGCAAGGTACTCCTCCTCCTTTATATAAATATCAATGCAGAGCGAATACGCCGTCATGATTTCGGGCAGTATATATGGAACCGCCGCAACAGACAACAACAAAGGCGTATATGCCGCAAGAAGCCTCATCAAGGTACTTCTTCTGCCCTTCATGAAGCAGAGTGTGCCTATTATAACACGGAAAACGCTCATCTTCGGGAACTTCACAAGAAACAACGGTACTGCCGCAAGACTCATCCTTACCGTCAGCCACATGAACGCCGAAACAACAGTCAGGACAATTGCATGAGCCGTCATGAAGAGTTCGCCTGCCGTTCTGCCTGTGACGAAAAGCGAATAAGCCGTTGTCCCGAAGAAAATCGTCGGAAGGAGAGCTGCCGCCGAAAACAGTTTCACCCAGAGCTGTGCCGCAAGACTTCTGCGGAAACAGCGTCGGCTGAGAATTATATCGGAGAAGCGTCTCTGAGGTTTTCCTTTTTCCGATGTTATTGCACATAGTCTGAAAGCGGCTCCGTAAACGAGGGGAGCACTTACTGTCCAGCGTGCTATCGTAAAGAATACAGCGATTGCAAGCTGTGCACGATTGCGTCCGCTGAAAAGCTCAATGGGCTTCATTTCGCCGAAATACAGCATAAGACTGTATACGCAGGCTTCAGCTGTGCGAAAGAATAATCCCGACGCAATCGGAAGAATACACACCATTGCGGTACGAAACCGTCTGCCCTTCAGCAGACTGCGTGAAAAGCCTGTAAGTTCCCTTATTCTCATACCTGCACCTCCCATTGGTTATGCAGGTATTATGCGGCATTTTATGAAAATTATTCTGCCTTATCGGCATCGGGGATTTTGTCGTACGGACAGTATCCGAGAATTTCAAATGCCTGAGAATTCAGCCACATCTGTGCGGTCACAATAATTTCAAATCCCTCACCGAAATCGGCATTCAGATATTTCGGGTCGTATTTGGGAAGTCCGAAGCACGAAAGCATGTTGGAAATGATTCCGCCGTGAGTAATTATCGCACTGTGCGTAATTCCGTTGTTCATCATGTCGATAATAATATTGTGGAGTGCCAAGTAGATTCTGGCTGTCATTTCATTAAGACTCTCTCCCTGCGGAGGACGACTGTCCCTGCCGCCTCTGAGCCACTCCTTATACTCTTTTTTGTTGATAAGCTCGTCAACGCTCTTGTTCTCGAATTCACCGAGTTCAAGCTCTCTGAGGTCGTCAACAACGGTCATATCCGTGTAGGGAAACAGGATTTCTGCCGTTTCGGTACATCTTCTGAGAGGAGAACAATATACCTTGTGTACAGCAGGATAATCCATCTCATCCATTTTGGCACAAAGCTCCCCGGCACCTTTCCCCGACAAAGGAAGGTCGGTAGTTCCGATATAAACTCCCTTTTCGTTTGCCTCAGTCTGTCCGTGACGAAGCACACTTATTCGATAACCCTTCATATTCGCACCACTTTCATTGTTAATTTGCACAAAAAATATATATTAATTTTTAACTCTTAGTAAATCCTACAAAAAACGAGTAAAAATGCTTCGATTCTTCCATATTTAAGCATATTTACAAATTATACACTTTGTATTATAATAGATTTATAACACAATACGCTATAGGAGGAACTTCAATGAATTCCGATTTCGCAAGAATTATTACTCTCCAGAGAAAGGAACGCCATATCAGTCAGAAACAGGCTGCAACAGACCTCGGAATCTCGCAGGCGCTGCTTTCCCATTACGAAAAGGGCATACGTGAATGCGGTCTTAACTTTCTCGTGAAAATCGCCGATTATTATAATGTTTCATGTGACTATCTCCTCGGAAGAACTCCCGAACCCGAAGGAAAAACTATCTCTATCGAGGATATTCCCGATGACGACGGAAATAATAATCTTAAAATGCCGTCTCCCGAAATTATAAACTTCAACAGAAGAATTATCAATAATTCAATCAGCCTTCTGTTCAGTCTCGCTCAGAGAGCCAACAGCATTACCCTCATTAAAGAGGTTTCAAATTACCTCATGCTTTCGGTGTACAAGCTCTTCAGAATCGTCTACAACGCCAATCCGCATAACGACCAGAAACTCTTCCGTATCCCCAAGGTCATCGCCAACGACAGCTCCAATGCCATCGTTTCTATGAGCGAGGCAAATATCAAAGCCGCTTCAAGCGGTATCCCTCTCGACGGTAACGACTGCGTTACAAATTTCGATACCCTCTACCTCACTACCGCCACTATCCAGAAAGACTTCGCTAACTATTCTTCATCACTCCTCAACCTTATCAAAAGAAGTGAGGAGAGTATCTCCAGAACTCGTGCTAAGTATCGTGCAGATTAAGCACATTCTTCATTACAATTTTTGGCGGTCTCTGACCGCCATTCTTTATTATACCACATTTCATGCCGAAATGAAAGTCTTTTTCCTTGTTTCTTTTTGTTATAATATTAAATTTTGTCAATGCTCTTGATTTTTTTAAGCAAATATGATATAATATTATAGCATTGCAGAGGCTCTCCCCATGCATGCGTGATTATGCAGTGGTATCGAAGTGGTCATAACGGACATGACTCGAAACATAGTCTGTTTTGAATATGTCTCTCCTCGATTTATCCTTGTTCTGCGCAGTTTCAGCGGTGTCCGTGGTTGTTTTTCCAAATAGCTGTCTCGCAGTTTTCTCGCAATTTTCAGTTAAATTAAATACGCAGTGGTATCGAAGTGGTCATAACGGACATGACTCGAAATCATGATGCCCCTTGAGGGACGTGGGTTCGAATCCCACCCACTGCGCCAGATTAATACGGCATTTGCCGCAAAGCACCGCTTTTTTCAAGGCGGTGCTTTTTCTTTTTGAGCTATTTCTTGCTTCAGCTGTCATCTGTTTGTCCCGCAAGTGCTTTTGATATAGCTTCGGCACTGAGTTTCTTGCTTTCGCTGTCAACATGGCTGTAAACGTTGCTCGTTGTACCGATGTCGCTGTGACCGAGCCATTCCTGTATCAGCTTCATCTGAACTCCGTTTGCAAGGAGCAGACTCGCACAGCTGTGGCGAAGGTCATGAAAGCGGATTTTACGCAGTCCGTTCCTGCGAAGCACTATTGCGAAATGGTCTGATACATAATTCGGACGTATCAACTCACCAATTGCGTCCACGCAGATATAGTCCTCATACTTTCGGCAGTAGCTTCTGCCAAAGGCTTTCTTCATTTCAGACTGCTTGTCACGTTCTTCAAGGAGTGCCTGTTCGACTATCGGTATCAGCGGAAGCGTTCTGTACGACGATTTTGTTTTCATTACATCATAGCCTGTAACTCCGTCCTCGTCCTGCAGAACCTTGTGCCTGATGCTTACAGTCTTTCCCTCGAAGTCCACCGCCGACCACTTCAATCCGATGACCTCACTTCTTCTGAGTCCGTAATACACTGCCAGTACGATGACAATGTGCAGTGGATCATCCTTTGTACATTCGATAAGCTGTTTTATTTCTTCCGCATTGTAATAGCTTCCGATGAACTGTACCGATTTTGGTCGGTCTGATTGGTCAACAGGATTCGTCGGAATAACACGCCGCTTCATTGCCGACTTGAATGCAAGATGCAGCAGCGAGTGATATCTCTGGCAGGTTGTCCCCTTGAGTCCCTTGCTTCTGAGGTGAGCGTAGAACTCGTTTATCTCGTCACCCGTTATCTCCTTGACCTTGACGTTCATCTCTTTGAAAAACGGTATGATGTGGACGTCCATATATCGTTTGTAGCTTGTATACGTGGACTTTGTGATGTTGCCTTTGTAGGACTCCAGCCATTCTTTTAGATAAACGTCCACCTTCATATCGGCTGTTCGATTGCGTTCCTTGTCTGCTCTCGACATACCCTCGTGCAGATATTGGTCACCGAGATTGTACTGTTCCAATATCTGATTCAAGCGGTGGTTGGCTTCTGTTTTTGTCCCCTTTTTTGCGTCAAGATTGAGGCTCCTCCACTTTTCATGACGCTTTCCATTAGTATCATAGAGATTTACCACGGCATACCATCTGCCGTTTTTCTCAGTTATATGACCTGTAGTGATATTCATTATCATCCTCCTCTCGTTTCCCGAATCGTTACTTACCGCGACTTTCGTCACGACCACAATACCACACTTCTCCCGATAATTCCATACCTTTTACCTCATTTCGGCATAAGCACCAAATAATTCTTTTCGTTTCGGCAGAAGTCAATAAGCGACAGCTTCGGCACAATAATCTTCTTACCCAGCTTTATCGCACCGAGCCTTCCGTTTTTTACGAGCTCGTACGCCTGATTTTTCCCGATGCGAAGCAGTTTTGCCGCTTCCGGAACGGTAAGCACATCGGGTTCGTTTCTGAACATTTCTATATATCTCATTTGTTCCTCCGTTTGTGTTGTTTCTGTTTATATTCGTATTACACATTTTTAGATCGTCCTTTCGTTGTAAATTAAAAGCTGACAGATTTCTCCGTCAACTGATATCCATATCAATATCTTCTGCGTCAGCTTTCATTTCTTCAAGCTTTTCCGACAGAAGTTCAATTGCCGCAACAGCTGCACCGATTAATAATCCTGCATTCTGTGCGGCTCGCTGCGCTTCAATATATCGTTCCAGTTCTTCGGGATCAGTCGGAGCGTTATCGATTATCGAAGCAACATTTGCAACACCGTCCACAATATCAACAGCACCGACTGCGAAATCACAATCGCTCTGAGCATTTTCAATTGCGTTTTGTGTTTCCATTCTTCTAAGCTTTTCAGCTTCGAAGAGTATTCTTCGTTCAGTTTCCCAGCCTGTAATGACAGCTTCTCTGATTGGCTGATTAAGCTCGTCAGAGAGTTCGTTGTCTGCTCTGCTGTTGTTTGCTGAATGTGTCTGCACTCCGATTTCACCTGATCGAATATTACCTGCTGATTTTCCAAGTGATAATTCATCTGCTCCACAGTCATAGCCTGACTTGCTTTCTCGCTGACCTGTTCTATTGCTTGGGTGAGTAACGTAAGCTGAGCTATCACTGCTCTCCAGTTGCTGTCGAGAACAAATGTCGCCTGCGGTGTGTTCATCGCTTCGTCCAGATTTGATTTCGAAGCCGATTTCATCTGCTCTAATTTTGAATTCATCACACATCATCTCCTTACTGTATCGTTGGTCGTGCAGTCTGTTGTCACGACAGCGTTTACCGTTAGGACAGGTGTAGGTGATATATTTTCGTGAGTCCTCCCACCTCACGCCATATCCTTTCTGTCGCATTAAAAAACAGAACTGCTTTTGTGTTTTTGCTTGCTTCATAACCTCATCAATTACATTAATGAGATCTATCTTCCAGCTTTCTCCTTTCATTGCACTGCGGTATTCGCCTGTGGTGATTCCGTTCGTCCT
Organism: Ruminococcus sp.; assembly: GCA_015066935.1. Lineage (GTDB taxonomy): Bacteria > Bacillota > Clostridia > Oscillospirales > Ruminococcaceae > Ruminococcus. The sequence continues at coordinate 5,356 of SVNK01000012.1, read as the reverse complement.
CTGGTTGACCACAGGCTTTTCCAATGTCTGCATACCATACTTCTGACATATTTCATCGGATATATTTCTGATATCATTCAGAGTAAATTTATTTGAATGATACTTCGTACCTGTTTCAGCATTTACGGAATTAAAAACGATGTGGGAATGAATATGCTCCGCATCGATATGAGTTGCAACAACACATTCGTGTCCCTTGAATGCTTTCTCCGCAAGCTCAACAGCAATTCTGTGGGCAAGTTCAGGCTGAATTTCATATCCACTTGGGTGTGATTGTACGAAATGATAGTACTTGATACCTCCAGTCTTTCCATACATCTCACGGGTGTTTTTGAATTCTTGATACACTGTCGGCAGTGAACAATTGAGAGCTGTGACATATTTTTGATTGTCAGTCTTGTCATCACGACAGATATATTCAAGCGTAGCTTTACCTCCGCCACCGCCCTTTGTACTTATCGCAGTTACTGTTGCCATTACTTCACCGTCCTTAACAGTTCGCCAATCATAGTAGTTACATTGATATGCTCATCGAGAAGCGGTTGGAAGTTTACAACGGTAAGCCTGTTCATGTTAGCAAGGGTAGCTATCTGATTGAGATTCCTACCAATTGCTTTCTGCTGCTTCACGATTTCATTTATACCCTCAGCTACAATAATTTTTTTATTGAGTGCACTTCGGATAACGAAATCGTTGAGCTTAAGACCGTACTGCTTTGCTCTGTCATGAATACGCTGATATTCTTCTTCCGTACAGCGTATTGCTATCGTCTTGTTTCTTTTTCTCATAGCATCACTCTCCTTGATATTATTCGGCGGTTCGCCGTAGTGGGTTCGGGCTACTGCCCGTCTTGAAGGCGTAGGCGGCAAGCCATGCGCTATGCTTGCCCTCTGAAGAGGACTCTCTTGAACCCCACATTTTCAGCAGAATTCATATCCTTTTTATCTTCGTTTTTATTACGCTCACACTCTGCAAATTCGGGGCTTATTTCGCCCTCAATTGATTTTGTGGGGGTAATTACCCTATGCGAAAGACGAGGGCAAATTTCGGCTGAATTATGCGTGACAGCAACTTCAATCCGTGACGGTAACTTTGCATTAAAATTTCTACTGACACGCACCGCAATTAACGCTGTATAGACCTTTGTGACGTTTCAATGCACCTCTGCGTGACGGTAACTTTATCATCGTTTTTACCGTCACTACCGTCACGCTCTGAATAATAATCAAGGTGAATAATTCTTCCTGAATGAGTTCTTTTGTACTGAAATTCAATTCCGTACTTACTCAGTTCATATCCGTTCTGAACTAAATCTCTTGTGACTCTATTCGGAAAGAATTCTTCATCAGTAATTAATTTTAATTCTTCAATCAGCTCTGTTGCTGTACCAACGAAATGGAAACGCTCTCTGATGAACAGATAAACCGCAGAGAGAAAAATGTTGTCATGACTTTTCTGCGGTGGCGGTTCATCGGATACAATCCATTTCATAACAGCTTCATCAAACTCAATTGCAATTTCAGCGTTGCCGATGTCACGTCCGACACAATAAAGTGTACCTTTCCTGCTGCCACGAAATGTTTCAACGAGTACCATACTGCCGTCAGCACAACCGCTGATACCAGTTGAACCTGAAATCATATTGAACGGATCGCTGTCCTTACATTTTCGTGTATGATGAATAAGCACTACTGCAATGCGAAGCTTATCTGCAAGAGCTTTCAGCATTGACATTTCTTTGTAGTCTTTACCATAGCCTGACTTTGTTTCGTTACGCACCTTTTGCAACGTATCAATAATAATCACTTTCAAATCGGAATGATTATTATAGAAATCCTCAATCTGATTTTCAAGACCATTCCCGATTGTATCAGCCATTATAGCAAAGTGCATATTCTCTGTAGGCTCAGCTGATATACTGAACAGTCTGTCCTGTATGCGTACATAGTTATCTTCAAGACACAGATACAGAGAAGTTCCCTGAACAGTCTTTCGTTTCAGAACATCACTTCCTGTTGCAATGCTGTGACATATATCAAGTGCAAGCCAGGATTTACCAACCTTTTGTGAACCTGCAAGGATATATAGTCCCTGTGCAAGAAGTCCGTTAATGACATACTCAATTGGTTTGTATACCGTTGAAAGTATTTCTTCAGCGGTATTCGTTTGTAGTTTCTTTTGCATTTTATCACGCTCCTTTTTTTGATTTCTTGCTTTGAACCTCCCTTCCTCAATAATAAACCCCATACAGCCAACAGCAAAAATAAAAACGCACATCACCTCGACTGAATTATTTGTGTCGGCTGTGTTGAAAAAACAAATACGCACCACGGAAAATCCGCAGTGCGTAATGCTTACATATATTCTATGTCCGTATTTTTCAAAAAGGTATAAAATATGGAGACATATATTTTTCAATGTTTACGACATTTGTATTGACAAGTAAAAAATAAGTGGTATAATATAATCAAGAACATAGTTTCGATTCAGGAGGACAGCTATGCAAGGTTATATACACGTTTACATCAAGGATAAGCATATTGAAGTATTGGGACAGGAATTTCTGCTCGGCGAGTTATCTCTATCTCTTATGAATATATCGCAAGAACAGATCAATAAAATCAGACCGCTGCACAGTAAAATTGAACAGCTTGCAGGGATAGACAGATTTGAGCATTTATTCTACAGACACATTTTGCATACAGATAAACAGCGTAAGCTTGAGCTTGCCGCTGATAGAATAATTAAGCTGCCGACATTTTCCGAATGGACTGAAATTCACAACGCAGTATGTGATATGATTGATATGCTGCGTGAAATCAGAATCTTTGAAGTGCTGCTCAATCCTATTGATAAAAACTACATAGAACAGTTTTCATCGCTTGAATACAATTCTGAGAAGTATAATTTTGCGTGGCTCTGTTATCTTGAACTGGTAGATATTATAACGGGCTATTTTGAAGATGCAGTTGCTTTTGCACGTACAATCACAAACTTTGCCGATGTTATTCTTGCAGGCTTGAAAAGTCTTGACAGTCATAGTTTCTCCCTTGCATACAGTATGTTTATGAATGAGCCGCAGTTTAAAAATCTCATTGCAAGTCCTGATGATAAAGACGGTCTTATGTACACACGAGAGGATTTTGTTCTTCTGCAATATATTCCTATGCCGAAATCAAAAGACAGTAAGGAATACTGCATCGCTGAATATTACAAGACCGACAATTTACAAGCATTGGCAAAAATGGATTTTCTCAAAGGACTTATGAAAGGTCATCATCCCAGACGCTGTAAGCAATGCAACAGATTTTTCCTTATGACAAGAGGCTATCGCACAATATATTGTGATAAGCCCTCACTTGAAAATCCGAGATTTACATGCAGTCAGGTTGCATACAAGCAAATCCGACGCAAAGAAGAAAACGCAACAAATCCAAAGTATCTTTCTTACAGAAGATGTGTGAAAAGAATTGAGAAATGCTATCAGCGTGGAACGCTTACAAAAGAACAGGAAAAACAGCTTATCCGCAAGGCTTATGACATATATCACGTTGCTATAACCTCTCCGAAGTACAGTAATACTGAACTTGAAGAACTGCTGAAATCAAAGAATTTATATACACAATGCGGAATAACACCGCCGAAAAAGGGACGTCCGAAAGGGTAAAATGACAAGAGAAGAATTACTTAACAGCTGTGAAGGAGTTATACAGACTCAGGCTAAAAAGCTTTGCCGCAGATACAAGCTGAACAATAATGATACAATTTCCGACCTTGAACAGGAAGGCAGACTTGCTGTATTAAGGCTGATAAAGAAAGGTACATACGATCCAAATAAAAGCCCGTTCCGTGTTTATGCACAGCCATTTATTCACGGAGAGATGCGAAGATATATTGAGAAAAACATCGGAAATCTGTCGCTGTCAAAGCAGGAAATGAACACAATCCTTGATACAAAGCTGATGCACTTTGACGGATACTCTGACGATGAAATATGTGAAAAGCTGAACATCACATCAGATGAACTGGGCAAACATCTCAGCTATGATTTGAAATCGTATTACATAAATGACCTTACGGAAACTGAGGAAGATGATCCTTACGACCTTGAAATAATGGTAGATAGGACAGCGAGCAATCCTCATAAATTCGTTCACAGGCGGTACTGCGTCAAGTATTTCAAAGAGATATTCGATTCACTTTCCGACAAAGATAAAAGTTTGCTTGGTCATTGCTACGGTGCTTTCGGCTATGAAGAAATGATAATTAAAGACATCGCCACTCTTGAAATGATGACTGAAAATGGTGTTAAAAAAGCAAAGGAAAAGGCTATAGAACACTTCTGGGAACTATTTCCTCGAAGTAATTTCAGCGTATGGATTGATGCTTTTCATAGAGTGAGATTGCAGATTAAGTATACGGATAGGGATTATTGAGTATTGCAAAATATATTTTGAAATGCTATAATAAAATCTGAAAGGAGCTGACTGATTTTGAATATTGCGATTTGTGATGATAATGAAACTGATATTAAATATATCAGAAAAATAATAAAAAAAGAATTCGCCTCTCATAATATTAATTGTGAATTAAGTCTGTATTGTGATGCCAAAAGTTTATTGGATGCAAATCATTCACAACTATTCGATGTAATATTTCTTGATCTGGATATGCCCGGATTGAACGGCATGGAAGCTGCTTCTCAACTTAATAAATCAAATTCAGCTGCCGAAATAATATTTGTTACAAATCATGACGAACTCGTTTATAAAGCATATAGGTTTAAAGCTTTAGGATTTATTCGAAAGAAATATCTTGAAACAGAAATAGGAGAAATCCTTGAAACATTAATCGAGTCAATCGATGCTCGTCAACAATATATAACTTTTTCAGATTCGGGAAATGAGTTTAAATGTCTGATTAAAGACATTATGTATATGCAAAGTGACGATCATTATGTAGATGTAATTACTGCCAAGAAGAAGTATACTTTGCGTGACAGCCTTAATAATATTGAAAATTTATATGCTCACTTCGGCTTTATACGAGTACATTCCCGATATCTTGTGAATTTCAGATATATTTACTCAATCGAAAAAAACACTATCGTACTCAACAATAAACATCAGCTTCCTATAAGCAGAAGCAAGACAGCAGCTGTTAAAGAAGCATTTCAGTTTTATTCAAGGAGAATATGATGAAGATAATTTGGAACATAATTGAGATTGCTGCGACACTTTTTGAAAATTATATTGTTTTAGATATGCTTGTAAAAATGTTTGGCTATAAATATTCGGGAACCAAAAAAGAAATAGCTTTTGGGCTTACTTTAATAATATCAACGATATATGTAACG